>DATKQB010000103.1:0-19975 GCA_035523795.1 Verrucomicrobiia bacterium | reverse complement strand
CAAACAGAAACGCTGAAGTCCACGAATCGATCTGAAACTCAGACGACCCGTTGTACACGATCCCAGTCGGCGTCCCCTTGCCCGCCCCCATCGCCGGAGGAATGGTCACCTGCAGCGTCTGTGGATTCCCCTTCCCGTCATAAAGCGTCGACCATCCCGATGCTTGATCGCTGATCCAGAATGGCGCCCCGGGCCCGTACGCCAATCCCCATGGATTCTTCAGCAGCACATCCTTATGCGCCGCTCCATTCAGGTTCGAAACCAAATTCGTGTGTGTGTAATATTGGCCGAAGGATGCGCCCGATAACGCCAGCACAAACCCGCAGCTCACAGCAATCGTGAGAATGCGACGAACAAAACTCTGCATACAAAATCTCTTTATTTCGACAACGGATTTAGGGAGTCTGGACCAGACAATGCTGACAGCTCACGCGGACCTGTCAGTCCCCGCATCCTACCCCTGCCCCCTCCTCTCACTTGTCAACGCCATGTCATCAACTTGCAAAATCTCCTGTTACTCCTTGCCCGCCGATTCGAACCACACTGCTAACAAAAAAGGCCGCCCGAAAGCGGCCCAACTGAATCGCCAAGAACCAAAACTGAGTACCGAGTACTAGGTACTGAGCACTGTTCTTAAGGCTGCACCCGAATCACTCCAAACGTACCTGCCAGATTTCCACTCGGTCCCGCAGTAAAGAACAATTCGTTCTTCGCCCCGTTATTCGCCGCCCCGCCGCCAAACTCAATGCCCCACAGTTGATCAATATGGATCGGTTTCCCATCCTGCTTCACTGCGCCCACAAACTCCCCTGTGATCGCATTGAACGCGTTGATCGTCCCGTTGTGATCGATATTGTTCGAGATCAGCAGCGTATTGCTCAGCGCTCCGAAAAAGCTCGGCGCCGCCGCGAATCCCCATGGCTGGTTCAGCGGACCACCTTGGGTCAGCCGTTTCAAAAACGTTCCACTCTCGCTATAAATATCGATATATCCTCCCGGCCCTTCATCTTGCGCCGCAAATGCCACATACAACAGCCCATTCAGATCCTGCACGTTGAACGGCGCAAAGCCCGCCGGCACCGTCGCATCCGTAAACGAATTCACCAGCGTGAAATTTGCGTCGTACACGTCCACTTTGTTATTCGCCAGATCAGAGGCGAATAAAAGATTTCCGGAAGCATTACTGGTGATCGCCAATCCCGTATACGTCGCGCCCGAACTCGCATTGTTGACCACGATAATCGCCTCGTTCGGATTCACACTCGGCGCCCATCCGCTGATCGTTCCATCCAGCGTCGCAAACAAGAACACCGCCGGCGATCCCTGAATCTTGAACTCCTGCGACCCGTTGAAAACGATTCCCGTCGGCTGGCCTGTCCCTTTCCCATTCGCCGACGGGACCGCCACCTCCAATCCCTGCTTGACCCCAATCGCGTTGTAGAGCGTCGACCAGCCCGATCCCTGGTCGCTAACCCAGAATGGTGAACCCGGCGCGTACACTAGTCCCCATCCGTTCACCAGTTGCGGGTCGACGTGATTCGCTCGTCCTACCTGATTCGAAACGAGGTTCGTGAGTTTGTACTGCGCTACCGCCGCACTGGAAACGAACACCAGCGCGAGTCCGACAGCAAGTGTGAACACAGCAATGCGACGCGGCATATGGAATCTCCTTTGGAAGGCTGCGCCAGGAGCAGAGGGATGTCGGAACCCCCTTCATCGCAGGGATCCCCGATTCACATTCGCTGACCGCCAGGGCACCATCCTAGGTCTACACCGTGTCACGGATTGTCAACGCCATGTCACAACTTTGTACAATGTGCGGCGAACACTCCCTGCCCGCCAACTCTGCCCACAGCGACAAGCTTGCAACGCTCGTCTTCAAACCTATTTTCCCCGGTGACGCTTTTTTCGCCCTCCGTTCGCCGATTTTTCTCCTGCCTCAGCCGCTACCCCTGACAACTTTCTCTTCACTCCGTGCATCTTCAACCTTAGTGTCCATAATTTCCCGTACTGCAATTTGAGAGTCACCCCGAGGTTCGGAGGCATCCTCCGACCTTTGGTGATCGATGCTGTATGCAACGTCCCTCCCCAGCGCGCGCGTTGACCATTCTCACGCCACTCCCGCGCTCGCGCATCGCCCCACGTTATGCGATCGCGATCGCCGCGGCCGCAGTCGCCGTCCTGCTTCGCTGGCTTCTCGACCCCATTCTTGGCCACGTCGCCTTTTACGTTACGCTCTACATCGCAGTCGCATACTGCGCCGTTGTCTGCGGCATTCTCCCAGCCATCCTCAGCGGCCTCCTCGGCTTCTGCGGCATTCTTTATTTCTTCGTCGATCCCCGCCACTCCGTCCAATTCATTCGCCAGCACGAGATGCACAACATCGTTGGCGCTTTTCTCGTCTGCACCGTTCTCGCCGTCCTCGGCGACGCCTTCCGCGGCAAGCATCTCCGCCTGAGCAATACTTTCCTCGCGCTCACCGCCGAGGCCCGCGAACGCCAGCGCGCCGAACAGGAATTGCGCCTGGCACACGACGAACTCGAACTCCGTGTCGAGGAACGCACGCACGAACTCTCGCAAGCCCTGACTCGTCTCGAATCCGAAATCGCCGTCCGCGAGCAGACCGAGGATCAACTCCGCCAGCTCTCCGTTCGCCTCATGACCTTGCAGGATGAAGAACGCCGCCGCATCGCTCGCGAACTCCACGACACCGCCGGACAGACCCTCGCCGCCATGAAAATGTCCATAGCCCTCATCCGTCAGGCCGGCACCATGCGCCCCGATCTTCTCCTCCTCGTCGACGACCTCAACGCACTGACCGACGCTGCCTTGCAGGAGGTTCGCACCACCTCGTACCTTCTCCACCCGCCTCTGCTTGACGAGGCCGGCATCGCTTCCGCCACACGCTGGTTCGTCGAAGGTTTCGCCAAGCGTAGCGGAATCCAGATCGACTGCGATGTGCCCGAAAAGATGGACCGCCCATCCCGCGACCGCGAACTCGTTCTCTTTCGCGTTCTCCAGGAGAGTCTCACCAACGTGCACCGGCACTCCGGAGCCTCTGCCGCAAGCGTCCGCCTTCGCCGCGAGAGCGATCACCTCAAACTCGAAATAGACGATAACGGGAAGGGAATTTCCGAGGAACGCTTGCGCCGCTTCAACGCCTCGCCCGGCGCTGCCGGAGTCGGCATCACGGGAATGCGTGAGCGCGTCCGCGAGCTAGGCGGACGCCTCGAGATTCACTCCCGCCAAACCGGAACCACCGTCAGCGTCGCCCTGCCTATGCTGAATTCTTGTCCCCGGAACACGCCGTCCGCCTTGGCGAACGACCGCCTCCAAGACCACAATGCCGTCCTAGAGTAGTAAGAAGGTGAAACAGTCACCCGGTGGCCCAGGCTTTCGATCAGGGACTTTGATTCTCTATCCTCCTCGACCGCCCTACGACGCCTCCGATTGCGCCGTCCGCACCCACTCCGCCACCAGCGATGCCAGCACCACAAAGATCATCGTCCACACCATATACAGCGTTTCCCGCTCAATCGCCTGATGCAACTTCTCGTCCCCGATGCCGCTCAACGCGCTGTCCACAAAACTGTGCAACCCCTGTATGGTCTTCCAAACCAGACTGCCGTCGCTCCGCAGTCCGCTCAGGCTGAGACCTCCCAGCAGCCCCGTTGTTCCCGCCTGAAATCTGGCACTAGCCTTCGCGACAGCAATCACCGATAGCACGACGCCATTGATGATCCCCGCCGCAAACGAACAGCTCAGCGGATAAGAAATCTGTGTTCCCACGACCGCCAGAATCACATTCGCCGCTACCCAGAGCGCCCCCAGAAACGGTATCCACACCGCATACGACAGCGACCCCACAGGCCTGCCAACAGTAAGCACGCGCTCCGCCAAAGCCGACATAACCCCTCCTACACCAAGTTGGAAGATAGTGCGTCCACGCCCCATTTCGTTTCACGCCGCATCCTCATCGAAGGAGTTCGAAAACGCCAAGAATAAAATCGGGCCGCCCAAAGGCGGCCCGCACATTCTTAAGCTAAAAGCTAGAAGCTTTAGTCTCCCGCCACCGGTTCCGCGACCTCCGGCTTCTCGGCCTGAGTCGCATCACCCTTAGGCTTCGTCAGCGCTCCCAGTGGAATGAATCCATTCTCGGCAACCACCGGCTTCTCCTTCAACACGACTTCGCGATATATTGCCGCCATGCGTGCGTTGTAAGCCTCATCGTTGATCTGCGGCCCACGCGCTTCCGCCTTCGCGTCAGCAGTCTGCTTCTGCTTCAAATCCCGCGCCCGCACTTTCTCTTCGCGCGCATTCTTCGCGATGCCCAGCTTGTCGAGATCGTGCTGCAGTTCGTTGGTCACAATCTCTTCGCGCAGTTTGAGGTACTCAGTCGCCGTCGCCGGTTCATCCATCTTCACTTTCTTGCCACCGGCGAAAATTTCATGCCGCCCGTGCTCTTCGTACCACTTGGTGAGCGTGGCCGTCATGTGCATCTTCTCGATGATATTTCGCCATCCCACGCCCGTGTTGTACGCGCAGAACGAAATCTCTCCTTCCTGCGTCGCGTACGGAATAATGCACTGCTCCGTCCGCCGGAAGTCATAGTTGAACAGATCCTGGAACCACATGCCCGCGATAAAGAGGAAGTTCCAGCGATCGGTCGTCCGCCGCTTCATCACGTCGTCAATCGTCCGGTCGGGACCAACCTTGCCGTAGTCTTTTCCCGTAACGTGATAGTTCTTATCGAACTTCTTCAGCAAGTCCATCAGCTTGAAGTGCGTCGGCGACTGGAACGGATCGTAGTTCTTCATCAGGCACAGCGCCATGCCGAGGCCCGTCCAGAATTTCGACCGCGCCGCATCGTTGACCTTCGCAATATCCTTCGCGAGTTGATCGCCGTGCAGGAACGCCGTCACCGGCACCGCTTCCTTCGTTTCCTTGTCAATCATCACGGCCATCCCAGTTCCGCAATTTGGATGGCAACCGCAAGATAGTTGGCCCCAGTCGTTATTCTGATCCTGGGCGTGCATCAGGTCGGCCCAATCGCTGAACGTTCCCATGAACGAAATCGGGAACCAGTCGCGGCTCGGCTCGCCGAGGCCCGTCTGATTTTTCACGTCGTGCGCGAGGTGCGAGAGGGTATACCGCTGCGCGGCGCGGCGATCGTCCGTGACAGCCTCGTCGCGTCCAGTAAACGAAACCGGCTGGAAGCTCAGGAAGCTGATCGTCTTCGGATTGTCGAGCGCGAACTTGATGATCCTGCCCACCTGCTCGTTGTTGATGCCGTTCACGATCGTTACAACCGGAACGATTTCGCATCCCGCCTTGTGCAGGTTCTCAATCGCCTTCAGCTTCACGTCAAACAAGTTGCCGACCAGTCGATGGGCATTGGCCGCGTTGCCGATTCCGTCGAACTGCAAATACGCATACCGCATGCCGGCTTCGACCGCCTGCTGCGCGAATTCAAAACTCTTTGCGAACTCGATTCCGTTCGTCGCTGCCTGTACCGAGTTGTAGCCAACCTGGCGCGCATAGCGCACTGCGTCCAGGAAGTAGGGCGACAGCGTCGGCTCGCCACCAGAGAACTGCACCGACATCTGACGGCGCGGCTTGATGGTGATCGCGTTGTCGAGCATCGTCTTGATTTCTTCCCAGGTCAGTTCGTGGACGAAGCCCACCTGGTTCGCGTCCATGAAGCAGGGATCGCACATCATGTTGCAGCGGTTAGTCAGATCGATGGTCAGCACTGAACCGCGGCCATACTTCACCGTGGACGATCCGTGATGGTGCAGCTTCTCATCGTTGTGCGCGCGAATGTCGCGGCCGGGGAAAACCTCTTCGAGGTGTTGCGTAAATTCGGTGTCCACCGACATCACGTCTTCGAAGTGGCCGTGGATGGGGCAATCCTTCACCATGAGGATCTTGCCGTCGCGCTCGATGATCTGCGCCTTGATCTCGCCGACTTTTTCGTTGAGCAGAATTTCGTGGGGCAACTCACCGTCGAGAATCTGCTGGCGAATTTCCGGAACGCACTTCGGGCAGAGCGAATCGGTGGTGCGCGGCCAGCCCAGTGGCGGCTTGGACTTTTCGTATGACTTCAGCAGCGGCTTCTCACTCCACTTCGGCGTGGGCGACGGATTGGGTTTGATGCGGTTCAGTTTGTCGAATACAACCCATGTTGCCTTGGCGGCGGCAACGGCGGCTGCTTCTACATATTTAATCGGCTTGTGCATTTCGCTTTCGGCTCCTATGGCCTCTTAATTAGCGAATAGCCTGCGGCTCTCCGCTCACTTCAAAAACCTGTAGCCCGGTGCTCTGGGCAAGATGAAATAAGTTTCCCCGGGAGTGTGGCTTCTCTTACTGACTGAGAATCGGAAAACTTTTTCCGGAAAACCTTTCTCCGGAACACCTGGTTTCGAAATCCCGGTTGTAAAACCCTGGTGCTAAACAACCTTGGTTTCCGCGCCTTCTTACACTTTCCCCTGGGTCTCGCTAAAAACACAGTATTCGATGGCTGGCCGGGAAGGCACGGCCATAACAATGAATGGTGCAAAATCGGGGTTTAGCGGGCAAAAGAGGCGCTGGATGGGGGTAAGTGATTGAAAGCAAAGGGCGCTGGTCACACCGGCCGACCCGCCTTCGCGCCGCAAGAGAGCCGGGTGTAAGATGGCGATGTCATGGCTCAGATGACACCCCAAGTCGCTGAACTACTGGAGAAGGCATTGGCGCTTTCCAGCGAAGACAGAGGCCTGCTCATCGACCGGCTGGTCGAGAGCCTCGACGACGAACCCGCCGAAGAAGGCGTGGAAGCCGCGTGGGATGACGAAATCAAGCGCCGCGTTGAAGATATTCGTTCGGGACGGGTAAAGACAATTCCGGGAGAACAGGTATTGCGCGAGATGGCTGAAGAGTTCCCGGATGAACAATAAGCCGTTTCGATTTCATCCTGAAGCACGCGAGGAATTCAGAGACGCGGCGCGGTGGTACCGAACTAGACGCCTCGCAGCTGCGGCGCAGTTCCGCCGGAGAGTATCCGACGCGATCCGGGAAATTGCGGAATCGCCCCAGCGCTGGCCAACGTATTTGTACGGAACCCGCCGGTTCGTTCTTCCTCGATTCCCATTCTCAGTTGTTTATCTTGACGACCCGGACGTAGTGACAATCATCGCCGTCGCGCACAGCAAGCGCAAGCCGGGATACTGGAAGCAGAGGGTGTAGACGTTCTCACCCTTGCGAACGCAAGGGCGGAGCACCCACATGGAGACGGCACAAGCAAGCATGGCATGAAGGGCCGACCGTCGGCCGTTGATGCCACTGAGGAACAGCGCTTATGATGCTGAAGCAAACAAGGGCGCGCTAAACCAATGTCTAGACCCACTGCTGATGTTAACCCAGCTCCAGGCGACCCCGAAAAACCCAATAACCGCTGGTATGACACAGTAAAGCTTTGGCGGATCTGGCAACTTCCTGGATGGAAGATACTGCAAGGGGTAGGCATTGCTGCTGGAGTTGGATATGCCGTCGTAACTTACTATCAATGGAAAGATTTGCGCCAAAATTTTATCAACGACGAAAGAGGTTATGTCCAATCTGTATTCCCGAGGTTCGCCAAGGCTCCTGCTGACAACGTACCTATACACGTCAACATGATTTTCCTCAGTGGCGGGAAAACTGCAACCAGAAATGTGATGACTTATGGATGTATTGTTAAGTACCCGTGGCCGAGACCTTCTACACAAAAAGAAGTGGATGACCTCAACGTTTTTCTTGAGAAGTCCTTTCAAGAGGCCAAGAAGCAGCTGATCCCCGAACAGCCTATCGACCACGCTCCGGGAAGCAACTTTATGGGGACATTCGTTCTTAGCAATGACTGTGAGAGATTCTCTCTCGTGTTTGATGGTCTCTCTCTCAATGCCAATGAGATCACAGATTTCTCGAGCGGGAGGTTCGTGTTGATAGTTATTGCAGGAGCTGTTTATGAGGATGATTTTGGGGGCAAGCACGAGACCCGAACCTGCCAATATCTTCCCCCAATTCCACAGAGGGTTGGGACTTTTGCCCATCCCATAATGTACTTCACTGAGGTTACCGTCAAGGATAGTCCCGCCACCGGCAAGTGGCCACCCTTCATAATCTGTAGCTGGGGTCAGCAAACCGGGGTGCCCCATCCTTTCGCGTTTTGTGCGAAAGGGTGGGCGGGTCCTTCCTGCGCAGGATCTCTCACCTTCAACTTCGCTGATCGCGGAGCATTCAACACCACAATTCCTGGCTGACGATCAGCGTAAGCGCGGAAGCTGCTCCAAAAACCACTGATCCGGGCGGGCTGGCCCTCTCAAGCCCGGTTTTGGCTCGAGTAGGGTGAGGCCAAGAACACACGCAGCGCCGTGCCGGGAACTAGCCCAGGCCTGGATTTCTCGTGCGCCTCCCCTGCCCCTACACTTCAGAAGCGGTCAATTTCCCCTTTGCTTTCTTAAACTTGGATGTCATGACGCTATTGTGCAGACATAACTGTCATGCTCTTGTGTTCCTTCAGGAACATTCCTGCCTCTGGCAAAGGCAGCCAGAAGTCGGGGCACCCTCGCGCGAGCAGACCCCCGCCGTGTGGAGTAGGATTTCCGCATGCAACCTCGGATGCGATTCGTCCTACTGGCTTTCATCCTGCCCTTCTTTCTCGGAACACTCACCAGCACTGCGGCGTTCGCGCAGGACGTCCTGGCGCAAAAAATCGATCAGATCTTTTCTGCATACAACAAGCCGGGATCGCCGGGATGCTCGCTGGGAGTAGTTCGCGATGGTGAATTCATCTATCG
Organism: Verrucomicrobiia bacterium; assembly: GCA_035523795.1. Classification (GTDB taxonomy): domain Bacteria; phylum Acidobacteriota; class Terriglobia; order Terriglobales; family Acidobacteriaceae; genus Sulfotelmatobacter. The sequence goes on along the minus strand of DATKQB010000103.1, from coordinate 11,159 downwards.
CAAAGCATACGGGCTGGCGAGCCTGGAGCTGGGCGTTCCGCTCTCGTCGCAATCGGTCTTCTACCTGGCTTCTGTGTCGAAGCAATTCACAGCCGCGGCGGTGGTTCTGGCAGCGGAGCAGGGGTATCTTTCGCTGGACGACGACGTTCGCAAATATATTCCGGAGCTGCCCGACTATGGTCATGTCATCACCCCGCGGCAGATGATTCACCAGACCAGCGGGCTGCGGGATTTCTTTTCCCTGATTTATCTCTCAGGTCACGATCCAGCGGACTTCAATTCGCCGGAAGACATTTTCAAAATTATCGTGCGTCAAAAAGGGCTGAACAACGTCCCGGGAGACGAATGGGTTTACAGCAACACGAATTATTTTCTGCTGGGGATGTTGGTGCAACGCGCGACCAAGAAGTCGCTGGCCGAGTTCGCTGCGGAGAACATCTTTAAGCCTCTCGGCATGTCGCACACGCTTTTCTATGACGACCACACGCGAGTCGTACCGGGACGAGTTGCGGCCTACGATCCAGCTGCGCACGGCGGCTTTGGCGTGGACTGGTCGACAACGTTTGCGCTGGTAGGAAGCGGCGGCCTGATGAGCAACGTGGATGACCTGCTTCTCTGGGATCGGAACTTTTACGTGGATCGACTGGGCAAGGGAAAACTCGTGAAGGAGTTGCAGACACCCGGTGTGCTCAACGATGGCCACCAGATCAGTTACGCGATGGGGCTCGACCTGGGAAGTTATCGCGGCTTGCCCACCGTAGAACACAGCGGCGGAACATTCGGATATCGAACGGAGATCTTGCGCTTTCCCGAGCAGAAATTTTCGGTGATCTGTCTTTGCAATCTGGCCAACGCCGCACCTGGAAATCGTGCGCGGGATGTTGCGGACCTTTATTTAGCAGAGAAGTTGCAACCTGTGGCGAGCGAGCTCGGCGCGACAAGCAAGGAAAGCTTGCCAGATCCTGCGGCGTTCGCGGGAAAATATCTCGATACACGAAAGCATTTTCTCTACACATTTACGGCATCGAATGGAAATTTGATGGCCTGGGGAGCAGCGCTGAGGCGGATCAACGCGAATCAGTTCTACGATCTCGGAAGCGACGTGATCACGTTTGAATCGTCAAATGGCAGGATGCACGCGAAGCTCGATATAAAAGGAGAGACCTTCTTTTCGGGGAACAGAGTGGAGGAGCTTCATTTGGGTGCAGGTGAGCTGACTTCGTACACGGGGCAATTTCGAAGCTCGGACCTGGATGCCGTGTATGGCTTGTCTTTGGAGAAGGACGGCTTAGTTATGCGGGTTCGCGAAAACCCGCCGCAGAAATTGACTCCGATTGCGAAGGATGAGTTTGATGCGGGGAACCTCGGAACCCTTGTTTTCGAGCGGGACGCGGGAAGGCGAGTTTTGGGCTTTCGAGTATTCACGCTGGAGGCTCGCGGGCTTGAGTTCACGAAGGAGCCTTAAGAGCAAAATCGGGGCACGTGGACCGGCGCAGTCCCAGGGGACGTGTTTCCCTTCTTCTCGCGCCTATCCGGACGATTACAAAAGTTGACAGCGGATCTCTCGCCGACGAGGCTTGATGAAGAAATTCGAGCGATCCAAAATGGCGGGTATATCATCCAAGAAAACAGGGTCATAATTAAAGAGGCCTGGGGCAACAGTGGCCAATTAAAGAGAGGTTGGCATGAAAGCATTGCGAGAGACGTTGTCGTTGATTCTATCGATGGCGCTGGTGCTGGCGACGGTTCCGGTGAGCGTGGCGCAAGATCAAACACCGCCACCGCCTGATCAATCGCAGGACCAGCCGCAAGATCAGCAAAATAATGAGCAGCCGCCGGTGGCTCCGCCACCTCCCGTGAAGGAGACTCCGGACCAACTGAATCAGATGGTGGCGCCTATCGCGCTGTATCCAGATGAACTGGTAGCGGAGATTCTAGCGGCCTCGACGTATCCGGACCAAGTGGTTGAGGCGGACCGGTGGGTCGATGCGCACCCTGATTTGAAGGGCAAGGATCTGGCGGATGCGGTAGACCAGCAACCGTGGGACGCGAGCGTGAAGGCGCTGACGGCGTTTCCTTCGGTGCTGGCGAACATGGACAAGAATTTGTCATGGACGTCGTCGCTGGGCGAAGCCTACGTGAATCAGCAGCAGGATGTGATGGACGCGGTGCAGCGCATGCGGCAGCGCGCCAAGAACGCGGGCAACCTGAACAGCAACCCGCAAGAAAATGTCACGGAGAACGATGGCGATATCGAGATCCAGCCGACGAATCCGCAGGTCGTATATGTGCCGACATATGATCCCTGGCTGGTGTACGGGCCGGGGCTGGTGGCCTGGCCAGGCTGGTACTGGTATCCGGGCCTCTATTTTGTGGGGCCGGGAATTGGATGGGGACTCGGGTTCGGGATTGGATGGTTTGGGGGATTTGGCTGGGGATGGGGGCACTGGGGATTTGACTGGCGGAATCACTATGTGTGGTTCAATCACGCGCCCTATTACTCGCACAGTGCCGTGATTTTCAACCACAACGCGTTTTACCGTGGCCGCGCCGGATACGGAGGACGCGGCTTCGAGGCGCGAGGTCCAGAGGGACGAGGTTTCGCGGCACCGCGCGGAGGGGCGCCGGCACACGGATTCGAAGGAGGACGCGGATTCACCAGCGGACATACGTACGCACAGCCGCATAACTTCGGCACGCGGTCGGGAGCCTTCAGCGGATACGGACGGAATGGAGCGGCGCGAAGCTTCTCATCGCGAGGAGCGGCGAGCTTTGGTGGCGGATCCCATGGCGGCGGAGGCGCTCATGGAGGCGGCGGACGTCGTTAGAACTGGGCCACGAGCCGACAAATTTTCAGAACGGAGAGATGGCGATGCGAAGCGTGAATCGATGGATGGAAACGTTGCTAGTGATCGCATGCGGAATCACTGTCTCGGCGGCGGCGGTTTTTGCGCAACCGGGGCAGGAAAAAACGTTCGCTTCTCCGCAGCACGCGGCGAATGCCTTGTATGTGGCCGTGCAGACAGGAAACGAGGCGCGACTGGCGGAGATTCTCGGAGGCGACAAGCAACTTGTCTCGACGGATAACAATTTGAGTGACCAGCAGGAACGGGAAACATTTGTAAAAAAATATCAGGAGATGCACCGTCTGATGCGGCGCACCGACGGAGCGATGATCCTGTTTGTGGGAGCGGAGAACTGGCCGTTTCCGCTACCGCTGGTTGAGAAAAAAGGGCGGTGGTTCTTCGACGCGAACGCCGGATCGAAGGAAATTCTCTATCGCAGGGTTGGAGCCAACGAAATTACGGCGATTGAGACCTGCCATGCGCTGGTGGAGCAGGCAAAGCCTGGCGAGAGTCCGAACATGAGCGAATTTCATTCCGACGACCAGGCACTGTTGCAATACGCGCATGAACTGAGCAGCGGCGGAACAGAAGAACATCCCTTCGGAGGATATTACTTTCACAAGCTGAACGAGAGTGGAAATGAGGGAGCGGCGTATGTCGCCTATCCGGCAGATTACCGGTCGTCGGGCGTGATGACGTTCGTGGTCACAAACGATAACAAAGTTTATGAAAAGGATCTGGGTGCAAAAACAGACAGCGAGGCGAAAGGGCTGAAGGATTGGAAAGCAGATAAGAGCTGGCAGCCGGCGGAAGAGTAGGGCGTCGAGCCTGGAAAGGCAAAGACTCTTATTTACCCACTGTTTCGGGAGTGACGGCGGACATGAGTCCGATGGCGACGGCAAGATCGCGAGCGCGGGCCAAGTTGCCTTTTCCGCCTGACGGGTTTGAGGCTTCTTCGTAGCCGAGGACGGCGTAGTAGATGGCTCGGTCGAAAAACTGGCTGAGAAGCTGGTGCAGTTCGAGTTCCTCGTGGAGCTGGAGGGCCGTATCCGCGAAGGCTTCGGTGCGAAGGAAGTGCCAGAGATGGTCGCGCGTTAGGGTTAGCGCCCAGATGTATTGATGGAGCGGGATGCCCTGCGAGGCACGGCGAACCGCCATGGTTTGGAAACGGTGGGAGACGTCGGTTTCAGTTTTCTGCAACAGCCATTCTCCGAGATGGCGGTAGATTTCGAGAGCGCCGCGTTGCATTTCGTCGGCAGGAATGCGAACAAAGTCGGAAGTGCGTGAGGAATTCCGGATCTCGTGAACAAGTTCGCGGGAAAGAGATTCGGAATGACTTTCGATCAAGCGTACGAGGCGCAACCCCAACATCCGGTGAACTCCTAAAAAGCTTCCTAATTACAAGATGCATGCGGGAGTGGAGCGGATGCATAAATATGTCGTTGCACGATACATTATGAAAACGAGGGCATGCGGAACGGGTTGGCGTTGAGACCATTGGCTTCCCCCAGGAGGAAACTCGAATCGTAATCTCTGGGTAGAACCCGATTGCCGCGAAGGAGACTGGGATTGATTAAACCCGCTGGAGTCATGACCGGCTTAGGATTTCTCGTATTGTTATTGCCGCTCGCGATTAGCCAGGAGACAGCACCACCGCCTTCAACTTCGCAGACCGCGGCGCCGCCTGCGCACACGACGCAGCAGGGGCAGGAGAACTCTGCGCCCAGGAAGCCGGTTTCGATACAAGAGGTCCCGGTCTCGAAGCAGCAGCCCAAACGGATTCTGGGAGTAATGCCCAACTACCGGGCAGTCAGTGCGGGCGCGATCCCGCCACCGCCAACTCCGAAACAAGCCTTCAAGATTGCCACGCAGCAAAGTTTCGACTACTCGGCATTCGTCTTCGTAGGCATTACGTCGCTGCTGGCGGAGGCCACCGGTGCGCATCCGGCGCTGGGAAAAGGCTTGCCCGGCTTTGGAAGATATTACTGGCGCGGGTTCCTGGACAAGGCGGACGGAAATTACCTGGTCATCTTCGCCTTACCCACGATATTGCACGAAGACGAGCGCTACTATGCGATGGGTGAAGGCAATTTCTTCAAGCGCGGGATTTATGCCGCCACGCGCATTGTGGTCACGCCGGATTACCATGGACACAAAACGTTTAATGCCTCCGATGTATTCGGCCGGGCGATAGCGCAAGGCATCTCAATTTCCTATTATCCGAAGAGTGATCGCACGATTGGCGCGATCGCGGTCAAGTACGGGTGGGCGATGGGCCGGGACGCGCTCACAAATGTTTTTCGCGAGTACTGGCCTGATATCGCTACACATGTGCTGCATCGGCATCCATGAGGTTTGACCCTCAGACGCTAAAGCCCGCTCTCTTTCGGTTTCGTGGCGGCACGACTAAAGTCGTGACTTTCCTGATGGAGATGCCGCGCGCGATCCCTCCGTCCGTTGGAAATAGCGCGGGCGTTCGGGATGACGCAGATTGTGAGACTATCATGCCGAGGAAACTCGAGATGCGCTTTAGTCGATGCGTTGCACGACGGAGAGAATCTTCCAGTCGCCACTCACTTTTGACAGGGTCATGTAATCGGTCCATCCGGGGGTGACCAGCTTGGCCGAGGCGATGTCGCCGGCGACGTCAAGGACGGTGACCTGCTCGGTCTTTTGCGCTGCAGGAAGATCGGCTGGGCCATTCTTTCGGACTTCGGCCAGCATCTGCGCTCCGGTCTTCTCGCGCATGGGAATGTCGCCATGGATCATGTGTTTCAGATAATGCGGATGGAGTGACTGCGCCATGCGCTGCGCGTCGCCAGTGTAATAGCCTTCAATATAGTTGGTCACCGTGGCACGAACGGCGGAGGCATCGGGAATTTTGTCATCCTGCGCCTGGGTGAAGATGGAAAGGGTGAAGAACAAAAGCAGGCTCAAGGCGAGAGCGAGGCGGTTCATAGTGGCGTTCTCCGTGGAGAAGAGTCTGACGATGCCATTATGACGCTTTCACGACGCAAAGCACTACACCGAGGTGTATGTACGGGAGACCAGTGCGGAAAGAGGAGATGGCTATTCGCCGGCGGAAAGTCGCCTTACGAGCATCGAGCACTAATGCGGATTTTTAGAAATCGAAGGAAACGAATTGCCGCGAACACGTTCTACTGTCGGGCTCAGAAGCGAAGTGTAAATAGAACAGGCCCCACCCGTTAAGGTGGGGGCCTGTTTGCGGAATCTACGCGACCGCCTGCGGTTCCCTGCGAGTGAAAGACTGAAGGGCAGTAGCTTCGTCAGGTTGAACATCAAATACCGACGCCAGCCGTGTCATTTGCAGGAGATCATGCACTCGTTTGCTCGGGTTCAGGACCTTCGCCTGTCCTCCGCCATTTCTGACAGAACTATAGGTTCGAACCAGCTCGCCGAGACCCGCGCTATCGAGATAACCGACTCCGTGCAGATCAATCAGGATCTTCTCGGTGTTTTTGTCCAACAGGTTTTTTACGGTCTGCCGAAATTCCTCAATGCATTGCCCAGAGGTAATCCTTCCGGTGACAGTGACGATCGCCACGTCGTCAACGTGTCTGACAGCGGTCTGCATGGCAACCGGCACGGAGCCCTGAATGCCTATGCCAAGCCTGTCGAGCACTTCTCCGGCGGTGCGGGCAGATTCGGGTGATTCGCTCCGAACCACAATCAGAGAGCGGCCTGCGCTCAATACATCTTGAAAAAACGTCACATCCTGTGAACATTCTGCTTCGGCGGTGGTTTGAACTCCTTCGCCCGCCAACTTCTTCCCCAGCACCGATCCTGCGCCTGCACCGGAGAGGCCCAGTAAAGCGGCCGCTCCAAATCCCAAGGCAAATACCGGGCCCAATCCCGGTATCAACAGGGTTGCAGCGACAACACCGGTTGACATGCCGACCGCGCCGCCGGCAAAGCCGCCGACGGTCGCTCCAAACTGTTTTCCAATCGTTTTCGCCTCACCCTCGGAGCGGCTCAGGAAAACAATGGATTCCTGCGGAATCTTTTTCTCCAGCAACTCGCGAACGGCGTTTTCTGCGTGCCCACGCGAGTGGAAAACCCCAATGACTGTCTCCATCTTGCCTCCTAGCATTCTGTGGACCCACATCCACAAACCCCAAAAATCGTCCGCATATCATATACCAATTCGTCCTGAAAGGAAGGCTTTTTTTCGCCAGTCTTCTACCCTCACAATGGGCCCAATTCGGCTTATTTCGGGGGGATTTGACTGCTCACCAGTTGAAGCCGACGCCGCCGGTAACGAGGTCGCTGCGCCAGTTGTTGAGGCCGGTGAGATTGCCATTGGTAGGGTTGAACTTGAAGTAGCGAGTTTCGTAGCTGGCTTTGACGTAGAAGCGGGAGAAGTTGTATCCGATAGAGCCGCGGAGCGTGTAGCCGTGATCGAGCTTGGGATTGGGATAGGCGATGACGCCGTTGGAGGATTTGCTATAGCGCGGATTGAATTCGGAGATGCCCTCGGCGCGGATGAAGGCGCGGCGGGACTGGAGGAATTTGTATTCCGCAACAACGGGCAGTTCAAAGAGGAGCATGTTGTCGCGGATGAAAAACTGGCCATCGACCTCGCTGGAGGGCTGGTAGATTTTGCGGGCCTGGCCGTGGAATCCAATCATGAAATTGCCGAAGTGGAACTCGGGACCGACGAAGAAAGCAAGCTCAACGGTGTGAGCGGAAGTGTCGTCGGGAACGCGGACTTCGCCGCCAGAGACGAGGCTGGGCTCGCCCTGTTTGCCGCTGCCGCGAAGCACGGTGATCCGGCCATCGATGATGGCTTCGAGCGCGTTGCTGGAGGGCAGGCTGCCGTATTTGTCAGTGGTCTGGCCGAGGTCGACGCCGAGAGTGGCGCGCTGGCAGAAGGCCGGGATGGAAAAAAGAGATAGTCCTATAGAAATAGAAATAAGGAGAAATTTCGGGCTCCGAAAATGGCACAGGTTCATTCGCACTCTTCCCTTCTAGCTTCCCTCTTGCCTGCCTCTTTGCCGCTTTCGTTTGGCAGGACGTAAGTCTTCAATCTTGCATTCCTTGGGAGTGTACACTTCCGCAGCGATCGCCCGCAGGGAAAGTACATAGTTGGATGCAGGCAAGGGCCGTTTATTCGCCTGAAGTCGGACTACAATGCTAATCGATTTGTTCCCAACTAGACGAATTGTTCCCAGGGGAAAGACTGTTCTCTAATTTTCTCTTCATGGGGAGTCACTCTTATGTCTTTCCGACCGGTGTTTGTGGCGGTGGTGATTGCATTTGCCCTGATCCTGGCCGCATTTCTGGTGAACCGGGCAAGGCCGAAAGTGGAAACCGAACAGCCCACGGCGGACTTCGTGCGCGCCAGCGGCAAGTGCGCGGAATGCCACGCGCGGACGCAGTATTCGGTGGTGCATGAGTATGAGATGAGCGCGCATGCGCGCAAGGGCGTGAATTGCCTCGACTGCCACCAGCCGGCGGCGGGACAAGAGAAAAAAGATCATCACGGATTCGTGATCTCGGCCAAGCTGACGGCGGGGAATTGCCGAAGCTGCCACGAGAATATCTACCAGCAGTTTCTGCACAGCCGGCATGCGGCTCCGGCATGGGCGGCGATCTATGGGGAAAAAGGGCTGACTCCGGAGCAGGTAAATTTCTCGGAGCAATATCAACCCGGGGGAACGCGGCGTCCGCCGCATCCGTTTGTACAAATGGAGGGCGGTTCGGCGATGACCAGCGGCTGCGAACAATGCCACAGCGTCGGGCGGCCCAACAGCGATGGGACCATCGGCACCTGCACGGCCTGCCATACGCGCCACTTGAGCTCAGTGCGCACGGCGCGACTGCCCAGCACTTGCGGGCAATGCCACATGGGACCGGATCATTCGCAAATCGAGATTTATGAAGAATCGAAGCATGGCGTGCTGTTCCAGGCGCAGGAACGATTGCTGAACCTGGATGCGCCGCCGAAGACGCTGACCACACGGGACATGTTCATCCCTACGTGCGCGACCTGCCACATGAGCGGGATCAATGGGCTGGGCGTGACTCATGATCCATCGGAGCGGCTGTCGTATTACCTGGCGAATGCGATCAGCGAAAAGCGTCCGAATTATGCTGCGGCGCAGGCGAAGATGAAGCAGGTTTGCCAGCAATGCCACACCCCAGCGATCGTGGATCGCGTTTATACGCAAGCGGAACAGGTGGTCCAGGTTACCAATGATCGCGTGCACGCGGCACAGGACATTGTGAATGGACTGCGGAAGGATGGGATCTTAAGCGGTCCGCCGTTTTCGAATCGAATTGATTTCGTCTACTTCGACCTGTGGCATTACGACGGGCGTACGAGCAAACACGGGGCGTTCATGGGCGGGGCGGATTTCGTGCAGTGGCACGGGAACTATCCGATGCTGCAGAAGACGGTGGAACTCCAGTCGATGGCCGCCGAGCTCAGGAGAGAGCATGGACGCGGCAAATGAGCGCTGGTGGCTGCGCCCGCAAAACTGGGTGGAAGCATTTGCGATCCTGAATGTGGGATTTCTGACCTTCGACATCTATCTGGCGCACTCAGTGAATCAGTTTCGCAATGCGGCGGAATATATTCCGCTGTTCTTTTCGGCGAGCGCTCCGCTGGTCTTGATTTTCGGATTTGCGGTGCGGCCGCGCTGGCCTGGGGTGTGGAAGGATCTCGGATATCTGGTGGGGTGGGCGTCGGTGATGGTGGGACTGACGGGAGTGATCCTGCACTTACAGAGTCATTTTTTCTACGAGCGGACGTTGCGCAGCCTGACGTATTCGGCACCGTTTGCCGCACCGCTGGCGTATACCGGGATTGGATTCCTCATCATCATGAACCGCATGGTCGATTCGGAGACAACGGAGTGGGCGCAATGGGTGTTGTTGCTGACGCTGGGCGGATTCATTGGGAACTTTGTTTTCAGCCTGGCCGATCACGCAGAGAATGGATTCTTCAATCCGCTGGAGTGGGTTCCGGTGTGCGCGAGCGCGATTGCGGTCGGATTTTTGGCGGTCCCGCTGCTGATGAAAATTTCGCGGGCGTATATCGATCTGTGCGCCGCGATCCTGATTGTAGAAGCGGGAATTGGATTGTGGGGATTCGTTTTGCATGCAATGCGAAATCTGGAGGGGCCGTCGGTGCATGCGTTCGACAATTTTGTTTACGGAGCGCCGCCGATGGCGCCTCTGCTTTTTCCGAACCTGATGGTGCTGGGGATTATCGCGTTGTGGCAGCTGAGGATGAGGGAGGGGCGAAGCGACGATGAGTGAAATCGAGAGTGGGTGTTGAAAAAGCCCGGTTCACGAAACGCTTTTTTGTCCTGCTGGGGTCCTGGTTCGCTTCTTTAATTTCTTCAGGTCAGGTTCATGCAGTTGCAATCTGCGGGGTTGGCTTGCAGTTGAGGAATCGCACCAGCCGTTTGAGGTTCTGCGCAGCCGCAGCCAGGAAGAACTGCTCGCGCACGAACTTCAATCTTCGTAGGCGCAGGCGCCGCAGTCCGATCTGATTCTTCAGTTCTGCGAACAACGCTTCCACTTTCTTTCTCTGCCGTTGTGCGGTCGCGAACTCTTCCGTGTTCACCAACTCTCGGGCACGCTGCCGCGCCGCTTCATCCATGTGGATGGCAAGAAAACGGAAAGCTCCGCTGGTACATTGCGCTTTGAGGGCACAGGCTCCGCAGCGTTTGCGAGTTCCGATGTAGGCATAGGTGCGGTTGCGCAGGTTGCGACCGCCATAGTTCAGTGGTTGGCCAGCGGGACAGATGTACCGATCGTTTTCTGGGTCGTAAGTGAAGCGCTCGGGACCGTAGAACGGGCTGTTCTTGCGGTGAATACTATCGCGGGTGCGCATATACGGAGTGATGCTGCGGTCCGCCAACCACTGCAGAAACGCTCCGTTGCCGTAGGTGGTGTCGGCCGCCACCGATAGCGGTTCTCGTCCTTGCCACCGCGTGAAACGTGTGAGCATATCTTGCGCGGCCACCGTCTCCTGGCTCATGCGCGCCGCTGTCGCCTGTACACCCACGATCACGCAACTGTCGTTGTCCACCAGATAGTTGTCGTAGTATCCCAGCCGTGCCGGTGTGCCGCCCTTAGTGGCATAGGTGGAATCCGGGTCAGTGGTCGACACTTGCTCCTGCTCATGCACCGGGTTCTGCTCTTCCACTTCCTGCAGATACTGGCGCACGGTTTGATGCGCCTGAGCCGCTTCCGCCAACTGCTCCCGTGGAATCCGGCTTTCTTTGGCCGCGTTCGCTTCCACGAAACTGCCATCCACCGACAGATGCTTGCCCTCGACCA
>DATKQB010000102.1:0-13431 GCA_035523795.1 Verrucomicrobiia bacterium | reverse complement strand
ATATGCTTCGCTTCCTGTTTCTGATTTTGCTGGTCTTCTCGGTCGGTGGATGGTCGGCAGCTGGATGGGCGCAGAATTCGTCGTCGTCCTCCTCCGCTCCGTTGCCCGACGCTCCACAGCCGACCAATCCTCAGCCATCGTCGAGCCCGCCCGCCCAAAGCGTCCCTCCTCAAGGCACGCCGGCTCAGAACACACCGGCGCCAAAGGCGAAGTTCAATCCTCCCACGTCCGATCACGTGGACGCGAGCGCTTTGCCGGAAGGTTCCAGTTCCAGCAAAGATGATGATGTCGATCTCAATCCGCCTGCGGGGGACGCGGCCGCGCACCCGAACAGCCCTTCATCGCTCGGCGCCGGCAGTGCGTCACCCGTCCCGGCTGTGAACGAGATGCACGTCTGGGATCCGCATAAAGCAGCGAAGGACATCGAGGTAGGAGACTTTTATTTCAAGCAGAAGAATTATCGGGCGGCCGAAAGCCGCTATCGCGAAGCGCTTTCCTATAAGGACAACGACGCGATTGCAACCTATCGCTTGGCTGTTTCTCTAGAAAAGCTCGACCGGCCCGACGAAGCACGCGAGGAATACGAATCGTATCTCAGGATTCTGCCTTACGGACGGGACGCCGAACACGCCCGCAAAGCGATCGATCGCCTGAAGGGCGCAGCCGCGCAGTCAAACTCCGGAAAATAATCTCTCATCCAAACGCCGCGACAAGTCCCTCATCTCTTCCTCGTTGTGTGCACTCCGTTCACTCGGCTCTGCTTGCCCTCGCCGAGAACCAGACTCGAAGGCCACTCCGGCCCGGAGCATGGCAAGTGCCCGGATTTTGCGGCGTGCAGGATGGCATCAATCGCATCAAGACAGACGTGCACCGCCTGCGTCTTCAGCGTCCCCTCGAACCCTCCGCGAATCACCAGTATGGCGGTGCCATGCATCAGCGCCCAGAGGGCCAGCATCAGGCGCGTGTGCTGTCTGGGACTGCCTCCGATTTCCTTGGCGAGGCGTTCGCGCAAGAGACGAAATGATGGCCATGGCTCGTAGAGCGAGGGCGGTTTCGCCACTCCATCAAACAGCACTTCATAGCCGTAAGTGTGCTTGAGGGCAAATTGCAGGTAACGCTCAGCGGATTGGCGCACGCCCCGCGCCGTGCGCAGCGCATCGAAAAGTTGCCCGCGGGCTTCCATTCGCAGAGCGCCAAGAATATCGTCGCGGTGACGGTAGCGTTCGTAAACGGTCGGCGTGGTCGTTCCGGCCATCTTGGCGACCGCGCGCATGGTGAGGGCCTTCTCGCCCCCGCGCGCCCACAGGCGTGAGGCCGCGTCGAGAATGCGTCGTTCAAGTTCGGGGTCTGGATGTCGCGGCAATTCTCCTCCACAAAAAGTCGGTATTGAAACGTATTAATTACTTGCACAGCGTTTTGTTAACATCGTATACTTAATAGATGCGTCGGACGACTATGGCGCTGCCTGCAGCAACGGGGTTCGGTAAGCCGCATGCGTAGCAGTCCTCCCCATTCGGCCCGGACCCCAACTGCAAAGATTCTCCAGAAAGTCGAGGAGTTGTGCATGATGTCAGGAGTAAAAAAGCAGCCGGATTTGCCCCGCCTCATGGCGGAACTCACCGCACTCAAAGTGGAGCTACTGAGCGCGCAATGCGCTATGGACCGGGTGCGTCTGCAGTATTCGCCCCACGATATCGTGACCTTTGCCGACCGCCAGGCGCTCAAGCGCGTGATTGCCTCCGCCGAAGCTCTCCATGATTTTTGCTCGCAGCTTCAGGCACAGATCAAGTACCAGGACAACCTGAATACTGCAGAGAAGTAAATAGCAGTTGCACTCCGCGGAACCGGGTTGCGGCGAAGAAGACCGGTCCGCGCTATTTTTCGACGCGGATGAACTCGCCGGTTGAGGCATTTAGCGAGACTGTCAGCTTGGCGTCGTCCCGGCTGGTCCCGTAGATCACGTGCCACACCAGTGCGTTGGTATTGTGGTTCCAGTCGCAAATGTAGAACACGGGCGTATTGGGATCCTTTTCCAGAATTTTGTCGCCGCCGTGTTTTTGGGCAGTATCAAAGGCCTGATCGGAATCGATTTTCAGAAAGGCCATGTCGAAAACCTGCGTCGAAGCGTTGGAGGCGCTGTAGCTGTCTTCCACGCCGGGATTCACGCCCTGCTCTGGCGCGCCGTCGGCAGTGCTGCCCGACCAAGTGTAGGTTTTCTCGCTGCGCGCGGACGCTGATGCGAAGCTGCCCCGCCAAATCGCTGCCTTGCCATCACGCCCATTGCCATCGCTGGTCACGCTCGACTGTATCCGATAAGGCTTGGAGTCGGCATTCCACCCTCGAGCCGCGATGTAAAGCTTCTGGAAGGCGGAGCGTGCCGTCAGCAGGTCGGTTGTCTTGGGCGCCGGTTTCGATTCCTCGGTCTTTTCCGTGTTCGATGTACAGGCATTGAGCCACAGCAGCGAGGAAAAAATTGCCAGCGCAAAAAGCGAGCGGCACAACGCTCGCAGGAGATATCGATCCGCGACCGATCGCCGCGAGCGGGTCAGTTCCGGGAGGGCAGAGTTAGCCGTCTTCATTTCATTCTTCCTGTTATAAAGTTGTGAATCTTTTAGCGTCGCGCATCATTCTACCCGAACGGTGGCAAAACGTAAGTGACGCCTATGGACCATCGTCTGCAGATGTTGCAACGGGAGATTGCAGCCGCGGTCGAGGGCATGACGCCGGAGCAGATGATATTTCATCGTGCGGGAAAGTGGTCGGCAGCCGAGGTGCTCGAGCATCTGTATTTGACTTACACGGGAACGATCAAGGGTTTTAGCCGTGTCGCCGCGGGACGGCATTCTCCCTCCGGGCCGACTTGGAAGCATCGAATGCTGCGGTTCGTCGTGCTCGGGCTGAGCCACATGCCCACCGGGCGGGAAGCCCCACCGCATACCCGGCCGCGAGGATTACCCGTCGAAAAAGTGGTTGCGGAAATCGGACCAACCATCAGTGAGATGGATGAAACTATCAGCCGCTGGGAACGGACTCTGGGCGGCGGACGGTTGCTCGACCACCCGATTCTGGGGCCGCTGACGGGCGCAGGGTGGAGGAAATTCCATCTCGTGCATGGCCGTCATCACTTAAAACAGATTCACCGCTTGCGACGGTCTTTCCACGGTGGCCGATAATTCGGCATGCGCCTCTACTGCTGCTGGCTTACACTCGAGGGCATCCCCGCCTTGCGTGCCTGCTCCTGCAGGTCCTCCATCTTTTGTTTGGCGTCATCGAGTGCCTTCTGCTTGTCGGCAATCTGTTCTTTGTACTTGGCATCCTCCTGGTCCCACGCTGCCTGATTGCGCAGGCGGTTGCCGGCATCAGCATAGAATGCGGCGGCACGCAACTGATACTCGCGCTGCAGCACGTCGAGTTCGCGGGAATCCAAGTCGATCGAGTCCTTCTGAGCCGAGATCTTGTCTTCCCACTGTTTGGCCGCGGCTGCTTTCTCCGCGTCTTCTGGCGGTGAATTCTTCTCGGCACCGGACTGATCAGCCGGCTTAGCATCACTCGACGCTTTAGCGTCGGCTGATCCCTTGTTCTCGCCCGCCCCTGAGTTTGGATTGGACGAATCGTCGTTCTTCCCCTGCGATGCGTCGTCGCCACTGCTTGCGGGCCCAACGATCGAAAGCTTGTCATCTTTCGGCAGATTGTCGTTGTCGAATACCTTGGGCTTGCCGGTGTTTGGGGAGTTCTTTCGAATCTGTCGCGCGTAGTCGCCCAGGGGAGTGCCTGACGATGTGACAGATGAGCTGGATTGGCTACTCGATTGCGCCGACATCTGCAGCGCGGCGAAACCGAGGGCCAGCAACGATCCGATTGTGATGCTTGCGATTCGTTTCATAATTCCACCCTTCCGGCCGGTTGATCCGGGATATTTCTTGTTTCTGAATTCACTTACGGTCACCAGTTGGCCTCGTCCTGATCACAAGTTGAGCCGCATTCAAACTCCCGCTCCCGCGGCGCGGGATTCGCGGCCATCTTCGCTCCCGACGCGCTGCCGTAACTGCATAAGTTCGGTGACGTCGTTGATCAAACATGTCGCTCCAGTGATTGCGCCGTCTGCGGACGACAGCGGAATCATCGTAATCGACAGACAGCGAGTTTCGCCCGCGGGGGTCTCGTATTCGGCTTGAATTTCGCGTCGCGTGCGCGTGGACTGCGCCACTGTGTCGAACTCGTCTGAAACGAGCACCACGTCAGAAGTAGTTTCGCAAGTCACACCGGAGCTCGAATGCGGGCCCGAGATCGCCCCGCGAAAAATATCTTGCATACTCATGCCGACCGGCGACGCGAAGCCCAGGATCTGTTTCGCAGCGGAGTTCGTGCTTTTAACTACTCCATTTCGTCCCACGCCCAACACCCCGCAGGAAAGGTTGGAAAGCACGGCCTCATGGAATCGTTCAGTCATCCGCGATCGCTGTTGTTCAGCCTGTGACTTCGTTTTCAGTTCGTCCTGCTGATGCTTCAGCTGCTGGATGACGGTGTTATAGACGTGTAGCGGCAGGGCCTCGAAGGCGGGCGTGTCTGAAGAAATATCGGCTTCTTCCTGAATGCTCTTGCGTAACTGCCGCATAAAGATCATGCCCAGCAGAAAAGCAAACGACGCGCAGAACAGAACCACTGCGCCATGCAGGAATATGGGATTCGCCAGGACTTTCACCACAGCCCTCCGTACCAGCGCAGAAGCCGATTGCCAAAGAAAAAGGCGAACACTGCCATGCTGCCCAGAAATACGCCAAACGGCATTTGATAATAGCGATAGACCATCTGAGCAGATTGCCAGGCGCGCCGCCGCGCCGCCTGCGCATCCGCGATCCGTTTCATGAAGCGATGCGTGCGCTTGAGCCACACGATGAACACCGTTGCCAATCCGAACAGGGAACCAGCCACAGAAGCAGCGAATATCGTCAGCACGGTCAGCTTGATACCCAGGAACGCCCCGACCATCGCCATGAGCTTTACGTCGCCGAAACCCATGCCTTCCGTACCCCGCCAGCGCAGATAGATCGCTCCCACTCCATAGATAAACGATGCGCCCACCGCCGCTCCCAACAGCGAATCGAACACGGATAGAAGCCGAATGGAAATATCTGCGCTGAAGGGCAAGCTCAGCACCCCGGGCAGAAATTGTGAAGCCAGATCACTCACAGGAACGAACCCACTAAAGATCAGCCCCAGCGCGAGGCCCGGCAAAGTCAGCTTGTCCGGCAGAAGCTTGGTTTCAGCATCGGTAAAGATCAATCCCAGCAGGAGGAACGAAAGGACGCCATACTTGAGCGTCGCAAGCGACCATCCGAAATGCCAGTAGCACAGTGTAAAGAGTGCGCCTGTCATCAGCTCAATCACGAAGTATCGAGGGGAGATCGGCATCTTGCAATTCCGGCAGCGCCCACGGAGAATCAACCAGCTCAAGACCGGAACATTGTCGTAAAAGGCGATCGGCCGTTTACATGCCGGGCACGCCGACCGCGGTGCAACCACCGACAACTCTCGCGGCAGCCGGTAGATACACACATTCAGAAAGCTGCCAAACGCCAGCCCAAGGACAAAAATCGCCGCTGCGGTTACCGGATCCACTTGATTTCTGCACACTCGCGCAGGACAGCCAGTTCAAGCGTGAACTCTATTCGTTAGAACGTGCACCCTGCGGTCTTCTTGATCTTCGATCGAGTCTAGATATAAGTCGATTATAAGTGCAGGGTTGCGCGAGGACTAAGGTACTGAAGTCACTGCCCGAGCGGGCAATGCATTGTGCGACGCCTCGCGGGCTAGGTTGGCCAGAGGAACGAATCCCCTTCGATGCCGTCAGGTACAGTTCGTCTCGCGGATAGCCTAAAAAAGGATCCTTTGGCCCGCAGAACGCGGGCCAAAGGATGACGATTCCCGTTACTTCGCCTGTAGCGTCTCGATGTAGGCCACCAGATTCGTCGTTCTCTGTTGCACCAGGCCTTCATGACCCTGGCTCATGCTCGAGAACAACGGTCCCCAGATCGGCATGTCCTGGCTGCCGTGGGATGCCATCGCTGCCTGTCCACGAATCACGGAGGCCACATGCGCCGAGGGATATTTCCCGCCGTTTTTCTGCGCCAGCAGCGTCAGATCGGTTGGCATAGCTTTCAAAGCTGGGGCGGCCGGACCGTCGCCTTTGGCATCGCTACCGTGACAGACGGCGCAATAGCTCTTGAACATCTCTTTACCTGAATTCGAGGGCACGTCTGTAATCGGGATATGCCTGACTTCAGGGGCAGTCGAGGTTGGGGCGTCCTGCGCCAGGGCGAAAGCCGAAACCAGCAAGATAATTGCAGCCAGACTAATGAATTTCATCACACGCATAAAGTTTCTCCTCCGGGCTTACCAGGCCCGAACTGCTACAACCGAGCAGTTTAGGAGGAGCCGGCGCATGGAACTGTGACCGAAATCACTGCCGGGTGTGATGATTTCGCCGCCAGGCATCAATCCGCCAGTTACTTTTGGCCAGCGTGCGGAACCTTCGTAAATCTAGGGGAAAGCGAATCGCAACAGCTTTCCTTCGAGGACTGGAAGCGCTCGCTGGTTCGCGGGAAAGCGACCATTCCATCGATCCCAGTTGGCGGGAACAACACGAGTCTGCGGCACAGGATCTTCGATCCACCCCTGCTCGTTCTCCTCTCGCAGAAGCAGGGCATAAGCCTTTTCGTCAGCGCCGACCGCTTGATTCCATTTCCATTCGAACAGGCGGGCGGCCAGGGCTTCACTCAGAGACTCTCGGGGATCGAGGCAGATCACCCACTCCGTTGAAACGAGTTGCTTAAGATCCGACGAGCCCTCCGTTTCGGGAGCGACCCCGATGATTTTCGCTCCGTAATCGCGAGCGATGCGCAGCGTGCGGTCCGTGGAGCCGTGATCGATCACCACAATCTCATCGCAGGGATAAACCGTTTCCAGGCAGCGGCCCAGCCGCAAAGCGTCATTTCGGGCGTGCAGAAGGGCGGTCAGTGAGAGCATCGTCGAGGGATACGTAAGTGTACGCGAAAGCCAGGCCGACGGGTATATCAGAACTTCGGTTTGCTGGGCCGCACGCGCGGCGGTTCTTCTATCGAGAGTCCCCGATGCCAAAGATTCGCCAAAACTAGAAGTCCAACTTTGTCGAAGAACGCCACGAGGATGGCCAACCGGTCCTCAGGCCTCCAGTGGTTATGAGCTCGACTCCGAACTGGTCAGCTTCGGTCGGTTCTCGTCGGGACTCGGTTTACGTTCAACCGTAATCGGCGCCTGCAACGTGAAATTGAGCACTGTTTCCGAAGGAAGTTTTATTTGTTGGCTCTTGGACGCAGCCTGCACGCCTCCGCCAACTCCCGCCCCCGCCGCTGCTCCGATCGCCGCACCTTTACCGCCGCCGGCTAGCGCTCCGATGATGCCGCCAATCACCGCGCCTCCTCCAACTTTTTCTGCCGTATTCTTGCCCCGCGAAGCGCCTTGCTTCTTGTACTGATCGGTCTGCAAACTGTATGTCTTGCCGCCGTACGAGAGGCTATCCAGTTGCATCGAGACCATCGACTGTCCGGCAAATTTGCTGGCGCTTTTGACGTCTACCAAATGCCCGGTGAGTTCGACTCCGGCCGGGACCGCCTCGTCCCCGTCAGAAGAAAGCGGGGTATTGAGCGTGGCATGAAAGGTGTCGCCGGCCTGATTTTTCTCACTGTCGATCGGATCGATCAGACGAACCGAAATCTGGGTTCCCTGGTCGATGATGTATTTTCGCGCTGCCGGAGGCGGCGGGGGTGCGTTATCCGCCGGAGCGGCCGCAGGTGCGGGTGCCGCGGCAGCATCGGCAGGCGGCTGACCGTCATTCGGCTGGTCATTGGCCGCCATCTGATCGTTTGAATCCTTCGCGGAATTAGCTGCGCTGCCGGAGTTATCTGCAGAACGGTGCTTGCGCTCTTTCTTCCCCGCGCTCGGTCTTGACGGGGCAGGAGCGGCCGACGCTGTCTCGCTCGGCGCAGGCTGCGTTGCAGGCTGGGGTGCAGCAGCAGTGCCAACCTGCAGGTTATTCACAATCTCCTTGACGCCTTCCACCGCAGCCGCCTGACGGCTGGCCGCATCGCGCTGCGCTTGATTGTCGACGGCGCCGCTCAGGGTGACGACGCCATTCTCCGACTGCACGCTGAGTTGCTTGCTAGACAATCCGGAATCCTGGCTAAACCTGCTTTGGATGTCAGCGGTTATCTTGGCATCATCCGGCTTGCGGGAGCAGCCCGCGCCGACAAGGAGAGCCAGCAGGAGCGAACACATCAGCAACATGCGCCTCATGGTGAACTCCAAATCAAAGAGGGATCGCGGACGTCTTTTCACATCTTGACTAAGTTTAGATGCTGGGGGTACTTTTTGCAGAGGTAAATCATGGGGTGGATAAAATGCTTACCATACTTCGACGCATGCCAGCTTCCGTGTTCGTTCTGATCTCGCTCCTGGCGTGCTTGCAGGCTGCAAGCCAGACGCCCAGCTCGCCTTCGGATCACACTACCGCTGCGCCACCAACCGCCGATGCCCGTCCAGTTGTCGTCGAACTGTTCACCTCCGAAGGCTGTTCCAGTTGTCCGCCGGCGGATGTGTTTCTCGAGAAGCTCGACAAATTCCAGCCGGTCCAGGGTGCGCAGTTGATCGTTCTCAGTGAGCACGTCACGTACTGGGATCAGGAAGGATGGAAAGATCCGAACTCGTCGCAGGCTTTGACCGATCGCCAAAATTCATACGAGAGTGCATTAGGGAAAAAGGATCCCTTCACACCCCAGATTATTGTCGATGGCGATCAAGAACTCACGCTGCAGAGCCCGCCGCCGCATGTCAAAGAAATTCTGCAGCAGGCCCGGGACGCGGCGAAGATATCTGTCCAGATTACCGGCGTTGCAATCGATCCCTCCAACCCGGCTGTGCTTCGCGCCCACATCGACACCGGCGAGAACTCCACCAAGCACAATGCCGAAGTCTATATCGCCGTCGCCCTGGGTCACGTCGAGTCTCAGGTGCTGCGAGGAGAGAATGGCGGACATCACCTTGAGCACGTCGCCGTAGTACAGAAAATCACTCGCGTCGGGAAACTTTCGAAAGGAAAGAGCTTCACCGACGATGTTCAGCTGAAACTAACGCCGGCGGACGATCCCAAGAATCTGCGCGTGATTGCCTTCGTGCAGGAGTCTGGGCCGGGCGAGATCCTGGGCGCGGCGCAATGGAAGGTTGCGAACTAGCGGGAAAGCTTTCTCATCTCACAAAAGAATTCCAATCTGCCAGGCGGAGAAGAGAATTCGACTCGCCAGGGGCGGAAATCTGGCACAGCCGCTTTGCTGGTCCTCAATCCTCGCGCCGAGAATCTAGCCGCGAATCCGCTAAAATTGTAAACAGAATGGCGCACGCTTCGGCTGATCGCTTTTCGCCGCGCCGGGTAAAGGATTCTAGGAATGAAGATCGGTGTTCTGGCTCTGCAAGGTGATTTCGACGCACACCGTCGGCGGCTCGAGGAGCTCGGAGCCGAAGTCGCGCTCATCAAAAAGCCCGAACAGCTGAATGAAATCGATGGGCTCGTGATTCCCGGAGGCGAGTCGGGCACATTTCTGAAGTTGCTGGGCGAGGCCGGATTCGAGAAGCTGAAGGAGTTTGTCCGCCTCCGGCCGACCTTTGGCACGTGCGCAGGGGCGATTCTGCTCGCGAAGGAGGTCGAGAATCCGCCGCAGCCGGGGCTGGGCGCGCTCAACATCCGCGTGCGCCGCAACGCCTACGGTCGCCAGGTAGACAGTTCCATCCGGCAAGGGACATTTCTCGCCGCGATCAAACCGGGCGCAAGCAATGAATCGCCGCTCGAGATGGTTTTCATCCGCGCGCCGAGAATCGTCGCGGTCGGCGATGGAGTCGAAGTTGTCGCCAGAGAGGGCAATGATCCCGTCGCAGTGCGGCAGGGAAAAGCCATGGCCGCGACGTTCCATCCGGAACTCTCCGATGACACGCGCGTGCATCAGGCGTTTCTTGAGCTAGTGCGGAATGGCGACAAAAGCTAACGTACACGTTTAGAGGATTCCCGTATGTGCCGAAACATAAAAATACTCTTCAACTTTGAGCCTCCGGTTACGGAAGAAGAAATCCGCGCGGCCTCGCTGCAGTTCGTGCGGAAGATCACCGGCTTCAACAAACCGTCGAAGGCCAACGAGGCGGCATTCTTGAACGCAGTCGATGAAGTTGCGTCGATCTCGTCGCGCCTGCTCCACTCGCTTGAAACCAGCGCTGCGCCACGCAATCGTGAGGAAGAGGCGGCAAAAGCCAAAGCACGCGCTGCAGTTCGATTCGGAGATTAGGTCGAACGTCGTTGTGCAGACGAAGGTAGCGGAGATGAACCGTTCGATCGAGGCTGCTATCGGAGCCAGTGAAATCCCACGACCATTTCAATTCCGTTGAATGCCGGATTCCTCACGCCCAGGTTGGCATTCGACACGTGCGACCAGTGCCAGCCGAGATCGAGATAACGTCTTTGTCCCGCAAACATGCGCAGGCCACCTCCTGCCCGCGCGGTGAAATTAAAGTCTGACGTGTCGTAGGCGGGAAGGGCTTTGTTCGTCCGCACCGCGCCGCCCGCCATTTCGACGTAGGGCTTGTAGCGCCGCGTCTGGCTGAAGTTCCACCGCAGAATGACAGGCTCGAAGCGAATGCCGTAGAGCTGTTCCGGAGTGAACTGGATGAACAGAGGACTGATATCGGCAGCGTATTCGATTCTCCCCCGCGACCAGCCGTTGCGCATCTCGCCGGTCACTACTTTGCCGACGAAAATTCCAGCACTAAGAAGTTGCGCCTCGGTGAAGGACTTGGTGTTTTCCCGGCCGGTTTGTCCGGCAGCCCATACGCCGAAGTCCCAACTCCGTCCTTGATTTTCCGGAGAGCTGCTTTGGGCCAACGCTAATCCCGGGCAAGCCACAATAAGAAAGCTGATCGCGATCAGACGGCGCATCGGCTAGAATCCCACCTCGAGTGCCAATGCCGCCGCGGCAAAATGGTGCTGAAAATTGTGGGGCGAGTTTTGGGGCAATAAGACTGCAAAGTGTCGCGTGAGGTTGCCGTGCATGCTGAGGAGCCTATGTTAGTATGAATGAACAGCCCGGATCTGGATTGTTAAACTTCTGATTTTGCACCGCTGGCCCGAGCTTGCACGATTCCTTTGTGTGCGGCGTTGCGCACGAGCTGCTTTGAACGCTTCACTTGTTTGGCGAGTGGGGACGTAGTTCAGTTGGTTAGAACGCTGCCCTGTCACGGCAGAGGCCGCGGGTTCGAGTCCCGTCGTCCCCGCCATTCCTTTCAAGCAGTTGCAAGGAATTGGCAATTTCGCTCATGGTCCAATTTGGTCCAGTTAGGCCAGTGCCTCTCCCTTGTTGAGTACCAGCCGCACCAGTTTGCTTTGCGCTTCCCGCTTCTCCTGCATTCCAGCCTGGGCGTACAAATCGAGGGTGACCCGACTGTTTGCATGGCGTAGAAGCTCCTGAACTACTTTCACGTCCTCGCTGTTCTGAGTGAGCAAGGTCGTGTACGTATGCCGGAAAGTGTGAAACGCAACGCGCTTCTTGATCTCCGCGGCCTTGACTGCCGGTTTCCCATATCGTCGCCAGAGAGTGTCTGGCCAGAGCGGTTGCTTCCCCTTCTTTGTGGGCGAAGCAAAAACCCAGTCGGTTTCTCGGTTGTATGAGCTGGTCAGTCGCAACTTGAGGAGAGATTCGGCAAGAGCGGCGTCGAGAGGCACATCTTTTGCTGAAGCTTCGGTCTTGGGAGTGCCTTGAACCATCATCACAACCGAACGGCGAACGTGAATAACGAGGTTCTCGAAATCCACATCTACCCATTGAAGCCCAATCAGTTCTCCACGGCGTAAACCGGTGAAGGCATCCAGTTCTGCCGCTGTTCGAAGAGGTTCTGGCAATTTCTTGAGTAGAGCCATGATCTCTTCGGGTGTCAGAACATCCGGCGTCCTCATCCGCTTTGCACTTTGACGTACACTCTTGATCGGGTTTCGTTCCGTCCACTCCCATCGGATGGCATGAGCGAACAAAGCACTCATCAGATTTCTGATTTTGGCTCTGCTGCCGCGCGCCAAAGGTAATGTCTTGAGCCATGCCTCGACGTCCACGGCTTTCACCTCGGACAAACGGTAGGATCGCCAGCGCGGCAAGATCCATTTGTTGAGGTAGATGTCGTACGCGCATTGAGTGGAATAGGACTTGTGATGCTCGTCTCCACTCCCAGTCGCCGGCTTCTTCTTCGCGAAGATGTCCGGCAGCTCGTGCTCCTGGTAGTGCTTGACGAGGATCTCGACGCTCACATTCTTCAGTAATTGTTGAGGGGTTTGTCGGTTGATGGTCAGACGAATTGCATCGACAGCGGTTTGGGCAGCTGCCTCGGTTGGAAACTCCTCTAACGTTCCGACAACTATATTCTTCCTGCGAACAGAGCCGTCTATTTGTACTTCTCTCCATCGGAATTCCCAGACTCTTCCTTTCCTGCGATCCGCCAGTTTGAGACTGCCGTTTTGGTGACTCGTGCGCCTCATCAATTCTCCTTTCGTTGAGGCGACACGGATGGCTGCCTCAGCTTAGCGCAAGTGGAGTGGCGGGTCGATAACGAAAACCTGTGGAAGATTGCGGCTTAGCCGGCCTTCTTCGTTCTCAGCCAAATCTCCAGGTCAGAGGCGCGGAAGCGCCACAGTTTCCCGACCTGGATTCCGTGAATCTGGCGATTGCGAGCCATGCGCTGCAACGTTTTTGGGTGAATACGGAGCAGCTCTGCCGCTTCGTCGCTGTCTAAGAGTGGCTCAAAGACAAATTCATGTCTCGGACGAGACTGGCTCGGAGACGGAGCAAATCTCGATGGCTGGGATGCGGACATAATGGCCTCCTGACTCGAATCACCAAATTCGCATCAATTTGGCTATTCCTGGAGATGTTCTATAAATGCAGACTCCATTTACGTCAAACGGGCTTGAATTTCGGGGAAAACACACTAGTCCTCGCCATTTCGCGGTATATGGAACTCTCAGGAAGACGGTCCCCCGTTTGACGAACTAACGACGCCGGGCGTAAATAGCGGCAAGAGGTGCCCTATGCAGACTGAAAAGGCAGCCGCCGTTGACGGCAAAAAGCTCGAATCGAACGCAGACCTAGATCCGAGGATCGACTTCGCGGTACGTGCATCATTGCCCGAAGACTATGTTGATACAGACTTTGTCCACCCCATCGTCGGTAGGATTTTCGCCAAAATCGAGGGCGACGGTGAAGAGAGAGAGACCGGTCAGATAAGAGCATCATTGGTTCAATTCGGAGAAGCCATGGACCATGGCATCAGCACTGACAGGCTGGGAGACGGGATCGATGGAAGCATTGCGGA
>DATKQB010000101.1:0-4265 GCA_035523795.1 Verrucomicrobiia bacterium | reverse complement strand
CGAAGGCTTTACATTGAATGAGCGCTGCCACAGCCCCTGGTTAGAATTGGCAGGGCGTGGCTAACTCGAGCGCATGTCGCTCGAGGTCCCTCCGGCGGCTGGGACGTAGCACTGCGAAGTGTAGTCCATGACCATGCGATCGGCGCTGAAGCGCCATCCCAAAGTTCGGATGGCACGCTTCATGCGCTTGATCCAGCCGCGCGGCAGTCCGTCGCGGTCGCGCTGGTAATAGAGCGGCACAACTTCTTCGCGCAACGTACGCAGCAAGTCTTCGCCGTCGCGCACGTCGTGGATGCTGGCATTCGAATGAGTTCT
This sequence comes from Verrucomicrobiia bacterium, assembly GCA_035523795.1. Lineage (GTDB taxonomy): Bacteria > Acidobacteriota > Terriglobia > Terriglobales > Acidobacteriaceae > Sulfotelmatobacter. The sequence goes on along the minus strand of DATKQB010000101.1, from coordinate 3,950 downwards.
TCCTGAGCCGATGGCAAAGCCGTTCATGCCGTCGTAGGCTTCGGCCCACCAGCCATCGAGGATGGAAAGGTTGAGTCCGCCGTTGAGCACGACTTTTTGTCCGCTCGTTCCGGAAGCCTCTTGCGGGCGGCGCGGATTATTAAGCCATACGTCGACACCCTGAACAAAATGCCGACCGACGTTGATGTCATAGTCTTCGACAAAGACAAACTTGTCGCGGAATTTGGGATCGCGCATCATTTCGGCGATCTGCTGCAGCATCCGCTTGCCCGGCTCATCGAGGGGATGAGCCTTGCCGGCAAAAACGAACTGCACCGGGCGCTTGGGATCGTTCACCATCGAAGCCAGCTTTTCAATGTCTTTAAGAATCAGGTTGGCGCGCTTGTAGGTTGCAAATCGGCGCGCGAAGCCAATGGTGAGCGCATCAGGGCTCAGCACGCGATCCAGTCGCCGGAGGACATCACGCGGCTCTCCACGGCGGGCAGCCTGTTCTACAGCCCGTTTGCGGACGAATTCCAGGAGCTGTGACTTCAGATTGAGGTGCGTTTCCCAGAGTTCGCCATCGTCGACGTTCTCGATTCCCAGCCAGATCTTCGCTTCACTGCTGCGCTGCTGCCAGCCGCTGCCGAGATGCCGGTCATAGAGGCGGAACATCTGCGGCGCCAGCCACGATGGAACGTGGACGCCGTTGGTGATGTGTCCAATGGGCACGTCGTCTTCCGGCTTGCCGCGGAACAGGCCGGTCCACATGGCGCGCGAAACTTCCGCGTGCAAAGCGGAAACGGCATTCGCCCGCCGCGATAGCCGAAGGGCCAGGACCGTCATGCAAAAAAGCTCTTCGTTATTGCCGGGATTTTCACGGCCCAGTCCGAGAAGACTTTCCTGCGACAGGCCGATCGCCTCGCGTAACGGCCCAATGTGCTCCTCGACCAGACTCGGATCAAAACGGTCGTGCCCAGCGGGGACCGGGGTATGCGTAGTAAAAACGACTTCGCGCGAAATCCGGGGAACGGCGGCGTCAAACGCGATGCCTTCTTCCTCCATGCGCATGCGGATCGCCTCCAGCACGGCAAAGCCGCTGTGGCCTTCATTCAAGTGCAATACGCCGGGAGAAATGCCGAGCGCTTTGAGAGCGCGCAACCCACCGACTCCGAGCAGCAACTCCTGACGAATGCGGATGCGCAGATCTCCGCCGTACAGTCGCGATGTGAGTTCGCGATCTTCGGGGGCATTGCCTTCGACATCGGAATCGAGAAGCAACAGATCGCGCCGCCCGACTTTCACGCGCCAGACTTTCGCCTTGATGCGGCCGCTGCGAGTTTCGATCTCGACTACGACCGGACTGCCATCCGTTCCGATGGCCACTTCCATAGGAAGCTGATTGACATCAGTTTCGAGGTACTCTTCCCGCTGCCATCCGCTTTGGTCGAGACGCTGGCGGAAATAGCCCTGCCCGTAGAACAGCCCGATGCCCACCAGTGGGATATCGAGATCAGAAGCGCTCTTAATGTGATCACCGGCGAGAACGCCGAGGCCTCCGGAATAAACCGGCAATGATTCATGCAGGCCGAACTCGGCCGAGAAGTAAGCCACGGGATGCGGCCGCAAAACCCCGGCATGGCGTGCGCCCCAGGTGCGGTCGTCTTCACGGTATTCGAGAAGCCTGCGATATGCGTAGTTCACTCGGCTGTGCAGCATGACCTGGGTGGCGCGCGCTTCCAACTGCGCCAGCGGCAGTTCATTCAAAAGCGAGACCGGGTTGTGATTCAGATCGACCCAGCGAACAGGATCAAGGTCGCGGAAGACACCCGATGCATTGTGATCCCAACTCCACCATAAATTTCGAGCGATGGCCCACAACCGCTCCTGCAGCGGCGCAATGAAGCGGTCGAGCGTGCGAGCCTCACTGACGATGGGCGCGATTTGAGTCGCGGCTTCCGTCAACATCCGAATTTCGTCCTCGCTGAAAACTCTTGCCTCGACGGTTTGGATGACCAGTACTCCCTGCAAAATGCCGCGATCGATCAGGGGCATTCCCAGAAACGACTGATACGCTTCTTCTCCCGCTTCCTTGAAGTATTTGAACCGCGGATGATGCTTGACCTGGCTGACGGCGACCGGACGCACCTGTTCAGCGACAAGTCCGGTGAGTCCTTCGCTGACCGCCATGCGGAGAACCCCGATGCACTCCCGGCGCAACCCCACCGTTGCGGCCAACACCAGATTGGCGCGGTCGGGTTCAAGCAGGTAGGCAGAGCAGACGTCGGTTCGGAATCGTTTGGCGATGAGTCCGACGACGTTGGTCAGGGTCTCAGCCGGTTGTCCGCCTTCCGCGACCAGAGTTCCAATCTCTTCCAACGTCAGTACGTTGCTGCTCACCTGCAGGCCTCGGATCTCCTGCTCTACAGCTGGGCTCTTATCGTATCCGTCCAAGTTATTAGAATTCCCCCTTATCGCTCCAACTCGAATTTATCATCTGCCCGCACATTCGCCTCGACGCGCGGGGCGCAGCGAGTGCCCAGAATCACCCTATTGTACGGTGGGATGCCGTGGATTTCTAAGAAACACAGCATTGAAAATGCGCTTGACCCGCCAAGTGTAACTTTCATTGCGCCCAGGTTCGAGGAAAGAGTAAAATGCCGGCAATCCAGCCGAATCGAAGACGAAACATCCAGCCCGTGGAAATGAGCATTGTTGAGTACCGCATGTGCGTGATTTTGGACCAATAACAAGAACGGATCAGGCCGCATTTCGGTGACGCGTGAAGATCAGCGGATAGATCGGAAACGTGCAGATTCATCGAGTCGCGAGTCAACCTAAGCTCATGAGGAACCGCTAATGAAAGGCAACGCAGTCCGCTCGCTTCGGTTTGCCAGCGCGTTATTGGTAGTGATTGCGGCGGGTTGGTTTCTGGTAGTGCACGCCGCCAAGCCGGTCGCACAGGGCTTTCCCACGGATTGGACGCATCACCACGTCATTTTTTCTCAGCCAGCAAATGCCGAGCAAGCCCAGCGTGTCGCACAGGATCCCCGTTATTGGCAGCAATGGTATCGACAGAAAATTGCGCGAACCCTGGCTGTTGGTTTAGATGAGAATTCCGCGGGAACTGTTGAGTTCCATCCGGCGACGAAAAAAGACAACGGCTTCTGGTCCGAAAACATGGGGACGGGGGCAACCGCGGGAGCTGGCAATTATCCCGCAAAATACTCGTTCAGCATTACGACTGCGAGTTGCAGTGATTACATCGTTTTCAACACTGGGTTAGCGGGCGCATCGAATCAAGCCAACATCATCGCCTATAACAATCTGTATTCAGGCTGCTCCGGCGGTGTGCCTTCGACCTATTGGGCGTATAACACCGGCGGGCAAGTGGTTACTTCTCCGACAATTTCCGGCGATGGGACACAAATCGCTTTTGTACAGACCAATGCGGGTGTGGGAAGCCTCGTCTTACTCAAATATGCTGCATCAGGCGGCGTGGTGAGCACACCTTCCAGCGTCTCGAACGGTGCCTATCGAAACTGCACAGCTCCGTGCATGACAACTCTCACGCTGTTTAACTCCTCCTCGGTCGGAATCGGCGATACGACTTCCTCGCCGTTTCCTGATTACACCCACGACATCATCTATGTGGGTGGCGCTTCCAGTTGGCTGTTGAAGTTCAGCGGCGTTTTTCGCGGGAGCCCAGCGGAAGTAATGACCGGAGGTTTTCCGCTCCAGGTGAATACAACCACTCCCACCGCCCTCAACAGTCCGATACACGATTATCAATCGGGCAACGTCTTCGTGACGGATTTTGGTGGATATCTGTACGAGGTCGGCCCGACTGGCGGTGTCACGGCTTCTGCGCAACTGGATCACGGTGCAGGCATTGTGGCGTTTCCGATTGTCGATTCCACGGCGGAACTGGTCTACGCATTTTCGTCCAATGACGCCGGCACGGGTTGCGC
>DATKQB010000100.1:0-13843 GCA_035523795.1 Verrucomicrobiia bacterium | reverse complement strand
ACGATGGTCGGCACCACATCGAGCGTGTGCGCGCGCGCTTCGAACTTCTCCACTTCGCTGGTGATGATCGCCTCGGCACGCTCGGCTTCCTTGCGTCGATCAGCGACGTGACTCGTGACCGCCTGCTGCAGGTCATCGATATCGTAGGCGAAGATGCCGTCGAGCTTCGCCATGTCCTGCGAAACGTCGCGCGGCACGGCGATATCGATGAAGAACATTGGCCGATTCTTGCGCCGGGCCAGGAACTGCTCGCCGTGCTCTTTGCGGAAAATGGCGTGCGGCGCGCCCGTGGAAGTGATGACGATATCGGCGCGGTCGCACGTCGAGTAGAGATCCTCGAACTTGATGGCCTGTCCGTTAAATTTCTGCGCCAGGCCGATGGCACGCTCGTAAGTGCGATTGGCGACAAAGATCGAAGCGCAGCCATGCGCCATGAGGTGGCGGGCGGCGAGTTCGCTCATCTTGCCCGCGCCTACGATGAATACATTCTTTCCCTGCAGCGTTCCGAAAATCTTTTTCGCCAGTTCGACCGCGACCGAGGCAATCGAAACCGATGACGACCCCACCGCCGTCTCCGTGCGCACCCGCTTCGCCACCGCAAACGCTCGGCTGAAAAGCTGATCGAGTTGTCCGCGCACGGCGCCCACGGCTCGGGCCGTCGCATAGGCTTCTTTCACTTGACCCAAGATTTGCGCTTCGCCAACCACCATCGAATCCAGGCTCGCGGCCACGCGGAAGATGTGCCGCACGGCATCTTTCTCGCGGAATTCATACAAGTGCGCGTCGAGATCTTCCGGCTTGAGATCGAAATGCCTGTGCAGGAATCCGCGCAGATCGGCGTGGCCGTTCACCGTGTGCGTGACCACTTCGACTCGGTTGCAGGTCGAGATCACCATCCCCTCTTCAATCCCAGGGAACGTCGCCAGCTCGCGGCACACATCCGGCAGGCGCGACTCGGAGATCGCTAGCCGCTCGCGAACTTCGAGCGGCGCGCTCTTGTGATTCAAGCCGATGAGTTGAAATCTCATGATGCGCGCCTCAAGATGCAAACCGGTGAATCGTCGAAAAATAGTTCGCCGCCCATGCAGCCAATGCAGCCACCACCGTAAACGTCGCCAGGAACGCGGCGCGGCGTCCGCGCCATCCGGAGTTCCAACGGGTGAAGACCATGATCATGTACACGACCCACATCAACAACGAAAGCAAGACCTTGGGATCGAGAAAATCAATATGCCCATACGCGGTGAGCGCTACCACCGAGCCAGTCAGCAAGCCCAGCGTCATGAAAGGGAAGCCCAGAAGCAGCGAACGGTAGCCGATCTGGTCGATCACTTCCAGAGCGGGCAGAAACGAAATGAGGCTGGAGGGTTTTTTCGCTTTTAAGCGGCGCTCCTGCACCAGATAGAGCAAGCTGGCCCCGAAGCTTAACACCAGAGCGGCATATCCGGTGAAGATCAAAATAATGTGTGCGATCAGCCAGCCTTTATCCGAAACGAATTGCGTCAGCAGCACCGGTTGCTGGTCGATCGCGGCCACAAAGGTCAGAAAAAATACAACAGGAAAGACCACAACTCCGGGCGAGGTCGTCTTGTAGATGGTGTAGATGACCATAAAAAACGACATCGATAAGAAACCCAGCAGCGACTCGCCGTTGTGCACCGAGGCCCAAACCACCTTGTCGGAGAGGAACAACTCGGTCAGCGATACGAAATGGAAGACCATCCCCAGGCTGGCGGCGTGCAGCGCGATGCGGCTGAAAAGATCGCTGGTGCGGCTGAGGGCCACGAAGGCATAAACCAGCCCGATAAAATAACAGCCCAGCGCGAAGCGTAGCCAGAGCAGAGACATAAGCCTTCCAGCGATTCCCCTAAATCCCTTAGAATCCCTAGAGTTTACCCCAACTCCGAGGATCCCACTCAACCTTCTGGTGCACGTTTCCAGCCAAAACCTTCATCTCTACCGTCTACATTCTGCAATGAGGAGGGAATTGGGTAAACAAGGACGGTCACGAACGGGTGTGATTAGAATCACAGACCGCGCCAGCGGCGTTAGAGCCAGGTCTGGAGAGTCGTCCGGCCTTGCACTTTCTCGCAAAAACAAAGCTTGAACCCGGCAGCAGAATTGTAAAGGCTGTGCTAGATTCTGATATCCGCCGTCTAGACTGCATGGAAACTGCTCCCACGATTTCCACTCAAGGACTCACGCGACGCTTCGGCGAACTCGTCGCCGTTGAGAACGTGAACCTGCGCGTGGCCCCTGGTCAGTTTTTCGGCTTTCTCGGTCCCAATGGGGCAGGGAAGTCGACCACCATCAAAATGCTGACCGGACTGCTCGCGCCCAGTTCCGGACGCGTGGAGATTCTCGGCCTCGACCTCAACGCGCATCCCGTGGAAGTAAAACGGCAGATCGGAGTCGTGCCGGAAGGCATGGCGCTGTTCGGGCGCCTTACGGGAGCAGAATTCCTCAGTTTCGCGGGCCGTATGTATGGTCTCGATCGCGAGACGGCGGCGAAACGCGCTGGGGAATTGCTCGACTTCATGCAACTGGCCGATCAGCCGAAAAAGCTCGTCACCGACTACTCCCACGGAATGCAGAAGAAGTTGGCCCTCGCCGCCGCCGTGATCCATGGCCCCAAGGTCCTTTTTCTCGACGAGCCTTTCGAAGGAGTCGACGCCATCGCCGCCGGCACGTTGAAATTGATGCTGCAAGGGATGATCGCGCGCGGCGCGACCATCTTTCTCACCTCCCACGTTCTCGAAATCGTCGAGCGCCTGTGCAGCCACGTGGCCATCATCTCGCAAGGCAAGCTGGTAGCGCAGGGATCGCTGGAAGAGTTGCGTGCCGGAGTGGAAGCGCAAACCCCCGCCGATTTGGCGGATGCTGCTGCTGCTGCTGACGGAGAGAAACTTACCCTGGAACAGATTTTCCTGCGCGTCGTGGGAGGCACACAACGGACGGAGCAGGAACTGTCTTGGCTGGGTTGAACGCTGGCCTGGAAGCGGCCTTTACCCGCACGCTATGCCTGCTGATGGGCTCGAAGGAACTTTTTTCGCCGTTGCCGTGCGCGCAGTCGCCGGAACGATGGCAGCCGCACGTGATGATGGGTAACGATCTTCATCGTTTCCAGAGAATAGGCAAATCTCGCTCCGCATTCACAGCACACCTTGTAGCTACGGCCATCAATCGTGAAAACACGGCTCAGTTTTCCGTGACGGCAACCGAAGGCTACCTCCAACGCGTTCGCCACTGGATGCGCAACGCGATCCCAGATTGGAGTTCGCTCAATACCCTGCATATTCGCTCTCCCTCAAAATTCCTCTTAATCTTTTCATCTCGCATGGCGAACGGCGGTGAGCCGATCCACGGCCAATTGTGACCGCCATCACATCCGTGTCAATAAGGGAAACGAGTTCTTGTTCGAAACCCCTATCGCCTTTCCTTCCGCGGTACCCCGCCCCACCGCGTATACTTTCGTGATCGGCTCGGAAAGCGGTCGTTAAACGGAAGCAAGATTGCCCGTAACCAGGAACAGATCGGCTGTAACCGAATGCCGTAACCAGTGCCGCAACCAGTAAAGATCGGCCGCAACGCGCATTTCATGACCGCAGACACCTACAAAATTCGTCGCCGCGGACAACTTCTGGCCATCGCTAACTTGCGTTGGCGGATGTTTGTCAACGGATTGCGCAGCCGCCGCGGCAAAATGGAACTGTTCTCGCGCGTCATCGTGACGGCTGCGTTCGCCATCGGCGGTTTTGGCGGCTTCGCCGCCGCCACCGGATTCGCCTATTGGCTGGTGTCTCAGAACAAAGCCGAATATCTTCCCGCCGTGCTTTGGCCAATCTTTTTCTTCTGGCAAGTCTTTCCGGTGATGGCAACCGCCTTCACCAATAATCCGGACTCTTCCGAGTTGCTGCGCTTTCCGCTGACCTATCGTTCGTTTTTCCTCGTCCGGCTCGCGTATGGAATGTTCGATCCGGCGAGCGCGCTCGGCAGCGTTGCCATCTTTGGCGTTTTGCTTGGCGTCAGCGCCGCCCGTCCGGCGCTGTTTCCCTGGGCCCTCCTGGTCTTATTCACTTTTGCGCTGTTTAATCTCGTTCTGATGCAGACCGTGTTTGCCTGGGTCGAGCGCTGGCTGGCGCAACGCAAGACCCGCGAAATCATGGGCATTCTCTTCATCCTTTTCATGCTTAGCTTTCAGCTGATTGGGCCCATCACGGAGGGCATGCAGCGGCATCCGCGGCCGCAGTTCCAGCACACCGCCATTCTTCTTGCGCGGCTGCAAGGGGCGCTGCCGCCGGGCATGGCCGGAGATGCCATCGCGCAAGCTTCGCACTCGCAATATTCGGCGGGATTCATTTCCATGCTCCTGCTCGTGCTATTGACGGTTGCAGTCGGCTATCTCCTGCATCTGCGCTTGCGCAAGCAATTCCGCGGAGAAAACTTGAGTGAAGCGGCAGCGCGTCCCATCGTGACGCAAGCCCAGCCGGTGCAGGCCGGATGGGAGCTGCCCATCTTTTCCCCATCCGTCGCCGCCGTCTTTGAAAAAGAGATGCGCTATCTGAGCCGCAGCGGCCCCATGCTGCTGACGTTGATCATGCCGATCTTCATGCTGGTCGTCTTCCGCTTGGGGCCGGCCAATCCCATGCGGCAGCATTCCAATCTCTTCGCCCGCATGCCGGACATGGCGTTTCCCGCGTCGGCCGCCTACGCACTACTCGTGCTGACCAATCTTGTCTACAACAGCTTCGGCGGCGAAGCCGGGGGCATCCAGTTTTTCTACGCGTCGCCGGTGACATTTCGGCACATCGTGCTCGGCAAGAACCTGACCCACGCCGCCATCCTTGGCGCGAACACCGCTCTTGCCTGGATCGCGGTCACGCTCTTCTACGGACAGCCGACCCTCGCCGTCTCAGTCGCCACTTTTGCCGGACTTCTGTTCGCCGCTCCCTTGAACTTTACCGCGGGAAATTTGCTGTCGCTCTATTCGCCCAAGAAGCGCGACTTTGCCACCTTCGGACGGCAAAACGTCTCGCAAACTACCGTTCTGGCCAGCCTGGGCGTACAAATTGTCGTCGTCGGGATCGGCGTAGCTGCCTTCGCCATCGGGCGCCTCTATGACAATCTCTGGATCGCTATGCTGATCTTTCTCGCGCTCTCCGCGATCTCGCTCACTCTCTACGTCATGGTCTTGCAGCGCATGGATGGAATCGCCGTGGAGCGGCGAGAAACTTTGTTAGCGGAATTGTGCCGCGCATGATTCCGGCTAGCTTTCTCCCTTGTCCGGCTTCGCCACGAACCGGTATCCCACCCCGCGCACCGTCAGCAGATGCTGCGGATTCGCCGGATCATCCTCGAGATACCGCCGCAAACGCACCACGAAATTGTCAATCGCGCGCGTGTCCGTATCTTCGTGCAGTCCCCACACTTGTTCAAGAATCTGTTTGCGCGAGACGATTTTGCCATCGTTGTGCACGAGATGCCGCAGCAGTTCCGACTCCATCACCGTCAGATGGATCGTGCTCCCGTGCGAGCGGATTTCGAGCGCGCCAAAATCAATCGTCTTTCCCGCAAACGAAAACGAATCGAAGCCCCCTACGCTTGCCGCCGCATTCTCCTGCGCTGCCGGTTGTTTTGCAGGAGATGCCGCCCGCATCCATTGCCCTCGTCGCAGCAGTCCTTGCAATCGGGCCAGCAAGATCGATAGATCGAATGGCTTCGCGACGTAGTCGTCGGCGCCCGCCGCAAATCCCTGCAACACGTCTTCCGGACGCCCGCGCGCCGTGAGCATCAATACGGGGACGTAGTTACGCGCCGCGCGCAGCTCCGAAACGACGGCGAATCCGTCTTTGCCCGGCAGCATGATATCGAGCACCACGACATCGAAGTTCTCGTTCTTCCCGAGCAGCCGGTCGGTCGCAGATTCGCCGTCTCCTACCACTTCGGCGGAATATCCCTCGGCTTCCAGATTGAAGCGCAACCCTTGCGCCAGGTGCGCCTCATCTTCCACGACGAGCACCCGGCTCATGCTTCGCTCCTCGGCAGTTCCATGATGATGGTCGCTCCCTGGCCTTCGCCTTCACTCTCGGCGTACACATCCCCGCCGTGCTTTTTAGTAATCGACTTTACGATGAACAAGCCCAATCCCGTCCCCTTCACATGTATCCGCCGCCGCTGGGTCACGCGGTAGAAGCGTTTAAAGATGCGCTTCACGTCCTCCGGCGGAATGCCGACCCCGTGATCCTGCACGCGCAGCACCAGCCAGCGGCTGTCCGGAGACTCCAGCTTCACCTGCACATCCACGTTTCCCGGAGAATATTTCACCGCATTATCGAGCACGTTGGAAACCGCGACACGCAGATCTTCGGCGTTGCCCCGTACGTGCAGGCCGCTTCCGTTGCTCGAAGCTTCTTCGTACGTGAGCGTCTCCGGCTGAAGGTGATGCCGGATGCGCGTGGCGTCGATGCATTCGCGGACGATCTGCCGGAAGTCGACGTCGGTTTTGTCGCGTCCAGCTTTCTTGTCGCCCGCTCTTCCGGCGCGCAGCACCTGCTCCACAGTGTCGGTAAGCCGGTTGGTGTCGGCCAGCATGAGTTCGTAAAAATCCTGCTTCTGCTTTTCGGGCAGGTCGCGGCGCTGCAGCGTTTCCAGATGCAAGCGGATCGATGCCAGCGGCGTCTTCAGTTCGTGAGTGACGGCGTTGATGAAGCTGTCATGCTGCTCGCTGCGCCGTAGTTCGCGCACCAGAAAGATAGTATTGACCACCATTCCCGCGATGATTAGTGCAAAGAAGACGATGCCGAAGAACAGCAGCACGCCCTCGCGCCAATTGAGGATGATCCAGCCAACATTGAGCGCGACCGCCAGCGCCACCAGGCCGATGCCCAGGCAGAGAAAGAAGACGATGGTCCCGCGTCGGCTCGCGATGCGCATAATCCGCTCTTCCGACTGATTCTACCGCTTCCGGAGAAGCACTCAGACGGAAGCGATCGCTCAGAACCTGAAACGACCGCCGATTGTTGGAGCGAAGTTGTTGTTGGAGTTATAGGGCACGCCGGGCCCATGCGGAATGGCGATGGCCAGACCGCCGCTTACCCACGAATAAGCAATTCCGGCAAAAGCGTCGAAACGCTTGGTGAAGTGCTCACCGACATAGAGCGAACCCTCGTTAAGAGTGCCCGCGCAGGAACTGCGAAAGCCGGCCGAGGTCGAGCAGGCCGGAGGAGAACGGAAGTCGTTTTGCCGCTGTTGATACCACGAGAAAGTGAAGTCGGTTTTCTTCCGATAGGTATACTTCACGCCCGTCCACCAGATATTCACCAGTTTTTCATTATCCAAATTGTTGTCTTCGACCCCGCTCATGAAATAACCGCCTTGGTCCGAAGCGCCAACGCCCAGCGGGTTCTTCGGGTTGTTCTGCCAGATGTACTCGTATCCGGCAAAAAACTTGAACTTATCCCACGCATACTTGGCAGCGACCATAATTCCGTAGTTGTCGGTCACGATGCCATACACCGTGTCATTCGGATCGATCAGATTGGGCCCCAGGCCGGGTCCCCCGTTGATGGGGTTGGTGTTGATGCTGTCCGTGGTCGACTGATACGGCTGCGTCGGACTCTGCGCTCCCAGCAGGGGATTCAAAACGCTGATCGCCTGGTTGTAATGTTGAGGGACGATGTCGATGGAGAACTTGCCGTACTCTGCGCCGATGTCGAATCCATAGGCGTTGTTGTGCGCCGATTCCGCCGTGCACGTCGCAGCCGTCCAGGTTGCGGAGGCCGAGTAGCAGCCGCCAGAGCCATCAGCGAATTTGTACATCGCACCGAAGTGGACCGGGCCATAGGCGATGCGATATTTCACGGCATCATCCCAACGGCTGTTTTCAGTGTCGCCGCCGCCTGACATCGTGCCGTTATACCCGATGTAGGAAAAGGCATAGCTGCCGCCGGCCGGATCGTAAAGCAGCATCGCATCGGTGCCGAGCGAGCGCTGGCGGCCGAACGTTATCGTGCCGAAGTGCTCGGACGATAATCCGGCATAGATCTCGTCATTGAACGGTTGGCCCGCACGCGCTCCGTCAATAGCGTAGGAGTAGCTGGCCCGGGGAAGCCCGTTGTTGATGATGTCCGTCTTCGAAGCATTGGCTAGCAGGCCGGACTGGGGGTTGATGCCACTCGAAGCATTGAACACAACGAACCAGCCATGCGCAAACTCTTCCTTGCCCCTGATGCCCAGCCCCGTCTGCGACAAATTGTTCGGCGCGACGAGGAATCGGTGTTCATAGCCGTTGCGGTTGATCAGAGACGCGCCTTCGTAGTTATAGCCGTTTTCCGGCAATCCGTGACTGACCCAGCCAACGCCGATGTCGTAGGCGCCGTACACCGTGATGCCATGCCAGGTCAGGGTGCAATCGGTGGTGGCGAATTCACGGCCGGTGGCGCAGGGATCGGGGGTGGTGGGAGTTGCCGCACTTCCCGTTTGCGCCAACGCCAACATCGATGAAAGAAAGAGCATGATGCCGCCTAAGACCAAGCTGGCTTTTTGCACAGAACGCCCCCAGAGTAGATTTGTTGTTTTTGGCAAGAGAATTTGGAGTGTATATCAACTACATTTCTGTCGTCAAAAGCAATACAGATATATACGTGTTGTCAGGATCATTCTTCCGGCTTGAACCGGGAAACTGCTGACTGTACGATCGGGAAATGGCCGCACGTAAAAAATCGGCGCAGAACAATGAAACTATGCTGAAGGTGCGCGACGCCGCCGTGCAGTTGGGCATCAGCTTTCCCACTATCAAGCAGTGGATCTACAAGAAGAAGATCCGGAGCGTGATGACGGCTGGAGGTCATCACCGCATTCCCCAGGCCGAAGTCGACCGCCTGCTCTACCGCACCCGCGGACGCAATGAAGATGAGCGCCGCGTCACCTACCAGCGCATCAGTGGACGCAATCAGTTAGTCGGCCGGATTGTGGACGTGCGCGTCAGCGGACTCGTTGGCCAAGTCACGCTCTCAGTTGGAGGGCAACTGATCACCTCGCTCATCACTTCCGGAGCCATCCGGGAAATGAAGCTGAAGAAAGGCCAGACCGCCGCCGCCCTCATCAAAGCCACCGAAGTGATGATCATCCGCGTATAGAGATATCCGTTCGAAAGCCGGGTGCCCCATTTCTCGCGCGCCCTTTGCGCGAGCAATACCCGCTCCCATAGACGGCTCCGCCTACGCGATCCTCTTCTCCTTCTTATACTCGTCAAACGTCGCGAGGAAGCGGTCGATGTCTTTCTTTTGCAGGTAGTACGGCGTCGACAGGCGCAGCTTGTAGGGATCGCCGCCGCGTATGCGGATCTTGTGTGTCTTCCACATCCAGTTCTCAAGATCCATGCGCTGCACCGGAGGAACGTTCACGCTGGCGATGGCGCAACGCAGCGCCGCATCGGGTGAGGTCCACGATTCCGCGCCACGCTTCATCATCTCCGCCAGCATATAGTCCGCCATTTGCCGATGCCGCCCCTCGATTCGATCCATTCCGATATCGTTGGCCAGCTTGATCGACGCGCGCAGTCCCCACAACGAAGGCACATTCGAACTGCCGATGCGCTGAAAGCGTTCCGCGCGTAATTGCGGCTCGTCCCAGCCTTCGGTGACAATCGTGTTCCACAGCCGATCGATGACTTCATCGCGCACATAGAGAAAGCCCGACCCCTTCGGCGCGAATAGCCATTTATGCGGGCTCGACGAATACATATCGCAAACTATCTCGTGCACATTCAAGCGCATCATGCCCGGAACGTGTGCGCCGTCAACGGCCGAGAGAATTCCTTTCGACCGCGCCAGCGTGCAGACTTCCTTTGCCGGCAATACGACTCCAGAAAACGTCGTGATGTGGCTGAAGAAGATGACGCGCGTGCGTGGCGTAATGGCGTCATTAAATAGATTCAGCACCTGGGCGGGATCTTTCACCGGAAGGGGAAGTTTGATCTTTTTAACCACGATTCCATAACGCTTCGCCTTCAGGTTCCACGGATGCTCGCCTCCCGGATGCTCCTGATCGGTCATCAGCACTTCGTCACCGGGTTTCATGTCGATGCCGTTAGCGATGTAGCTGTTGGCCTCGGTGGCATTGCGCAGCAGCGCAATTTCATCGCGCTTGCAGCCGACAAATTCCGCCAACGGATCACGAAACTCGTTCCACGACGCGTATCCCCAGATCGGATAGTCCTCCGGATCCTGCTGGTCCATCTTCTCGGTGGTCGTGTATCCGTCAAAGATGGCTCGCAGCACGGGTGCGGGGCTGGATCCGACGGTGCCGTTGTTTAGATAAATCTCATCTTCAGGAATCAGGAACTGCTTGCGCATCTCCGCCCAGAAGGTGTCTTCATCTTTGTCGAGCAAAGAGCGATCAGGAAGCGACGGCGTCTTTTCGAGTTGGGCGAGCAGATTTTCGCGCAGAGCCAGGGATGCAGCCACACCAGTTATAGAGGCAGAGAGGAAATGACGGCGGTCCAGCATGAAAACCTCCTCAGACAGATGAAGTGATCTTGAACCTTGCGATTCGAAGATGAAACAAAAGCCGTGGTGGAAACGAAGCATCTCCGGAAGGCGCCATAGTACGACGGGGGATGGCGGCATTCAAGGGACGCACTCGATACCGGCCGGGAGCATCCGCGAGCCAGCCCAAGCCACAAGTAACTAAACTCTAGTGCCGGTGAGCCGATGGAATGGGCATGAACCAGCGGATGATTGAGCCGCGAACCGTATTGTGGGCGCGCGCGGAGGTCTCGTGGCAGAACCCCGCGGGGCAGTGGTGTATCGCCCGCGCCACGCTGGAGGACACATCGCCGTCAGGAGCATGCGTCCGGGTGGATCGGCCGTTCGAAATTGGATCGCGGATCACGGTCAAGTGGCATCGCGAGCAGTTTGCGGCAATTGCACGGAATTGCCGCAGCGATGGCTGGGAGTTTCTGCTTGGGGTGCAACGGGAAAAGGCCTCTCGCCCGATCGGCACCGCTGGGAACGGCCCCGCGGCGAAAGCCGCAATCGAGGTGGCAGGACTTCCGGTTCGGCCGGCACAACCCGCGCAAGAACAGCGCAGAGAGATTCCGGCGGCACAAGAGAAGAACGAACAACCGACGAATGTACAAGCAAACGAAGCCGAAGTTGTACAGCGGCAGGTTCAAGAACCTAAGCCCAAGAAGCAAGCTCTGGTAACCGATGTTCCGGTAGCCGAGGTGAAGAGCGGGTTGGTCCGCTACGTCGCTTCACAGTTTCAATCCAGAAGGCAGTCGCAATCCGCAAGCTGTCGCAGGAGGAGATTTATGGAATCCAAGGGAAGATTCTCAAAGTTCTGGCGCAGTGAAGAAGCTGCAGTCATTGCCGAACCTACCGCGAAGCAGCCCGCCGTGAACGCGGCCGCGACCGTGCAGCCGGCCGTCGCCACCACAACGAGAGGGGAGTTGCTCAGCTATGAGGATATCTACCGCGCGGCGGGGATTCTGGGCTCGCGGCCGGGCTATGACATCAGCAAAGTGGTGGAGATGCTGCACTGCGAGCGCATGCGCGGCCTGCCCGATGATGTGCGCCGCACCTCGGTGTTGATGGCGATTGAAGCGGCAGGGACCCCGGTTGAGGAACTTTTACGCGAAGCGCGCGAACGCGAGCGCGCCCTCGACGCCTACGAGGCAAGCCAGCAACGGCACATGCAGGAATTCGAAGCACGCAAGGCGGAGGAGAATGGCCAGATTGAAGCTGAGATGGAGCGGGTAACGGCACATTACGCCGAGCGCATCAAGGCAAACCTGGCGCAGATCGCGCGCGAAAAGGATTCGCTGCACAACTGGCAGATGGCGAAGCAGGGCGAAAGCCAGCGAATCACGGAAGTGATCGAGTTGTGCTCGCAGACGAACGAGCCGCGCGCCATGGCGGCGAGCGCGCGCAGCAATGGCGCCGGCATTAACAGCTCCGGGCCAAGCTTGGTGTCGGGCGGCTTAACCACGCGGCCGAACTGATTGCGAATAAGATCCATCAGCAGAGAGACGGCTGCTCGCGCAATTTGCGGCTTCCGATCTTTACCTTCCGCCGCCGACGTTGAGAATTGCACCGGTCACATAAGACGCAGCGGGAGAAAGCAGCCAGAGCACGGTTTCAGCAACCTCTTCCGGCCGGGCGGCGCGCTGCATGGGAATCGATCCGCTGAGGCGCCGGAGGCGGTCCGGGTCGCCATTGGCCGCATGAAGTTCGGTGTCGATGAGTCCGGGAGCGACGGCGTTGACGCGAATGCCTTCGGTGGCGACCTCTCGCGCAAGACCAATGGTGAAACTGTCGATGGCTCCCTTGGATGCCGCATAGTGAACCCATTCGCCGGCTGAACCGATCTCGGCGGCGCGAGAAGAGATGTTGACGATGGCGCCGCCCGCTCCGCCGCGCCGAGTGGACATGCGGCGCACCGCTTCGCGAGCACACAAGATGGCTCCTGTGACATTGGTTGCGAAGACCTGCTGAAGCGCTTCGCCGCTGACATCTTCCACGCGGGCGAATCCGCCCGTAATGCCAGCGTTATTAACTAGAGCGGTAATACGCCCGAGTTCGCTCTCGGCCTTCTGAAACATTTCTATGATTTGCTGCTCGTTGGCCATGTTGACGCGAATCGGGTGAGCGCGCCCGCCCGCGGCCCTGATCTGCTTGACGACCTGCTTGGCCTCCGCCTCGCCGGAATGGAAGTTGACGGCGACGGAGTATCCGCGTGTGCCACCGAGGGCGGCGATGGCCGCGCCAATCCCGCGGCTGGCTCCGGTGACGATGAGGGTTCCGAGGTTTTCGTCGTTCGGCATGGTTCTGAAAGGATATCAAGCCGATGGAGTAATCCTTCCCAACCTGCCGCAAACGGCGCGACAAGAGTCGGCCAACCCTCGCAGAGAACCAAGGCAGGACGCTACTTCTGAGAATCGAGAATCTGCGGACTGGCGCGCAGCAGGGGGAACTGCACCGATCGGATGATGTTCTCAAAGGCTTCAGCGTAGCGGCTGTAGACCTCTTTCGGGGCCAGAGTCGTGATGCGGTAGTAGTCGTCGCCGACGCCGAACATTTCAATCACTGCAGAATAATCGATACCGCTTTCAGTCCAGTTGATGTTCCAGCGTGTGCCCGACAGGCCATCCTGTTTCACGGTTTCGACGCCAGTGCGCTGAAAATTTCCTCTCTTTGCGAAAAACGCCTCCAGCATTTTTCCATAGAGATCGGGAGAGCCTTCGAAATGTTCACGCGTGAGCATAAACATCGCGGTGGTCCCGGATTTTCCGAACACCGCGTTGTGCGGACGGCTGAAGGAGCCGGGCTCCTCGCGAATTAAGCGCCACTCGTCGGGAAGGGAAACGCGCATGCCCATGGCTGGATTTTCATAGATGTGAGGATCCTGGGTCAGCGCGGGAGTGGCGCTGGCCGCGGCCAACTCCGTGCGGGCGAGGTTGAGGGCATCCTCTGGATTGAGGAACTGAAACCGGCACTGTGGGTCTTCTGAATGGCAGGTTAAGGCGCCTCTTAGCGGAATTTCCACCCCCGCGGATGCAAAAAGCACAATGGGAGATTTAGCGGACTCGAGGGCAACGATGAACTTGGTGGTTTTGTCACCAGCGGTTATGGGGTGAAATTCGAGGGCTTTTCCAGAGGAAGCGAGGACACTGAAATCGGCGTTCGTCTCCACCGAATCCTTGTTAGGGATATACATCGTATTTCTGGAACGGAGGTCGGCTCTGGCGTGTGCGATCGCGTTTTCCAGATTTTCATTTGAAAGCTTGCCGAGACGTTCGCGCGCATGTGCCAGGTCATCCAGGTCAATCTTTGCTCGACTG
>DATKQB010000099.1:0-7327 GCA_035523795.1 Verrucomicrobiia bacterium | reverse complement strand
CTGCTCAAGTGCCTGCGTCGAGGCGCTCAGCTGGCCCACAGATCCCGGGAAGCCGTGGACCATGCCTTCCCAGACGTTGAGCTGCGCATCCACTCCGGCAGCGAGAGCCTGATCGACGAAACGGACGGAGTCATCGAGCAGCACTTCGTCGTCACCGACATGGATACGAATCGGCGGAAGGCCGGTCAAGTCTGCGCGCAGGGGTGAGGCAGCAGGATCATTGGGATCGGCTCCATTCAAATAAGAGCGCACCAGTTCCGCTGCCTGGGACTGGACAAAGTAAGGATCCGCCGCCGCGCGCGTCGTCCAGCTTGCTCCAGAGAGCGAAAGGTCCGTCACGGGGGACAGCGCAACTCCGGCGACGGGAACCACGTGATTGTTGACCTGGGGGGCCTTCAACGCGAGAAGGAGCCCGAGAGCCAAGGTCCCACCTGCGGAGTCGCCGGTGACGGCGATCTTCTTGTGGTCAAGCTCAACCAGGCCGGCATAGCAGGCGCGCACGTCCTCAGTGGCGGCGGGAAAGGGATGTTCCGGGGCGAGACGATAGTCGGGTGCAAACGCAAACGCGCCGGCATGACTCGCGAGGTGTCCGACCAGGTTGCGATACGCTTTCGCCGAACCCCAGTTGAACCATCCGCCATGTATGTGGAGGATGACCGCGTTGGGCAGAGCGTTCTTGGGCTTCGACCACCACCCCGAAACACCGCCCACGGTGCCGGCTTCAAAAGTGACGCCTTCAGGAATAGCTACATGCTCCATTATGCCGTCGAAAGGCGCTCGCGCTGCAGTTCCGCGCAAGCTTCCTTTGTGGGGCTCGACGATGGCGCGCATGGCTGCAATCGCCGTCTTATCTATCGCGCTGATGCGATGGAACACGGTTGCGCTCCCCCGGATTAAGCGCCGATCTTCCAGAGATGTTGCCATTGAGTTTCTCTTCTCTGTACGCCCTTCGAGGCGGCTTGTTCTGCTATCCAGTGCCATGCGCCTATCGCGTGTAATACGCCTGATCTTCTTGTTTGCTATTGCGCGACGGGCTGGGAAGATCTGCTCGAATGCGATCCGGTCTCGATGGGTGAGGGCCTCATGCTCGCGTCCATTTCGGACGCCCGCGCCAGCGCTTGCGTATCGATATATTCCCGGATGTTCGTCACTTTGCCATTTCGAACGGTGATGGCGAAAACCCAATGGTCCTCAAACGTCCGATTCGTGGCTTTGATCCTCCCGGTGGCGAAGCCGATGATCAGAACCCGGTCTCCCTGGGCTATGAACTCCGGAGGCTCTGGGTAAGAAGTTTCCACCTTTTCGT
This sequence comes from Verrucomicrobiia bacterium, assembly GCA_035523795.1. Taxonomy (GTDB): domain Bacteria; phylum Acidobacteriota; class Terriglobia; order Terriglobales; family Acidobacteriaceae; genus Sulfotelmatobacter. The sequence goes on along the minus strand of DATKQB010000099.1, from coordinate 6,021 downwards.
TGGCTCTCTGAAGTAAAGCTTCCAAACCCGCGTGCCCCTGGTACGTACCGGCCAGTGGCCAGCCCTCACCCGGAATGATCCACTCCATATCTTCGGCAGACAACGCCAGCAGACCCTGCTTATCGCGGCGTCCGAGTGCTCCAAGAAAGTTCTTCACGACTTCGACATTCTGCTGTGTGCTCATCGAAATCTCCCTTTCCCTGACATCAGCGCGTATCCGATCGAATCGAGCGTTTTGGAATGGCGCTTCTCGTGCCAGATCACACGGTCATTGATCGATTACTGCTTCTCTTTGAACAGATCCTGGAAGATCAGTGGCCCCCAAACGCGGTCGCGTGCGTGCACTAGAGCGCCACCTTCGTTGAGCTTTCCCAGCTTGACGGGTGCGAACTCGAGTTGTTTGGCCAATTCCGCCACGGGAGCGATCGCGTCCTCGTCGTCGCTCGACAGAAAGACGACCCGATGGCCCCCATGGACGACCGGATCGGCAGCCAAGCTGGCCGCAGGCAGGTGATTGAAGCCTTTCACGAGCTTGGCGCCAGTGAACGATTTCGCAACCAAGACGGAGGAAAGCAGACCATCCAGATCCTCAGATGGAACTAACGCGTTCATCGCGTCGATGACCGTCTTCCCCTTCCAACTGGGAAGCGCTTTCGCAACCTCGCGATGTTCTCCGAACGGCACTGCCAAAATGATTGTGTCGGCTTCAAGCGCATCTCGCAGTGACTTGGTGATAACTGTAGGTCCAATCGCCCGAGCCTGCGGCGCCAACTCTTCGGGCGGCCGGCGGCTCGCGACGGTCACGTTGATGTTCTTACGGGCGAAGGCGTGGGCCAGGGCCTGGCCCACCTTGCCGAATCCTACAATTGCATAGCTCATAAAGCTTCTCCGATCACCATTCATAACGCTTCCACGGCCTTCAAGGACCCTGGGTTAACCCCGTCGCCACCACATGATCCGCCACTCTACGTGCTAGACCTGCGCCATGCCTCCATCGACGGCGAGGTCCACGCCGGTAATGTAGGAGCTTTCGTCGGAGGCGAGGAACACGACGGCGGCCGCAATTTCCTCAGGTTTACCTCTGCGGCCGAGTGGAACCTGCGAGACGAACTGGTCGGCCGCTTGCTTGGCTTGCTCAGGGGTGAGGCCTGCATTCTCAAGTGCTGGAGTCTCAATTGGTCCGGGGCTTACCGTATTCACGCGGATTTTGCGGTCTTTCAGCTCCATGGTCCAGCCACGCGCGAAGCTGCGCACAGCCGCCTTGCTCGCGGCGTAGACCGTAAACACTGGCACTCCCAGCACGTTCGCGACTGAAGAGTTCAGGATGATCGAGCCTCCATCTTTGAATAGGGAAAGAGCCTTCTGCGCCGTAAAGAACATACCCTTCACGTTTAAGTCGAAGGTTTTGTCGAAATGAGCTTCGGCAGCCGCTTCCAGCGGTGCGACTTCACCCCAGCCGGCATTTGCAAAGAGTACGTCGATGTGACCGTGTTTCTCTTTCACGACTGCATAGAGCCGGTCCAAATCCTGCAAGCGCGTTACGTCGCCCGTGACCGTTATGACGTTTCTCCCGATAAAGGCTGCGGCCTCTTTCAGCTCTTTCTCTCGTCGGCCGGTAATAACGACATGCGCGCCTTCTTCGACGAAGCGCTTGGCCGTAGCCAAGCCAATCCCGCTGTTGCCACCCGTGACGACTGCGACCTTACCCTCAAGTTTTCCCATAACTGCTCCCTTCGGTAGCGGTTTAACATTCCGCACAGTGGAGTAGATTCCTTCGGCAGTGGACGAGAACTGCTTGTGCGTCCAGATGTTTTGTCCATTCGTCCAATTTGGGAGGCTGGAATGGACCCGATGCTGCCTTTTTTGCGAACTTAATGCGAAGCAAAAGGTCCTGTTTTTCCACTGCTCCCGCACTGGGAAATCCATTCGCGTGCCTCCTCATGACTCAGCTATTCCGAGCTGCGGCTTAGGCTGCAGCCCACTCCCTTGCCAATTCTTCAGCGAAGCTGGTGTATCTTCTCGGCTCGTGCCCGAGTAAGGCGGCGAATTGCGCCGTTTGTGCTTCAGTATTGCTGAATCCACGCTCGACGAAACCCTGGAACATGATCCGAAGATCCCAGGCCAGCCAACTCGGACTCCCTTTTTCCCGCAGTTGCGCTTCGAAGAGATCGAAGTCTGCATGTCCTATGTAGGCGATTTGTTTGCCGAGCAGCCTCGACCATGTAGCTGCCGCCTCCGGCCCCGTTAGCATCTCTGACGAAACCAAGTCGTACGTTTTTCCGTTGTGGCCATCTTCCGTCAGCGATATAGCGGCCGCCTCCGCAAGATCGCGAACGTCCACCACCGCCAGGCCTTGGTTCCCAGCGGGAATCGGGTATACGCCAAGCCCGGTTATCTCAGACTTGAAGGAGCGCTCATTTTGAGCAAAGTACGCTGGACGCAAAATCGTGTAAGGCATACCGCCTGCGCGAATCGCTTCCTCGACAGCATTCTTGTTCGCGAAGTGTGGAACCTCGAGAAACTGATCGGCCTTGAAGACCGAGACGAACGTCAAGTGTTTCAGACCGGCCTTCTTTGCCAGCCCATACGCGGTAACAGCCTGCGTCAGCTCGGCGGGGACACCCTCTCTGCCGATAAGCAGGAACAATCTGTCAGTGCCCTTCATTGCTTCCGCAACTGATACCGGATCACCCAGATCGCCGAGAGCGACCTCTACCGCGTCCGGAAACAAACCCGGTTTCGGCTGCTTGCGGGTGAAGGCACGCACTCCTGCCCCGCGCTGAAGAAGCGCCTTGACTACCTCATTTCCCACCCTGCCCGTTGCACCGACAACAAGAACCTTCATTTCTTTTCTCCGTGTGCGACCCCGCGGTCGCTTTTTGAATTTGCTATGAATTGAAGTTCCGACTGCGTGGATCCCACTTGCGCCGCCTGTTGGATAAAATTCAACACTGCTCAGCGCCTGCTGAGAGTGGTTGTTGTTTTGGAACCTGATGCGAAGCAAAAGACCCTGGCCACGCCACTGCTTCCCGGAGTTCGAGTGGCCATGGAGCATCGGGCTCACACCTGGCCGATGCCGCCGTCTGCCATCAGATCCGTGCCCGTCATATAAGAACTCTGGTCAGAGCCAAGAAAGACAGCCGCATTTGCGATTTCTACGGCTTCTGCGAGACGACCGATGGGAATCATGCTGAGATACACGTCCACCACAGACTCGCGATTCCCCATTCCTGCCGATTGAGAGTCGAGCATTGGAGTGTCAGTCACGCCGGGACTGAGCGTGTTCACACGGATGCCACGATCCTTGAACTCCGCAGCCCATGTACGGGCGTAGGAACGCAGGGTAGCTTTGGTCGCCGCGTATGCAGTATGTCCAGGAATTCCCATAACGTGCATTGCCGAGCTGACTAGAATGATCGATCCTGCGCGGGTCATCATTGGCAACAGCTTCTGCACAAGGAAAACGGGAGCCTTGGCATTGAGATTGAATACTTTGTCGAAGTGCGCGGGCGTGAGACTGTCGATCGAACCCTGTTCCGTCAAACCGGCATTGGATACGACAATGTCGACGACACTTTTTTTAGCCCTGATCCCCGCCGCGATGCGGTCGATGTCATCGAGCTTGGAAAGATCTCCTGCGATAGCCGTGACGTTCCTGCCGATCACGGATACGGCCTTATCCAACTCCGCCTGCCGGCGCGCAGTGATGAAAACATACGCGCCTTCTTCGACGAACCGCTTTGCCGTCGCCAGGCCAATTCCGCTATTGCCTCCTGTCACAACCGCTACCTTTCCTTCAAGTGCGCCCATAATCTTCTCCTCTTTGTGATGATGGCCTCTAGCCATCTGGATTCTGTAACGATCGCTCGATAATCCCGAACAATCGTTACAGATGTAGTGCAGCCGGCATCGGATTCGGGATTTCTGAATCTAAAATTGAGGAAAGCTTATGAAGACCTCACTTAAGGCTGGCAGGCCAGCTGAATTCGACAAGGATCACGCCCTGGATGTGGCGATGCATCTCTTCTGGGAGCGCGGCTATGAAGGGACCTCCATGGCGGATTTGTCTCAAACGATGGGAATTCACCCGTCCAGCATTTACGCAGCATTCGGCGACAAGCAAGCTCTCTTCGCACTTGCTGCCAAACGGTACGCTGACGTCCCCGCGCAATATATGGTGAGGGCGCTCGAACAGCCCACGTTCCGGAGCTTCGTTCTTGCGGCATTCGACAACACCGTTGAGTTTCTCGGTTCAAAGGAGCACCCTTCGAGTTGCTTTACGCTCACTGGAGCCATCTCCTGCGGTGCCGAAACTGAACCTGCAAAGATCCTGATGCGAGAGATGCGACTGCAAAACGAGGCCGCCATCAAAGCCCGTCTCCTCAAGGCGCGAAAAGCTGGGGAGTTTCCGGAGGAAGAGAATGTGGACGACTTTACTAGATATCTCTCTTCGCTCCTCAGCGGTCTCGCCGTTCAGGCCGCAAATGGCGCCACGAGAGCCGAGTTGAAACGCACGGCCGCAGTGGCCCTCAGACATCTGGGCATCGATAGGCGAACACCGAAATCCCTCGCATTCCGTACAGGAGAGTAGATTTGTTTGGCGGCGGATGAGAACTGCTCGCGCGTCTAGATGTTTTGTCTATTCGTCCATTTTTGGAGGCTACATTGGACCCGATAACCGACATCTTCAGAACGATGCACGTGACCGCTTTCGGTCAGCATAGGCTCGAAGCCACAGCCCCGTGGGGCTTGATCGGCGGGAAAAAGAGCGAAGAAAAAGTCACGCCGGCATCACCCACAGATTTGGCGCATTTCGCGATGCTTTCGCGCGGTAACTGCTGGCTCAGTGTCGAAGGCATTCCGGACCCGATTCCGCTCACCGGCGGCGACTGCTTCTTGCTGGCCCGCGACACTTCGATCGTCATGCGCGACAGCCCCCGAACACCTCCAAGGTCAACCTTCCGAGAGATCGCCGCAAGAGCCGGCGGCAATGTCGCCTACTACGGAGGTGGCGGCACACCAACGACAGTCGTCTGCGGCTCCCTGAGTTTCGATCGCGCCAGTCTGAAGCCGATCACCCAGCTATTGCCGAGCTTTATTCTGATTAAGGCCGATCAGCCCCACTCGCTTGCACTTCACAACACAATGCAGGCTCTGGCGTCAGAAATGGCAGAACAGGCGCCCGGATTTGATGTAATCGCGACTCGGCTAGGCGAGGTTCTGTTTATCCAGGCGCTCCGGGCGCATATCGCGTCGGGAGCGGGATGGCGCAATAAAGGATGGCTTCGTGCGATCTTCGATCCTCAAATGGGCGCTGCCCTCAGCGCGATTCATGACAGTGTGAATACACCCTGGACGGTTGAATCCCTGGCCGAAGCGGCGGGCATGTCTCGCTCTGCATTCGCAGCGCGTTTTAAAGATCTGCTCGGACAGACACCACTGGAATATGTAACCGAGTGGCGGATGCAGAAGGCGATGCAGTTACTTGAACAGCGGGACAAGAAGCTCATAGATGTTGCTAGGTCGGTCGGTTACGAGTCAGATGCCGCGTTCAGTAAGACGTTCAAGAGACTTGTCGATGCCAGCCCTGGTGAGTACCGCAAGCGTCGTTCTGAAGAGCATGGTCTGGGTGAAGCGCCGGTCTCGGCAAAGAGGCGATTGCGCAGGTTTGCCGATAGCAAGGCCAGAACTTCGAAATCAATCGAACGCTCGTCCCCAATTACTGCTCATAACTGACTCGTATGAGCTTGGGTTCGTATTCGTGCCGCATAGTCGATTGCCTCAGTCTCCCTTGCGGCCCCAATCGGCTCGTACTTGTTCTGAAAGCTCTTCAGCACCTCGGCAGGCGCGCTCTCGGGTGTTCCACTATAAAAAACAGGGTTCGGCGCGTACTCGATGGCTAGCTGGATCTCTTGAGCGGCAGCCTCTCCTCGCAGAAGCGAGACGAGCACAAGTGCCGCATCCAGCCCAGCTGTCACGCCTGCGGCGCTGATGATATTGCCGTCGACCACAACCCTTGCA
>DATKQB010000098.1:0-20990 GCA_035523795.1 Verrucomicrobiia bacterium | reverse complement strand
CCGTCTCGCCTCGCGCCACTCGATCTGCAATCGCCATCTGCAGGTGCGCATCGAGCTCTTCCTGCAATTCGCGCTTGCGCCGCTGAAAACCGAAGCTCGGGAACCACTTCATGACTCACTCTCCTCCGGCTTGACGTACATTACCGACCCAATCGCTTCGACAATCCGCTCCCATCGGCCCAGATCCGAGGCCAACTGCTTTTTCCCTTTGGCCGTGATTCGGTAATATCGGGCTTTTTGCTTGCTCTCTGACTGCTTCCATTCAGACTGTATCCAGCCCTGACGCTCCAATCGATGCAGAGCCGGATACAGTGATCCGGTCTCCACCTGAAGCACATCTCCGGATCGCAAACGTAACGCCTGGACAATGCCGTACCCATGCTGTGGTCCCCATTGCAGGGTCTGAAGAATGAGCATGTCGAGTGTTCCCTGCAACAGCTCGATCCGGTTCTTATACTGGTCTTTTTCGCTCATAGACGTAGACACTCTACTCCCATTGGAGGTGGATTGTCTACTCGGGTTTTGTAGTGACGCTCAGTTCCCTGCGCGACGAGTGAGAAATCGCCGAGTCGCTCATCGACACAAAAACGAGGTTCCGGGTGTATAACCGGCAAGCGTGACCCTTGCCGGATTCCGTCATCTGATTCAAAGGTAACTCTTGCCGACAAATAAGGCGCAACGCACCGCTAATCGTCTGACGCTACCCACCGTGCGCCGCATGCCTCGCAGTGCCAGGCCGCCTTTCTTGGTGGGCACTGGAACAGCCAGGAGGTAAAGCGCCACAAGTGACCGCCCGCACTCTGTCCCGCCGCCCAATGTGATCTCAGTCGATCCACACTTTGGGCAAGTTGGCTGTTTGAACCTGGGCATGACTTCTCCTTTCGGGACCTCTTCTCCTCTATTTGGGCCGCGTTGTGTCTCAGGCGCGCCAGTTCGAATCGATGAATCGGGACTGTTAAAGATGATCTTCTCCCGGCGTATCGCGATCATTCGAACCAATAACTCAACCACCCATTGGATCCCTTTCCAAACGCACCTTCAAATCCGCCTTCACCGCGCAATCTGGACAGTTCACCTGTTCCGGACCCGGGGACCACAAACCAAGTCGCCTTGATCCTCCCGTTCTCGACGACTTCCGAACCTTGGAGCACGAACGTGCCCCGGCGTCCGCCGATCTGTCCGCTGAATCGTTGCATACTTACCATGCTGGCCGACTTATCCTGACGTTGAACCTGCAAAGCTCGCACCGTAGAATTGCCACTCATATCCCCGGTGAATATTTCGGCCATCTGAACCTCCATCAATGCCGGGCTCGCGGTTTGATCGAAAGGTCTGGCTTCTGAGCGTTGAACCGTGATTTTCGCTTCAGCACGCATGTGTGCTCGCGGTTCACTTTGTGTCTGCGCTGCCTTTGTCATGTGTTCCTGTCCCTTGGTTGCCAATTCGACGCGAAGAGCGAGGTTCCCAGAGAAACTATGAACAGGATCAGAGTTCTTGAGAGCCTGTTTACGATCTATGGGCGAGTTGTGGCAGGGGTATCCGTGCAGCTATATGCGTTTGCTTCTCGGGGCGGTAGTGGTGGAGGATGACGTCAAGAAAACCGTATCCGAGCGATATTGGCCGGGAGCAATTCGAATCGATTCGTCCCCTTCTGGAGGGAGTTCGCAAGCGCACCAAGCCGCGCAAGGTGGATTTGTATGAGGTCTTCAACGCGGTGCTGTACCTGCTCAAGAGCGGCTGCCAGTGGCGTATGCTTCCTCAAGGATTTCCCAAGTGGTGCACGGTGTATTCGTATTTCGCCAAGTGGAGCGCAGCCGATCAGGGCGGAGTGAGCGCTCTGGAGCAAGCCTAAAAAAAAATCCGTTGGCGAGGCCCGCGAGAAACTGGGGCGCAACGCCATGACCAGCTTCTTGATTGCTGACGCGCAAAGCGTGAAGAACACCGACAGCGCCGAACAGAAGGGATACGACGCGGGCAAAAAGGTCTCCGGCATCAAGCGTCACATCACGGTGGACACCCAGGGCCTGCCTCATGCCGTGGCCGTGACCACGGCAGAGGTGACCGATCGGAACGGCGCACTGGCGGCCATCGACCGCTGCAAGCCGAATCTGGAGCGCGTGGAAAGCGTGCTGGTGGATGGTGGCTACAGCGGCCAACCCTTTGCCGACGGCGTAATGGAGCGCCTGAAGGCCACCGTTCAAGTCGTCAAGCGCAATGAACTGCACGCCTTCGCCGTACTGCCCAAACGCTGGGTCGTCGAACGCTCTTTCGCCTGGCTGGAAAAGTGCCGTCGACTATGGAAGAACTGCGAAAGGAAGCTCAATACAAGCTTGCAGTTCGTCCACCTCGCCTTCCTCGTCTTGCTACTCAGAAGATCGTAAACAGGCTCTGAGATCATATTCACTTCCTCCCGATTGATCTGACCTTGTCGAAGCCGTTGGTCGGCTATGTCGCTTTTGTGTCAAGAACCGGCCGCGGATCGAACACTACCTTGAGCGAGCGGATTTTCCCGTCTTCCACCTGATACCAGCCGCAGGTGAAGAGCGTCGCACCAGACATGTCACGTCGTAAAGGGCGCAGACGTCATTGCTGTCGACAAAGACTTTCTTCACGTCATATTTCAGGTGCATCCGTTCCAACTCAGTGAAAATCGCGTCCGCCCCGTGCAGGGACGCCAGGGTTCCGCCAAATCTGTGATTCACCACTCGATGACCACGGTTTCGCGCTATAGACAGTCAGAACATCTTCCGCCGAGAGATTCCGATTTTCTTTAGTCCGGTAGCGACCTCTGAAGAAAATTCAACCAGTTGGTACCCAGCACAGCCTGGCGCGCCTCCGGTGGCAAGACTGCCGCAATCCTGAATAAATCGGCTTCAGTGTCGATTTCTTGGGGGCATTCCTGCTGACCGAAGCCTCCATCTAGATCGGAACCGATTCCGACGGCACCCCAGCCGACAAGGCCAGAAATGTATTCCGCCTGGCGGCGCAGGTGCACGTCGAGCGTGACCAGGATTGAGCGATCATGTCGCCAACGTGGTTCTAGGTAGGCGTTGTAGAGCACGAGTCCAACTACGCCGCCCCGCGCGGCCAACGCACGGATAACCTCGTCACTCAGGTGGCGAGGAGTAGGGGTCAGCGTTCGGGCATTGGCATGGGAAGCGCAGACACGCGGGAAGCCCATATCGAAGCCTTGCCAGACACCTTCCTCAGTCAGGTGAGAGATGTCCCAGCTAAACCCCAACTCCGCCATGCGATCGAGCAGCTTGTAGCCCTCCGGCGTGAGCCCGCCCGATTTGCTGGAAACATTACCGCCGGCGACGCCTGCGGAATATCTTGTATCGCCGTAGGTCAGACCGATCAGGCGTAAGCCGCGCTGCCACCACTTCGGCAAGTCGTCCACACACACGATCGGGTCGGCGCTTTCCATTAGTAGCACCAACCCGGGAATCCGATCATCCCTCCATAACGCCAGGTGGTCCTTCAGGTCTGCACGGGATTTGATCAACCGCACCAATTCTTTCGTCTCCCACACGTGGTACAAATCGATCTGTTTGATGGCCTGCGCCTCGGCTTCTTCGGGGGTACGATACAGCGCTGAGCAGGGTTGGAAACCCTCCCCCACGTCGGCGACCTGAAAGCCGGGAGTAACAGTCGCGATCACTACCGCGACGCCGCCCCGAACGAGCTCTGGGAGAGTGGCAGTCGCCTGCTGGCGCGTGCGCCTTTCAATCGCGCGGAGCTGCGCCGCAGGAAGCGTCATATCACGCCCGAAGAGCGTAACGTTCTCCGCCAAATCCAGGTGCGAATCGACAATAGGAGACTCACGAAAATCTAAAGGTTCCATACCGGTCATCGCCCGGAAGAGAGGATGAAGGCGGGCGCTCACCTCAGTCCGACGCCTTTGTTCAGAATCCCGAAGAGGGCTTTCTCAATCTCCAAACGAGGAACTTTCGGGTGTTCCAGCCACCATTCGGTCAGTCCGTGCATGCCCTTCTTTATAAATTCCGCTTTCAGAAGCCATTGATGGCCCCAATCGGCCGCGCTTGACGGTGAGTGCGACCGCATGATCTGCGCGAGACCGCTTGTTGCGGCCGCTTGAATTCTCCGGCAAGTGTCCGCGATGGGGGCAGGCGCCTTCGAACTGATCAGCAGAACTCGTGCAGCGCAGGGGTCCTCCTCCGCCAGATCGAAGAAAACCAAAATCGCCGCTTTGAGTTTTTTGCTTGGAGTCTTCTCCTTCTCGACGGCGGTGTTGCCTCTGTACAGCAGGCCGTCACGAATCTGCTCAATCGCCGCAACGAAGAGGTTCTCCTTCGATGAGAAGTGGTCGTAGAGCACGGGCTTGGTGACAGAAGCGGCTTCCGCAATCTCCTCCACAGAAGCTCCCTCGTAACCCCTCTGAGAGAAGACTTCTATGGCCGCCTGAATCAACCTGACGCGGCGTTCCGAACCGGAAAGACGTTCTCTGATTCTGCGAGGCACTCTTGACATTTTAACCTACCAGGCGGTAGGCTGGCGAGGCATAACCTACTTAATGGTAGCTTTCGGCTCATCTTGAGAGGACTCGCCTGAATGGACAGAATTCTGTGGGGTTTGCAGATGTTGCTTGGTTTATTATTCCTGGGCTCATGTGTCGCCAAGTCGATTATGTCCAAAGAGCGCCTGTTATCTACAGGACAAACAGGCGCGGCTGCTATGCCGCTGGGATTCGTTCGGTTCATCGCCGTGTGTGAAATTCTGGGAGCAGTGGGCTTGGTCGCACCTCGGACATTGGGGATACATCCAGAGCTGACGCCCCTTGCTGCCATGGGCTTCGCCATCATCATGACGGGCGCGGCAATTGTGCAATACCGTATCCACGAAATCAAGCCCATCGTCGTCAACGCGGTCCTTTTCTGCCTTTGTGTGTTTGTCGCATACGGAAGCTGGTGATTTCGCTCTGGACTAGAGAAGATCGGATGTCCCCAACACGGCAACCTGCTCATCGAGCATTTGTTAAGCGTTATTTTCAGGATTACTCCCCGTAACGGGGTACACGCCAAGAGATAGCAGCCAGGGCACCTACGGGGGAAAAGCCGGGCAAGATCCAGATTAACCGGCTGCGATTACCCATGGGTGATTCAGCACACGTCAACCGGATGATCGCCGACGACCCGCTCAGAATCGCAAATGTTGAGCCGGAATCAGCTCTCAATGAGCGCATCGGCCTGTGGTCTTCAGCTGAGAACAGAACAGCAAAATCCGCGTGAGATCGATCACGATTCTTCGCTGTCAGGGGGTAGGTTACGTTCTTCGGATGATGACATGAAGTGCACCATCTCCGGGCACAGTTCTGGTAGGCACGAAACCGAGCTTAGGGAGGTCCAACCCGCCGAACAAATGTTCTCCGTCACCAAGCAAGACCGGCGAAATGGCCAAATGCATTTCGTCTATCAGATTCGAAGTCAAGTATTGGCGGACCACTGAAACTCCACCGCCGATCCTGACCTCTTTATCTTTTGCCGCCTCCTTAGCTCTCTCCAAGGCCATCGCCGGCCCATCCGTAACAAAACGGAAGGTCGTGCCCCCTTCCATCGTGAGGGCAGGCCGCGAGTAATGCGTAAGGACAAAGACGGGCGCATGGAACGGCGGATTGTCACCCCACCAGCCTTTCCAGGAATCGTCTGGCCACGGACCGCGAATCGGCGAAAACATATTGCGGCCGATTATCCATGCGCCAACATTTTCGAAAGCCTGAGCAGCAAAATCGTTGTCGACTCCCGCCGTTCCCCCGTTCGTTCCGGTCATCTTCTTAAAGGTTTCTGTCTTGAACAACCATGAGTGCAGTTCAAGTCCGCGAACTCCCAAAGGGTTATTTAAGTCCTGCCGAGGGCCTGCCCCAAACCCATCCAGGGAAATCGAAAAGTTATTAACCGTGACTCTGCTCATTGGTTTCTCAAGTCTTGAATCGTTCAATTCATGCTAAACTGCGCATTTAATTGCTGCGCCTGCTCACTCGCACCAGAATTCCGTCCAAGATGCAATTCAGTCCGAATTCAAAGGCGCCGCCGACATCTTCACTGAATCCCCCGGAACGAACGACATCCAGCAGGATCGGGTAACGATGGGATTCCGACTGTAGCATCCGGCCGAGTTCGCGGCTCCATTCTTTTCTGCTCTTGGCACGCGTTCCGATCTGCTGGAATGTAGCGTGACCTCGAACGTGCCCGATGATCGCGAAGAAGGCGTGGTGCCGCTCCTTCGGGCCTAAACCCGAATCTGCCAACATCGCCAGCGCCGCTTCCATCCACGAAAGTTCGTTCGGTCCCATAATGCCCTCCCGTGACGAAGTAGCCTCAAGAAACCATGGGTGCTTTGTGTAGATGTCCAGGCAGCGATGTGCCCATTTCTGCAGCCGCCTGTTCCACGGTAAAGATGGTTTACCGAATCGAAGCGGCGAATCGCTCGCCGAATCTATCATGAGGGCAACCAGATCGGCCTTGGCTTGAAAATAGCGGTAAAGCGCCATCGTAGTCAGGTCCAGCTCGCGCGCGAGCCGCTGCATTGTTACGGCTGCGAGGCCTTCCACATCTGCGAGGCGTATGGCAACTTGAGCAATTTGACCGGCGCTGAGTGTGGGTTTGGGCCCGCGAGTCGGGGCGGATTTCCCAACCCAGACAGAATTCACCACGTTGACTGTTTTAGCCGGCATTTCTTGATTTTGTCCCCCATCCCACAGAATACTGCTTCATTTCAGCGATCCTTCTTGTACAGGCATTGTAACTGTGTATACTATACACAGTTTGGAGGAAACGATGTTTTGGATTGCGTGCGCAACCTTGTCGTCTGTGATTGTGAGTGTGCTTGCGACACTTCTCGTTTACCGAAAGGTTCAACAGGCGAGGATGGCGTCAACACTTAGGATCGAGAGTGCTCAAGGCATCCTGGAAGAACGCTTCGTCAGCATCGGCGGCATCGACCAGTGGATGTCGATCAGGGGAGAGGATCAAAGTAACCCCGTCCTCCTTGTGATCCACGGTGGGCCCGGTAGTTGCTACTCCATCTTCACTCCCCATCTGCGCGCGTGGGAGAAGCATTTCACCATTGTGCAGTGGGACCAGCGCGGCGCGGGCAAGACGTTCGGACGAATGGGTTCGCGCAGCCAAGGCGAAATAAGCTTGAAGCAACTCGCCTCCGACGGGATCGACGTTGCAGAATATCTGCGCGCGCGATTGCGCAAGGAAAAGCTGTTCTTGCTGGCGAGCTCTATGGGGTCTACGTTTGGGATGCAGATCGCACGCCTGCGGCCCGACCTGTTCCACGCTTATATCGGCACCGATCAGAACGTCGGAATGGTCCGCGGAAGAAACGAAAATCATCGCCAGGTGATAAAGCGGCTGCGCACGCTGGGATTGACTAAGGGCGTTAGGGCGATTGAGCGGATGGGAGCGGATGCAACGCTTTGGACCCACCACGATTATGAGGCTTTTGCGCGGTGGACGATGAAATCCGATCCTCCCGGCTTCAACCGCACGATCAAGTTGCTCAAAGACGCAGTGTGGTACGCGCCGGGATGGAAACTCCGCGACGTTCGCGCCTTTGTCGCGGGCATGCGGTTCTCTCTTGAGCAATTGCTGCCCGAGATTGTTCGATATGACGCCTGGGCGCAGGGAACGCGATTTGCACTTCCGGTCTTCATCTTTCAGGGCGAGAGCGACGTGCTGACGACGCCTGCTATTGCCAGAGCGTTCTTTGAAGACGTGGCTGCACCGACCAAGCAGATGGAGTTGATTTCAGGTGCAGGTCACTTTGCGGCATTTCTTGAGCCAGAACTATTCCTGGAGAGGCTGCTGGCTTACGTTCGTCCATTGGCCTATGGGTCATGCGCGGACGTTGCTCATAGGGCATGACTCTTATGTAGAGAAGTCAACATTGAGGCTCCATTGAGCATCGCCCACTGTCGGCACGCGGGATTGCACCCCGTTTGAGCGTTCCTCGGCTCCTGCTTGGCTGGGTCGAATTGCGCAAATTCACCGAGTCACGCATCGGGGGGACACGCTGCCGCCGATTCGCAGGATACTGGCCAACTCTTTTGGACTTGGACAGGCTCCTTGGTTTTCCGATGCTGGCTAAACGCAGTCCGCAATCGGCTTATCACCGACCGGTCCGCGCTAAAGCGGCTTACCGATTTCCCAGCGATGCCCCAGCGGGTCTACGACTGAACCATCACGCCATCCATACTCGCGGTCCTGCATGGGGGACCGAACCACCGCGCCGGCGGCCACAGCCTGATCAAACACGGCATCCGGGTCCTCTACGATAAGCATCAGTCGCACCGCCGTCCCGCCGGGTTGTGGCGAAGGATTGCCTATCGCCTCGCCGGCAGGATGCACCCAGAACTCCGCGCCATGTACTAGAAGCTGCGCCACCATGTCCTCGGCCGGAGGCGTGCTCCAACCTGTAGTAGCGCCAAATGCCCGCTGATAGAACGCAATAGCGTCACGGACATCACCCGGAATGTGCAGCATCGCAGAAAAGCGGTAGCTCATGTTAATGAATCGTACACCCAACGTGAAAAAGCAGGGCTCTGGGCCGTATCACCGGCTTCTATGAGAAGGTCATAAAAGTCAAGGCCGACGTGACGGCCGTTCTGGATTGAACGAGACAGCTTTTGAAGTGGCGACGAGCCCTGTCAAGGGCGTCCGAAGGACGTTCGTCTTAACCCTTGACAGGAATCGCCGCCACTCTACACTCGAGTCGGGAACGAAGCGGAATCGTTTTTTGTTCAGCTGTCGGCGTTCTTATTTGCTCAGAGCTCCGCAAGGCTCTCAGGCACCCTTCACCATCCGCTTGAGCCGCTCGCGATAGTCGCGCGTTTTTTGGCGATTTCCGCAAAGCAGTGAGGAGCACCAGCGTCTGTTTCCTGGCTTAGACCGGTCGAAGTATATCCATTGACACTCGCTGGAACTGCACATCTTCAAGCGATCGAGTTGTCCGGTTTGTGCGAGCACAAAAAATTCAGCAACTGCAGGAGCTATCCCGCGTGGGACAGATTTAGGTTCCAGTTCGAATGCTCCCGACCGGGCTATCGTCACCACCAGCGGATAGAAAGTCATCACTTCATTAAGGTTTTTAATCGCTTGTTGAGCATCCGGTCGCTGTTCGGGCTGGAGTTGGAGAAAGGCGCGCAGGTGTTCGCGGAGTTCCAAGACCCGCCTATGCTCTTTCTCGTTTAGCGTTTCACCTGTTCGGAGCAGGCCGTGATCGCGCAACCATTTATGGAGTTGAGTAGCGCTTTCCAATTGATCTGACCGAAGATGCGGCTCACCATTCTCGACGTAGATCCGCATGTCCGCTGTGTTCAGGAACTCGTATAGGAGGGCAAATTCCTTCGGGACAGAAGTTTTGGAATTCGTACGCATTCAACACCAGCATACGTCTGAAGCTGGTTGACAGCAAACGACACCTGTAATACTATGTAGATGGTGTTGCACGATAACGACAGAAGGCACATTCCACCGAGAGGTTCTACCGATGAAGCGCTCCCCAATTTCAACTGAAGACATTTCCTATCGGAAGTACGTGCCCGTTCTCGATTCCCGCATGGCCTATGTGGATGCCGGCGATGGCGATCCAATCGTGTTCCTACACGGCGTTCCCACTCCGTCCTACCTTTGGCGCAACATCATTCCGTATTTGCTTCCCTTCGGAAGATGTCTAGCACCGGATTACGTGGGCATGGGGTACTCGAGTCCCGCACCTGATGGTAACTATAGGTTCTTCGATCACCAGCGCTACCTTGATGCGTGGTTCGATGCGGTCGGAATCAACAAGAATGTGATCCTGGTCGTGCACGATTGGGGCTCCGCGCTTGGATTTTCGTGGGCGCAGCGCCATCCCGATCGTATAAAGGCCCTGGTCTACATGGAAGCGATCGTACGCCCCTTCGAATCATGGGAAGAGTGGCCCGCTGCAACTACAGCCTTCTTCCAAGCCCAACGATCTCCGCAGGGAGAAGATGTCATCCTCAACAAGAATCTGTTCATCGAGTACCTTCTTCCTCTGCGGAATATCCCTGCCGAAACACTGCAGGTCTATCGCCGCTATTGGAGCATTCCCGGTCCGCCTAGACAGCCCATGCTCTCCTGGACGCGCGATCTTCCGATCGCAGGCGAGCCTGCGGACGTTGTCAAGGTCGTCGATTCGTACGCGAAAGGGCTCTCCACTTCAAAAATCCCAAAGCTCTTCATTGATGCTGAGCCAGCCGGGTTTCTAATCGGTGCACAGCGGGAGTTCTGCCGGTCCTGGCCAAACCAGGTTCAGGTCACGGTAAAAGGTGCACACTTTCTCCAAGAGGACTCTCCCGATGAAGTGGGGACTGCTGCAGCGAACTTCGTAGCGAAAGTGCTCGCTGGACAGATCGCGTGCACAAATCAAACGTAGATTCGGCAAGTTCATAAGATTTAGCGCTCGTGCGTTCGCATAGAGAGCGTGGCCGATCAAAAACAGTGATCATGACACGCCAAGAGAAATACGATACCTTCAAGGCGCTCCACGAAAGACCCGGAGTGTTTCTGATACCCAATCCCTGGAACAAAGGGGAGCAACGAATGCAGAAATCTTCCTTCGAAGTCATTAATCTCTCGATCGAATCAGCAGCGGCGCAAAGCTACGATAACCATCCAATCGCTAAGGTCAACGATCATGAAGTTCGTATAAGCACCATGACTGAGGCCTATCATTGGCACTTTCATGCAGACTCCGATGAGAGTTTTCTGGCATTAGAAGGCGGCCTCTTCATTGATTTTGACGATCGAATTGTCGAATTGTTGCCGGGACAAATGATAACTGTTAACCGAGGAGTTCGCCATCGTACAAGGCCGATCGGTAAACGTTCGGTCAATCTGACGTTTGAGCGGGCTGGCGCACGAAGCGAGGCCTTAACCTCGCCAGAGGCTTAAACATCATGTCGCCTTCTGAAGGAACCGCAGATTTGTATCTAGCCACATATGGGAGCCGAGGGATATCGCCTGGGTTGTTGCGTTCCTTGCAAGCGATGCGGGACTATGGGTGACCGGACAGAACATTGGACCTGGCGGTGGAGCCTTCTGATTCTCGGGGCCAACTGAGTTCGCTCGCCGATGCTGAAATGACCATGTCCGGAATCCGCCAGTTTCGTTTCGCAACAATGGGAGAATAGGCCCATGGAACTGCCTGCCCACCAGGTCTGTTACCGCGTGCTCGAAAGTCGCGACGCGCGTTTTGACGGCCTTCTTTTTGTAGGGGTCTCTTCTACAGGTGTGTACTGTCGCCCCATCTGTCCGGCACGCACACCAAAGTTTAAGCACTGCAGGTTCTTTCCCTCTGCAGCCGCGGCTCAGGAGGCGGGTTTCCGCCCCTGTCTTCGCTGCCGCCCGGAAATCGCGCCGGATTTCGCCTCCTGGCGAGGCACAGCAAATACGGTTTCTCGTGCGCTCATCGCCGAAGGTGCGCTGGATGGTCGAGGCAGCAACGTTGAGATGCTGGCGGCGAGAGTTGGAGTTGGCGAGCGTCAGTTACGCCGCTTATTTCTCCGGCATCTTGGAGCATCCCCCATTTCAGTTGCCCAAACTCGGCGAGTCCTATTTGCGAAGCAGCTCATTCACGACACGAGAATGTCGATGGCGGATGTGGCAAGAGCGTCAGGTTTTGGAAATCTGAGGCGCTTCAATGAAGTTTTCCGGGGTCTGTTTCACCTTCCTCCGGGCGCGCTGCGGCGAAAAAAATCGAACGAAACGGGCGAAAAAGGGATCGAGCTCCGGTTAAGCTACCGTCCGCCATACGACTGGGACGCAATCCTCAACTTCCTCGAAACCCGCGCTATTCCGGGCGTCGAAATCGTGAAGGATGGGTGCTATCTGCGAACCATTGAACTGAACGGTGCGTCTGGGAGCATCGCCGTAACCCACGTTTCGCAGAAACAATGTCTCGAGTTCAACATCCTTTTCCCAAAGGTCGAAGCTCTTCCCGTAATTGTTGCGCGCTTACGGCGGCTGTTCGATCTCGGTGCTGACATCGAGACGATCAATCGCCACCTTTCCGCCGATCCCGCGCTCGCTCCTCTGGTCAGCAAGAGTCCCGGACTTCGTGCTCCTGGCGGGTGGGACGGATTCGAAATTGCAGTGCGTGCGGTGCTGGGACAGCAGATCACTGTGGCCGCAGCGCGGCGGCTTGCTGGCCGGCTCGTCGAATTGCACGGTCGTCCCGTGCCGAAAGCCTTTCGGCTTCTTCCTGCGGTATCAATTGCCTTTCCGGATGCGAGGCGGTTGGCTTCGACCTCGTCTTTGGGACTCGCGATGCCGGCGAGCCGAATCTCAACCCTGAAGAGACTCTCAGAGGCCGCCGTCAATAATCCGAACCTGTTTTGCTCGCTCGGTGGAATCCAGAGGACTCTCGTAGCTTTGAAGTCGATTCGCGGCGTAGGAGAGTGGACCGCCCAGTACATTGCGCTCCGCGCCGTCCGCGAACCCGATGCGTTTCCAGTTACGGATCTCGGATTGCTTCGTGCAGCTGCAGCGATTCATGGAGCAAGGATAACTCCGGCGGCGCTTCTAAAACAGGCGGAATCATGGCAGCCCTGGCGCGCCTATGCTGCGCAACATCTCTGGGCGGCAGGGGCGAAGCAGGACGAGGGACACCATGCCGTTTATGAGCGATAGAGAGATGAACCTTGCATACAAGATGGTTGATTCACCCGTAGGTAGGTTGAAGCTGGTGCAAGTGGCGAGGGGCTTGTCGCGGGATCGGTACTCGAAGATGCGTGGATCAGGGATCTCAACCTGGACCCTGGGGTCAGGGTTCTGCTCGTAGCAGAAGGACTGTTTTCGTATTTCACGCAGGAAGCTCCTATTCGACGCCGGACTATGCAGTTGATGGTCACATCTTGACAGGCAAGATGAACGTATGCTATCTTCACTCATCATGAGCGATCAGAACACTGACGTGATACAGGGCACGCTAGACATGCTGATCCTGAAGACATTGAGCCTTGAACCGCTCCACGGCTTCGGCATCGCCCGCCGTGTCGAACAGATCTCAAGGAGTGTCTTCAAGGTGAACCCCGGCTCGCTACTCACAGCCTTACAGCGGCTGGAACGCGCCGGCTGGCTGGATTCCGAGTGGCGGCAAACTGAAAACTCGCGCCGTGCAAAGTTCTACACTCTCACACGTGCGGGCAAAAAGCAGCTCGAAATTGAAACCGCCGACTGGACCCGCCGCGCATCCGCAATTGCGCGGCTGCTGCGCGAAGGAGCTTAGCTCAATGTCCCTCTGGCGCCAGCTCACCCATGGCCTCCGCGGATTGGCTCGCCCCGCAAAGACGAACCAGGAGACCGACGAAGAGCTTCGCCACTACCTCGAGGAAGCAAGTGCGGCCTGGAAGGCACGTGGACTCTCCGCTGACGACGCGATGCGAGCGGCGCGGCGGGAATTTGGAAGCATGACCGTCGTAAAGGAACAGATGCGTTCATACGGATGGGAAAATGCGGTTAGAACGTTCTTCTCAGACCTGCACTTCGCAGCGCGGCAATTGCGGAATCATGCGGGATTTACGGTGGTCGGCATCCTGACGCTGGCGCTTGGTGTCGGCGCCAGCACCGCCATCTTCAGCGTGCTTTACGTAACGCTGCTGCGGCCCCTGCCCTATCCCAACGCAAACCGGCTTTGCGTGGTTTGGACAGTTCTAGGAAGAGAGGGGCGTGCCCCCGCTTCCGGCCCAGAGCTGTTGTCGCTGGGCGAGCGGACTGGACTCTTCGAGCAAGTTGGCGGCATTTGGGTTCAAACCGGCGCGTTGACCGGCGGACGAGAACCCGCACAGGTAAGACTTGGCTGGGTCACGTCGAATTTCCTCTCCCTGCTGGCGCCGCGCATTCTACTTGGGAGGTTCTTCCTACCTCAAGAACAGGGTTCCGGAAGAGCGCCGGTCGTGATTCTCAGCAATGAGCTCTGGAAGACGCGCTACGGCTCTGATCCTGCAATCCTCGGCAGTTCGATTCAACTGAATGGCAGGCCGTTCACTGTGGTTGGCATCCTTCCCGCGGGATTCAGGTTGATTTTCCCCGACGGTGCTGCAGTGCCGCCGCAGGTCGATGTGTACTCGCCTTTTCAAGACGATCTGGCATCTCAGCCACGCGATCAGGAATACATTCGTCTGATCGCTACGCTCCGGCGAGGAATCGCGACCGGGAGCGCGCAGTCCGAGTTGAATAACCTCGCAGCTCAGCTCCGTTCGCAATTCCACGAATACACCGAACAGGACCTGCATCTACAGATCCTGCCGCTGCAAGAGGATGCCACACAAACTGTCCGCACCCCACTCGTTGCGCTGTTTGTAGGTTCTGGTCTGTTGCTCCTGATCGTATGCGCAAACCTGGCAATGCTTCTCTTAGCTCGGGCAAATGAGCGTCTTTCAGAGATTTCCCTGCGGGCCGCGCTGGGAGCCAAACCGAGCAGGATCATACGACAGTTGTTAACCGAGAGCCTTCTTCTGTCAGGTGTTGGCGGCATTGCCGGTGTTCCGCTTGCGTTCGGAATCCTGCGAGTCTTTTTGCTCCTGCTACCCGCAGGGGTTGCGCGCAATACCTCAATGACGCTAAATCTCCCTGCATTGGCTTTCGCCGCGACTGTCTCCACGGTTTGCGGTATTCTCTTTGGCATGGCTCCCGCGTGGATGGCACGCGAGGCAAATCTGATCTCACTTCTTCGCCAAAGGACCAGATCGTCCACCGATGCGAAGCACACCTTCAGGCAGGTCATGATCGCCGGAGAAGTGACCCTGGCGTTTATACTCCTGACCTGCTCCCTTCTGCTGGTTAGGACGTTTTTCGAGGTCTTGCACGTCGATCCCGGTTTTAGTGCAAAGAATCTGCTTACCTTTCGAATTTCACTGATCGGCGCGCGCTATTCCGATCCTGAACTCGACCGGCGCTTTCTGGTCGAATTGGAGCGCTGCATGGACTCTCTACCGGGCGTGGACTATGCAGGATTTGTTTCTCATCTTCCATTCGACGACTCATTGCCGAACTGGTACGACTACGTGTGGCAACAAGGCGCCGCGAAGGACGAGCAGAATACTCTCATGGCTGATCACCGCGGCGCTTCAGCAGGATTCTTCGACAGTCTTGGAGCGCACTTCCTCACTGGAAGAAATTTCGACAGCTCCGATGAAATGTCAGGGCGCAGAGTGGCGATTATCGACGATGTGCTCGCGCAGCAGCTATGGCCGGGACAAGCAGCGGTCGGAAAACTGATCAATGTTGCCGCACAGCATGGAGAGTTTAGCAGAGCCGTCGCCGAAGTGATTGGAGTGGTGAAGCACATAGACTCGCATTCTCTTAGTCTTCCTGAGCGCGGCCAGGTCTATCTCCCTTACCGAATGGCTTCTCGGTCAAACATCTATTTCGTGCTCCGATCTGAATCCTCTCCCGCTTATCTCATTCCGATGATTCGTCAACAAGTCGCCGGGCTCGATAAAGACCTTCCTGTGGCAGCGTTGATACCGATGGACAATTATTTGCTCGAGGCCAGGAGACAAAGCCGGTTTTTGGCGATTCTGTTTGCGGCGCTCGCAGCGGTCGCTCTTCTTCTTTCCTGGGTGGGGATCTATGGGGTCACCGCTAACTCGGTGACGCGACGAACGCGCGAGATCGGAATTCGCATCGCTCTAGGAGCGAGCTCCAGTAATATCTTCAAGCTGGCTTCGACTGCCGGCCTCCTCCCCATTCTCGCTGGGGCCATCGCCGGGCTCGGGCTTTCCTTTGGACTCACGCCATTGCTCTCGAGTCTCTTGTTCCGCGTACACGCGGTTAGCACCCCAATTCTTGCTGGCGTCTTTTTGTTCCTGTTGCTGGTTGGGTTGATCGCGACTCTGATCCCAACAGCCAAGGTCCTACGTGGACACCTGATGAACGCATTGAGATATGAGTAAACCTGCTCTCCGATCTGCACAATGGGTCCAGCACGAATCCTAATAAGTCGGGGAAAGTGGCAATCCTGCAGCAACCTTTTTCGGTTTGTGCGTGATCTCCGAGTATCAAATCGAACTTCGCAGTCGCAGCTTTCACGCCGCAAGTGCGATCGCAGGGGCAGGGCCTGGATCCCATGGATTCGAAAACATCGGCGCCAACTCGATGATCCGCTCCGACCCGCACAACCCACATCGTCCAAGTCATGCTGAGACCATTTCGCAGGATTGGCAGTAGACAGCTCTTCCGGAAGCCACAAGAAAGTCGCCGGCGCCGTTTAGAGGATGTGGTCGACGACCTTCTGGCGACCCCTTTTTCCGGAAGATCTCCCAGTTCCTAGGCGAGCGCTGTGCAACCGGTCCAGAAGTCACGTTGTTGAGCCGCGTCGCGTCCACCGTGTAGTTCTGCGGATTGGATCAAGCCGGGCGCAGCAATCACGTCATCGCTTACTCGCTAACTGTTCGCGCCACTGAAGCCCGTAATCTGTGCTCAGTGTGGGCCCCTACCGCTCAACAGTGGGCCCCCGTTCCGCCAGGCGAGTCAGTGGAAACTTCGCTGGCTGATCCGACTTGCGACGAGAATCATCTTTAGGATGCCCGTTTGCAGAACAACTATTGAGAGCCCGAGGTTTGCTCAATGGATTTACCCTACAATATTGTCCGACGCGCAATGACAATCATATGCGCGACCTTGTTGACCGCCGGAGCATATTTCGTGTCATCCGGGCTCCATCGCATGTGGTGGCCAGTATGGTTTGCGCCGCTCCCTGTCTTTCAGCTGGCTCCCAGATTGCGCGCCTTGCAGGCTATCGCTATCGCCGCGCGCGCTCGCAGTAGTGCTCGATTTCTGGCATGACATGCTCAGACGAAGCTTTTGTCACCATGCGGACACGGGTTCCCTTGTGCCACGACTCTAGGCTCCACCAGCGATGGGGAGATTGGTTTGCCCGGCTGAAAATCACATTGAGACTATACAGCGTATAGGTTTGCGTGATATACAGTGTATAGATGGACGAGACGAGCGCAACTATTCAGAGAATCTATCAGTGTGCACTCCGCATTCTTGAGGCAGAAGGAGCACAAGCTGTCAGCATGCGACGTGTGGCCAAGGAAGTGGGCATCACGCCCATGGCGATCTACCACCATTTTCCGAACCGTGAATCCATGCTGCACACCGTGGTGGATTCGGAATTCCAACGGCTGGTTGAATTTTTCGCCCAGTCGAAAGGAAAGCAGAGCCTGGAGAAATCGATGCTTCATATCATGGATGGCTACACCGATTACGCTCTCGTCCATCCCCGTATCTTCGATTATGTTTTTTCCGCGCCTCGGCCCGGCGCGCGTCGTTTCCCAGACGACTTTCGCGCCCGGCGCTCGCCGACGCTCAATATCATCGCCGACATCGTGTCCTCATGGATGAAGCTCGGTGAGCTGAAGCGTGATGACGTATGGGAGATGGCCATGGAACTCTGGGCTCACGTTCACGGCTACCTCGCTCTTTGGCGGGCAGGTCGCTTTGACTTGTCAGAGGACGAGTTTCGCAAACTCATTCGACGCTCGCTGAGGAGGTTATTGTATGGAATTGCCCGCTAACACTACGCGCCGCGCCATAGTGATCGCCGGAGCAGCCTTGTTGACGATGGGTGCGTATTTCGTGTCGTCCGGGCTTCATCGCGTCTGGTGGCCTGTATGGCTTGCGCCGCTTCCTCTTCTGCTGGTGGCTCCCAGAATAAGTGCGTGGCAGGCATTCGCCGTTGCCCTGCTCGCGCGCTCACTTGCCGCAATACTCTGCTTCTGGCACTACATGCGCGATGTCGTTCAGTTCCCGGTCTGGCTCGTGTGGGTCATGATTCTGGTTCCAGCAGCTTCGTTCGCTCTCGCCGTGATCTTCCATCGCGGACTGTTGCGAAAAGGTAATCCCTGGCTCGCCGCGGTCGCCTTTCCCATCGTCATTGTGGCCGCGGAGTATCTTTTCAGCCTCTCTCAAGGCAGATTCTTCAACACTGGGTACACACAACTGAGGAATCTGCCGGTCCTTCAGCTGGCGGCGATCACCGGCCTATGGGGAGTCAGTTTTGCAGTCAACCTGTTTCCCGCGGGAGTGGCTGCGCTGACAACCGCTTCGCCCAAAGTTCGCTTCCGCCTGACTGCTGCTCTCGCCACATGCTACGCCTGCGTTCTGGCCTATGGCTTTTTGCGCCTCGACAAAACGCCCAAGGCTCCTCACTCACTCCTCGTCGGTTTTGTCGAAACCCACGCCGGCCCGGATATGTTTCCTCCCAACGCCGCCAGCACAATGGCCATGTATGAGGGATATGCCGCAAATATAAAGTCTCTGGCTTCTAGAGGCGCCCAATTCGTCATTCTTCCTGAGATGACTGCGCAAATCCCCGATTCCGCCTCCGGTCAAGTAGATGAATTCTTTGAGAAGACTGCGCGCGACGCGCGTGTGCAAGTGCTTCTCGATATACTCCACGTGACTGACAACCGCGCCTTCAACGAGGCGCATCTCTACTCCGCGACCGGCCAGATCGAAACCGTCTACCGCAAGCACCACCTGGTTCCCACGTGGGAGAGCCGCAGCACCCCCGGCACCGGAATTTCTGTGCTGCCGGAGCCTGAGGGCGTTATCGGCATTGAAATCTGCCGCGACATGGATTACCCCGAATTGTCGCGTCTCTACGCTCAACGGCAGGTGGGGCTCATGTTGGTGCCTGCCTGGGATCAGGGTATTAGCGTAGACGCCGCATGGCATGGGCACCTCTCCCTGATGCGCGGCGTCGAAGACGGCTTCACGATGGTGCGTGATGCCAAAAACGGGCTGCTCAGCGCCAGCGATGACCGCGGCCGCATTCTCGCCGAAGAGCCAACCCGCTCGGACGGAACTTTTATCACCATGCTGACACAGGTTCCCTTGCGCCACGACTCGACGCTCTACGGGCGCTGGGGAGATTGGTTTGCCTGGCTGGACCTTGTCGCGCTCGCCCCGCTAATAGCATCGTGGCGTGATCGCTGATGCCGGATCAGTAGCCTCGTCTCGGCGCAGCGCCAGTGTTCAGGTAGCTGAGGTCGGATGGCATGTCGCCGTAGCCTTCGGCGTTTTTCAGGAGGAATCGGTGGCTGGGTGGGGTTCTTGGTGTCCCAGGTCAAAATCGAAACCTAGGCCACCCGTCTTTTTCATGATCCTTTTGGCTGACAGCCGGGCTGGTCTCTATGACGCTACCGCCGCACCGATGCAAATGTCAGCGCACTAATCCTTTCGGGCCGGATAAACAGTCTGCATCCTGATCAATCCGCCTGGGAGATCATCGACCTCGGATCGAATGTTTTGGCACTCTCCTTGAAACAAAGCCGGGATCGCTGGCATTTCTTCAGGCGACATTATGATCCTGGACGCCATAGCGATCGTATGCGCGTTCAATCGCTCTACTTCAGCCGGTTCTACTTCTCGGTGCCGGATTTCAGATGCAGCGGCCCTGCGCCTTGCGGCGAGCCGGTGAAGGCCACGCTCTCTTAATTTGTTCCATATTTCAATACGTTTCAAGTCATGGTCCGCGATGAGCATTCTCTGGCGCGATATTGGAAACCTCACCTGGACACGATCATCGGCGAGCCCGAAATATGGTCGTTCCGGTTCCACGGTTGAATAGAACCTGTGCACAGGGCAATCACTCGTTACAAACGATGCCGTATTCGACTCAAGGATTGTCCACCTCATCCCGAAATAGACCTCGGTAGTTCTCTCCGCAACGGCTCCCATGGCCCACAAACTCGATCCGGGATTGGGCGCCAAACGGATCTTTCCGGTGCGAATGCTATCCCGGAGATCATCTGCAGTCACGCTGCGCTCAAAACCCTCTTCCTCTTTCATTTCGATGAGACGTTGTTCAAGAAAACCCGGTCGGTCGATCATCTTGTTCATGATTCGCTCTTGAACGGACTTCAACACATTTTCCATATTCTGGCGCATCCACGGGACTCGATATTCCTGGATCGTCATAAGGAATGCGAGCTTTCCGCGCGCAGCCGCGGAGATATTGTAATGACCAGCATTCAAGCGACGAATCACCTCAATGCCGGGACCTTCGACCTGTGTCGCCAAGGCCGATTCAAGCTTGTTATCGACCGTCCCATCGGGACGTTTCTGGGAATAATAGTTATGGATTTTGGCAATATTGCTGGGTTTCGCTCGGAAGAAACCGGGTTTATTCCGCGTGTATACGACCAGCCGCGTGTCGTTCTCTGAGGCGAACCCTTCGAGGTATGCTTTGGTAACGAAATGGTGTTGTTTCGGCTCCGCCATGTGTTACGCCGATCATGAGATATGCATAAATCATATCGCGGAGTGGTTTTCGACTGCGATCACGAGACCCGTGGCTTTGTATTTGTCTCCTGCGGCCCGGCCCTGCGCGAGCTCGCGAAACGCCTGATTGGGGTCGCTTCTCATTACTCCTGAAAAGTCGGCATGGCGACTGGAATCCGGCGGCCCGGCGTACCGTGTCGGATCGGCGTTGCCTGCGGCGATTACGGGGACGCATTCCTGATTCAGCGAGGAAAGCGGTCTGGATGAGTGACTTGGCCTTCTGCTGCGGCGCTAAGGGACACTACGTCGCTATCGTAGGTTGGCAGATGCCCTGATCACGTTGCAGCTTTGGTCTGGTTGCCCCTGTTCCAGCCGTTCCGGGTCTATTCCGGGATGCCCGCAGCGAACCAGGCTTGATTTCCCGCCGCGTTCCGGATAAGGAGTACAGGCGTCTCACAGGGATTCGGCGGCTGCGCGGAAAGAACATCGTCAATGGTGAAGTCTCCATTAGCCTCGAGAGTTACGCCAGTCTGGGTTGAATTGGAGGCACTGGCGCTGGCGGCAGGCCCGCAAAAGAGTGTGGCAAAAACGTTCAGCCCAGCGCTCGTTCCGATGCCATTACCGCCGCCCAGAAGCAGCCCGCGTCCACGAACACGGATATGCCCATCGGTACTAACATCGGCATCGAGGCCGGTGATGACCCAGATC
>DATKQB010000097.1:0-13031 GCA_035523795.1 Verrucomicrobiia bacterium | reverse complement strand
ATCCGTGCCACATTTCTATTCTTCACATAATTCGCTCCGGGATCGCCCCCGCCAATAATCGTAAGCTGTGCATAAAGCCAGTCGACCTGGCCGCGAACTCCAAATGGCCATGACGTAATAATCAACGCCTCCTCCGGCTCCGATGCCAAGAACGGTATTTGACTTAAAGAAGTTCACTGTTTGCCCGCCAAACGTCTGCGGCGTCACGTGCGTCGCGCCGATCAAGAACCTGCCGAATGGTACAAACCAACCGAGCGGCACAGAAACCTGCGGTCCGAATAGAAAATCGTATGTTTTTCCGGTGATGGCGTTACTACTTCCGCCCGGCGGATACGTGTAGCTAGGGTAGAAGGCGGAGACGTCCGCCACCAAGCCGAACCAACGATCGGCCTTGAAGGGTTGCCGATGCATTCCATCCGTTTGTGCTATTTGGGGTCACCAGGCTGTAGTCGGGATCCATGTAACTGTACCCGCCAAATACCTCAATGTGATCGGACTGCGCGGCTGCGGCGCAACTAAGGACCAGAACTATCAGCAGCATTAAAGAACAGCGAGGCATTCTTCCTCTTGGGGCACTACAGGCTCGAGAAAGATTCTACGACGGGCGCGCATACTTGGGAAAGCGTATTACCGACGTAAGCCTGAACGGTGGTTTTCGGCTGCGTGGGACTGTTTGCGTCCGATAGGCTGACCGCAGGGCGAAGTGTCACTGCCCACGGGAAAGCCTGTGATCGCTGCTTCCATTTCGAGCATGCTCGGCATCGCAGCCTTCGCGACCCGTTCTCAAAGCCCCGTACCGGTTGTCGCGTGGTGCGCCATAGGATTTTTTTTCGGGATATTCCTCTTCGTGCGCGGCTTTCGATACCTGCAGAGACGGCGGCTGATTCTGGATACGCCGTTTTCCAAAATTCGCAGCGCTTCCATGGGAATGATAGAAATCAGCGGGCAAGCCGTCGGCCCGTACACCCTGGTGGCCCCTATCACCGCGCGGTCGTGTTACTACTACCGAACCCTCGTGTGGGAATTGAAGCAACGCGGAAAAAATAAAGAGTGGGTGAAGGTCGCGGGCGAGTGCGTGCACCTGCCCTTTTTCCTCGATGACAATACCGGCCGCGTTCTAGTCGACCCCCGCGGGGCGGAACTCGATCTGCATTGCGATTTCAAGCAGGAGTTCTGCGACTCGTTTTTCACCACCAAAGAGCCCGCGCCACCGAATGTTCGAGATTTTCTAGCTCGGCACGGTGTGGAAACCCGCAACAAGATTAAAGTCGAAGAGTTCTGCATCAAGCCGAAGAACGCGTTATTCGTTCTCGGAAGTCTAGGTGAAAACCCGGGAGTGGAGGTGAGTTCGGAGCCGATTCAGGAAATGGAGAGGGTAAATACGAGTTCGAGCATTTTCAGCCAGCCCTTGAATTCCGTTCTGACAATGTCAATTGGATCGTCCAGCGATTCGAGCGCAACGGAACCAGTTGGGGTTGGGCAGAGTGTCATCCGGTTGTCTTCGGATCCGATGCCTGCCAAAGCTCTGGATATGTCGCAGCAGCAGAAGATTGCCGCTGCCCTGGTGAAGGCCGGGATTTCGAATCCGGCAGCATGGAATGCGGCGGGGCTGGATTCCTCTGGCGTGCAGGTCCAGGCGAATTCGGCGGCTACGGGCGACAGTGGGCATCCCACCGATGACTTCGACCTGCATCCTGCGGTCGTGCTGAAAAAAGGAGAAAATAATAAAACCTTCCTGATTTCGTGGAAGAGCCAGCGCGAGGTCGCCGGCGCCCTGGGCTGGAAATGCGCGCTGATGATTCCGGGTGGTCCCGTGCTGACTGTCCTGAGCCTTTATCTTTTCCTGCGTTTTTTCCACCTGCTGTGAAGCACAGCTTCTATGCGGGGCAATACGCGTCCACTCTAGTACAATCAATCGCGTGAGCGATGCCGTCCGTATCGGGATCCTGGGCGACTTTAACAAGGAGTTTCGGTCCCATCGCGCCACCAACGACGCATTGCAGCACGCGGCGCGCAAGCTTGGACTAAAAGTCGAGTCCGAATGGCTGCAGACTCCATCTCTAGTCGAGCCCGGAGCGGAAAAGACGCTGGAAAGTTTCGACGGGCTATGGGGTTCACCGGGCAGTCCCTACAAAAGCTTCGATGGCATGCTGAAGGGCATTCAGTTCGCGCGAACGCGCGACTGGCCATATCTCGGGACCTGCGCCGGATTCCAGTACGCCTTCATCGAATTTGCGCGCAACGTGCTGGGGATTGCAGACGCGGATAGCGCCGAAAACAATTCCGGATCGAAGAACATTTTGATCTATCCCGTGGCTTGCGCGGTTCCGAACCGCAAGGGAGATGCGCCCAAGCTTTCAGGAGCCGTGCCGGAAATTCGGCTGCGGCCGGGATCCTATCTGCAGTCGTTCTACGGCAAGGGAGTAGAAGTTGTGACCGAGGAGTTTTTCTGTAATTTTGAAATCAATCCCGAGTTCGAATGGACCCCGATGGAAGCGGGATTTCCTGTGGTCGCTCGCGGACCGCAAGGGGAGATTCGCGCCATCGAATCTCCAGCCCACCGCTTCTTTGTAGCGATGCTGTTCCAGCCGCAACTTTCTTCGACCGAAAAGAAGCCGCATCCTGTCGTGATGGCGTTCGTACAGTCGGCCTCAGTGTGGAGCAAGAAAAAGCTGGAAGACAGTGTGCTGGAATGACTCCTCCCTGAGAGACGTCCCACCGTCATTGCCCTCGTCGAAGCTTCGTGCCGATTACACTCTCTTTACGAAAACCAGTGCGGCCGAGTTCATGCAGTAGCGCAGGCGCGTGGGCGGCGGGCCATCATCGAATACGTGCCCGAGATGCGCGTCGCACTCGGTGCAGGCGACGGCGATGCGATCCATGCCCAAGCTGGAGTCACTCAGTTCGCGCACATTTTCCTTGGCAATCGGAGCCCAAAAGCTGGGCCATCCCGTACCCGAATCGAACTTGGTAGCGGAATCGAACAGAGCGTTTTCGCAGCAAACGCAGCGGTAGATGCCGCTCTCGTGCAGGTTCCAGTATTTGCCGGTGAAGGCAATTTCCGTGTCGGCGTTGCGGGTGATATCAAAGACGTTGGGGGGAAGCTGCTTCCGCCACTCGTCGAGCGTCTTTACTACCTTCGGAATGCGAACTTTTTTCAGGCGCTCGCCGGAGTCGGAAAACTCGACGACAGTGACTTCCTTCGGTTCCGTAGAGCCCGCAGCATCGACCGTCTGCAGCGTGTGGGGTCCTTTCCACTGCCATAGAGCAAGGCCACCAAGAGCCACGGCCGCGCTGCTCAGAAAGGCCCGGCGCCTTACGTCAACCTCTTTTGCTTTCTCTGATTCGTGACGATCGGAGTTGAACATAATGAGCTCCTACTTCCCCGTGTAAAGATTGGGAAACTCCTGGCGTAGATGCGCGACCTTCGGTGCATCGTTGAAAACAATGTACGGATTGTCTGGATGCAGCGCCGCATAATTCTGGTGATAGGCTTCCGCCGGATAAAACGCATGCAAAGGTACGACCTGCGTCACGATCCGATGGCGAAACACTTTCGCCTGCTCGAGTTGCCCAACGTAAGCGTCAGCGATCTGTTTCTGCTGATCGCTGCCGTAGAAGATCACAGAACGATATTGCGTGCCCTCGTCGGGTCCCTGACGATTCAGCTCCGTGGGGTCGTGTGCGACGGAGAAGAAAACGCGGAGAAGCTCGCCGTACGTAACTCTGGACGGATCGTAGACGATCTGCACGGATTCGGCGTGGCCCGTTTCCCCTGTACTTACAGTTTCGTATTCCGCGGTTTTGGCTGATCCGCCGGAGTATCCGGAAGTCGCGCTGATGACGCCTTTGACATGCTGAAACACGGCCTGGATACCCCAAAAACATCCGCCCGCGAGAACGGCAGTTTCCTTCCCGGGTGCGGACGCGCGAGGTTCGTCCGTGGCAGGTGCCGGCACGGGAGATGCCGGATCTGCTTTTGCGCTGCAGGCTGTAGCAGCCAGCAGGGACGCGAGAGCAAGAGCGGCGATCCGGATCTTAGGAGTTTTCATTTCTGTATCCCCAATCCCCACAAATATTGTCTGCCAGATTGGAGTGACGCAGGAGGGAAAAGTTTCAGCGTCGGGAGGTGGAAAAACACGAAAAAGGGAGCACTCCAGTGCTCCCTCAGGTTCAACTGATGCGACAACAGCTTTACTTGCTTGATCCGCCGGACATCCCGTCGTTCGTCGGCGCGAGTTCCAGAGCGAACTTCTTGCCTGAGAAGCGGACGCTTTCAAGCGAGCTGGTTCCGTCACTGTTCTTGGTTATTACGGCCGCGCTGTTTTCTGCAGGGGTCGTCAAGTCGACAACACGGGCTTGGGTTTTGGTGAGTACCTTTTTGCCTTGCATGATGCTGATTTCCACGTTGGGGCCAGTGCCGTCCCACTCGACCTTGTATTCACCCGCCTTCAGCTGGGTCCCATTGACCAAGGTTGGGTTGAACAGCTGCAAATTTTCCTTTGTAGCTGCGAACGCGCTAGACGCCAGCAGAAGAGCCAGCCCCATCAGTAAACTCTTGGACACTGTCGCGAACTTCATTGCTGCTCCTTGTCTTTCCCGATGGACGTCGGGAAACGGTTGGGGCGGCCCCGGTTCGCAACTGGCGCGGGAAAATGCTCTTGTTTTTCCGCGCTCATCGCCTACAATGCTGCTGTCGGGGTTGAACGTGCGAGCGGAAGCTTACACGACTGCTAAGGGGGTCTTCTCATCTGGGCCGCCAAACCGAGAACGAGAAAATCCCCGACCCCGCAGAAATTTGCTATTGCCGACGTCACCTCTGCGCCGGCTTGCTTACTCTGACCTAGATACGCGAGTTCCTCTTCAGAAGTTCCTGCCCGCTGTAATTGTGTTCATTTAATTTGACGCAGCGATGGGCGCCTAGGTAGCAAAAAGATCGTCCGTGTTTTCGCTACAGTGGCGAAGCGTTTTGTCTGGAGTGTTGACAGTAGCGGATGCGTGAGCGCATACGTGATTAGAGAGAAACGAACGATTAATGGACAATGAATCGCGGCGCGCTTTTGGAGCCGCGCCTTTACTCAAATACACAGTCTAGTCATCGTCGCCGTGCTGACGCTCGACCGACCAGATCGCCGCTTGATCTTTTTCAAACGGATAGACGTGAACCATCCAGTTGAAGACGACCGGAATGAATCGTCCGCCCGCCGCGTCGCAGGCTTCCTCGGTATTGATCGATCCTTTCAGACCGAACTTCGCATTGTGTCCCAAATATGCTTCTCTCTTTTCCGCAAGCGTCATGCTGGCTGGAGGAGCACAGAAGTTCACATGCTCGTGCCACTGCGCGAAACTTAGAGGAATGCGTTCGTTCAGTTGATCCTCGCTGAAGCGCTTGGGCGCCGTATACATCACGCCAACCAGTTTGTAATCGTTGCCGTGTTTCTCGTAAAGGAGTGAGGTCGGGCGCTCGGGATCGAAATCGAACTGTGCCCGGATGGCGTTGCGGGCGCTGGTAAAGTGATAAATCTTCTGTGGAATTTCAGGATGGAAAATCCTGAATCCTTCGTCCAGGGCGACGTGATAATCGAGATATTTCTCAGCTGCTTTGCGGGCTTCATCGACGACGTGCTGCGCACGCTCCGCGTCTCCCGGTTGGGCCTTGCGCAAAGTGGTCATTTTCATGTGCGGGCCCATATCCATGTGGCCCTCCATGGAATGCATGGCGTGCGCGCTGGTAGCGTCGTCGGCGCTATCGGAATCTTTGTCTCCGCCCATGGGCATGTCTTTCATATTCATGTTGGACATGTCGTGGCCTGACATCCCAGGCATGGATTGCTGAGAATCGGCCGTCCCGTTGGATGGATTCTGCGCTTGTCCCCAGGCGAAGCTGCACAGAAGAATTCCGGCGAAGATGGCAAAGAGCTTTTTCATAGAGTTTCCCCACAAAGTCTTTCTGCTGATATTAACCCTGCCGCGAGCCGGATGTTTTTGCAACCTCTGCCGGTTACTTGCTGGTTACAGCCGTAACGCGCGCGGATTGCCGAAAATTTGTTGTTTCTGATACATCTGATTCCTTGACTCTGCAAATCGTCATTTTTCTTTTTGTTGCGGGCGCGCTGGGCGGAGCTCTGAATTCGGTTGCCGGCGGCGGGAGTTTCATCGCCTTCCCGGCGCTGCTGTTCACGGGCGTACCACCGATTCCGGCGAACGCCACCAACACCATTGCGTTGTGGACGGCGGCGGCGGCCAGCGGCGGCGCATATCGCAAGCGGCTCGACATTGCGCGGCGAGTGATGATTCCTCTGCTCGCAGCGAGCTTTGTCGGCGGCCTGGTTGGAGCCTTTCTCCTGCTGAGGACCCCGGCGCACACCTTTATGCGGGTGCTTCCCTGGCTCACTCTCGGCGCAACTTTGCTCTTCGCGTTCGGCAAGAAACTGGCTGGCGGCCGGCCTTCGATTGTCGAGCAAGAGGCGTCACGTACAGCGCTGGCCGGCGCAACCTTGTTTCAATTGTGCGTGGCTGTTTATGGAGGCTATTTCGGCGGAGGCATGGGAATCGTGATGCTCGCGATGCTGGCTGCCTTGGGCATGGCCGATATTCACTCCATGAATGCGCTGAAGAGCGTCATGGGCTTTGTGATCAATGGGGTTGCCGTGGTTACCTTCATCGTGGCGCGAGCGGTTTACTGGAAACATGGGATCATCATGATCGGGGGAGGGATCCTGGGAGGATATTTGGGGGCACATTACGCGCAAAAGCTTCCGCAAGTGTGGATTCGCAGCTTCGTGGTGCTGGTCGGAAGCGGAATGACCACGTATTTCTTCTGGCTGTCGTATTAGGACGCGACGCCACGCGGGTCTTTGCTTGACACTCGGCCTGACGCTCGCGCATAAACTTCCTGCGCAGCGCGTACCGCAGCCCCATATTCGACGTCGTTGCCGGTCACGCGCGCCAGCACATGTTCGAGCGCGCCCAGGATTCCGACAGTGTCGAGGTAATCGTAATAGCCGAGATGGGCGATGCGGAAGATTTTGCCTTTCATCTCGGCTTGGCCATTGGCGACAACCGCATCGAACGTTTCGCGGAATTCTTTGACGATCTTTCCCGAGTCAACGCCGTCGGGCGGACAAACTGCCGTGAGCGCGGCGGCCGGCGTGGACGCGTACAGCTTGAGTCCGAGCGCATGCGCGCCGGCGCGCGTCATCGCAGCGCAGAGTTCGGCGTTGTCGATGAGAATGTCGCGTCCCTTGGCTAAATCACCGCTGCCCATGTTGCGAATAAATTCCAGCGTAGCGCCCATCGCTGCGAAAAGAGATGTCGCAGGTGTGTACGGCGTCTCGCCCCTCGCTGCCGATTTTCGTTCCTTGCGCAGATCGAAGTAATAGCGCGGGGAAGTTGTCTTCTCCATGCGTCCCCACGCGCGCTCGCTCACTGCGCAATAAGCCAAGCCGGGAGGCATCATAAGCGCCTTCTGCGATCCACCAATGACGACGTCAATACCCCATGCATCCACCTCGAGATCGGTCGTACCAAGGCCAGTGATGGCATCGACCACCAGAAGTGTTTCATCGCCATGCTCGCGGATGACGTTAGCGATGCCTCTCACGTCGTGGCGTACCCCGGTGGAGCTTTCCGTCGACTGCACAAACACCGCACGAATGGCAGGGTTGAGGCCTGCGCGAATTTCGTCAAGCGAAAAGGTTTGGCCATAAGGCGTGGAGAGCACCTTTACCTCACAACCGAATGTTTGGGCCAGCGAAGTCCAGCGTTCGCCGAACTTGCCTGCAGTCAGAACGAGGACGTGATCGCCAGGCGAAGTGAGATTGGTAACCGCGGCTTCCATAACTCCCGTGCCGGAGCAAGTGAGAACCAGCACATCGTTCTTTGTCCCGATGAATTCCTTCAGGTCGTTGAGCACCCGCTGGAACAGCGCTTTGAAATCGGCGGTGCGATGGTGCGCTGTGAATGATGCCGTCGCGGTTTGCGCCGCGGGAAGCAGCGGAGTGGGGCCGGGAGTGAAGAGACGATTTTTGCGCAGCATGGGATTCCGTGGATAGATCAGTGTATAAGAAGCAGGTTCGGTTGATGCATAATTACCAAGCAGAGGTGCCGGATGTTCTTCCTTCGACTGACCTTGTGTACCTGCGCGTTATACCTAGTTTTCGCGCTGCCGTTTATTTTGGTGGAAATCGCCGCGGAATTTGCAACGAAGAGTGGCACTTTCGGGTATCAGCTTTCACGGGAAAACAGGAATCGCGGCGTTTGCCGCGTTCTGGGGAATAATCTGGCTGCTATCCTTTTCGCTCGCATTTCGCGCAGTATTCCCCTTAATTTGGAAGAGATTCATAGCCTGACGCGCCCAGCATCTATAATCCCCACATGAGCCTGGTTGAACAGATTCAGAAAGATATCGTGACCGCCATGAAGGCTAAGGACGAGGCGCGGCTTTCCGCCTTGCGCATGATCAAGAGCGCCTTGCAACTCAAGTCCGTCGAGAAGATGGCGCCGCTCGACGACAAAGAAGCGCAGGCCGTGCTCGCCACGCTGATCAAGCAGCGCAAAGAGTCGGTCGAACAGTTTCTCAAGGGCGGGCGGCAAGAGATGGCCGACAAAGAAGCCGCCGAGATCGTCTTGATCGAAACCTATCTGCCCAAGGCGGCTGGCGAGGCCGACGTGATTGCCGGCGTGAAAGCGGTGATCGCCGAGATGGGATCTCCGACCATGAAAGAAATGGGCACGGTAATGAAAACCGCCATGGCGCGTTTCCAGGGCGCCGATATGCGCGTCGACGGCAAGCTGGTCAGTGATATCGTGAAGCGGGAGCTAGCGGGGAAGTAGTCGCTCACGCCGATTCCGACGATCACTTCTGTGGCTCGCTTCCCGTTGATCCGATGAGATTCTTCAAAATCTCTTTCGTCAAAGGATTGCCGTTATTTCAACTCTTTCTCAAATTGATCTTCGATCATCGTGAACAGGTGCACCCTGGCGTCGCTACCGGCGATGCTGTGGGTTTTGTTGGGATAGATCATCAAACGAAATTGTTTTCCGCCCTTGATGAGTGCATCGATCATCTGCATGCTGTTTCCGAAATGAACATTGTCATCGCCGGTGCCATGAACCAGCAGCAACGCGCCGTGCAGCTTATCAGCAGACTTGCTGACATCTGACATGGCGTAGCCATCTTTGTCGTCCTGCAGCAGGCCCATGTAGCGCTCGGTGTAGATTGAATCGTAGTTGACCTGATTCGTTACCGGAGCGACAGCAACGCCCGCCTTGAAGCGGTCGGAGTGCGTCATGGCGTAGAGGGTCATCGATCCACCGTTCGACCATCCCCAGATCGCCACGCGAGTGCCGTCGAGTTGCGGAAACTGCGCGAGCAACTGATCCAAGGCGGTGAGCTGATCCTTTAACTCGATAGCGCCGAACTCATGACGGATCGCGGTCTGGAACTTGCGGTCGCGGCCGGGTGTGCCGCGATTGTCGACCGCGAAGATGGCGAACCCTTTGCGAGCAAGGATCTCATCGAAACCGTCGGGCGTAACCTGGCGCACCATCTGCGCCGCAGGGCCGCCGTAAATGTTAATGATGACAGGAATTTTCCCGCTGACGGTGCCGTCGGGAGGAAGCAGCAGACGACCGTACAGTGTCGTGCCGTCATCGGCCTTGAATTCCAGATATTGGGGAGCACGCAGACCGTATTCGGCAATTTCGTCTTTCGATTGCCAGACCCGCACGCAAGATCCGCCGACCGTGCACAACTGGCTTCGCGGAGAAGCCTGCGGCCCCAGATACGTATGCAGGAAGTGGCTCCCGTCTTTGCTGAAGCCGGCGAAGTTCAGACCTTCCTCCGGAGTCAGATCCTTGAGGTTAGAACCGTCGAGTTGGATCGAGAAAACGTGCGTCTGGCGCGGGTCGTCCTTGTTCGCCTGGAAAAACACAGTGCCTGACGTCTCATTCACGCTGTCGACACCGAGCACTTCATAATCGCCTTTCTCAATTTCGCGCTCCAGCTTAGCATCGGCGGCCATCGGATTTTGCTTGTCGAAGCTGTAGAGATACATGTGGGTGTTGCCGTCGCGCCAGCTTCGCCAGATGAACCCGCCACTATTCTTAAAAAACGGAATCTCGATGTTTTCGAAATCCATCCACGAGCCGGGGGTGGTCTCGGTCATAACAATCCGCGACTTGCCGGTTTTGGCGTCGATGAAGTAGAGATCCATTTTGTCCTGGGTGCGATTGAGCACCGTTGCCCAGATGACTCCCTCTTTGACCCAGCCGAAGCGCGGGATGTACGTGTCTTCATCGGTGCCGAGCGTGATCCAGCGCAACTTGCCGTCGTTGGCTTCCGCCACTCCCAGTTTCACAACAGGATTCGGATCGCCGACCTTGGGATACTTCTGGTTGTCGACAGTAGGTTCTGTCGGGAGCAAGTCTGGAATGGGATAGGTCGGAACCTTCGTCTCATCCATGCGAAGAAAAACAATTTCTTTGCTATCTGGCGACCATGAATAATTGCTGCGAACACCCAGTTCTTCGGCGTACACCCAATCGATGTCACCGTTGAGGAAGCTTTCACTTCCGTCCTTCGTGAGTTGCCTTTCGCCGTTTCCGTTCACTAAGCGGACATACAGGTTGTGCTTGCGGAGGAAGGCGACATGGCTGCTATCGGGCGAGAACTGCGGATCGCCACTGGGATCAGGCGAGGAGGTGAACTGCACTGCAGTTTGCGTTCCGAGATCGTACAGCCACAGTTGACCGGCCGAATCGAACAGGATGTGCTTGGAATCCGGCCCCCACACGTAGGCGGCGACGTGATAACGGGTGAGGCGCTCTCTTTCGCGTTCGTTCTTTACTTTGTTAACGTCGGGCGCGAGCGCAGCTAGCTTGTCGGCACTGACCAGAACTTTCTTCTCGCCCGTCGAAGCATCGACATACCATAGTTCTCCGCCTCCGCCTTTCTGATCGCGCTCAATGTAGGTCAACTTTGTGCTATCGGGCGACCAGGTAACGTTCTCCGGACCGCGGCCACCGAGGCCTCCTGGCTGGAAGATTGCTTCTAACGTAAGCGGCTTGGTACCGGTCTGGGCTTGGAGAAGAACGGACGAAATCAGGACGAGCAGCGACGATACAACAGAGCGTAAGCAAAATATTTTCACGAGTCGAACCCCACAAGGAAGAAGTGGCACAAACGATTGAGTGTACACCGTGCCAGCGGCTGCGTGCACGGGTACCCCCGGCTCGCAGGCCGATTGAAGCGGTTCTAACGCTACATATCCCGCTCCACCGACTGCCATGTCTGGGGAGGCGACGCCAAGAGTGGCGACGGAGTGGCCAAATCGCATGTTAGAATTTAAATAGACTTCTGAATGCTTCCAGACATCGAAAAACTGCTGCGGCTGCAAGAGGCGGACAAGGAAATCAAGCGCCTGCAGGATGAAGTTGCGGAGCTTCCCAAGCGGGTCGCGGGTATTGAGCAGAAGCTGGCGGGAACCAAAGCCCAGCTGGAAAAGGCACAAGCCGCGATCAAGGCGGACGAAGGGACCAAGCGTAAGCACGAATCCACAATTTCTGACCTGCGCGGAAAAATCTCCAAATATCGCGATCAATCCCTCGACGTAAAGACCAATGAACAATATAAGGCGCTGCTGGGCGAAATTCAGTTCGCGGAGAAGGAAATTGCGGCGACAGAGGACAAGATTCTGGAATTGATGCTCAATGCGGACGCGCGCGAGAAGGAAGTAAAAGCCGCTCAGGTAGAGCTCAAAGCCGAGACAGCCGAGATCGAAAAAGAGAAGGAGCAGGCTCGCCAGCGTACCGCGGAAGACGAAAGGCTGCTGGCGGAATGGCGGGGCAAACGCGATCAGCTTCGCAGTGGAATTGATGCCGACCTGCTGCGGCAATATGAGCGAGTTTCAAAATTCCGGGGCACTGGCATTTCTGAAGTGCGGGATCAGAAGTGCACTGCTTGCCAAGTGATGTTGCGGCCGCAGGTATATAACGATATCCGCTCGGGCCAGCAGATTGTCTACTGTGACTCCTGCCAGCGCGTTTTGTACTTCGATCCCAAGGAAGAAATGGTCGAACAGAAGCCGAGCGTGCATCGTCCGCGGCGGCATCATCCCAAGATCGACGCGCATCAGGCGTGGTACCACCGTTCGAATTATGGCGAAGCCGGAGAAGTCTACGTCTGCCTCAACAATGAGCATGGCCAGTCGAGTCGCCGCATCTATGAGATTCATACCGGTCGGCAGGTTGGTGACGTTCTAATCCGAGAAGGCGATTACCGTCAGGCATTCCCCGAGGATATTACGGGTGCGACCCGACTGAATGGCGAGTGGGATATTGAAGAGCTCGATGCCTGGGGAAATGAAGTGCCGATGGTTGTGCTGGATTCTCTACATGCCGATCTTGAGCTGGCCCGGCACGAGATGAGTACCCACTCTGCAGCGAAGCACGAGGTTCCGGCAGCCGCGACCACTACGGAACAAGCGGCGAGCTAAGGCACCCGTCGGTTTTGCTTCATAATCGCGGCCGCAAGGCTGCAAATCCTGTCACGCAGGTATTCATTCGAGGCATTACCATGTCCCCATGCACGCGACCTCCCAGTCTTCAACCCCGCCCAAGGTCAAAATTTCGCCGCGCGGCGCCGCGCGGCTGAAATCCGGACATGTGTGGGTCTATCGTTCCGACATTCTTTCTGGCGACGGGATCCCTCCCGGCTCGATCGTCACCGTTTCTGACCAGCGCGGCAAGCCGCTCGGAACGGCTCTTTATTCCAGTTCCTCGCAGATTGGGATCCGGCTGATTTCGCGCGAACCGGTGACCGACTTTCCCGGACTCGTGCGGCAGCGCATTGCCGATGCAATGGCCTATCGCGAGCGCTTTGTCTGCGGTACGAATGCCTGCCGCGTGGTTTTCAGCGAGGCTGATTTTCTTCCGGGCTTAATAGTCGACCGCTACAACGATCTGCTTTCGGTCCAGATACTGACGCAGGCGATGGACGCCGATCCCGTGCGTGAGGCCGTCATTTCTGC
>DATKQB010000096.1:0-135004 GCA_035523795.1 Verrucomicrobiia bacterium | reverse complement strand
GAAGAAATATGTGACGTGCGCGTACTTCTCGGTTTCGGCGACGCGCAAATTGCGCATCTTCTGATTGCCCATGACATTGGCGAGAATATTCGCCATCGACTCCGGAGGAATCACGACTGGAAGACTGAAACTCTTGTCGTACTGCGTCATGCAGACGTAGTGCAGATTTTTGGGCACGCGGTCACGCGGAATGGTTGCATCGAGATCGGCCGCACCCGGAAGATCGGTGCCGGCCTTGTCATTCAATCCGCTGTTGCGCGTGAGAGCGCGGGTAATTTGGCGCACGCGATCCGCGCGGTAGTTAAAGCAGATGCAGGAATCGTCCTCGCGGATGGTCGTTGTGGCGCGGGCGCCATCGCCCGTGTGCTGAAGGTCGCCAACCACGAATGGGATCACGAATTCGTCCGTCACTCCCTTGTTGTAAGACTCCTTCATCCCTTGCACCGGATCGGCACGCCTGCCGCCCTCCGCATCAGCGAAAACCATCGCATTGTAGGCTTTGGCAATGCGCTCCCAGCGGCGGTCGCGGTCCATGGCATAGTAGCGGCCGTTGACGGTCGCGATTTTGCCGCAGTTTAATTCGCGCATTTTTTGCTGGAGTTGTTCCAGATATCCCGCGCCATTGGTGGGCAACGTGTCACGGCCGTCCATGAAAGCGTGCACCAAGACGCGCTCCAGGCCATTATGCTTCGCCATTTTCAACAACGCATAAAGATGTGCTTGCTGAGAATGAACCCCACCATCGGAAACCAGCCCGAATAAATGCAGCCGGCGCTCGCCGCTACGAGCATGCTTCATGGCCTCGAGCAGCACCGGATGCTTGAACAAGTCTCCGTTCTGAATCATCAGATCGATGCGCGTGATGTCCATGTGCACGATGCGGCCAGCGCCGATGTTGAGGTGCCCGACTTCGCTGTTACCCATCTGGCCTTCGGGTAACCCCACGTATGGACCACTGGTGTGAATCAGTGTGTTGGGATATTCGCGCAGCAAGCGGTCATAAGTCGGCTTGCGCGCCATCGCGATGGCGTTCGCTTTAGTTTCGGCGCGGTATCCCCAGCCATCGAGGATGATGAGTATGACAGGTTTAGGACGAGGCATAAGACCGGCTCTTAGCTCCTACCTCTACTAAATCCAACTTCTTTGCTGCGCATTTAAACGGATGATTTCCGCGCGCAGTTACCCTAGAAACCCGGTCACCAGATCACATCGACCGGATAACGCTCGAACACCCGATCAGCCGTGGCCAGCGGCAATTTCTCCTCCAAACTCTGCGCAATCAGCATGCGATCAAACGGATCGCTATGATGCACGGGTAAGCTTTCCACCCTTAGTACATGATCGCGAGAGATAGGCAGAGTCTCAATCCGGTTCTCGATTAATTTCTTCACAATGTAAGGACCCGCCGGAACGGGTAAGGGCATTTTCCCAATTTGCACTTTGATGAGAATTTCCCAAATGCTGGCGACACTCAGCCACAGATCACTGGGACCGACAAAGATTTGTTTTGCGCGTTGCGAGAGCCTCGCATCACCGGAAATCGCCCACAGAAACGTGTGCGTATCCAGAAGAGCTTTCATTTATAGAAAAGATCCTCGATTTCTTTGGGTAGTGGATCATTAAAATCGTCCGGCACAACGAACTCGCCTTTTGCGCTCCCAAGTGTCCGTGTTTTGGGCTTAGAACTGATCGGCACGAGCTTGGCCACTGGCTTGCCCGCCTTGGCGATCACGACTTCTTCTCCGAGAAGAACTCGCTCTAAAAGCTTGGAAAGATGGGTCTTAGCTTCGTGGACGTTGACTTCCATAAGATGATTATAGCTAAGTCATGGACTAAGTCAACCCTCAGAGAAGGCCAAACCGGGGCCTACTCGAACTGCAGCACGACAATCTCCGGATTGGAACCTAAGCGCAGAGGAGGTCCCCAGGTGCCCGCTCCGCTGGAAGTGAAGACTTGCATCTTGCCGATACGGCTCAGACCGTAGACGAATTGCCGATAGATTTTGCGGGCGAACCAACTCCAGGGAATGAATTGTCCGAGATGCGTGTGACCGGAAAGCTGCAGCGACACGCCCGCGGCTTCGGCGACTTCAGGATGATCGGGAGCGTGCACCAGCAGTACGCTGGCGCGATCCCGATCGATGCCGATCTTTTTCAGGGCAGATTCCAGATGCTCGCGGCGAGTGGCATTGCGATAGGGAACACCGACAATCTGCAGGCCGTCGGCTTCTACTTTTTCATTGTTGAGCACGCGCACGCCGGCAGCTTTCACGGCCCCCAGATATTTGCTGTCGTCGCCGAACTGCTCGTGATTACCCGCGACGAAATAAACGCCATGAGGCGCGGTGAGTTGGCTGAGCGGCGCAGCAGCGCTTTGCGCGTCGATCGCTGTTCCGTCATACAAGTCGCCCGCGATAAATACGGCATCTGGGCCCTCCTCGAGAACTTTCGCAACCATGCGGCGCAGGAAATTTCCGTTGCGCACGTGACCCAGATGCAGGTCGCTGATGAGTGCGGCCTTGCGTCCCCGCCAGGCTTCAGGAAGATTTGCCAGGCGGATCGACGCGCGAGTAATGCGCGTCCAGCTTGCGTTAACAACTCCAAGAATGCCAATCGCGATCGCCACACTGAACAGCGATTCGACCATGCGGTGGAAGTTCAGGTGTGCTCCGGCGAGGGATGTTATACCCAAAATCATCCACGACGCCACTGCTGCCACGATCAGGAATGTCAGGAGGCCAGCCCAAACGGCGGCGGCACGATAGAAAGCACGGACGATCGGGCCTGTATAGCGGAAAGCCAGCAAAGACGCAGTGACGAAGCTGATGGAAATGAGACTCACGGCAAGCTTGAGCCAGAGGCTCGCGGTAGCAGGCATGGAGTATGTCCAGGTTTCGTAAAGAAGAAAGTGCGTCAAAAAGAGGATGCATTGAATGATGGTGATAGCCCCAACAATTCCAAAGCGACGGCGCATGGATATTGGATTCAGCCGGGGTTCGTTTGGATTTAGAGAAATCGACGATGCGAACCGCGGCACTTCGAGATCATTTTTTTGGCGACCCGCCGGCCTGATCCGCATGCTTCATGGCGGCCGCCATGGCCGCCTCAATACGGGGATAGATCAATTGCATCGCCTCCGCGGTGACCGCCGGCATCTCGTGAAGAAACTTCTGCCCGACCGGCGATGAATAAAAGGCGATTAATGCGTCGATTTCCGACTTCGAGAAATGGCGCTGGTAGACGGGAATCATGTCGTTCAGCATGTCGTCGAGCGGAAAGTTCTTGATGAACTCATGGGACTCGCGTTCCTCGCGGGCCAGATCCTCTTCAGTAAAATTCGGATTTCGCGACAGGGCTTCCTGCCGCCGTGCGCTTCGCTCACCGGCAAACACCTGCTCCATCACTCGCCGCATCTGATCCGGGCTGGCGGTCAGGTCTAATAGCTTTCTTACGTCCTCTTTCGATGGGGTGTCGGGAGCAAGCGCAACCGTAACCTGCGCGGCCGCAGTCCCCGGCAGAATGGGCAGAAGCATAATCAGCAGAGTAATCCAGAGCAGGGATTTCAGATTCATTTCCACCCTCCGCGCCGTGAGGCTTCTTACGAAAAGTTGCGACTCGGCGAAACCGCTAGAATCCCATCGTGTCATCGGCCGAAGGACCGTAGGTCGCTGGCAGCGGAACATCGTTCAGCCGGAGATACACACCCAGTTGCGCCCGGTGATGTACCAAGTGATTGACGAACATTTGCCGGTAAGCCAGAAATCGCGAGCCGCCGAAAATCGACTTGCC
Source organism: Verrucomicrobiia bacterium (assembly GCA_035523795.1). Classification (GTDB taxonomy): domain Bacteria; phylum Acidobacteriota; class Terriglobia; order Terriglobales; family Acidobacteriaceae; genus Sulfotelmatobacter. The sequence continues at coordinate 131,216 of DATKQB010000096.1, read as the reverse complement.
CTGAAAGCTCAGTTTCCAAGGCTGATGCCACTCGCTTTCCGGCAAGTTCTTAAGAGCCGCACGCAGTTTGTCCGATCCTTGTTCGAAGGCCTTTACCAACTGGGCTGGGGATTCGAAGCCCGGGCGGGTTCGCGGCGGTCCGCTGCCGAAATCCAGTTCCGGCGTGGTCAGGATTGTCAAGCCGAATCCGGGCAACTCGGCGACGTGCGGCGCGAGTTTACCCAGTGGCATCGACTTCGCGTGCGGCTTGTAGTCGGCTTTCATTGGGACGCGCTCCAGCATGGCGCGCGTCTTCTTGGCTTCTTCGTCGAATTCGGTGAGTAGCAGTTCGTTGATCATATTGCCTTCCTTCTTTGCAAGCCTGCTGCAAGCATCGGCGCGCTTGCACTCAGTCGTCTATTTAATGGGTGTTTTATCCGGCGTGCTGGATTCGATTAATTCCGCCACTCGCTTGTCAAACTCAGCGGATTTGGCGGCAAACATCCGCTGCCCGATTTGCCCTCCGGCCTCCATCGATTCTGACAAGATTGCAGGCATCTCGTTTAGTATCTTCTGTCCCACCGGCGAACCGTAGAACTGCGTGAGAGCTTCCAGGTCGGCTTTGGTCAAGTGCTTTTGGTAGATCGGAACGATTGCGTCCACCATCTCTCGAGTGGTAGGTCGTCAAATATACCGTTGAATAGTTTGTCGACCTTCGCCAGCTGCTCAGGCGTGGCGTTTGGAACCTTCAGCTTGAATCCGGCCTCGGCACCCAAGCGCATTTGCTTAGTTACTCCATCGATCGTCTGCTTCATCTGTATTCGCGCATGCATCAATTCGAGAAGTTTGAGCACATCAGTGCGATCCGGTACGTTCGGTGACTCACCCGCCTGCGCGATGAGCGTAGCTGGCAACGTAAGAGCAACAACTACCACCAGAACTGCAGTCAGCTTGTGCATCTTTGCCCTCGCATGGTGAAGTTGTTCCGTAAGACTCCGCTATTCCTTATAATTCAGCGCTTCCAATCCCAAGAATCGTGCCGTCCCACCCAATTCTTCTTCAATCCGCAGCAACTGGTTGTACTTGGAAATGCGGTCGGTACGCGAGGCCGAGCCCGTTTTTATCTGCCCCACTCCCGTCGCCACGGCGAAATCGGCAATGAACGTATCTTCCGTCTCGCCCGAACGATGTGAGATCACCGATGTATACCCATTGCGCCGTCCCAGGTCGATCGCGTCCAGCGTCTCGCTGACCGTCCCAATCTGATTCAGCTTGATCAGAATCGAATTGGCAATTCCTTTCTCGATGCCCTCACCGAAGATGTTGATATTCGTCACGAAAATATCGTCGCCCACGAGTTGAATTTTCCCGCCGAGCTCTTTCGTCAGAGTCTGCCAGCCATCCCAATCTGCTTCTGACAAACCATCTTCCAGCGACACGATTGGATAATCATTCACCCACTTCGCATAAAACTTCACCATGTCGTCCGAACTTTTCGCCGACTTATCCGACTTCTTGAAAACATACTTTCCGTCCTGATAGAACTCACTGGCCGCGGGATCCAGCGCAATCGCGATTTCCTCTCCCGGCTTGTAACCCGCTTTCGAGATCGCCTCCAGCACTACTTCAATCGCCTCGACGTTCGACTTCACCGAAGGGGCAAATCCGCCCTCATCACCGACAGATGTGTTGTGACCGCGCTTTTTCAGAACGCCCTTCAGCGTGTGGAATACTTCTACGCCCCAGCGCAGCGCCTCGGAAAACGATGTCGCGCCCACTGGCATGACCATAAATTCCTGGAAATCGATGTTGTTGTCCGCGTGCGCTCCACCGTTCAGAATGTTCATCATCGGCACTGGCAGCGTGTTTGCCGCGGCCCCGCCGAGATAGCGATAGAGCGGAATATCCAGCGACTGCGCCGACGCCCGCGCGGCCGCCATCGAGACCGACAGAATCGCATTCGCCCCCAGCCGTCCTTTATTTTCGGTGCCATCGAGTTCGATCATCCTGGCATCGAGACCGCGCTGGTCGAATGCATCCCAATTGGCCAGCGCTTCGGCGATCTCGCCATTTACGTTCTCTACCGCCTTGGTCGTACCTTTGCCGAGAAAACGATTCTCGTCGCCATCGCGCAGTTCGACCGCCTCGTGCTCCCCGGTTGACGCGCCGCTGGGGACGATCGCCCGTCCCATAGAACCGTCAGCCAGAAAAACTTCCGCTTCAACTGTGGGATTGCCGCGTGAATCGAGAACCTCTCGCGCATGAATAGCTGCAATATTCGACATAGGTAAACTCGCTTCCTTTAATTCGATGAATTCAACTTTGTTCCCCCCGGGAATTGAATCCTTGCGGGTAATCGGAATCAACGGTAATCCTCCGTCCGGTGAGATAACCCGCACCCGTCTGGACCTCTGCCAGGGAGTTTCGCGAAACCTATGATTATAAAGGATGGATTGGGACCCCACATGACGCGCTGGGCATTTGCCCCGTCCAGATTCCGCCTTCGGAACTGTCCGCTCGGCCACTGTCCTCAGCCTCTTACCTAGGCTGATTCCCCATGAACTGGCAACCGCTTGTCGCCGCCGTGAATCTGGTCTACTGTCAAGCAAAGCTGTGGACCGTGGAGGTAGGTATGCGGAAGTATACGATTTTTACTAGCCTGACGATTTTCTGTTGCCTGTTGCTGGCGACCACGCTCGCCGCCCAGACCGTGACCGATATTCCGCCCGCTGGAGCAGCACCCGCAGAAACCGGCGCGGCGGCCGTGCCCTCAGGAACGGCCCTGATGGTCCGCCTCGATACCACGCTCGCCAGCTTCAGCAACAGGCCCGGAGACCCCTTCCGTGCCAGCATTACCAAGCCGATCGTCGTGAACGGCCAGACGCTGATTCCCGCCGGAGCCGCGATTGAAGGCCGCGTCACCAAAGTGAGTGAGCCGCGGCGCATCTCCGGACGCCCGACCATCGGTATCCTCCCCGAAGCGGTGATCATGCCGAACGGCGAGCGCCTCTACTTGGATGCCACTTTGACTGACACCAATATTCCTGGCACAGATGTGAATGCCGAAGGGCAGTTCAAGGGATCAGGCCACGACCGCAAAGATCAGCTCGAAGTTGGCGGAGGCGCAGCTGGCGGCATGCTGATTGGCGGACTCGCGGGCGGCCCCATGGGAGTGCTGGTCGGCGGCATCGTGGGTGCCGGCTCGACGACCGCCTACTGGCTTGCGAAGCATCATTCGGCAATTCTACCCGCCGGGACGCAGCTCACTATCGAACTGAATCGTCCGCTCACCGTGAACTCGACCGCTGCAGGCATGGCTCCGGTAGCCGCACCGGCAGCGACCACCGCGTCCAACACCGGAGGCGGCAGCAAGTAGTCCAGGCGTTTCAGGTTCTTCGATTCCAGCCCGAGCTCACTCCAGAGAGAGCTCGGGCTTTATGCTTGAATTGCCTATTCTCTTCGTTTGAGTCCACCTGGAGCGCACTCGTGCAAAAGTTCTCAGCCGACCTCGGCGAAAGGCCCGCCCTCGAATGGGCGCAGTGGAAAGACACTGCTGAGACTCTGCACATGTTTACGCAGATCGTCGGCAAGACCCGCCTAGCTCTCACTCCCATTCAGAACCACTGGTGGAATGTGCCGCTGTATCTGACCGCGCGCGGCTTTCGACCTCCGCCATGCCGGTCGGCAGCGGGCACCTGCTCGATGTCGAATTCGATTTCATCTCCCACGAACCCGTCTTTCGAAAGAGCGTCGGCGAAACGCGGACGCTCAGTCTGCAGCAGATTTCTGTCGCTGATTTCTTCAGCGAATATCTTCGCGCCCTGGCGGCGCTGCGCGTGGAAACCGAGATTGATCCGATGCCGGTCGAGGTGCCCAATCCCATTCGCTTCGATCGCGATACCGTTCATGCCAGCTACGATAAAGATGCCGTCGCACGCTTTTGGCGCACCCTCATTCTGGCCGACACCCTCTTCAAGCGATTCTCCACCTGCTTCTACGGCAAGATCAGTCCCGTACATTTTTTCTGGGGATCGTTCGATTTGGCGGTCACGCGCTTTAACGGGGAAAAGGCTCCTCCACGTCCGGGCGAAGTAGCCGCCGAAAACTTTGCTTTTGTGGCCTGTTTGGGAAAAGGAAAGAGGAACGCACACAACTCCCGTCAGAATCATGCTCAAGACTGCTTGGACGGCTGGTACAAAATACTTGGACATAAGAGCAGGGCCTCCTGGGATGTGTAGGCGGTGCACTGCAGACTATACAGGAGGCACGTTCGGCCTCACCAAGCTTCGATATGGAAACGGCGTCCGAAGGAGTGTTCTGTGTATCGCTCATGCCTTATATAATCGGGCATTCCTTATGCGGGCCTCTTTTCTGTTTTGGAGCACGACCCTCTCGATAGCGCTTCAATTTTCCACAACGTTGTCGGCGCAAGTCACCCCATCGAATTCCAGATCAACGGATTCATCTCACAAACCATCAGCATCCATTGCAACAAGTCTGCCGCGGTTTGAAGACGTCGCCCAGAAGGCTGGACTCACGGTCTCGCACATTTCTTCTCCAGATAAGAAATACATCGTGGAATCCATGAGCGGCGGTGTTGGCCTCATCGACTGCGATAACGATGGCAAGCTCGACATCATCACCGTCAATGGTTCCACCGTCGAACGATACCGCCAGGGTGGAGACCCTATGATTACGCTCTACCGCCAGGACGCAGACAGCACGGCTGACAACGTCAAGTTCACTGACATTACAAAATCCGCCGGCCTCACGCGCAAGGGCTGGGGGATGGGCGTGGCCGTTGCCGATTACGACAACGATGGCCTGCAGGATATTTACGTTACCGGCTTCGGCGGAAATGCGCTTTACCACAATCTCGGAAACTGTAAGTTCGAAGATGTGACTGACAAAGCCGGCGTGCGCGCAGGAGGATTCAGCACGGGGGCAGCCTGGGCCGATTATGACCGCGACGGCCGTGTCGATCTTTTCGTCTCACGCTATGTGCACGTAGACATCGATAATCTGCCAGAGTTTGGTAATGATCCACGTTTTTGCCGTTTCAAAGGAGTATTAGTGCAGTGCGGTCCCTGGGGCCTTCCCGGCGAGTCTGATCTTCTGTTCCATAATAAAGGCGACGGAACTTTCGAGGAGGTTTCAAAGAAAGCTGGCGTCGACGACCCTCATCACTATTACGGTCTGGGGGCTACTTGGGGCGATTACGATAACGACGGTTGGCCCGACCTCTATGTGGCCAACGATGCCGGCCCGAATTTCCTCTATCGCAACAAGCATGATGGAACTTTTGAAGAAGTCGGCGTGCTGGCCGGCGTTGCACTAAGTGGCGATGGCATGGAACAAGGCTCCATGGGCGTGGACTGGGGCGACTATCTTCACGAGGGCCGGTTGTCGATGATTGTCACAAACTTTGTCGAGCAAGGTTCGACTCTCTACCATAATCTCGACAAAGAAAATTTTGCCGACGTAAGCCAGCGTGCCAGGTTGATCAAGCCTACTTATCCCTATGTCAGTTGGGGAACTTCATTCTTTGATATGGATAACGACGGGTGGCTCGACCTCTTCATCGCCAACGGCCACGTATACCCGCAAGTAGACACGATTCCCGGCGGAACACCTTACCGCCAACCTATGCTGCTTTTCCGCAACCATCGCGACGGTACTTTTGAAGACGTTTCGCAAGCATTCGCAGCCATGCCCCCACAATCGCGGCGGGGTGCGGCTTTTGGTGACATCAATAACGACGGAAATATCGACATCGTGGTGCTCAACGTCGGCGAGCCACCAACGCTTTTACTGAACCGCAATGAAAATGCGAATCACCGTGTGCTGTTCAAACTCGTTGGGACGAAGAGCAACAAAGCAGCCATCGGAGCTCGCGTCACGGTGAAGGCTGGCCCCCTGGTGCAGTTCAGCGAAGTGCGCGGCGGCGCCAGCTATCTATCGCAGAACGATTTGCGGCTGCATTTTGGCTTGGCAGGCCACGACAATATGAATGAAGTTAGTATCCGCTGGCCCAATGGGGAAACCGAAACCCTACGCAATGTTCCGACAGACTTTATCTACACGATCGTCGAGGGAAGTGGTATTCGCAACAAGGTTGCTCTTCCGCCATTGTCATCTCGCTAGTCCTGCGTGAAGATACTGGGCGGATCACGCAACTCTAGGCTTAGAAGCTGTAACAAAACCTCATTTCCCGGTCTGCCGCATTACGGCTGCAATTCCGGTAGTGGGCGACTTTGAAAGTAGCCCACTACCGCAATTCCTTGCATATTGACAGGGTTGCCCCCATAGAACATAATGCCGCGCACATTTCGGGCACACCCGTTCTTGCTTCGCTGCTCCGAAATCTCATTTCCGTCCCGGCTTTTTGCTTAGCATTCGGGCCCTTCTGTAACCAAACTCCGATTCCGCGCCGAAGGAGAAACCTCTCTATGCCAGCGATGAAGTTTGTTCCGTCCAAGGCCGGACTTTGCCTGACGTTGCTCAGCATGGTGTTGCTGAGCGGATTGTGCTTCGCCCAACCCTCCGTCACGACCGGCCCGCATCAGGGCCCGCCAACCAGCAACGTTTCGGTTGTTGGCAGCGGCTTTCCGGCGTATACCGTGGTTGACATCTATTTCGATACCACTGACGAGGCCCTGGCTACGACGAGCAACGCGGGCGCATTTACTTTCGAAATCGGGGTGCCGGCTTCGGCACTGCCCGGGATCCACTATGTTACCGCGGTGAGTTTCACTGGCGAGGCCGCGCAGACCTACTTCATTGTGAACACCGCCTGGGCACAATTCCACTTCGCAGCTAACCACAGAGGATTGAACTCCTACGAAAATGTTCTTGACCCGACTACCGTAAGCAATCTTGACCTGAGCTGGAACTATCTCACAGGGAATGCAGTATTCTCCTCTCCGGCGTTATTTTTTGGTAGCGCGCTATACGTCGGGTCGGAAGACGGCAATGTTTATTTACTGAACTCGCTCTCAGGCTTACTTGATCGCAAATACAATATCGGAGGGGCCGTGTTTTCCTCTCCGGCGGTGTTCGACGGCTGGGTTTTTGTCGGTTCGACGGACGACAATATTTATGCCCTGGTTCTGGGCAACCTCAGCATTGAGTGGAAGTACCCCACTGGGAATTCTGTGACCTCTTCCCCGGCGGTAGCTAACGGTGTGGTCTACATTGGTTCGGCGGACAGCAATGTTTATGCCTTGAACGCCAGGATCGGCACCCTTCTGTGGCAGGTCACCACCGGGGGCGAAGTGCTTTCCTCTCCGGCCGTGGACGCCAATCAGGTGGTCTACGTCGGGTCGGAGGACGGAAATCTCTACGCCCTTAACGACGCCAGCGCCACCAGTCCCACGTGTATAGCCTCAGGCTTGCAAGCAGCTAACTGTGATCTGTGGCAATTTCCCGCCGGGGTCGGGGTGGCCTCAGCACCGGCGTTGTCCAATGGCTTGGTCTTCTTCGGCACGTCATCATGTACCACCACGTGCCCGTATGGCAACAGCCTCTTAGCCGTGAACGCGAAAACAGGCGCACTCCTCTGGCAATTCCAGACCGGCGGTCCTGTATCCTCCCCGGCGGTGGCCGATGGGGTGGTCTATATCGGGTCATTCGATGGCAACGTTTACGCCGTCGACGCATTCGGAGGCTACCTGCATTGGAAATACACTACCGGCGGTCCCGTAACCTCGTCTCCGGCAGTAGCAAATGGGGTGCTCTACATCGGGTCGTTCGACGGCAACCTTTATGCGATCGACCTGGAGGGAGGCTACGAGCTGTGGCGATACGCCACCGGGGGCGCAATACTCTCCTCCCCGGCCGTCGCCAACGGACAGGTCTATGTCGGGTCGAGCGATAACAATGTTTACGCGTTCAGCCTACCGGACAATCCCGCACAGGTAGTTGAGCGCCCCGACCCGGCATCGCTACGGCCCAACCTAAGCCCGAAGGAGTAAGGACTAGACCCAGAACGTCGTCGGGCTCAACCTACGGGGCGGCATATTCCACTGTGCCGCCCCGCTTAAGCCGTCAGTGTAGAGGTTTTGTTACAAGCTCTTACGACACGGGCAATATTCCGGCCTGGACGGAAAAACCCTGCTCAACCAGCATCGGCAGTACAAAGCAGCATAAAATTTTGGGATTTAACGTAAGTGGTTAGAAAATCTGGGCAAAAGAATGCAGGTAGGACTCCAATCCGCCCGGAAACGTCAAACCACCTAGCAACGCTTCCCACCTGCCCACGTAGCAGTGTTATCGCCGAAGATTGGCATGAACTCTTAGGTGCAGAAGTAAAGCACGTCAATGGGAGCCCGACGGAAGCATTCGCATGTTCTGCACGATGCAATGGTGAGAAACGGATACGTTGATATGTCATCGGCTCTCGATCGAATACGTTTGAACCACTTAGTACCTCGCCTCGGACTAAACGAGAGAATGGAGCACCTGGCGCTGCGCCAAGGTCGCCCATCTTCCGATGTCCGATCATTGTTGCGGGAGCGTAACTTTCTCGTCGAACCGCGCATCAATTCACGGAAGGCACAATCATGCCAAGCAAAGCTGCGTTTGGTTCATTGCTAGTTGTCCTTGCGGTCACAGCCTGGATGCTCGCCTGGGGTTCGGATTCTGTTTCTGAAGGAAGAGGTCGAACTCCCGTGTTGGTTGAACTGTTCACCTCAGAAGGATGTTCCAGCTGCCCCCCGGCGGATCAGCTTCTAGAGAAGCTCGATAATCAACCCGTGGCCGGAGCAGAAATGATTGTCCTCAGTGAGCACGTAGACTACTGGAATGATATCGGCTGGAAGGACCCGTATTCAGCCCACCTCTATAGCGAAAGGCAAAGCATTTACGGCAAACGCTTCGGTTTGGATAGCGTCTACACGCCGCAAATGGTAGTCGATGGCTCAAGTGAATTTGTTGGCAGCAATCCCGCCTTGGCGGATAAGGCGTTTGCCAAAGCATTAGGCGTTCCGAAGATTTCTGTCCACCTTTCGTTGATATCGGCAGATCCGTCGTCTGGCGTGCATGTCCACCTCGATATTGGAGCTTTGGATCCCTCCTTTGGCGCACCAGAAGCTGAAGTGCAGATCGCCGTCGCCCTGAGCCGCGCGGAATCGCAAGTTTCCTCCGGTGAAAATGCGGGACACACGTTGACACACGTTTCGGTTGTCAGGAGTCTAACGAAAATTGGCGTCTTGAAACGAGGTCAAGGCTTGTCGCAAAACGTTCATCTGAATATCGGACCTGTGTCGGAGTTCCATAATCTGCGGCTGATCGCATTCGTGCAAGAACCGCAACAAGGGAAAGTGCTCGGAGCAGCTTTGCTGCCGATCAGTGTGAAATAGGTCAATCAGATCGGATTGCAGTTCAAAAGGGCGGGACTTCTTCGGAATGGTCATCCTTGACTCCGGGCGCCATCGAAGCCGGGTGCAAGCGCGTCCCGCATCTGCAGACGAGCGCGCAAGAGTCCGGTCTTCACGTTTGCTTCTGAGACCGGGAATTCTTGCTGTCTCATTGATGCTGAAGTGCTGGACATCTCGCAGGATCAAAATAGTGCAATCGTTTTCTGGAAGCGAGTCCATTGCCCGGAGGAGAGCATCTCGAAGTTTCTTTCAGTTCCACAGCCTCCCACGGGATCTTGAGCCAAGCTGAAAAATCCTGTGGAATGTAGTCCCCTTCATCATTCTGTAGACCCCCATCGATCGACTCGTATAGATAGCGGCGTTCGCTGCGGAGCTTCATGTAGGCCTTCGCTAATAGAGATCTGGATCAGCCATGTGCTGAACTTTGCCGCCTGAGAGGACGGGACGATATGATTTAATGAGCGCGCGTGGATACTTCCTCTGCCAACATCATTCCGACGGAACCTTCGGGCGGGAAAGATTGCACTGCATCGGTGGCGAAGGGGATCGCGGTCGAAACGGAAGTGGCGACGCAGAGCCGACTTTTGCCCGAGACGCTCGGCGAAGAGCTTTGGCAAACGGCTGGTGCCGAGTTAGTCGAGGTAAGCAAGGCCGAGTTCGCGCAAGCCCTTGAAACAATAGGAACTAGGGACAACTTCGGTCTCGACCCAAGCAAGCAGGCCAATGAGCGTCAGCGAGAAATGTTCTGGCGGGCCTTGCATTTGGAGGAGCTTGCCATCGCACACGGATGCGCACTGGGGCGCGAGTCTGCGTGGGGGCGCTTTCTTGCGCAGTATCGGGATCAGCTGACCAGAGCTGCCGTGGAGATGACGGGCTCGTCGGCATTGGGTGAAGAGTTGGCGAGCGCCCTTTACTCGGAGCTATTCGGGCTGACGGAGCGTGAAGGCAAGCGCTGGTCCCCGTTACTGGGATACTCGGGACGAGGATCGCTGATGGGATGGCTTCGGGCGATTCTGGCGCAACGCCGCGTGAACCAGTACCGGAAAATCCGCCGGGAAACGGCGCTGGATGAGATCGAACCGGCAGGCGCCGTTTCTGAGCCGCTTGAGCTCGAACGATTAGAAGATCTGCGTGTGGCCTTAAGAATGACGCTGAGCGAAGCTTCTGCGGAAGAACGCTTCCTGCTGTCGTCCTACTATCTGGACCAGCATACGCTGCAAGAGATGAGCCGCGTCCTGCGAGTTCATGTAGCGACGGTGAGCCGCAAATTGAAGCGCGCAACCGAACGCTTGCGCAAACAGCTGCTGCGAACTTTGATAGCGCGCGGTCTGAGCCGGCGTGCGGCAGAAGAAGCGCTTGGAATAGATCCGAGGGATGTAGACATCAATCTGCGTAAGTTATTGCAAAAATCGGAGGGCGCCGCGAACTCCGATAAGAGGGGCGAAGTTTGAACCGGAATCTCCAGCCCGGGATACATCCTGACGCGGACCAACTAAGTGTGTTCGTTGAGGGCGCAGCCACCGCGCGGGAAAAAGAGCGGATGCTGGCACACTTAGCCGATTGCGCCGAGTGCCGGAAAACTGTGTTTCTGATGCAGCCGCGCGAAGAGTCGCAAGCGGCCCCTGCAACGCCGGCGAAGGAATGGGTCTGGCGGTGGCTCGTACCAATTGGGCTGCCGGCGGCGGCGCTTGCTTGTGTGCTGATAGCGATGTTGATCTACATTCGGCCACGTAGCGCCCCTCCTGCCGTCCCGCCACAGATAGCAAGGGCGACGCAACCCAAGCTCGAGCGCCCTGGCGCTGAAACGGCTGCTGTCCCTGCAACGAATTCAGAGAGGGTTGCGCCATCCGGAAATCCAAAGAACGGCGTCGCACGCAACGCGGCGCCACCGAAGCTTTCGCAAGAAAAGCAGCACTTCGCGGGTGGCTTGAATTTGTCCAAATCACCGAGCAGTCAAACGGCCGCGAAGGTCGCGTCTCCGCAGATCGTGGCGGCTGCCCCGGTCCCAGTCCCGAATGCCGATGCGGCAAGATTGGCGGGCACCATCAGTGCGGTGAAAGCCCCCGAATTGCCAATGAATGGCCGGAATGTCACAAATGACCAGCAACTCGCGACGTCAACAGCCGCACAGGGTGCGGTGGCACAAAATAGTTTGGCTGTGAGAAAAGACGTGCCCGAATTACGGGTTCAGCATGCGGGCGAACAAAGCGAGACGCTTGCCGGAGTTTCCGGGCGCATTACCGACCGAAGTGGGGCTGCCATTGCGGGGGGGACGATAACTCTGCGCGATGCGGACGGCAAGACGCGACAGACGACGGCCAGCGCGGATGGCACTTTCCATCTGGCAGAACTACCGGCAGGGCAATACGAGTTGACTGCTACGGCAAGTGGCTTCGCGACAAGCAAACAGTCGATTGAGTTGAAACCGAGTGAACTCGCCCTGCTCAAGCCGATGCTCGACGTCGGCGCGGCATCAACAGCGGTTGAGGTCGCGGCACAAAGCAACACCGTATCTATCCAAACTGAATCTGCAAACGTGGGCCAGGTTGAGGCAGAAACGCGCAGCATGAGCCGGATCATCCCGGTGCCGTCGGGCCAGCCGGTCGTAACCACTGTGTCACACGACAAGCGGCTTCTTTCTCTGGATAACTCGGGCAATCTGTTTCTGAGCCGTAATAAGGGCAAGAACTGGAAAAAGATCAACCCTCAATGGGTGGGCAAGGCCGTCCGCATCGAGTGGACGACTGTGGCAAGCACCGGGGCAGCCTTTCAGGTCACTACGGACGCTGGCGCCGTTTGGACCAGCAAAGACGGGACGCACTGGCACCAGCAGTAACCTCTCAAAATTTCCCCAAAAATATTCTGCAAAACTCCCGATAAGGCGCGAACTCCCATTGAACGAGGAAGCGCGGCGAGCCTCAGCGGCTTGCCCGGCTCTCGCAGTAATGGCGCTGCTGTCTGCACCGACGGTTAGCAACGCGGAGTCGAGAACAATTAGAGGGGCGGCGGTGTTTCATTTGCTGTTTCGTGCAAGAAATATTTGAGGGCGTTCGGAGGGCGAATAGATGGCTGTTTTGACTGGCTATCTGTGGGGAGGACTCGATGGCAAACCGTAAGTTGCAGGGAAGCGCAGTCCGTTTCGCTATTCCGCTTCTGGTTGGTCTCGTCTCGGCCACTACCATTTTCAGTTTGCGTGCTTCTGACGACGGCGGGCCAGATCCCTCGCTCATCGCCACCTATGCGCATGGGCTGTTGCACGTGACGATCCCCTATCGTGGCGCCGACACGGGGGCCGGTCAACTCACATTAGAGGTGCTCGATCCGGAAGACGATGTGCTTGGCCGGACCGAACGTCACCTCGAGGTAAATGGCAGCTCCGGACGATGGAAAGAGGAAATTCGGCTGGAGAAGCCACTGCCCCTGGAGGATTTGGTCTGGTATCGCTTGCGGTATCGCTTTGAATACGACGACAAGAAAATTGCGGCCCGCCAAGGCACGGAATCTCTTTCACAGATTCTGCGGCGACCTGTCATTCACATTCTTGGACAACAGTCGTATTTCGCCGGCGGCCAAGCCGCGGTGCGCGTTATCGTGACCGATTCCGAGGATCAACCGATCGCCGGGCGCGGCTCGGTGCAAATTGAGCTTCTTGAGCCGGATGCGAAGCCACAGCTTCTTTTCCAAGGCGGATTGAATCGCCGGGGAACGACCGAGGCGCAGTTTCGTCTTCCGACGGGATTGATCGGTAGCTATCAACTGCATTACGTGGCAGACACGGCGATTGGTACGACCGAGTTTTCCCAGAGTGTGCGTTTAGAAGACAAGGTGTCTATTCTTCTAACCACGGAAAAGCCTATTTACCAGCCCGGGCAGACGATTCATGTGCGCGCACTGGCTTTGAATCGTGCCGACCACGAGGCGGCAGGCCAACGCGATCTGACGTTTGAAGTCGAAGATTCGCGCGGCAACAAAGTTTTCAAGAAAGTCACTGAGACCGACGAGTACGGCGTCGCCTCGGCTGCATTTGTTCTGGCCGACGAGGTCAATCTCGGCGCTTATCATCTGAGGGCATTGATCGGGAACGCGGATGCTCCTACGAATACTGCCGAGATCGCAATCAACGTGGAGCTATACGTTCTTCCGAAGTTCAAAGTTGCCGTGGAACTGGGGAAAGAAGGGAGAAAGCAGAAGCACGGTTATCAACCCGGCGATCACGTGATCGGCACGGTACGAGCCAATTACTTTTTCGGAAAGCCGGTCGATCACTCCGAGGTCAATTTAAAGGCTTCGGCCATCGATGTGACCTTGTTCGAAGCTGCGTCTGCGCACGGCAAGACCGACGCTGACGGTGTTTACCATTTCGATCTTCGGCTGCCGGATTACTTTGCCGGACGTCCTCTCAGTCATGGCGCCGCCCGCGTGCTGATCGAAGCCACGGTAAGAGATTCCTCCGGTCATGCTGAAACACGTGGGGAGCCGATCACGGTCAGCGATTCACCCATCTTACTGACTGCGATTCCGGAGGGGGGAACACTGGTTCCGCATCTGGAGAATCAGGTGTTCATTCTTGCTTCCTATCCTGACGGAAGCCCTGCCAAGAGCAATATCACTGTTCGTTATGCCAGTAACGCTGATCAAGTCACTTCGACCGATGATGCAGGCGTGGCCATCGTGAACGTCAGGCCGGATGAGAGTAAGCAGGCGCTGGAAATCGACGCAACGGATCAGGAAGGTAACCGAGCTTCCAGCAAAGTGGCACTCGATGCCCGTGATGGAGATGAACAGATTCTGCTGCGAACCGAGCGCGCTGTCTATCGGGCCGGGGAAGTGATTCGTCTGAACGTGTATTCGACGAAGGTTCACGGCGCCGTTTACGTTGACATCGTAAAAGATGGGCAAACGGTACTCACTCGCGACCTGGACGTAGAAAACGGACGCGCGGAACTTGCTGTGCCGGCGACATCGGAGATGTCGGGGACGCTCGATCTGAGTGCCTATCTGTTCGCGCGCGATGGGCGCCCCATCAGCGATCATCGCTTGATCTTCGTGCAACCCGCGGACGAACTGAAGATCGAAACTGTGGCCGACTCAAAAAGCTATAAGCCGGGCAGCGACGCGCGCATTCAGTTTCGCGTCACTAATTCGCACGGCCAAGGGGTCCACGCGGCACTGGGTCTTCAGGTGGTGGATGAAGCAGTGTTTGCTTTATCTGAGAAGCAACCTGGATTCGCCAAGGTCTTCTTCTATCTCGAACAGGAGGTCATGAAACCGCGCTACGAGATTCACTCCATCGGCATGTCTGCCGTTGTTGAACCGGCGGAGCAGTCCCGCGTGGAGCAGCGCGATCGAGCCGCCAGAGCATTGTTTTCGGCGACGGAGATCGCGGCCAGCAACAAGTTCGAAACTGAGATCGGCAAAGATCTGCCCATGACCAAGTACGGCGAATACCATCGGCGTTATCAGGCACGCTTTCAGGAGCAGGCGAATGATCTGGCGAAAAAAATATCGAACGCTTATGTCCAAAATCCGAAAGCCGGCTCCCCGACTCAGATCTATCAGCAACTGGCCCGCGCGGGCGGGGCAGAATTTCTTGATCCCTGGGGACAAGCCCTGCGGTTTGAACCTGCCTCTTCGAATAAGAACTACTATCGCGTAATCAGCGCGGGCCCCGATCAGCGACCCAACACCGGCGATGAGCTTCAAGCCATCCTGCTGTTCCAGCGCAAACGGATCGCGAGCATTGAGAGCCCGGCCGCTACCGCGCTCAACATCAATGTGGAGCACGATCGCGGGGCGATGAATGGTCAGGCCCAAATTGTCGGCACGGTCACGGATCCGAGCGGAGCCGTTGTGCCGGGCGCAAAGGTTGAAGTGCGCGCAAGGAAGTCCCTGCTGACGGCTATCACCGATGCCACGGGGCAGTTCAGCTTGTCGGCGGTTTCTCCGGGCGATTATCGGATTCAAATCTCGACGGCCGGATTTCGAATGGCCGCGGGCACGTGTAGTCTCAGCGCGCGTGACCGCGCGGTCATTTCGGCGACGCTTTCCGTAGGACAGAGCACGACTACGGTGGAAGTGAGCGAGGAAGCACCGATGCTCGAGACCGAAAGCGCCATGGTGGTTCCTGCTCCTATGGCTCGCGGCGCTGCTACAGGCGGCGCAGTGGCGGAGGTCATCACGATGCAGGACGCACAGTCTGTGGCGATCAATGGCCGCAATTTCACGCAACTAGCGACCAGGAACAGCGGCGTCGTGGCAAAAGATGCGAGCGCTGCTCCGACGGCACGCGTGCGCTCCTATTTTCCCGAGGCCCTGTACATCAACCCCGAAATCATCACCGACCGGGAAGGACGCGCCAGCATCGTGATCCCGATGGCAGATTCGATTACCACATGGCGAATGACCATGATTGCCTCTACCCAGCATGGAGCGCTCGGTACCGCAACTTCAAGCTTGAAAGTATTTCAGGATTTCTTTGTCGATCTCGATCTGCCGGTGACGCTGACGCAGGGAGACCGCGTTTCCATTCCTGTGGCGATCTACAACTATTCGGGGACACCGGGGGATGTGGCCTTGCAACTTCAGTCCGACGATTGGTTTTCGCTGGTGGATGATGCGCCCGACAAATCCGTCTCGGTGGAATCATCGCGCGTAGGCGCGGCCCAGTTCACGCTGGAAGCCCGGCGCATTGGCAAATTCAAGCTAACGCTCTCGGCGCGGATGAAGGGAGCGTCGGAGCGGGCTGACATTGTCGTGCGCGAAGTGGAAGTGATTCCCAACGGGCGCGAGCAAAATCTGGTTTTCAACGGCAACCTGGAAAACTCAATGCAGCACGAGCTCAATTTCCCGCAAACTTCGATCGCAGGAGCGAGCAAAATCTTCGTGCGGCTGTATCCGGGTCCGATGAGCCAGGTGGTGGAGGGCATGGACAGCATTCTGCGCATGCCGAATGGGTGTTTTGAGCAAACTTCTTCGAGTACGTATCCAAATGTACTGGCCCTCGATTACATGAAGCGCACAAAGAAGCTAACCCCGGAAATCCACGCCAAAGCGGAAGGCTACATCGCGAACGGGTACCAGAGGCTGCTGACGTTTGAAGTACCGGGCGGAGGATTCTCGTGGTTCGGAAACGTGCCCGCCAACAAGATTCTTACCGCATACGGGCTGATGGAGTTTTATGACATGTCGAAGGTCTATGACGTAGACCCGCGACTCATTGAAAGAACTCAACAGTGGCTGGCTGGAGACCAGCAGAAGGATGGAAGCTGGAAACCGGACACGCAATTCATCAACGAAGGCGCGACGAACCGCTACAACACGGATCTGTTACGCATTACCGCCTATATTGCCTGGTCGCTCAAGAACACAACATATCAGGGCGAGGCCGTGGAGCGTGCCAAGCGCTTTGTGGAAACGCACATGGCTGAGAAAGCCGACACCTACACGCTGGCGGTCATTGCCAACTTTGCCGCGAGTTACGCAGCGGACAGAGAATTTACTCGGCACGCGCTCCAGCTTCTGCTGGACGCGCGCACCGAGAAAGATGAAAAGGTCTGGTGGACGGCTGAAGAGACCGGAGTCTATGGAAGCGGCGAAAGCGCCAGTGTGGAAACTACCGGCCTGGCGGTGCAGGCTTTGTTGCAATCTGGCGAAGGCGCGGGAACAGCCCGCAAGGCGCTCAACTACATTGCTTCGAAAAAAGACGCAAACGGGACGTGGGGAACAACACAAGCCACGATCATGGCGTTGCGCGCGCTGCTTACAGCCACAGAAAAAGCTGCCGGGGATGTGCAGGGCACGGTGACAGTCCTGGTCAACGGCAAGCCTGCGGAAAAGGTGGAACTGACCGCGGAAAATAACGATCTGTTGCATCAGTTCGTTTTCAAGGACGTCGAGCAGCAAGCACCGAATACGGTCGAACTCCGGTTTGAAGGCAAGGGATCGTTGGCCTATCAGCTGGTTGGCCAGTATTTCTTGCCCTGGGACGAAAAACCTGCTCCGGAGCCGCTTTCGATCGAGGTCGCCTACGACCGCACTCGTCTGGCGCCGGATGACTTGGCCACCGCGACTGCGACGATCAAGAACAATCTCAGCAAGACTGCCAAAATGGTGATGGTAGACCTCGGCATTCCTCCGGGGTTTGATTTATTAAGTGAGGACTTGCAGGATTATCAGGCGAACAGCGCCAAGCTGAATAGTGGCCACCTCTCCAAGTTCAGCCTCACAGCTACGCAGGCAATTCTTTATTTTGACGCATTTGCTGCCGGCGACACGGTGAAGGTGAAATTCCGCCTGCGTGCCAAGTATCCGATCCGAGTTCGAACTTTCCAATCGCGGGTGTACGAATATTACGATCCGGAGGTGGCATCCGTGGCGCGTCCCGTACAGTTGGAAGTACACCGATACACCAGCGTGCAAAAGCATGACGGGCGACTCGACCGTCTTCTCAGCCTACCGAACCGAGAAATCCGACCCCTCATCACTCAGGGTGGGAACATGACTTGGAAACTGCTGACCATTCGCGCTGCATGCATCCGGCTTGGTTTGATTCCCAAATACAACTAATTCAGCAACAGATGGCATGATTTCCCAAAGGATAATCTGCCCCGAAGTCCTGCCTACTCGCGGGAGATAGAATGCTTTATTGAGTGCGTGAGTTAAAATCTGGCCTGTGTCCGTGCAAATGCGAACCCGCCTGGTGACGACGATCGCCGCAATCTGCGTGTTCATTGCGTATTGTGCCGTAGCGCTGACGCAAGTGGCGGCCAGTCCGCCGTCTACAAGCGCAGAGATACAGCTGCACCGATACCTGGAACGGGCTGTGGAGGCGATGCACCGAGACGACGACCTTGCCGCCGCTGCAGCGCTTCGGCAGGCGTTGAAGATCGATCCGCAATCATTGGCCGCTTTAAACAATCTTGCAATTGTGTTGGGGCGGATGGGGAAACTGTCCGAAGCGGTCTCAGTATACGAAGAGGCGCTCAAATTCCACCCCGATGATCCCGCGACGAAACGCAATTTGGCGGTGGCGTACTTCAAAGCTCAGCACTATCGATCCGCGTTAGTCCTGCTTCGTCCAATGGCGGTAGCGAATCCCGGTGATTTTCAGGTGCTGGAATTGGCCGGTCTTTGCGAATTTGCGCTGGACCATTATCCAGAGGCCGCCCGCTATCTGGAACAGGCCAATCAAGCTGACTCTACAGATATTGAAACGCTTTACATTCTCGGCAGAGCCTACCTTCGCATGAAGGACTACAAGGCTCTGACAAACGTCTTTGAGCGCATCATGAAGATCGATCCGAACTCGGCCGCAGCCCACGTGATGATGGCCACCGCCTACGACGAGATGCAGAATCGCGAAGACGCCATAAAGGAGTATCAGGCGGCAGAAAACGCCGACCCGGATTTTATGGGGGTCCACTCCGGTCTGGGCTATCTCTACTGGCGACAGGGCGAGAACGATTTGGCTGAGAAAGAGGCTCGCGCAGAACTCCAGCATTTTCCCAACGATCCCCTGGCTAACTTCATCCTCGGCGAAGTTTTGTTGAACAACTCCAAGCCTGCGGAGGCGGAATCATCTTTTCATGCCGCCCTCAAGGCGAATTCTCGTTACAAGGAAGCGTTGTTCGGCCTGGGCAAAGCGGAGATTGCGTTGAATCATCCGGAAGCCGCGGTCGAAGCCTTGCGCAAGGCGATTCAAATTGATCCGAACTATGCCGAGGCACATTTTGTCCTGGGAACAGCGTTGCGGCAAATGGGACGAATCGCCGAAGGAAAACGCGAGCAACAGATCTCCGTCGACCTACAGGAAAAGCAGCGCGAGGCGGCAATCAAGAAGAACGAAAGCCTGGGGGCTCCGAAATAGATCCTCCTCCTCAACATTTTCGGAAAAAAAAGCGCACGCCGCGAGGGCGTGCGCTGACGATCTGCTACTGCTGGAGCGATCAGAATTGCAATTTTGCCCCCAGCTGCAGAGTCCGCGGGTCGTGGTAACCGGTGACTTGACCAAACGAACTGCTGCCGAACGTAGTGTCAACCGCGTTTGGGCTCCCATGATTAAACGCGTTGAATCCTTCGAACCGCAGCTGCAGGCGCACTCGCTCGACGAATTGTATGTTCTTAATGAGCGAGATATCCCACAATTGAAAACCCGGGCCTAGAACGGCACCCGGCCGCTCAGTACCGAAGGCGCCAGAGGCTCCGCCAAAGGCGTTCGTGTTAAAGAACTCATTCACCGACTTCGGCCCACTCGTACTGCTCAGGGTTTGATTCGTTCGGATCTGAATCAGGCCTTCGCGCGCCAGATTAATCCCTGAGTTGTTGTTTGCCGCAGTGGCGAATGGATCGGTACCCTGGGTTACAGTCAGCGACTGACCGGACTGAATATTCGTGATCCCGGAAACCTCCCATCCTCCCGCTACGCGACCGAGGAAGCCTTTCTGGTCCCTATAGAACGGGAGATCGTAAACATAGCTGAGGACGAATATCTGAGGAGTATTCAGCGTAGACGAACCGTACGCAGCCTTCACATCGTAAGTGTCCTGTATGCCCGAGTCGCGATCGACTGATTGTGTGGTCAGGAGCTTTGACCAGGTGTAGGCGACTCCCAGGGTCAGGCCGTCGGTAAAGCGGCGATTCAGCGAAATCTGCAACGAGTTGTAGTTGCTGGTGAATATCGGATTGCGCGATCGGACGGACCCAAACCCAGCCCAATTCACCAGTGAATTCGCATCGGAGTTGGGATTTGCCAGCCGTGCTGCCACTGTGGGTTGGTTGAGATCCATGTCGCCGAGCAGATGCGTCCCTTTGGTGCCGACGAAACCGACCTCGAGCACCGTGTTTCGCATTAATTCATGCTGGGCCGAAACATTGTAATCCTGATAACTCGGAACTTTGAAAATCGGGGTTCCAGTTACCACAATGTTCACCGGGGTGACAGGTGTCGGTGCTGCTGTTCCTGCGTTCACGTTGTCGAAGATATTGTTGCTGACGGTTCCGTTGTTGTTGATTGCTGACGTTTGAACAAGCGGCGGATCGTCAAAGGCATTTTGCTCCCAGATGCCGTTCAGCGTGCGGTCATAGAAAATCCCGTAGCCGGCGCGGATGGACCACTTCCCGTTGCCAAACGGATCGTAAGCCAGACCAAAGCGCGGCCCGAAGTTCTTGTTCGAGTTCGGATTGACCAAGCCTCCAAATGGTGAACAGCTGGCGGTGGACGTAATCGCCTGCGCCGCCGAACATGTTCCACCCGTCGGGAAGATCAGACCATTGGCGTAGGTCGCGCTGTCGGCATTGGGAGTGCCCAACTCCATCGTGCCGTCGGCGGGATTGATGGTTGGTGCATTAGCCGAATTGAAGAACGCGGGATCGAAGTTCAGCAATGTGTCCTTGCTGTCATGCGGGGAAGGGAAGAAGCTGTATCTGAGACCTAAGTTAATCGTTAATCTCGGTGTGACCTTCCAGTCATCCTGCACGTAAGCTTCGAAATTTACGTAGTGTAGATACGGAACCGTATCTTTACTCGCCTGAGAGTAAGAATCTGCCTGGCCCAAAAGGAAGTTCGCAAACTCAGGATTTCCATTGGAGTCTGAAAAGTTGAAAGTTGCGGCGCCATTGTCGGCGTTTTCCGTTTTCACCATCCATGCGGCTGTAACTCCGGCGCGAATGGTGTGGTTACCGTGCTGAAACGATATGTTGTCGTAGACATTGCGGTCCTTATTCCGTTCGAAATAAGGTGCACTCTGGTTGGCCAAACCCACATTACCCGATGTATTGAAATTAATGCCCGGCGCACGTCCGTACGGGTCCTGGTAGGTGGTCATGCCGGTCAGAGTGCTGGTGAATGCAGTCGAGTCTGCGATTGCGTTGGTAAGAACGGAGTTGATAGCACCGTAGGCGTCGACGAATTCCACTTCGTTCACAACCTTCGGTGAAAGCGTGGCAGTGGCGTTGATCACCAGATTGCGGCCGGGAGCGTTCAGCGAGGTAGGTTCAACTCCAGGGTAGTTTGGGGAACCCCAGAGACCAAATGGGAAGGTTTCTGGCACGGAATCTTGCATGTAGCGCGCGTAAATCCGGACTTTGTTGCCGACGTTCTGGTCGAGCCGGATATTGTCTTCGCGGAAATTACTCAATTCGCTAAAGTTCGTGACCAACTGGCCGTTGGGATTGGCCGGGTACTTGTCCATGAAGGCGTTCAAATATGCTTGGGCGTTCGCACTGAAACACGTTGGACTTATGGTGTAGGTGCCGGCCGACGAGGTAACGCATCCACCTGGGGCAATGGGGATCGGACTAGTAAACACTCCGCTGAGCTCCGCTGCAGTCGGCACAGTAAACGTCTGCGGCGCTGGGATATTCGCTTTGCGCCATTCTTCTGCCCAGAAGAAAAAAGTCTTGTTCTTAACCGGCTGGTAGACTTTCGGAATCATGAGCGGCCCGCCAAGAGTGAACCCGAAGTCGTTGTAGTGCTCGACTGGCGTTGGGTTGGCCGCGGCAGCCTCAGCTGGTGTCGCCCCTCCCGCTATTGCCAAAGCAATTTGCCCACGATTGGTAAATGTATTTGCGTTGTAATCGTTGTTGCGGTTGAATTCGTAGGCGCTGCCGTGAAATTCATTTGTGCCCGACTTTGTGGCCACGACGACCTGGCCGCCGCCGCTGCGTCCAAAAGACGCGTCATAGTTGCTGCGCTCCAGCGTGAATTCCTGAATGGCGTCGATGCTGGGCGTGTTCAGCAGGGTGCCGTTCGAACCGCTGTCATTGATGTCCGCACCATCAACCGTCCAGTTATTGGCGCCAGTGCGTGCGCCATTGACTGAGATCTCTGTATTGCTCTGCAATCCAAACCCTGGCTTGTCTCCGAGTTGGTTCGCAACTCCGGGCTGGAGCAACACTAGTTGCTCAAAATTACGATTGTCCAGCGCCAACTCGCGCACTTGCTCGCCGGTCACCGTCCCGGACTCCTCGGCCGTCGTGGTCTGGATGGGGGTGTTCTCCGCGGTCACTTCCACGCGCTCCGTCGTGTTTCCGGTTTTCATTTGCACATCCAGCGTGTGCTTCTCTGCGACGTTCAAAATCACGTCTTTGGCGATGAAGGTCTGGAAGCCCGTGCTATTGACGGTCACCGTGTAGCGGCCAGCGGGAATGTTGGTGATATTGAAATTGCCGGCACCGCTGGTGGTCACGGTGCGCACGTCGGCCCCGGTCTCCTGGCTGTGCACAAGTACGGTTGCCCCCGGGATGACGGCACCGCTGGGATCGGTGACCGTACCGGTCAGCGTGGCTGCCAGCTCTTGAGCCAGAACAGCCGCTGACATGCTGAAAAGGATTAGGCACACGCCAAGGCAAAAACAACAAATCGTCCGTACTGTCCTGCACAGATTCTCAACAGAAGCAGACTGCTTCATCACACGCCTCCTAAAAGATGCGTCCCCGACCCAAGAAAGGTAATACAAATGCTTTAATACGAACCGACTATGCTATATAGCATCTATCCAAGCGTCGTCAAGAGGAAAATGTTCGGGAATCGAGAATAACGGAGATGAGGCACGTCCTCAGCCAGTGATCCCCGGCCGCTTGAGCCTCTCTGGGGGGAGAAGCAGTTTTGCAATGGGACCAAGCCACTTATTTCAACGGACTTATTCGGATATTCTGGGCTAACCGAACATATCGTCCGGCCTCCAGCTACCGAAGCCCCACCTTTGTGAAGGCTTCAATTTTTGGTTTTACAGGCGGCCGTAATTAAGCTATATAGCATATGGAAAGGCGCGCATAGGTCAATCTCATGACCAGAAATTCCCGAAACGGGACTCCAGCTTATAAGAAGATTCAGAACGCAATCCGCACTCGGATTGACTCTTCGGAGCTGAAGCCCGGAGACGCGGTCGCTTCTGAGCGGGAACTGGCCCGAATCCACAAAGTTAGCCTGATGACGGCACGCCATGCTCTGGCCGGCCTGGAGCACGAAGGCATCGTCGAACGTCGACGGGGAGCGGGAACGTTTGTCGCCGCGCCCAAGATCCATTTCAATAAGCTGATGAGTTACACCGAACAGATGTCGAGTCGCGGATTGACTCCGCGTTCGCGGGTGTTGGTCGCCAAAATTGTGGAACACGAGGCAGAAGTGGCCGCTCGACTCGGCTTACCCGCTACCAGCGCTCTGGTGAAGATCGAGCGCTTGCGCGAAACTGGCGACGCCCCATTTGCTTTAGAGACTTGCTATCTCGCGGCAAAGGAATTCGCCGCTCTGGTGAAAGCCCCTTTGGCCAGGTCGTCTCTGTTTGCGACCCTGGAATCCGACTACAAGCTCGAACTGGCGTATGCGGACGAGGAAGTTGATGCGACCGCGGCAGAGGCAAACGTCGCCGAGTTATTGGGAGTGCCGAGCGGAGCCTCGGTATTGCGCATCCGACAAGTAATCTACTCGTCCACCGGCAGAGCTACCATCTATGTCGTAGGCTTTTACCGTTCCGAACGCCACACTCTTTTCATCCGCCGTTTCCGCTGAACTTCTTGTGCAGTAATTCAGAGCAACACACCGAAGCATGCCTGATTATTGCGGCATGCACCGCTATATAGTGAAGCAGCCAATAGCTTCCGTGCGTGCCTCATGTCCGGTGCACAGTTGCCAAATGAGCTATATAGTACTATACTCCGCGCCGTCCGTACTTTCGCAACATTGGAGGGCTTGCCATGTCAAAGAAGTTTTCGCCCCGCCGCCAAATCCTACTGATCACCCTGTTGACGGTTGCTTCAGTGGCTCCATCATTCGCGCAACAAAAGGTTCTGGGAGGTTACTTTGAAGAGTGGAGTATCTATTACGCCGGTTATAACATCGCGAATCTACAGCAGAACGGTGTCGCGAATGATCTCACCCATCTCATTTACGCGTTCGGCAACGTAACCGCAACGCCGACGCCGGCATGCACCTTTGCCGACACGTGGGCTGACTATCAGGATCCTTATCTGCCAAGCGTTAGCGGTTCCGCCTATACAGGACCGCTGTATGGAAACTTCGCCGCTATCCAGCAGCTGAAGCAACTGCATCCCAACCTGAAGGTGTTAATGTCGCTGGGCGGTGCGTCCGCAACAAATACTGCGGCGTTTGTGACTGCAGCCAGCACCGCCGCAGGACGTCAGGCGCTTGCGGCCTCCTGCATTAACATCTTCATCCAAGGCAATATTGCTGAAGGCATCAGCGCCCCAGGTCTTTTCGACGGGTTCAATATCGATTGGGAATTCCCGACCGCAACCGACACGCAAAACTTTACCGCGCTATTGGCTGAGTTCCGCAGCCAGCTGAACGCCCTCAGCGCATCCACCGGCAAGCAATACGTCTTGTCTTTCGACGGCCCGGCTGGTGCACAGAATTACGTCAATATCAATCTCAAAACTGCCGCCAAGCAGGTTGATTTCATCACCATTGACGGTTACAACTATTCCGGCTCATGGGACACTCAAACCAACGATGCGTCGTCATTGTTTGACGACAAGCAGGATCCCTTGTACGGACAGAATCTCGACATTGATGCGACCGTGAATGCCTACCTCGCGGCAGGTGTGCCACCGCATAAATACACGATGGGACTTCCACTCTATGGCGCCGGTTGGACGGGGGTTCCGAACGTCGATCACGGCTTGTATCAGAATTCGATGGGACCATCCCCGGTTCCATTGGCTAATGGGACTGGTTTATGCACAGACTTGAGTGGTAACACACCAGGATGCGATCCGTTGCTAACTCCCGGTCTAGCCACTTATGGAACTTTGGTTAACCTCCAATCGAATGGATACAGCCTGTACTATGATCCTCTACGAGTCGCAGTTTCGCTGTACGATTCGAATCCCGGCACGTTCTACACATTCGACAATCCCAGCAGTGCGTTTCTGAAGATGCTCTACATTGATTTCAAGGTTCCCGGAGGTCTCGGCGGCGCCTACGTGTGGGCTCTGAAGGACGATGATTCGAACGGCACCATGGTCAAGACCATGGCGTTGGGCCTTGGTCGATAGCGTAGGAAGCATCTAGAACTATCACGGCAGGCTGGACCAGAAGGTTCGGTCTGCCGTTTCGTCTTGAGGGCCCGCGGGTTTGGTTTGGCAGGTCCCCAACAGCTCATCTTCGAGCGCATCCACTCCATCCCTCATCGTTTTTGCAGGAATCGTGGGTTCATTGTCGGCAGACGCTCTTGCGAGAAAAAATCGTGAGTCCCAGAATCGCTTCCCAGAATCCTTTCGGCCGGAGGACAACGAATATGAACACTCTCGACTCCTTCTTGGAACGTAACAAAAATTTTGCTGCTAGCCAGTCTGCCGCACGAGAACCTATGCCTCGTGCGCTCCCCAATGTAAAAGCGATTATTATCGGTTGCGCTGATATGCGTGTGGATCCGGCTCACGTACTCGGAATCAAATCTGGCGAGGCGGTCGTGATGCGCAACATCGGCGGTCGAATCACTCCTGGGTTGTTGGAGCAGTTGGCTCTACTCGGGCGGATCGGTGAGGTTGCCGGAGCGATCCCTGGAGGCGGAGGTGAGTTTCACCTCATCGTACTTCAGCACACAGATTGCGGCATCACGCGCCTCGTCGGCGATCCCGCCCTGCTGACGCGTTATTTTCAAACTACCGAGGGAGAACTCAAGAAAAAAAACGTTACCGATCCCCGGGCAGCGGTTGCCGTAGACGTTGCTTTGCTTCGAACGATTCCGCAGTTGCCGCGCGAGTGGCTTATTTCGGGCCTCGTCTATGATGTTCCCACAGGACTTGTTGAGATGGTCGTGCCGCCAGCGCTGCTTCGCGCCGCATAAGTATCAACGCATTTAACGAAAGTAAAAGGCAGACTGGCACGTAGTCAGTCTGCCTTTGATTGTTTGGCGATAAATCTCTACGGATTGAGATCGTTCGCAATGGCTTTCGTCAGGTCTCCATTCGGGTCGTCATCTTTCAACGCCCAAACGTAGCCGCCGCCGAAGCCTTGGGACTTGATGAAGTTCACCTTGCACTGCACCGAAGTCGCATTGTCATAGCTGAATGCAATGAGGGTGGTTGGGTTGAACATGCGAGTCGCACAGCGGGTCGAGTCATAGCTGGAGGTGAAGCCGTTGTTCAACAGGGTTACGATTGTCCCATACGTGGCGAGGCCGTCGGTCAACAGCACGTCGCATCCGGCAGCCGGACTACCTTGATTGTCGCCCATCGGGCAATTTCCCACTCGATTGGCATTCGGAACCGGTGAAGTTCCATTCGGAGTAAGAGCTCCTGTTGGATCCGTAACTCCGGTTGCGTTCTGGTACATGCCGCTGTTCGCTGATGTTAGGCCTCCAGCCCAGCCCGCACCATAGAGCGGGAAGCCCATGGTGTACTTGGCTGGCGGCGCACCCTGCGCAAGGTAGTACTGCACCGTCGCATCGATGTCGTCAGCCGGAGTTCCGTACAGTGGATTCTCAGTCTCGTCATACAAAGCAGACGCGTCATTCGTGGCGTTCGACCAGTCTCCGGCGTAGTTATAACCGTCGATGTTCATATAGTCCAACTCCGCAGCGACCGCAGGGATGTCGATAGTGTCATACCCTCCATCGTTGCCTGAGTCCTGCGCCGCGCCCGGAGTTGAGAGCCCGGCAGCCAAATCAGCTAATAGCTGATACGTTTTACCGGTGCTTTGCGTCAACGTAGTCAGCTCGTTCCGGAACTCGGTCAACAACGCGGTGAAGTTGGATGTGTCGTTTGCGTTCGGGAACTCCCAATCGAGATCGATGCCATCGAAGAGAGTGCCGGTAGAAACACCCGAGGCGATGTTGCCCTGGATGAACATGTTAATGCATGAGCTGACAAACGCCTGTAGTTGAGTCTCCGTGCTGGCTGCCAGGTCGAAAAGCTGGTTGTAGGTGGGAGGATTCCATCCGCCGATGGAGATCAATATCTTCAGGTTGGGATTGAGTTGGAATTCTCCCCGCGTGTGGAAAAAGCGGAATTTCTCAAGATTGTGTTACGAAAAACGAACTCAGACGAAAGTGCATCCCCAACTACCCAAAAAAGAGGCTGATTCTTTTTCAATCAGCCTGCCTTCGTTTTATTCCGTAACCTGGACCTCGATCACTTCAAGCTGGCCGCAATGGCTTTGGTCAGGGAAGCGCCGGCATCGTCCATATTCAATGCCCACACATATGCGCCACCAAGCTTGTGCCTCTTGATATACGAAGTCTTCGCTGCAACTGAGGCGGGCGTATCGTACGAATAGAAAGTTCCAGTCGACGGATTGTAGAGCGTCGCTCCGACTCTGGCCGAATCGTACCAGGCGCTGGAACCGTTCCTATTGGTGAGGTTCTCGATGGTCGAGTAGGTGGCAAATCCCGGGGTCAATATCGTGTCACAACCTGGCGATGCGTGCGTCTTCTCTGGATTCGGGCATAGTCCAGATCCATCGGCGAGGAGTACCGGAGAGGGACCGGTCGCGTTCTGATACAAACCGTGGTTCTGGTTGCGTACGCCTGTCCAGCCCACGCCATACAACGGCAAACCCATGGTGTATTTGAACGACGGTACGCCAGCTTGAAGATACGCTCTTACAGTCTCATCGATGTAACGCGCTTCGGCGTGCAAAGGATCTGCATCCGTGTCATACAGCGAGGACGATTCGTTGGTTTGCTTGTCCTCGCTTGATGCATAGTCGTAGCCGTCGATGGTAAGAAAATCTACCTGCGCTGCCACTGCCTTCAGATCGATGCTCACGTATTTTTTCGGACTGGCCGGCGAATCGAATGTCAAGACATAGTTTTTTTTCGTCGTTTTCGACAAAGCGTTAAGTTGCGTGCGGAACTCTTTCAGCAGCGCCGTGAAGTTCTGCTTGTCCGCTGGACCGGGAAATTCCCAGTCGATGTTGAAGCCGTCGAACAAACCCCGTGCCGTTACCGCGGGGGCGATATTTCCCTTCACAAACAAATTGATGCACGAAGAGGCGAGCGCAGTCCGGCCAGCCGGGGTAGCTGCAGCGGTCACAAATCCCCTAACGTCGCCCGCTTGTCCACCCAGAGAAATCAAGACCCTTAACTTGGGATGAAGTTCCTTCAGTTGTTGGATCGCGCCAAAATTTCCGTAGAGCGGAGCAGTGTATGCCTTGCCGCTGACGCTCGGCACGCTCGCATTCTGGTAAGCGGCCACAGCATCGGCAATGGCGCACGCCGGCGGATTGGTCGGGGTTACATTTCCGAAGGCATAAATCAGGTGTGTCAATTCATCAGCCGCACCATTTTTTTGCAAATCGGCAATGTTGTAACCGGCGTAATTCACGCCCCATTCTTCAAAGTAGCCGCCGAAAATCCTGCTTTTGTGGCGTGCTTGGGAAAAGCAAAAAGGAACGCATACAACTGCCGTCAGAATAATGCTCAAGGCTAGCTGGACCCGGCGGGGCACCAAATATCTCGACATAAGAAAACGTGGCCTCCTGGGTTTGTATGAGCAGCGCACTGCAGACTATTCAGAAGACATATTTTCGGGCCGACCAGAGGCGAATACTAAATGAGCATCCCAGAGATGCACGGCGCACCGTTTCAACTGTGGTGTCTGCCTCTACTCTGGATCAATCTCTTCCTCTTGGCTAATGCACGTTCAGGGTTTCGCAAGCCCCCGTAAAAGTCCAGCCTTCGAGTACGATAATTCTATCTTGATCGCCGGGAGGATCTATGCAAAGAACAGTCATTACCGCAGTACTTCTCCTCTCGGTCACGCCACTCTTCGGATTGCAATCTGATGCAAAAGCACTGCTCCGCGATGCTGCCGCGCGTTACCGCAATGCAAAATCATTTCGCATCGAGTTCGAAGCAAAGATTACCTCCTCAACTCCGTTTCCGGGTGGCTGGTCGCGGCAGTCTTACATGGTCGCAGCAGCGGATCAAAAATATCATTGGGAGTCTGAGGGAGCTGGCACTCGACGTATTCGCGTGAGCGACGGCCAAAGTGACTGGTTTTATGCCCCTTCCGTGGACCAATACAGCATTCAATCCGCCGACTCGACCAGACCGCGATTCGCCGCTCGCGGCACTGCTGCGGGCACAACTGAGTCCTGGGTCAAAGCAAGTCGGGGCCAACATCCTGGGAAGCTTGCGTTCGCAATTAAATAGACCCGACTTGCGGCTGAATCCCTGAGCTTCACACGGCCTCCCGAATTCCGGTTTGGGTGGTCGGAAATTTGGGTAGTTCTCTGGCCTTATATAATCGGGCATTCCTATGCGGGCCCCTTCTCTGTATTGGAGCATCCTCCTTTCGATAGCAGTGCAATTTCTCACAACCTTGTCGGCGCAAGTTACTCCATTGAAATCCAGGTCAACGGATTCATCTCACAAGCCATCAGCATCCATTGCAACAAGTCTTCCGCGGTTTGAAGACGTCGCCCACCTCGGTGTCGGCCGGGATGTGCGCTGGATTGTCGAGCAGTATCGAGCGGAGAAGTTGCCTAAGCTCCGTCATAGCACACAGCGCGTTGCTGGCTTGTGGCTCAACAAGTACGCTCTGGGGCATTGGGGCGATCGTCTCATCACTGACCTGCAGCCTCGCCCAGTGGAGCTGTGGCTTGATTCTCTGCCACTTGCTCCAAAGACGCGCGGCCATCTGCGGGAACTGCTCCACCGCCTAGTGGATTACGCTATGTGGTCCGGCGCAATTCCTGTCGGGACTAACCCGAGGCGGCGCTCCGAGTTCCGCGGAGCGGACGATTGGATGTTTCCGTCGCCGCTGAAGTTCGGCCGGCTGCCCTACTCGTACACGGGCTATTGGAGAGCTTTGCAAGATGCTTCAAGTGCGTCAGGGCTAGGCAGGTTGGGAACGCATAGCTTTCGTCACACGTACCGTTCATGGCTGGACGCGGTAGGGACGGCTCTCACTGTGCAGCAACGGTTGATGCGACACAGTGACATCCAAACCACGCTCAATATTTACGGCGATGTGGTGACGGGAGAAATGCAGGAAGCCAGTTCAAAAGTAGCGAGCCTTGCTCTTGAAACCTGATTTCCAACTGATTTCACCACGCTGTAAGCCATTGATAGAATGGCTCCTCAGGTAGGACTCGAACCTACAACCCTTCGGTTAACAGCCGAATGCTCTGCCATTGAGCTACTGAGGAGTGTTGTCGGCCCGGCGCTGATGGTCGGACCTTCTGATTTTCCAGAATCATCATAGCATCTCAGCGTGCCCCGGGGAAGCTTTCTATCTTGACCTTGCCTCTCTGCCAACAACCATTTTTTGAGCGGGCACCTTCAGCGGAAACTCTTGACCAGCAACGTCCGCGGTCAGGACGCGAATACAGTCATTTCTTGAATCTCGCCGCCACAATTTTGATACGCTTGACGCGTTGCCCCCACCTTTTCCGAGGTGATTAGCTTCCGAGGTGTTCCATGTCAGGAGGATTTCGTTTGCTCTTTCCTGTTCATTCCTTCGCTCTGTTCTCTTCTCTTTCATTTCTGCTGATCGTCGCCGCCACAGTTTATGCCGCCGACAATTCCAAGTCCTCTACCTCGCCTCCAGCCGCTCCGCCCAGAGCGGCCATCGAGCCCTACGAAGAGGACTTTCACGGCACCAAAATCATCGACAACTATCACTGGCTCGAAGACGCCAACAGTCCTGAGACGCAGAAGTGGGTCCATCAAGAAAACGCGTACACACGCGCCATTCTCGACCCCCTCTCCGGCCGCGACGCCATTCACAAGCGCCTGACTGAATTGCTTTCCATCGGCATTGTCACGCCTCCGCAGATCGCTGGACATTATTACTTCTATACGCGACGCGAGGGCATGCAGAACCAGCCCGTGCTCTACGTTCGCGAACGCGGCGAATCCGGCGGGCCAGACGGTGTACCAAAGAAAGATCAAGGTCCGGAACGCGTTCTCATCGACGCCAACATGCTGGCCGCTGATGGCACTATCGCGCTCGACTGGTTCGAGCCCAGCTACAACGGCAAGTATGTCGCCTACGGCACGTCTGCTGGCGGCTCGGAGATGTCTACGCTGCACATCATCGAAACCAAAACTGGCACAATTCTTCCCGACACCATCGAACGCACGCGTGCCGCCTCGGTCGCATGGCTGCACGACAATAGTGGCTTTTACTACACGCGCTATCCCCAGCCCGGCGACGTTCCCTCCGGCGAGGAGATGTACAACCGCCACGTCTTCTTTCATCTGCTCGGCAGCCCGGTCGACACCGACGACAAGATCTTTGGCGAAGGCCGCGATCCCGAAGACTGGCCCAGCGTCTCGCTCTCCAATGATGGCAACTGGCTGCTAATCAACGTTTCTGAGGGATGGACGAAGTCCGAACTCTATTTAATGGACCTTAAGAAGAACACGCCACCCACTAGCCTGACCAGCGGCAAGAATTTTCTTTATGGCGCCGATATTTACAACGGCAAGGTTTACATCACGACCGATGAAGATGCGCCCCGCTATCGCGTTTTCGTCACTGATGCCGGCAATTACGATCGCGAAGCATGGAAAGAAATCATCCCCCAGTCCGATGCAGTGCTGCAGGGCGTGGCGGTCTACGGTGGAAAACTTTTCGCGCAATACGAGCACAATGCGACATCACAACTGAAATTGTTCGACCTGGATGGAAAAAAGGACCGTGATATCGCCCTGCCCGGTATTGGCTCCGTTTTCGCGACTACCGGTAAATGGAACAGCAATGAGCTATTCTTCGGCTTTCAGTCCTTTACCGTTCCACCCTGCATTTACCGCGTGCCTCTCAAACCAGCGCTGACGACCACAATCATCAACGGTACGCCGCAGTCGTTCCCGGTACACGGCGAGACCACCCTTTGGTCCAAAGTCTCCGCCCCTTCCATCGACCCCGCCGCCTACGAAGTCGCGCAAGAATGGTTCAACTCCAAAGACGGCACCCGCGTGCCCATGTTCGTCGTCCACAAAAAAGGTCTGCTGAAAAACGGCCACAATCCCACTCTGCTCACCGGCTATGGCGGATTCAACGTCAGCCTCACTCCCACCTTCAGCCGCACCGCCTATCTCTGGATGGAGCACGGCGGAGTCTTCGCTGTCGCCAACCTGCGCGGCGGAGCCGAATTCGGCGAAGACTGGCACCGCGCCGGCATGCTCGACAAAAAGCAGAACGTCTTCGACGACATGATCGCCGCCGCCGAGCATCTCATCTCAGAAAAATATACCGACAAAAATCATCTCGCCATTCAGGGCGGATCCAACGGCGGCCTGCTCATGGGCGCCATGATCACGCAGCGCCCTGACCTATTCCGCGCCGTCATCTGCCAGGTGCCGCTGCTCGACATGCTGCATTACCAGAATTTTCAAATCGCGAAGCTTTGGATCCCCGAATACGGCAGCGCCGACAACGCCGAGCAGTTCAAGTGGCTTTACGCTTATTCGCCCTATCATCACGTAAAGGCCGGCGTCGAGTATCCTGCGGTCCTCTTCATGACCGCCGACACCGACACGCGCGTCGATCCCATGCACGCCAAAAAGATGACCGCAGAAATGCAGGCCGAGGCGAAGAACGGAGAGAGTAAAATCCGCCCGATATTATTAAGAATCGAATCGAAGGCCGGCCACGGCGCCGGCAAGCCCGTCACCAAGCAGATAGAAGAATTCACCGATATCTATTCATTCCTGTTCTGGCAGCTGGGAATGAAAGAGTAGCTTTGAAAGGGCGCGGCTTCAGCCGCGCCACAGCGGGGTTGCCTCACCCTTGTTGCGTTTTTGTGCGACAGGGTGGGCAATTTAATATTCTGTCCCAGTAAGCCCGTGTCACATCCGCATCAGTGATTTTGTGATCCTGATCGAGGGTTGGACTTAGCGGCGATGCGCAAAGTCCAACCGCAGTCGAAGGATCCCTATCACCGCCCAACTACAACGAACCCATCGAGGGATTCTCCGCACTGACATTGTTCCAGACCTGGAACGGAACACTAGGAATCTGTCAACAACACGAACGGGAAAGGCGCGGCTTCAGCCGTGCCAAAAAGAGCCCAAAGAGAATCGGGGCTTTAGCCCCTGAGGGAAACCCCTGATATCCCAGCGCCCCTGACGCAATCGCCAGATGTTCCCCGGCTTCGTACGGCCGAAGCGTCTGCACCGTACACTGGGCCACTCACTCTTTACAAAAACCGGACAACTTACCCGCCAACTTGACACTTCGCTAACATCAAGATACATCACTGAACCAGCCCGATATAAAAACTACAAGACCAAGATAGACGTGGTTATGCGCTATATTCCGGGCGGATAAGTTGCACACTCCTGTCCGGGAAATGAAACAAATCTCGCTTTTCTTAAGCCTACCTCTCCAAAACCTGTAGACTTCCTACTCTTCCTCCGCGGGCACGGGGCCCGCTTTCCTTTCGATCTGGCCTGATTGGGGCGTGAATCCAGACTGCGGTTCGAACAAGTCATCCCGCACGCGGACCACTACGCCATTTTTGAGCCAGCGCCGCAGCTCGCCAAGAAAGGTCGATCGCGAGACCCGCTCAAACTGACTACGACAAAAAGAAGGAGGAAGAAATGACACCCGTCATTGGAAAAAGGATTTCGTCCACTCGCATCGCTCCCGACAATCGAACCGTACTCGAGCAGTTGGGACTTTTGGCAGACCTCGCCGGAACCTGGAAAGGCCACGGTTTCAACTTGATCGCGCGGCCCGACTTCCACGACAAGACCGATCTGTACCTGCAACTGAATCAGACGAGGGAGACATTGCAATTCACCGCAATTGGCTCGGCCATTCCGAATCGCGGATTCGGTCAGGATGACATCGAACTATTCGGGCTAACCTACTTACAACAAATCGCAGATGCCGGCAAAGATGGCGCCTTGCATATCGAGCCGGGCATCTGGATCACTCAGCCGGCCACAACGTTTCCACCCGAGAGCGTCCCAAAGCCGCAGCAACTCGTCGCTCGCATGGGGACCATTCCGCACGGAAACTCGATTCTTGCGGAGGGAATCGCCGCGCCGTTCAGCGGGGCTCCGGCGCTCACCGTCGGAGGCAGCCAATACAATTTTTCGCTGTTTCCCTCGTTCAACAGCACGCCATTCGGCGTTCCGCCGACCGCCCCCGCAATCGTATTTAACGCGGCGGGATCTTCCGAAAAGTTGACTGCACCGACCGTTCCCGCACCACCGTTTCCGGAGTACGACATCACAATACCAATTGGACCGATCCCTCCCGGACCGCTTAACCCGCCGTTCACGTTGAACACGCGCACGCCTTTCGACACAACCCCCGCTGAGCCGCCGCTCCCCGCGAACATTGACGGCGTCCCGATGCAGGATGTGATCAACGATCCCATCTTGCTGCTGCAGAAAGAAGTGCAAAACCTTGTGGATGCGGGATACACATTCGAGGGTGTGTCGCTGAATATTTCCACCGTCTCGCCTGTGACCTTCTTAAAGAATCCAAACTCCGGCGCGGCAGGACCGACGGTTCCAGTCAATGTGCCCCAATTTGGCGGAGGAATTAAGAATATTCAATTCCTGATTGGCGAGAGCGTCGTTGTCGGCCCACAAACACAACTGCAGGAGAACGCGGAAACTGCAGTCGTGTATGCCACATTCTGGATCGAGAAGGTATCAAACAAGAAAACTGGAGACACGTTCATGCAACTGCAGTACGCGCAGATGGTCGTGCTGAACTTCCCTATCTTCCATCTGTTGAACGGAAATCCCTCAAAATACACAAATCTGGGATGGCCGCACATCACCGTCGCCACCCTTCACAAGAGCTTCGACTAGACGCAAACGCTGTGAAACGATCGAGCGTCCCACTCAAGCCCGGTGTTGGCTTGAGTGGGATATGTGACCCATTTGAACTGTCTACCTCCCATCCTTCGCGGTTTTCAAAGGGCGGCAAAAGTCCAGACCTCAGCTCTCCCCACCGACGATTGGCTTGAAAAGGGCGCGGGCGCGCCGCGCCGCCACATCCGGGTTGCCCCCACCCTTGTCGCGTTTTACGTGACTGGGTGGGAACGCGTTCCGTCATGCTCAGCGAGGACCCGGCCTCGCGCAATAAAAACGCAACGTGGCGCGGGCGCCTTTGAGTTCCTCAATCAGATTTTGACCGTTCCCGACTTTGCATCTCCCCCCTCCCTTATCCTCGCCAGCGCCAGCACCGCCGGCAATCCCATCGAAAACACTGCTACCGCCCGCAGCGCCGCAATCCGATTCGACATCACATAGCGCAGCGCGTAAAACGCATACAGAATCACCGGCAGCGCCGCAAAATTCTTCGTCACACTCGCTCCGCGCCGCCGCCCGCGCCACAACCACCCCGCCAGCCAATAAATAAGGAACGTCGTCTCCACCCAGCCAAAATAATTTCGCAACGGCACACCAAAATACTCCCCGCCCTGCTCCCACACCCAGTTGTGCGCCGCCGCCATGCCCGGATCCATCACCATATCCCACCCGGTCATCACCAGCGCGGCCGCCAATGAGAGCATCGCCAGCCCGACCATTGTCCGCATCTCGGTGCCGCGCAGCAGCGTCCGCGCCACCACCCAGCACGGATAGACCATCATGAACCACGCCAGTGGGATAATCGCCGGCACGTCTCCCAGCTTCGCCCCCAGCGTGTCGCCGTAGTGATACGGGCCAAACAGCAGCCCCGTGCGTACGCCGGCTTCTTCCATGCAATACGAAACCACGGCAGAGATCGTGAAAAACTCCGCCGTGAATCGTCCGCCTTCAGCCGCTGCGCAATGCAGCACCGCGAAAACAACGAACACCAGCGTGAACCCAATGTTGCCAAGATTGGGTAAACTCACCCAGCGCGATAGAGTCTCCGAGAGGATGAGATACAAGATGGCGGCAAATGACAACCAGCTTGCGGTTGTCAGCACTTGAGTTTTCATGCGACGCCGACATTCTACTAGCAAATCCGAGTGTCGCACTCGATCGCACCTTCAGGCTTCTGTGCCGGTCCGCGGGTGCCCCACCGCTCGCGGTTTTCGAAGACTGGGAAGCAGGCCCTCTCGTCGACAACAGCTTCCATCGTCCATGCATCCCATTTGCACACGGGGTCGCTCTCTGCCTGCCGTCCCACAAATGACAAACTGAGGCATGCTATGAAACACGTTTTCCTGCTCGCTACCGTTCTCTGCTGTGCGGCCTGGGTGATGGCCCAATCCAGCAACTCACAAAACTCTTCCGCCTCCTACAACCAAAGCGCCTCTGCTTCCTCGCAACAGGAGAGCTCGCAGGCAGGCCACGCCAACCCCAACGGTGACGTTCGCGTGACCGGCTGTCTCCGGCAAGCTAACGGAGAGTACCAGATCAAGGATGTCTCTACCGGAACCAGCTACTCGCTATTCGGACGACACAGCGATCTTTCCAAATACGTCGGCGATGACGTGGAAGTGATGGGCATGCCGACAGGGACCTCCGGGCAAACTGCAACCCCCGGCAGCAGCGGAAAGAATCTTGGGAAAAACGCGGGCGAGAATCCGTTTCAGGTGCACAGCGTTCGCGAACTTAGCCAGTGCAGCACGAGCGGGAAGTAATTGAGGTAAGTGCTGAGTTATCTTCGGTGCCCATTCAAGCCAGGGGTTCCTAGACCGCGCGCCATTCGCGGACTGGGGTGAAAGCCCGGTTCTTGCCTGAATGAGGGATCTCTGCGCACGTACACTTGTGTACATACAATCCGCATTTTTCGCCTTGTCAAGTCTACTTTCGTAGACGTTTTTGCCAATTTTCTTCCACAGGCTAACTCACGGAAAACACAATACCGCCTGAACAAATCCTGCCATATCAAACGCTTACAAACGCCTGTTTTCAAGGTTTTGCACAGTGTTCCTTCAGGAACACTTTCAGCGTATTTTTGACTCATGTTTACCCGCACGACAACAGATGGGCCTCCCTTGGCTTCTAATATCCAGCGCGTTTGGCCAGCCCGCGCGAACACATATGACGCGAACATTAACGGTGATGTGGCAACAGCCATACGCGTGGATTCGGCTGGCGCTTGCCATCCTGCTTCTCGCGCCGTCACTCTACGCGAGTAATAAAGTCATGGGCGAAGTTGAACTCAGAGGACAAACCAAGGTCGAGCGCGATTCCGGCGTGTGGGTTGACGGACAGTACGTGGGCTACCTGAAAGAACTCAAAGGAAACAAGAAGATTCTCTTGCTGCCTGGTGAGCACACCATCAGCGTGCGGCAGGATGGCTACCAGGATTTCAACCAGACCGTGAACGTCGAACCGGATAAAAAGCTGACAGTTATGGTCGAGATGCAGAAGGCGCCTACGACCGCCTATTCCGGGCCGATGGCCAGCCTGAAGATGACCGTGAATCCGCTGCGCGCCGCGGTCTTCATCGACGGCCAACTCATAGGACACGTCGGCGAATTCCAGGGCCTGGGACATGCGCTGCTCGTGCCGCCTGGACCGCACCGAATCCGCATTGCGCTGCCGGGATATCAAACGTTCGAGACAGAGATTGACGCGGTCGCTCATCAAAAACTTGAAGTGAAGACGACACTGCTGAAGGAATCGGGCCCGGTTGTTGATCCGAGGCTGAAGTCGCCGTCGAGCGGCGACGAAACGCCGCCACCCCCTCCACCACCGCCGCCCTCTTCTCCGTTCGCCATCAGAAGTGGCTGCCCGAAATAAGCAGCGCCGCCGACAATCAAGCAGCCTGGGGCAGCGCCGATGCCAACGTCATTGTTTCAGCATGCCGTGTTTGCGCAGCACATCCTGCAGTTGATCATGCGGGATGGCGGGGACAACCCAGTAGTCGGCGCCGGTCATGGTTTTGGCAGCGATTACGGTATTAATCACGGACTCTTCCACTGCCTGCACGACGGCGGTGAATAAGGAATCCATTTTCCAGCTTTGCACGCGCTCGATTTTTGCATTGGGAATGTTATAGGGCGGTGCCGCGCTATTGCCTTCGTCGGCACCGGGGTTGGCGGTGGAGAAGGCGAGGAAGATGTCGCCGGATTCGTCGCCTTCGATCGCTCCCACTCGTCCCAAGCCGACGGACACGCGTCGGGCGAGGCGTTTGAGTTGATCGGGAGTCAGCGGCGCGTCCGTGGCAACGATCACGATGATCGATCCCATTTCCGGCGCGCGCACGCCGTCGGCAGTCGTGACGACGCCCGGGGCACAGACCGGAGCAGGCGTGCCATCCCAGTCGAGGATTGGTGGATCGAGCTTTTTCTCAACGCAGGGCGGGTTCAATTTCATCTCGCGCGCGACTGGAATTCCGGCAACGCGCAGCTGGTTGGATGAACCGTAATTGCACTGCACAAGCACGCCGACGGTGTAGCCGCCGGCAGCGGCCTCGAGTTTCCGCGACGATGTGCCGGTACCGCCCTTGAATCCGTTGCAGATCATGCCGGTGCCTCCGCCGACGTTGCCTTCGAGCACAGGTCCGCTGGCCGCGGAGTTGAGCGCGTCAAGCGCGTCTTGCTTCGTGACCTCCTGACCGCGGATGTCGTTGAGCGGCCAATCGGCAGTCTCGGCGGTCACCGGATACCAGAATGCGCCGAAGTGGTTGTGTTCTACCATCCACGCGACCCCGGCATCGCGCACCACGCCGACACTGCCTGTGTTGGTGATCAGGATGGGCGTCTCGAGCACGCCGCTCTCGTCGATCCAGTGCGTGCCGGTCATGTCGCCGTTGCCGTTGCCGGCAAAGTATCCGGCGAAGACGGCGTGGGAGTTCGATTTTCCGCGCGGGAAGATGGCGGTCACGCCAGTCCGCACCGGGCCTTTGCCGATGACGAGCCGGCCTTCTCCGCGGATGAGCGTCTCGAATCCGACCTCAACACCAGCAACGTCGGTGATAGCGTTCAGCGGTCCGGGCGTGCCCTCAAAGGGAATGCCGAGATCGCGTGCGCGCGGCTCAAAAGAGATCGATGTGGAGGAACTCTGAGCGACGGTGATCGGACCAGTGAGTGAGAGGAGCAAACAGATTGCCGCAAAAGCAGAGACGGGTTTCATCGCAGGATTCTCTTTTTCAAGAAGGTGACGCGCTTGAGAGTATCACGTCGACGCAAGCTGGTTTGCGGCGCAAGGCTTCAGAATCCGACTCTGTCGCACAAACTGCGACAAGGGTGGGCAATTGCACATTCGATACAGGTTACACCGTATAATCGAAACAGGGTTGTTTCCCGCCTCTTATTTCATTCCGGAGAGATTCATTGAGCGCACACATGCCGCATCAGCAGGGACCAGGAGCAGCGCAGCAAGGGCCGCAACCGCTGCCAGGAGTCGACGCGATCGTTGCCGTGGGATCAGGCAAAGGCGGCGTCGGCAAGACGACGCTGTCAGTCAATCTGGCGGTCGCGCTGGCGAAGATGGGACACAAAGTTGGATTGCTCGACGCCGACGTGTACGGTCCGAATGTGCCGCTGATGCTGGGAGTAAATGCGCAGCCGCGCATGGTGGGCGAAAACCGCATCGAGCCGATCGAAGCGTTCGGGCTGAAGGTGATCTCAGTAGGATTTCTGAATCCCGGCGACAAGCCGATCATCTGGCGCGGGCCCATGCTGCATCAGATCGTGCGGCAATTTCTAGGGCTGGTCGAATGGGGACAGCTGGATTATCTGGTCGTCGATCTTCCGCCCGGGACGGGTGACGTGGCGCTGTCGCTGGTACAGACTGTACCGCTTACGGGCGCGGTGGTCGTGTCGACGCCGTCAGATGTTTCGCTGCAGGACGCGCGCAAGGCGATCGAAATGTTCCGGCAGATGAAAGTAGATGTGGCAGGCGTCGTCGAGAACATGAGTTACTTCGTGTGTCCGCACTGCCAGCATGAAGTCGACATCTTTTCGCGCGGCGGCGCGGAGAGAATGGCGCAGCAATTTAGCGCGCCCTTTCTCGGCAGCATCGCTCTCGATCCAGAGGTGCGCAAGGCGGGAGACGGCGGCAAGCCGGTTGTGCTGGAAGGCGAAAATTCGCCGCATGCCAAATCGATTTATGAGTTCGCGCGCAAGGTGGTTGAACGCGTGGGAGAGATCAAGTCAGCTGCGCCAGCGAACGTGATTCAGATCCAGTAGGCGCACCCACCACAGAGGACACAGGGGTTCACAGAGCGCAACGTGGTTTTTTTATCTTCGACCTTTCTAAACCGATGTGATTCAGATTCAGTGATCAAAGTTCATTCGCGCTTGTCATCCTGAGCGGCGTTTTTGGCCGCGAAGGATCCATGCACCTCCCAGGTAGCGAGCCAAGCGCGAGGAAATACATAGATCCTTCGTCGGGCAAGCACGCCCTCCTCAGGATGACAAAGTTATGTTGTTGGGGCTCTTCCGAAACGTCCGGTTTTTCTGAAGCGGTCCAGTCGCCAGATCGTTTGCGGTTCGCGGTCTGTCAGGATTAATTCCGCCATCATTTCTCCGAGCGCGGGGCCGTGCTTGAAGCCGTGGCCGGAACCTCCTCCCACAAACCAGACATTCTCGTTCAGCGCATGACGATCGATGAGGAAATGGCTGTCAGGCGTCTGCTCGTACTGGCAGACGCGCGTCTCGACCAACGGCGCATCTTGCAATGCTGGGAAGCGGAAGGCGAGATATTCGCGGACATTGTTCAGCGTCTCCTGACTGACGATGCGCTCGCCATGCGTCGGATCGAAGTCGGGGCCGCGGGTGTCGTCGGCGACTTTGAATCCGCGATTATCGCTGCCCGGAATGCCATAGTAGAAGCGATCGCGATGGTCGCCCCAGACCGGAAGGTGCGCGTCAGTGAAATGGGCGCTGCCGCACGAAGGAGGGCCGAAGAAAAAAATATCCTGCTTGGTGGGACGGATGAGGTCGCCGATGATGGTGGGAAAAAGTTTCCCCAGCCATGGGCCACAGGCGAAGACGTAAACGTCGGCGGTGAGGCGCGAACGTGGGTCCGCGATGACTAACCCGTTGGCCAGCGATGTTCCCAGGCCAGTTCGCGAGACTTCGAACTGGCGGTATTCGCCGCCTTGCGCGATGAAGGCATCGACGACGGTCTGGCAACTGTCGCGGGCGTCGAGGTATCCGGAATCAGGCTCGAAAATGCCCCAGTCCACTTCTTTGAAATTGATCTGCGACCAGCGCTTGCGCATTTGCGCGGGGGTTAATTCCTGGTGATTGATTCCGGCGGCGCGCAAGACTTCGGTGGAAGCGCGCTCGTAAGAGTCATCGCGGCTGGAAGCCATCCAGAGCACGCCAACGCGATGGAGAAATTGGCGCTTCCATTTCTTCTCGTATTTGGCCCAGAGCTTGAGCGCGCGCGCAGCCATTTCGGTGTAAGGCTGATCGGGGCCGTAGGTGCAGCGCATGATGCGGGTTTCGCCGCCGGACGAGGCACGCGAGTTGCCGGGACCCCAGGTATCGAGAAGGGTCACGCGGGCACCGCGTTCGAGCAGATGAAGGGCGGTCCATCCGCCAAAGGCGCCTGCGCCGATGACGGCGATGTGCGGGCGAGCTTTCATGAAGGATAAGAAGAATAGCAGGAAGGAAGGTGGCAAGTTGGCGAAGCTTCCGACCGAAACCTCCGCTGCACGCGAGATCCTCCGGCCCGCTGGTAAGAGCGCCTGGCCTTCGGGATGACGTCGCTCGGGCTTGAGCCAAGATATGCCGCCGCTCACTGTTACCGTAGGAACTACCGGGGAGAGGCCGACACTACTGTTACAGTTTCTTGACAGGGTTGGCGCGCGTTCCTAGAATCCAAGCTGGATCGAGGCGTTGATCCGAAAGCTATCCCCCAGCATCTAAAATAGTTAGGTTGAAGGGCAACGTATGCCGGCTGAGCCCAATATCGGTACGCGCGAGCGCGAGATTCTGACCGCGATCGTGGAAACCTTCATCTCCACGGGCGAGCCAGTAGGGTCGCGCACGCTCGCCCGTTCCAATCGG
The DNA here is from genome assembly GCA_035523795.1 of Verrucomicrobiia bacterium. Lineage (GTDB taxonomy): Bacteria > Acidobacteriota > Terriglobia > Terriglobales > Acidobacteriaceae > Sulfotelmatobacter. The sequence continues at coordinate 89,021 of DATKQB010000096.1, read as the reverse complement.
GAAGGATTGAGCCCAGCATCGATCCGCAACGTGATGGCCGACTTGTCGGACGCGGGATTTCTGGAGCAACCGCACGCTTCCGCCGGACGGATTCCCACCACCGAGGCGTATCGCTATTACGTCGAGCAGATTTCTGGGAATGCGCGGCTGGCTCCGCAGGAAGAAGCAAGCATTTCCGAATCGCTGGCCGGGATCACGGACGTGCAGGAGTTCATGGAGCGAACGTCGCACGTGCTGTCGCTGATTTCGCGCAACGTGGGCGTAACGATTGCCACCAGCGGACCTAAGAATGCGCTGGAGCACGTATATTTTTCGCGGCTGGCCGATCAAAAGGTGCTGGCGGTGCTGGTCACGAAATCGGGACTGGTGCGGGACCGCGTGCTGCGGCTGGATTTGTCGCAGGCCGATCTGGATCTGGCGGCGCGATATATTAATGAAAACTTTCGCGGCTGGACGATGGAAGCGATGCGCACGGAGATCGGCCGGCGCATCGAACAAGAACGCAGCGAGTATGACCGGCTGATGGATTCGATCGAGCGGCTGTATAAGGAAGGGGCGCTGGCGGCCGAGCAGAAATCGGAGATGGTGTTTGTGGAGGGCGCGGCGAACCTTGTGGCCGGAGAACAGGACCGGGCACGGCTGCAACAGATGCTGAAGACGCTGGAGGAGAAGGAAAAGGTCATCGAACTGCTGAGCGCGTATCTGGATGTAAAGCAGGAGGCGGTGCGGGTCGTCATTGGATTGGATCAGGCGCTGCCTTCGATGCAGAACTTCGTTCTGATTGGGGCTCCGGCGCATGCCGGCAATGAAGTGATGGGATCGCTGGCGGTGATTGGGCCGACGCGCATGGACTATCAACATACGATTACGGCGGTTTCGTATATTGCGCGCCTCTTTGACAAAATTTTGAATGAATCGGAGTAGTGAACACGAGTCATGGCAAAGAACGGAAAATCGGAAACAGAAGTGACAGGGCTGGATCTTGAACACGAATTGCCTGCCGGCGAAGGAGACGAGCGGCAGGAGGCGACTTCGACTGGAATGCAGGCGGGGCCTGCTTCGGCCCTCGAAGCAGAATTACAAAAGGTAAAAGCGGAGCGGGATTCGCTGCTGGATCGGCTGGCGCGAGCGCAGGCGGAATTTGAGAACTCGCGGCGGCGAGCGGCGAAAGAGCAGCAGGATTTCCGCGACTTTGCGGCGGCGGATGCAATCAAATCACTGCTGCCAGCGCTGGACAGCTTCGAGCGAGCGCTGCAGGCAAAGTCCGATGGACGCGACTTCCGCAATGGCGTGGAGCTGATCTACAAGCAGTTACAGGATGCGCTGGCGAAGGTAGGGGTGCGGCCGGTTGCGGCCAAGGGTGAGCCGTTCGATCCGCATGTGCACGAGGCGATCGAGATGGTGGAAACTTCGGAGGCGCCGGATCACGAAGTGCTGGAAGAATTGCAACGCGGATACAAGTTGAAGGAGCGTCTGTTGCGTCCTGCGATGGTGAAGGTAGCGAAGAACCCAGGGAAATAAAAGCAGGTCCCTCGACTGCGGCTGATCTTTGCTTGGCGAAGATCATTCTCGCTCGGGACGACTGAAGTCAACGCGAAAAGAGGGTTTGGATCTGACGACAAACGCAAAACGAGATTATTACGAGGTACTGGGGGTCACCAGAACCTGCACCGAAGTGGAATTGAAGAGCGCATACCGCAAGCTGGCACTGCAGTATCATCCGGACCGCAATCCGAACAATCCTGACGCAGAAGAAAAATTCAAAGAGGTCAGCGAGGCGTACGCGGTATTGGCCGATTCGGATAAACGCGCGGCGTATGACCGCTTCGGACATGCGGGGCTGGGCGGCGCGGCAGGCGGGGGAGCGGGGTTCGATCCGACGGTGTTTCAGGACTTCTCGGATATTTTCGGGGAGTTCTTCGGCTTCGGCGACATGTTCGGCGGAGGCGGGCGGCGGCGGAGCCGTGTGCAACGGGGCGCGGATTTGCGAGAAGACGTTACGCTGGAATTTGAGCAGGCATTCTTCGGCACGGAAACGCGCGTGAATGTGCGGCGACACGAAGCCTGTGAGGAATGCCGGGGATCGGGATCGGCAGGCAAAGGTCCGACGACTTGCCGGGCATGCGGCGGGCGAGGACAGGTGCGCTATCAGCAAGGATTTTTCAGCATTGCGCGCACTTGCCCGACATGTCAGGGCACGGGAGGCGTGATCACTGATCCTTGCTTGAAGTGCAAGGGCGAAGGGCGTGTGCTGCGACAGCGCACGGTCGACGCGAAGGTGCCTGCGGGCGTCGAGGATGGCACGCGGATCCGGTTCGCGGGCGCGGGCGAGGTGGGCGCGTTCGGAGGTCCGGCGGGAGATTTATACGTCGTGCTGCATGTCAAGGAGCATGCGTTCTTCGCGCGGGAAGGCAATGACCTGCACTGCACAGTTCCGATCTCAGTGGCACAGGCGGCGTTGGGAGCGGAGATTAAAGTGCCGACGATGGATGGCGAGCATGCGCTGAAAGTTCCCGAGGGCACGCAGCCGGGGACGACGTTCCGCGTCCGCAACAAGGGCGTGCCGGTCTTGAACAGCCACGGGAAAGGCGACTTGTACGTCGAGGTGCGAGTGCAGGTACCGAGCAAGCTGAATAAGCGGCAGAAAGAGTTGCTGCAGGAACTGGACGGGCTCGCGAAAGTCGACAATCAGCCGGTCACGCGATCATTGCTGGATAAAGTGAAAGAGATATTCGGGTAGGTGGATGGTGTGCGCGAAGAAGCCCCACGTTCTTCGCTAATGGCGAAGTTTAACAAGGAAGCGAGCCAAGCGCGCATTTATTGCGGCGCCGCGAGTGCGCCGCTGCGTGGCTCGCCCAGATCCTTCGCTTGGCACAAGACGCTCACTCAGAATGACAAACAATCCGCGAATATGACCCGCCGAAGATGGATCGCCGATGAGGTTTCCGGGGCAACCGCGGCGATTACCGGAGAACATTCAGAGCATCTGACGCGCGTGCTGCGTGCACGTGTTGGGCAAGCGTTCGATATCGCGATGGGCGGATCAGTGCGGCGCGGGACCATCGTGAGCATGAAACCGGGGCGAGTGGAGTTTGCCTTGGGAGAAGAAATCGCGGCAGCGGCGACAATGAAGTTTACGCTGCTGCTTTCGGTGTTTAAGTTCGATCGCATGGAGTGGGCGATCGAGAAGTGTACGGAACTCGGAGTGTCCCGAGTCGTTCCGTTGCTGGCGCGGCGGACGGATCCGCATCTGGCGTCGGCAGCGGTGAAGCGAGTGGAGCGCTGGCGCAAGATCGCGTTGCAGGCAAGCGAACAATCGAGGCATGCCAGCCCGCCAGAGATTGCTTCTCCACTGAAATTGAAAGAAGCATTGCGAATGCCCGCGGCGGTGCGAATTGTGCTCGCCGAGACAGAGGGGGAAAAGCTGCTGCGCGATGCGATCGCGCCTGACTCAGTAGAATTGGCGTTGGCGATCGGTCCCGAGGGGGGATGGGCCGAAGGCGAGCTCGAAGACTTTCAGAAATGCGGATGGACTTCAGCATCGCTCGGGCCAGCGATTTTGCGCGCGGAGACTGCGGCGATCGCAGCAACAGCGGTAGTGAGTTCGCTGCTGAAAACCTCTTAGTGGGGCGTTAGAGCGATATAGTCGATAATATGCACTTGTAAGGGAGCGTATTGGCGACCCGCGCAAGATTCCTCGCCCCGCTGGTGGAAAGCGCGGGCTTCGGAATGACGCAGCTGCTAAGGCCACGAATTTCTCTTGTGCTTGCTTCGTTCTCAGGGGCTAAAGCCCTCTCTCTTAAACTCGTGCAGCGCGGCTCAAACCCGCGCCCTTTCAAAACAAGATTAGAGTATTTCCCTAAACCTTCGCAGCCGCGGAACAGGCCCTGCTTTGCACAGGCAGCGCGCGGATTGCACAGTTACGCCGATGATATCCTGAGCGGCAATGCCCACCACGAAGCCAAACTCCCGTCCCGCCCCATTTGTTGCCGACGAGCGCCAGCGCGAAGCCATCGAGCACGTGCATGGGCCAATGCTGGTGATTGCGGGCGCGGGAACGGGAAAAACGTCGGTGCTGACGCATCGGATTGCGCGACTGGTCGAAGAAGGCCATGCGCAGCCGGAAGAGATCCTGGCACTGACGTACACGAATAATGCTGCCGCCGAAATGCGCGAACGGTTGCGCAAGGTGCTGGGTGGAAGAACAGTGGCGGCGGCGACCTTCCATGATTACTGTCTACAACTCCTGAAGGATGCGGGGAAAGATTTCGGCGTTCTTGACGAAAACGATCTCTGGATCTATCTGCGACGGCGGATCAAGGAGCTTCGGCTGGACTATTACATCCGAGCCGCGAACGTTCCACAGTTCCTGAACGATCTGCTTGATTTCATCAGCCGCTGTCACGATGAGCTGATCACTCCTGAAAAGTACTGCCAGTATGTGGAGCAGCTGGAACGGCGTGAACTTCCCCTGCCGCGCGTCGCCAAGTCGAAGGAATGCCTCGACGACGAGGAGATTCTTGGACGCTGCCGCGAGATTGCGCGCGTATTTGAAGCGACCGAACGCTGGCTGAAAGAGGAGAATCTCGGCACGTTCAGCCACATGATCACGCGGGCGCATGCGCTGTTGAGTTCCGATAGCGGCCTTCTGGCGGCGGCACGTGATCGAGCGCGATTCATCCTGGCTGATGAGTTCCAGGATGCGAACCTCGCGCAGATCAAAATTCTTGCGCAGCTGGCCGGGGAGGATGGAAACATTTTTGCGGTCGGTGATCCGGATCAGTCGATTTACCGGTTTCGGGGAGCATCGAGCGAAGCGTTCGAATTGTTTTACCGGCACTTTCCATCGACCCGGATGGTGGTACTGGAGAAAAACCGGCGATCGACGACCCCCATTCTGCGCAGCGCCTTTGAGCTCATCGATGAGAATCCTCCGGTATTTGCGCGTCAGAACAAGGGCCCGTTGGCATACCGGAGAACACCTCTGCAATCGGCGCGGGAAGAGGCGGCGGTTGCCTCGGGAACGCAGCTGGTAAGCTCACCGGTTTCGGTCGTGACGCTTACGCAGAAGGACTCCGAAGGGCCCGAATTAGTGGCGTTGCTGCGCGAATGGAAACGCAAGACGAAATGCCCGTGGTCGGATTTTGCGATTCTTTATCGTTCGCACTTTCATCGCGATGACCTTGTGCAAGAGTTGGGCGAGGCAGATATTCCGCTGGTAATCGACAGCATGGACATCTGGGACACCCCGGAAGTAAGAGACTTGCTGGCATGCGTGAATTCAGTGGTGTCTTCGGGTGACGATGTTAGCCTGCTGCGTGTGGCAGCGCTCGCAAAGTTTCATGTCAACGCCGAACAGCTTCGCCAGGTGCTGCGGTCGATCGCGCGGGAGAATCGCGAGAGCAAAGTAGTGGCATTGTCTTCTGAGCTGGATCAGGTTGAGGGCGGGACGGAAGTTTTGAGCGCGATTGCCCGGGTCCGTGAACTGATCCGCGTTCAGAAGGCGAAGGGACGAGCAGCAATTGGATTAATCGTCGAAGAGTTTGCTCTGGATGCGGACTCTCCCATTCTTGAGGCGGCGCTGGATTGGGTGAAAGAGTGGGAACAAAAAAAGGTCAATCGATCGACCGATCTCGAGGAACTGGTCGATTATCTTGGGTATTTTCGCGAGGCGCAGGGCTGCATTTTGATGAACGGCAGCAACACCCAGGATGGAGTGCGACTGTTGACCGTTCACGGGGCAAAGGGACTGGAGTTCCGACACGTGTTCATTGTCCGGGCAAACTCGGCGTCCTTTCCCACCAGTTTCAAGGAGACGTTGGTGGCGTTTCCACGGGAGTTGCGCGATCCGGGATCGGGGAACGAGGCCGACGATAAGGTGCTGCATAACGAAGAAGAGCGGCGCCTGTTTTACGTGGCGATGACAAGGGCAATGGATTCGTTGCGCATCTATGCCCGCGAAGGAACGGGGACGGACAAAACGCCCGCCGGGTTCATGCGCAACCTGATCAAGAATCGTGAACTCGCGCCCTGGCTGCGTGCAATTCCGGCGAGCGGGTCGCAAACGGAAATTTTTGCGTCGGCATCGACGATGTATTCGCCTGAATCGCAGACAACGCGTTGGTTCGAGATGCCTCCGTTGGCAGGGCTGGGAAGCCGGCTGAGCGCGTCGGCGATCGAGACGTATCAGCGATGTGGATTGCAGTTCAAGCTGGACCGGGACTGGCGGATTCCAGCCAAGCCTGCGGCAGCGATGCAGTTTGGAGCGGCGATGCATCGAGTGCTGAAGACGTACTTCGATTCGGTACGAGCTGGACGACCGAGCAGCGACAAAGAACTGGTCGAATTGTTCTGCCGGGATTTGGAGGAGGCAAAGATTCAGGAGACGTATCAGCAGGAACTTTATGAGAAGCAGGGAGTGATGCAACTGCTTGACTTTCTGGCCTCAGCGCGCGGGATTGCGGCGACGCAGGTGCTGCATACGGAAGAACCGTTCGAGATTCGCGTCGGGGAGACAACGGTGGTTGGGAGAATTGACCGCGTGGATCGGCGACCTGACGGGACGGTGGCGATCATCGATTACAAAACCGGGAAAGCGCGCGATCAGAAAGCGGCCGATGAGAGCCTCCAGTTATCGCTGTATGCGATTGCGGCACAGGAAAAATGGAAGTATGACGTGGGGGCGCTGATCTTTCAAAATCTGGAAGAGAACCATGCGGTGATCACGTCGCGCACGACGGCTCAGCTCATGAAGGCGCGAGAGAGCGTGAAGCAAACCGCAGAGGGAATAGCCGAGGGGAAGTTCGACGCGAAGCCGGGAAACCATTGCAACTTCTGCGCATATCGCAGTTTGTGTCCAGAGAAGGAGAAGAGGATTCCGCGGAGAAGCGAGGTGGGAGTGGGGAAAGGTTAGGGGAAGTTTCAGAGTTGCAAGGTTTCAGGGTTTCGAGGTGTGGCAGGGTGAGACGGAACAGATGCAAAAACTTAGGGGACGCATAATGCGTCCCCTTTGCATACTCAGACTGAAACCTCTTAGTGCTTCTTTTTCTTTTTTGCCTTTTTCTTGGTTGCCATTGTTAACTATTCTCCCTTCCATTCTTCATGGAAAATGTGCAGCGGTCTTTTGCTGCAACTAGTTGATGTATAGAGTTAAAGAAAAATGAAGTCAAGAGAAAAATGAATGCGAAATTGCGCGAGGTCCTGTACCAAAGTCATGCGCGAGGGTGGCGATTCGCAGATTCGGCGATCACGCGCACGAGTGAAGTGAGATTTTTGCACCGCGAGTGCAAGACGCGGATGATTTCACCGGCGAAAATCTCGAATCGAAGCGCAACTGAAGCTCTACTCTCCATCTCCCATCTCTCTGATCCGCCGGAGCACTTTGCCGGGTCGCTGCATCTATAATGAAGGCGCGAAATTTCGCGTGGAGCTTGATTTATGGCCTCTTTGGACGATGTCGTCATTATTTCTGGTTGCCGCACTCCGGTAGGAAAATTTCAGGGCAGTCTCACAGATTTCAGCGCTCCGCAACTCGGTGCCATGGTAGTGCGCGAGGCCGTAAAGCGCGCAGGCATCGATGCGGACAAGATCGATGAATGCATCATGGGCAATGTTGTATCGGCGGGGCTCGGACAAAATCCCGCACGGCAGGCGGCGATCTTTGGCGGATTGTCTCCGGCGACAGGTGCCATGACAATCAACAAAGTTTGCGGCTCAGGATTGAAAGCGGTTGCACTGGCGGCGCAAGCGGTGCAGACGGGAAACAGCTCCGTTGTGGTCGCGGGCGGAATGGAATCAATGACGAACGCGCCGTATCTGCTGCCGCAGGCACGCAAGGGATATCGGCTGGGCAATGCGCAGATTATCGACTCGATGGTGAATGATGGATTGTGGGATATCTACAACGATTACCACATGGGTATCACGGGCGAGAACGTGGCGGAGAAATATGGGATCACGCGCGAAGAGCAGGACGAGTTTGCGTTGAACTCGCATCGCAAGGCGGTCTCGGCGATCAAGGAGTGCCGGTTCAAGTCGCAAATCGTTCCGGTGGAGATTCCGGCAAAGAAGAAAGGTGCACCGCCAACCGTCTTCGATAAAGATGAGAGTCCTCGGGAAGATACGACGATTGAAGTGCTGCGCGCGCTGAAGCCGGCGTTCAAAAAAGATGGGACGGTCACGGCGGGCAATGCACCGGGCGTGAATGATGGCGCGGCGGCGCTAGTGGTGACGAGCGCGAAGCTGGCGAAAGAACTGGGAGCGAAGCCGATGGTACGAATTGTGGCGCAGGCAACGAGCGGCGTCGAGCCGAAGTGGGTCATGATGGCGCCGGTGGGCGCGGTGCAACAGATCTGGAAGAAGACCGGCTGGAAGAACGAAGACGTTGACCTTTATGAACTGAACGAGGCGTTTTCGGTGCAGGCGCTGGGAGTGATGCGCGAATTGAAACTCAATCCGGAGAAAGTGAATGTGAATGGAGGGGCGGTCGCGATTGGGCATCCGATTGGCGCGAGCGGAGCGAGGGTGCTGGTGACGCTGATTTATGAAATGATCCGGCGGGATGTGAAGCGCGGGATCGCGGCGCTGTGTTTGGGCGGAGGGAACGCGGTAGCGATGGCGGTGGAAAGATAGTGCTCGATTTCAAGGACGAGCGTTGGGTGGGGCTCCAGGGCGGGTATCGAATGCCATTCGATCCCCGCCCGGGACTTTTAAGGCTCGAATCCGGGAATAACCTCGAAGCTGCCTGGGCTGAGTTGTGGGAGCAGCTTCATCATCAAGGCGACGTTGGCGAAGTTCATATGCTGCTGTCCCAGAGCTGGTTCGGATTCACCGTACACGGCGGCTCAGTGGATGGGACGTCTATGCCATTGTTGGATGGATTGAACTTTGTCGCGGGCGGGGGCAGAATCCCGAGCTACCGACGTGGCTGGCGAAGGATTATTTCGCCGCAATCCACGAACTGGCGCAGATTGGCGCCCGGGAGCTCGATAATCTGACTGACCTTGCGGAGATCCGAAGCGTACTTGGAATCCTGGCGCTTTCGAAGGGCGCGCGCGTTTATGGAGAGTTGCTTCTGAATTATTCCGAGAAAGAACCTCTAGACTACGATTCGCTGAACCCTCGAGCCTAGGTTGCCTTTTCCCACGTCTCGCAACGGCGGCGAGAGGCGGGACATCCCATCGAATTGCATGGGTCCTTCGCGGCCAAGAACGCCGCTCAGGATGACAATTTTGGAAAGTTAACTGGCGGCGATGGGCAGGGTGACGGTGAAGACGGCGCCGCCGTCGGGAGCGTTGGCGGCTTCGACGGTTCCGTTATGTTCTTTCATGACCGATTTGCAGATGCTTAATCCCAAGCCCGTGCCGCGGCCCGGACGCTTGGTGGTGTAGAGCGGGTCGAAGATGTTGGCGATATTTTCTTTGGGAATACCAGGGCCGTCATCGTGAAAGCTCACCCAGACGGACGCATCGCTCTTGCCCATGCGGATACGGATGGTCCCTTTATCGCGGATCTCGCGAATGGCCTGCTCGGCATTCATGATGAGGTTCAAGAAAACCTGCATTAATTGATGTGGATCGCCGAGAGCGGCGGGCAGAGCCGGCTCCTTCAGGAAATCGACGGTGACGTTGTTCTTGCGCAGGGAATAGGCGTGCAGGTTCAAGGTGCGGTCGAGGACTTCCGCGAGATTGATGCGGCTCTTGCCGGGCGCCGGCGGGCGCGAGAAGTAGGTAAGGTTCTGAACAATTTCAGCTGCGCGGCGGGCCTGCTGTTGCAGCATAGCTAACTGCTTGCGCGTCGATTCGGAAGTCTCGCTGTCCTGCAAAAGGTCGCTCACACCGAGGATGGTAGTGAGAGGATTGTTCAGTTCGTGGGCCACGCCGCCAATCATCGCTCCCATGGCTGCTAGACGCTCACTTTGCACGATCTGCTGTTCCAGCTTACGTTCGAGGGTAATGTCGTGGACGGAGATGGTAGCGCCGCTCACTTTTCCATCGGCATTAACGAGAGGGCTGCCAGCAGCCCGCATAGTGCGCCAGTTGCCATCGCGGCGGCGAGCGCCAAATTCCGAGGATTCGAGAGGATGAGTGCCGGTGATGATGGAGCGATAAAGGGTGACGAGCTCGGGCGAGTGTTCCGGCAAGTCGGAAATCTTCTTCCCAAGCATTTCATCGGGCGGGCAACCGAGCAGATCGCGCACGCGAGAACTGACGAAGGTGTAGCGCTCATTGAGATCGACAACTAGGATCAGATCTGGGAAGCTTTCAAGCAGCCGCCGCTGGAATTCTTCCTGTTGGGCGATCTGGCGCTCCATCTTGCGCTTTTCCGTAATGTCGATGAGGGTGCCTTGATAGCGGATGATCTGCCCGCCTGCGTCCCAAACGGCGCGGGAAGAGTCAAGAAAGACGACGGCATTGCCGTCTTTGCGGCGAAGTCTGATTTCGCGGGTGCGCACGCCACCGCGATCGTTAGCGGCGCGTCCGAGCACCGGCTGACCGGGATCGCAGTTGAGGGAGGTCGGTTCGATCGCGAGTAATTCGGATTTGTCCTGGTATCCGAGCGTGGCCACGAGAGCAGGATTAGCGTCGAGCAGCTTTCCTTCCGGCGTTGAGAAGTAGACGCCTTCCTGCAGCGTTTCGAAGAGTTCGGTGAAGCGAAGTTCTTTTTCGCGCTGCTCGGTAATATCGCGTCCAAGAATGCTGGCGCCGACCACTTCATCGCCTTTCACGATTCCATTCACGACGCAGTCCAGGTAGACAGGGCGGCTGGAGTTGCGCAAGCGTAGGCGAACCGTTCCGGCCCAGCGGCGCTTATCGAGAAAACGTCCGAGTCCGCGTTCGACTTCGTCGCGAGTAGGTTCTTCGATCAAATCGTAGACGCGATGTCCGACGAGTTCGGAATAAGGAAGGCCAGTCAACTCGGTGATGCGTTTATTGACGGTTCGCAGCGTGCCGTCGAGAGAGACGGCGCAGGCAGGATCATCGATGGAATCAATGAGCTCCTTAAAATTACGCTGCGAGCGCTGAATGACCTGGCTAAGCTGATCAAGCTGCTCTTCGGAAGGGGCGGCGCCAACGTGCTCCTGCAATTCGCGGAGCGCGCTCTGCAGGCTGCTGACTTCGCGGCGGCGTCCATAGGCGTAAACGGCAAACAGGATGGAGAGGACCAGAATACCGACGGGAATGGCGCGTAGCTGCAGAGGAATGTTTTCGAGGCGCTCCCAAAGCAAAGCGGCGAGGGCTACGGCGAGAAAAATCATGAACCACAGCGACCACCGCCAAAGCTGGGACTCCTCCTGCTCGAGATTGGCTGCGGGACGGGCTGACTTGTCGGGGTCTTGGGTCATGTGGGTGTGCGCAGTGCTGAGAGCCATCGTACTGCCTGCAAGCAGCAGGGACAATGTGGCTTGTTGGACATTTTGGTACGTTGAGGCCAGCTGGGGAAAGGATTTTCCACAGGTTGATGGTGACATCCGTCACAGCCGGGGACGAAGCTACGCGCCTAGCGTGTGAGAAGGCTCAGGCAGGGTTCGTGTGCCTGATCGAGCCAGGTCCTCGTCATGCTTTACAAGACGCTGAGCGCCGCGGTGTATGGCATCGATGCAAACATCATCCAGGTGGAAGTGGACTGCTCGGGAATCAAGTGCGATCAAGATCACTTTCACACCGTCGGGTTGCCTGATGCGGCGGTGCGCGAGAGCCGCGACCGCGTGCGAGCTGCGCTGAAAAACTGCGGCTACGATATCCCGCCAACGCACATCACGATCAATCTCGCTCCGGCTGACATCAAGAAAGAAGGTTCCGGGTTCGATTTGCCGATGGCGTTGGGGATTGTCGGCGCGTATGGCGGACTGACGAAGAAAGATATTGCGGACTGTCTGTTTGTGGGCGAATTGTCGCTCGATGGGGGGGTGCGCGGCGTTCGAGGAACGCTACCGATTGCACTGGAGGCGCGGGGACGGAAAATTTCGCGGCTGGTAGTACCGGAGGCGAATGCGAAAGAAGCGGCGATGGTGGGTGGGGTGGAAGTTTATCCCGTGCGGTCGCTACTGGATGTGATTCACTTCGTCAATTCCGGAAATGGCATCGTGCCGATCAAGGCCGACGGCGATTCACTCTTGCGGGAGTGGCAACAATTCATTGTCGATTTCAAAGACGTTCGCGGACAGCAGACCGCGAAACGGGCGATCGAGATCGCTTGCGCCGGCGGACACAACATTCTGATGATTGGGCCGCCCGGGTCAGGAAAAACGATGCTGGCCAAGCGCATGCCAACGATCCTGCCGCCGCTGACGTTCGAAGAAGCGCTGGAGACAACGAAGATTCACAGCGTGGCGGGCGTGCTGGAGTCAGGAAAGGGATTAGTGGGGACGCGTCCGTATCGCTCGCCGCATCACACGATTTCGGATGCGGGGCTGATCGGCGGGGGGGCGATTCCGCGGCCGGGCGAAGTTTCGCTGGCGCACAATGGACTGCTGTTTCTGGATGAGTTGCCGGAATTCCCACGGAACGTGCTGGAAGTGCTACGACAGCCGCTCGAGGATGGGACGGTTTCAATCGCGCGGGCATCGATGTCGCTGACGTTTCCGGCGCGATTCATGTTGGCGGCGGCGATGAATCCGTGCCCGTGCGGATTTCATAACGACCGCACACGCGAATGCCAGTGCACAACGCCGATGATCCAGCGATATATTTCGAAAATTTCCGGGCCTCTGATGGACCGCATCGATATTCACATCGATGTGCCGGCGGTGAATTACAAAGAGATGCGTTCGGGAGTAGAACCGGAGGGATCGGGGAAGATTCGCGAGCGGGTGATGCGCACGCGGCAGAAACAACTCGAGCGTTTTGCGGGCTCGAAGGAGAAGATCTACTGCAATGCTCAGATGCACTCGCGGCATATCCGGTCGTTTTGCGAACTGTCGACGGATTGCGAGCGCTTGCTGGAGCGAGCGATGACGCAGCAGGGGCTAAGCGCGCGGGCACATGATCGGATTCTGAAAGTGGCAAGAACCATCGCTGATCTGGAAGATTCAGGCCAACTCGAACCGAAGCACATTGCGGAAGCCATTCAATACAGGAGTTTGGACCGGACGTATTGGACGTGACCTCGGCTGTCCTAAAATTTTAGGGGTTGCCCTCGTTAACCATAGAGGCCACAGAGTCGCGTGCGGGAAAGGCGTGTCTGCGGCATCTCAAAGGTCTTTAAATCCTCAGCTGACATAACTTCGGGGCAACCCTTTTCATTTAGCGCGTCGGACTCATAGGGGCGATCCCGCTTGTGGTTACTGTGCCTTCCTGATTGCCCTAAAAAGGGAACAAACGCATATTTTGAGAGCCTCCGTGAGTTGCAACGGTTCGCCGCTCCGATCCGGGTTTCTGCGTGGGGCGAAGCGGTTTGAGGAGGTTGGTGGATGCGCCCGGTCTTTTGCGCCGCCCCTGCGCGAGTCTATGCAATCTGTGTCCTGGCGAGCCTCGGCCTGGTGATGGGCGGATGTGGTTCCAGCTCAAAGATGACGCCGACAAATCCGCCGCCAACGCAGCCCAGTTATCCATCAACACCGCCCGTACCGATTACCTGGTCTCCGAGCACGAGTTCCCTGCCCGCGCCACCGGCGTGCGATCCTCCGACTTCCACGTGTACGCCGCCCGATCCCAACGGCTCGGATGATTTTCCGCTGACGGTGTCGAGTCCGCTAACCAACTCGAGCGTGACATCGCCGATGAACGTGGTGGCGAACGCGACACCGACGGATCCGATTTTCTTTATGCGGGTATACATCGATGGCCTGGCCATGTATTTCACATTTACCAATTCGATCAACACGCAAATTTTTGTTGCGCCGGGACAGCACACGGTGGAAGTGATGGCGGAGGATAATCAGGGCTACATTTCGGCGACGATCTTAAATGTGACTGTGACCTCGCAGGCAGCACAAAATACGATCAGCAATATTCAAAGTCTGCCGGGCTGGCAATCGTGCGCCGCGGACTTTCCTCCGGGATCGGGACGAGCGGGACAAGTTTGTGCATCCGGGAATCCTGATCCTCCGACCTCTTCGATGACACAGAACGTATCGTCGCCGTCGATGGATGGGCAATCGGCGCAATTCAGCATGAGCGGACCGAACGGCTACTCGAATGAACTGTATTTCAATGCGATCGCCGGCGGGAACAATGTGAGTCACTTCAGCTACGACCTGTACTTTTACATTGACAATCCGGACGCGCCGCAGGCGCTGGAATTCGATACGAACCAGACGTTTGGCGGGTATCGGTGGGTGTGGGGCTCGGAATGCAATTTCAAAGGCGAGACGCCGCCTATGTGGGACATCTGGGATGACGAAAATGGCCTGTGGCGCGAGACTGACGTGCCTTGCAATCCATTTCCGGCGAATACGTGGGTGCATCTGGTGTGGACGATTGAGCGGGTCGGAAATCAGGTGCACTATGTGAGCCTGCAAGTAGGAAATCAGACTTACAGCGTCGACACGTATTACAACAACCAGATGGACTGGACGCTGGAAGAGATCGATACGGCGTTCCAGATGGATCTGGCGGAGCCGCCGCAGCCTTATAACGTATGGCTGGATGAGGTAAATTTGACGGCGTATTAAGTTTTGTCGCTCTGCCCATAAAAGCAGGTTCCTCGATACGTTCTCGCGCATACCTTCTCGCAAGGGCGAGAAGTGGGGCATCCCAGGTGAGTCGGAATGACAAGATCCGCTAAAAACCTTTGGCTTTTAGGAGCGTGTCGAGGTCTTCGGCGTGGACAGCGCGAGTCATGGCTTCCTCGCGGCTCAACTGTTGCTGGAAGACGAGACTCGCGAGAGATTCTTCGAGGGTGAATGATCCCTGTTTGCGCGTGATCGTAATTTCCTGATGCAAATGCTGAAGCGCGTTTTTGCGAATGTGCTGGCGCGCGCCGTATCCGACGATAAGCAACTCGGCAGCTGGGACGCGTCCACCGTTTTTGCGCGGGATCAGCGATTGGGTGAGCATGGCGGCGAGAGCCATGGCCATCTCGGCGCGAATGGAATGCTGGCGTTCCTGCGGGAAGGAATCGGCGATGCGAGAAACGGTGGAAGCGGCATCGGTCGTGTGAAGAGTGGTGAACACGAGATGGCCGGTTTCGGCGGCCGACAAAGCGATGCGGGCGGTTTCAGGATCGCGCATTTCGCCGACGACGATCACATCCGGAGCCTGGCGCATGGCGGCGCGTAACGCGGTAGGAAAATCGGGGGCATCAATACCGACCTCGACTTGCTCGACGACGCTTTTGTCGTGGGTGTGTTCGTACTCGATGGGATCCTCAATGGTGACGATGTGGCGGGCGGTATTGAGGTTAATCTCATTGACCAGCCCCGCGAGGGTTGTGGTTTTTCCCGAACCGGTTGCGCCGCCGACGATCACGAGACCTCGTTGCAGCTTCGCCAGCGCGCCCACTCCTGGCGGCAGATGAAGATCGGATAAGGCAGGGACTTTCGAAGGCAAGGCCCGCACGGTTGCGGCCGCACGGCCACGCTCGCGATGCAGATTAATCCGGAAACGACCGAGACCCTCGACGCGGTAAGAAGAGTCTCCAATGTGATCCCTCTCGTAATCTCTGCGGGCATGAGGCGCAAGCACCGGCAAAACGGCGGCCTCAATCTCATTTCCGCTCAGAGGCGCATCGCCAATCGTGATCAAACTGCCTTCCACACGAACTGCCGCTGGAGCCTGGGGAACGAGCAACAGATCGCTGCCATTGCGAGAAACGAGCTCGCGCAGCCAGTTATTGAGCTGCTCCGATTGCGATCGCTCAGCGGAAGGAACGACCGGCAGGCGCGAATTGGGTTCGGTCGCCATGAATTTCGTTTGATGACAGAAGCAGTCTACCTGTATGCGCCGTCTTGGGGAAATTGAGCGGAGATAGGGTGATTTTCCAAATTCACCGACCCCCGAATGACAGAATAGGGGAATCGCATAGGGATTCTTCGACTCGCGTTCGCTGACGCAGGGAATGACAATTTGTGTTTTCCCGGAGATCGGCGGCAAGGCGGCATTCCGGCGCGTGATCAGGCTCACTGCCGAAAAGCAGCGAGTCGTGGAGAATGAGAATGGATTCCAGGACCGTGTTTATGCCTGTTTCGAACTTTCACTTGAACCGATTCGAGCGTGCTCTCTTCCGCATTGCCGTGGTGATGGCATTTCTGCTCATCGCGATCCGCGTCGGCGCCATCGCGATTGCGTGGTATCTGCACCTCTCTCGCTGAAAAACGGCTCCGAGTTCCCTAGAAAAGGCAGCGGTGGATGATCTGAGCGGGCAAGCAGATTGCCGCGGAAAATTCCCGTCGAAACGAAATCCCCACTTCTGGCGATGCGTGCCGGAAGTGGGGATACCTACCCATTTCTCCTGACCGAGACGGGCTTACAAGCGGGCGGACAGGATCAGTCCGCCCTGGACGAGATTGTGAAGACTAGGACCCCTCTTTTTCGAAGACCAGTGTGGGTTTGGCGTCTTTAGCGTCTCTTTTTGCGGCCAATTTTTGCTGGCGATAGGCGCGGGCGATGTCGCCGAGCGGAGCAGTCTCATTGGGTTCAGGAAACTCCCAGAGCGGCCGGTCGCCGTGAGCATACGTAATGGAGTTCGGCCCCTGGCCGACCAGAGGTTGCTCAGTCGCCATGTCGTGCGGGCTGGCGTGCTGGACGTGCTCGGGTATCTGAATCTCGACGGGCGTGCTGCTGATCGAGCCACCGACACTTTGCGAGAAGGCGCTGGAGCACAGCAACAGCAAAATCGGAATGACTAAAAGCAGGAATTTGCTTTTCATAGTTACCTCAGTTTCAGACTGATAGGTGCAACCGTCGTGCCAGCACGAAAGGCTTTGTTTTTCGACGCTTACAGGAGATTCATGAAGCCGCGCGCAAGGCTTTGCACATTTTGGGGAATTGGAATTTCATACCGCGGCGCGATTGCAGAACGAAAGTAATAGTGAGCTTTCATGCGGTATAGTGGTGCCGAATTTTGTCACGAAGGCCGGAGTGATTACATGCATCGGATCAGGTTGTATTTTTCCGGAGTAATGGCTGTGTTGCTATTGGGCGCAGCGCTGCCGGCGGCGATGGGCCAAACGGATTGCTCAGAGGGCAATGGAGCACTGGATTCGAATCCACCGAAGAGCACGACTGTGCCGGAGATCATCCAGAAATTTACGGCAAACGAGACCAAGGTGAAAGAAGCGCGCGCGCAATATACCTACACGCAGGATCTGCTGGTGCAGACTCTGAGCGGAAATGCCGTGGATGGGCAGTATCACGAGGTGGAAACGATTTCCTATGATGCAAAGGGAAAACGGCTGGAGAGCGTGACGTATGCCGAGCAATCGACGTTGCGCGGGATTCAGTTATCGGCAGAAGATATGGATGACATTCGCGTGTTTATGCCCCTGATTCTGACCAGCGAGGATCTGCCGAAGTATAACGTCAGCTATGCCGGACTCCAGCACGTAGACGACCTGGACACGTATGTGTTTCACGTCGAACCGAAGAAAGAGGAAAAGAACGAGCGGTATTTTCAGGGACGGATCTGGGTGGACAATCACGATCTGGAGATCGTGAAGCTGTGCGGCAAAAGCGTGCCGGAAATGGTTCACGTGAAAAAAAAGCAAGCGCAGGACTTGCGGCCGACCTTCGTGACCTATCGGCAACCGGTGGGTGAATACTGGTTTCCGGCTTACGTGAAAGTGGACGACACGCTGAATTTCCTGCGGGGCCCGATTCATGTGCGGGAGATTGTGAAGTTCACGAATTACAAGCGGGTGGGAACGGAGAATGCGGCGAAGCCGTAAGCGGCAAAAGCCGCCTGCACAGGATGACTCTACCCGAACTAAGGTTCTTCCCACTCGAATTGCGATTTCTGGTATCGTGTAGTTCCTCTTATGGCGGAAGAAAAAAGCAGTAGCAAAAACATCATCCTGTGGATCATCACGGTTGCGCTGGTGGCACTGGCGATTTATCTGTACAAGAAATAGGTTCTGCCGGAGGCGTGCGCGGCACAGTGCCGAGTAAAGAAGCGTGGAATTGTACGCTCTGCGCAATTATTTGCGATCCCCCGGCAGTAACCTGCCCGGTATCACTTCCGTTATCTGCGCCGAAGTTTCTGCGGCGATAAAATTGTGTGCTGCAAGAAACTGCTCGCCAGACTTTTGCGAGAGCCCCGTAACGCATCACCAGAGGATTAGAAAGCCATGCCTTGCCGGTATCTGATCGACTTAGAGCGCGGGATTGTTGTGAGTTCGGGTTGGGGCCGCGTGACGTATGCGGAGATGATGGCGCACCAGGATCGGCTGGTCAAGGATCCGGATTTCTATCCCGAACTTGATCAACTGGTGGACGGGACGGCAGTAACCGAGCTAAATCTTTCGCCTGAAGAAGCCAAGGCTATAGGCAGCCGGAAGTTCTTCTCTCCGCAGTCGAAGCGGGCCTTCCTGGCCAGCAGTTTGCAAATTCTAAGCGTCGCACGCATCGTCCAACAACACGCGCAAAGAGAGAAGAATCGAGAGGCCGTTTCTGTCTTTCATGACCGGAAAGCGGCGCTGGAGTGGCTGGGACTGCGAGAATCGCCTCGCTAGTCGTCCAGCTTCTAATGAGGCTCTACGCGGTATTTTGCGAAAACGGATTGACTGGAAATAATCCCTTCCAATTTTTGCGGGTTCGCCCGGTTCACCACCGGAATGATGGGATAGCTTTGGACGAAGCGCAGGGCATTATCGAGGGGAAGATCGGGAAAGAGTGAAGGCAGCGGCTGCGCGGAAATGAGAGAACCGAGAGTGTGTTCGCCTTTGCCCTCCTTAAAGAGGCGCAGAACCATATCGCGCTGAATGGCGCCCCATCCGCTAGGTTGGAGGCGCACGGGAAAAACGGCCTGCAGAGAGTCTTCGATGCGGCGAGCGGCCGAGTCAACGTAATCGGCGGCGCTCAGAATGATGGCAGGCGGCGGGAGCATGGCGTCTTCCACGCGCAAAATCGCTTCTTCGCGTTCCTCTTCGAGAGATGGAAGCTCAAGACCGTCCTGGCGGGTGAGCAGATCAAAAATAGGAGTGGGCTGCAGGCTGCGGGAAACAAGATAGGCGAAGGTGTTGGCCACGATGACGGGAACGATGATTTCGTAGTTGCCGCTGGTTTCCAGAACCATGAAAACTGAAGTCATGGGCGCGCGGAGAAATCCGGCAAAGAGGACTCCCGTGCCGACGAGAGCATAGGTACCCACAGAGCCAGTCAGATGGGGAAAGAGGATGTGTTCCACGCCGCCCACTGCTCCGCCGAGCATGGCTCCAACGAACAGAGCAGGGGCGAACATCCCGCCGGGAGTTCCGCTGACAAAAGAAACCGTCGTGGCGACAATCTTCAGCAAAGCCAGTAGTCCTAAGGTTTGCCAAAGATACTGGCCGTGCATGGCCTGATCCATGAAGTCATAGCCAGCGCCCATGACCTGAGGGAAGCCGAAGTATCCGATGAGGCCGATCAGCAGTCCGGCGATACCGGGTTGGAGGTATTGAGTCCAGCGTGGACGAGATTTGAGGATAGGACGAAGGAAGCCGATGCCTTTGGCGAAAAGTACGGCGGCCACTCCTCCGGCGATGCCGAGAACGGCGTACGCAAGCAACTCGGCCGGACGCTTGAAGGTAGTGACCGGGATCCGGAACAGCGGCTCCGAACCAAGGAACCAGCGCTCCACGACCACGCTGGCAACCGCGGAGAGAACGACGGAGCCGAGAATGCCCGCGCTCCAGCGGCCGATGACTTCTTCGATGACGAACAGAACGGCGGAGATAGGAGCATTGAAGGCAGCAGCGAGTCCGGCGGCTGCACCGACTGGCGCCATAAGGCGGAGCTTTTCGCGAGAAAGTTGAAGCTGGCGTCCAAGGGCTGAGGCCAGGCTGGCGCCGATCTGCAGGGAGGGATCTTCGGGACCGAGAGAGTATCCCGAGCCGATAGCGAGGGCGCAGCAGAGGAACTTTCCGACGGCCGTGCGGAACGGAATATATCCGTTGAAGATGTAGAGCGCGGCTTTGGTCTGGTTCACGCCGCTACCGCGAATGGCCGGAAACAGATGGAGTACGAGCACGGCGATCACGAGACCGGCAATCGCAGGAACGAAGATAATCCTCAGGCTGTGCGGCTGCGGAAGCGGGCCGAGCAGGGCCAGATGGATCCAGTCAATGGCCAGACGGAAACAAACAACGGCGAGCCCGGAAAATATTCCGATGAATACGGAGAGGATCAGGAAATAGCGCTCCTCGTCGAAGACATCTTCGAAGGCTTCGAAGAGGCGCCGAGGTGCGCGGAAGCGCGAAAGCATCTGCGCCGGCACGGAATCGCTGCCGGTGGGCGATTTGTCCAAAGATGAGCGCTCCAAATCAATCGGGCTTTTCTGGATCGGTGCGGCAGGGCTGGACGTTCCGACTGGGATATTCTCCGTCATTGGTCGGCGTCCTCACGATTGCGAGAGATCAGCAGAAGCGCCTCGTTAACTCCCTGGGGCGCGCCGCACACATTGGTGGTCTCCTGCTCGATTTGGAAGACAAGATCCATGATGGCGTCCGGCAGATCGGTTTCGTCGGGAGAGCGTAGATGAGGCAACTGGTGTTGCATCTGGAGCCAGCGGGAGTTGAGCAGTGCGAGGGGCGAAAGCCCGGCCGATGGCAAGCTCACATTGGCAACACTAAGGTTAATCCCCTTCTGTTGGGCACAGGCGGTAAGGCGCGCACCAGCTTCGGCGAAATCCTGAGCAATGCGGCGGTTGCGTTCCGCATCGGAAATGCGCCGAACAAAGGGATCGATCTGCAGGATGGTCGTGGCCGTAGCCAATAACGAGCGCGAATTGGAATCGTTGGGATTAACATTGACAGCGGCTTGGAGATAGCGCTCAGCAGTGCGGTAGTGACCCGCCAGATAAGAGACCTGGCCCGCACCGGCGAGAGCGGCGGCGTTTCCGCGATCGAGACGAAGAACTCTCTCATATTCCGAGAGCGCTTCGGAATAATCCTGCGCGACGGCGAATAACTGTGCCGTGCGCAGATGCAGATCTGGATCGCCGGGCGGCAGGATGGCTGCCAAGGCCACGAGTTCGGAACGGGCCTGGGTCAAGACATTTCGCTGCAGAAGGAATTCGATGAACTCGAAGCGAGCCTTGCGGCGGCTGTTATCGGCCTCACCGGTCCACTCGCCGTACATAGCATTGTGATAATAACGGGTAGCTGCTTCGAGATTGCCTCGACGGGCAGCAACGCGAGCGAGCGCGAGATTGATGGTTCCGCTTTCGGGATCTCGCTCCCAGAGGGATTGAAGATAAGTTTCAGCCTCATCGAGGCGACCGGTATCGCGAAGGGCGCGCGCCAAGCTGAGCTGATACTGGGGATTGGCGTGATCGCTGATCAGTGCAGCACGGAATGCCTCGATGGCGTGGTCATAATCTCCCGCTTCCACCTCGGCTTCCCCCTGGGCATAAAGCTTGCGCCCTCGGGACTGCTGGTTGAGATTGTAGCGGGTAACCAAGTGTCCGACGGCTGCAAAACCGGCGATGGCAGCCACCGTGAGAAGCAAAAGGACGACTACGGCGGAACGCTGAACGAGCTGGGCCAGAGATTTAAACATATATCGGGTCGCGATATTACTTTAAATCATTCGACACCCCCGGCGTCTTGTGACGTGAGGTTCGCGGCCAGAAGCCCTGACAGGCTGCCGGCTGGCGCACGTCATTCCGCTTTGGCGACGACATAGACATAGCGGAGAATAGCGCCGCCCGTATTCTTCACATCGTGTTCGGTATGGGGCGGACAATAGAGGGCGGAATTCGCCTTGAGATCGAGTTTCGAACCGTCGCGGAACAGCATCTCTCCCTGACCCTCGAGCACGATCAGGATTTCTTCGTGATTTTCAGTGCTGTGCCTGCCTACAGATTTGCCCGGATCGAGGACGACGTAGCCGGATCTCATGGTCACCGTTTCGGGCGGACCGGTGAGAATGGGCTGAATCCCATTGGGGTGGTTTTCGAGGGCAATGACCTTGGGTTGGCGGACCGTTTGAGCGAATGCGAGGGATGCACAGAAGATTGCAACAATCAAAATCAAGCGGAGATTATTCAGCATACAAGCCTCCCGCAAACCGGAATCACCATACCATTTCCGAGCTTTCAGAATTCTTCGGGAATTGTGAGATCGTTCTGCTGGCGAATCGCGGGATGCGGCTTTGCGGCTATGCAGTGATCCTGTAAGATACTTCGGCTGCGGGAACCAGGGCTAATAGGGAAGCGAGCCAATCGCGCGCATTTGCGTCGCGGCCTTTGCCAATAAAAGCTGCGCGACGCATCGCGCGGTTCGCCCAGATTCTTCGCTGCGCAAGAGACGCTTGCTCAAAATGACAATCGAAACACGATGAATCGCGAATATCACAAAGGCTATAGCCAGGAACTGCACCGAGAGATGGAGGCGCTGGTGTTTGGGCATGCGGGCACGCCGTTGCTCGTCTTCCCTACCTCGATGGGAAAATTCTTCGAATACGAAGACCGCGGCATGATCGGCGTGCTGGCGCAAAAGATCGAGCGCGGTGAGCTGCAGGTGTTTTGCCCGGATGGCATTGATACAGAGAGCTGGTACAACAAGGGCGCGCATCCACGCTGGCGAGTGATGCGGCATATGCAGTATGAGCGGTACATCCTGAATGAATTTGTGCCGTTTATCCGTTGGATGAATCAGGCGTGGCAACTGGCGGTGACGGGATGCAGCTTCGGCGGCTATCACGCGGTGAATTTCGCGTTGCGGCATCCTGATGTAGTGACGCATTGCATAAGCATGAGCGGCGCCTTTGACATCCACCAGTTTCTGGATGGGTATTACGACAATGATTGCTACTTCAATAATCCGCCGGACTATATTCCGCGACTGAGCGATGACTGGTATTTAAGCCGCTACCGACAGATGAAGATTGTGCTGGGCTCGGCCGATTGGGACATGTGCCTGGATGCAAACGTAAAACTTTCGGCGATGCTGAATGAGAAGGCGATTCCGCACTGGCTGGACATTTGGAATGACAACTCGAAACACGACTGGCCGCTGTGGCTGCGGATGGCGGGAAAGTACTTTTGAGCATGGAGTGGAGGCAATGAGCAAACGAGTTTACCTGAGCGTAAGCCTGGCGATTCGCGACGGAAAGTTGGAAGAGTTCAAGACAGTTGCGCGAGAAATGGTCGATGCCACGCGCAAGGAAGCGGGCACCCTTGGCTACGAGTGGTACCTGAGCAGCGATGGGCAGCGGTGCCAGTTGCTTGAAACCTACGCGGATGCCGACGCGCTATTGGCCCACTTTGGGGGCCCGGCGGTGCAAATCGGCGTGCCGAAAATGATGGTGACGGCAAACGTCACCGGATTTCAAGTCTATGGAGATCCTGGACCGAAGGCGAAGGAAATTCTAAGTGGATTCGGAGCAGAGATCTTTTCGTATTGGCATGGGATGGGGCGGTGAGATGGTGTTTGGGGTAGGGATCCTTCGACTGCGGTTGTGGATCGCGCGTTGCGCGATCCACAATCCTCGCTCAGGATGACAATTTAGGAGAATTTTTGTGAAGAAGATTGGGTTGCTGTTTGGGATGGAAAACACGTTTCCGCCGGCGGTGGTGGAGAAGATCAACGCGATGAAAGTCAGCGGCGTTGAGGCGGAGTTTGTGAAGATTGGCGGCGTCCGGATGGATGAGCCAAAGAAATATGCCGTGGTCATTGACCGGATTTCACAGGATATCCCGTTTTATCGCGCGTGGCTGAAGAACGCGGCACTGCATGGGACGATTGTGGTGAACAACCCGTTCTGGTGGACAGCGGACGACAAGTTTTTCAATTACGCGCTGGCGCATAAGCTGGGCGTGGCAATTCCGCCGACGGTAATTCTGCCGCACCAGAAGCATCCGCCGGACACGACGGAAAAGTCCATGCGCAATCTGATGTATCCGCTGAACTGGGACGAGATTTTTCACTACGTCGGCTTCCCTGCTTTTCTGAAGCCGTACTCCGGCGGGGGATGGAAGCACGTTTATAAAGTGCATTCGCCCGAGGAATTCTTTCACGCCTACAACCAGACGGGCGATTTGTGCATGACGCTACAGCACGGCGTAGAGTTCGACGAATATTACCGCTGCTACGTGGTGGGGCGGGAAAAAGTGCACATCATGAAATACGATCCCAAGGCGCCGCATCATGAACGGTATGTAAAAGGAAATCCGCCACCGTCTACGGAGGCTTTAAGGGTCAGAATCGAAAAAGACGCGCTGACGTTGTGCCACGCACTTGGATATGACTTGAATACGGTGGAGTTTGCCGTGGAGGGCGGAGTGCCGTATGCGATTGATTTTCTGAATCCGGCCCCGGATGCGGAGATCACTTCGGTGGGCCAGGAGAACTTTGACTGGATCGTGAATGCCGTGGCCGAGATGGCCGTGAAGATGGCGCAGAGCGGGGCGAATCCGGTGAAAGAGATGCATTGGGCGGAGTACTTGGGCGGCGGAGAACGAGGTGCGGTCCACGCGTCCAAAGCGACATCCAAGAAGAAAGCCAAGGCATAGCGACCCGCTGCAGCAAATTGCGCGGCGCGTCTTATTCCCTGTCGTTGATATACTTACAAGAATGTTTTCCCATCCTTCGCAAAGTACGCGAAGGATGGGTACCCACTCATTTTTTATGATGCCGACATTCACCATCGGAATTGAAGAGGAATATCAGACCATCGATCCGGAGACGCGGGATCTGCGGTCGCATATTCAAATTGAGCTTCTGGAGAAGGGCAAGAAGGTTCTACAGGAGCGGGTGAAAGCTGAACTGCATCAATCGGTGGTCGAAGTTGGAACGGGAATCTGCAGCAACATTAAAGAGGCTAAGGCCGAAGTGAAAGAGCTGCGCCGGCACATCATTCAACTGGCGCGGGAGAACGGGCTGAGGGTGGCGTCGGTGGCGACGCATCCGTTTTCCGACTGGCGGACGCAGGAAATTCATCCCGACGAGCGCTACAAAGACATTGTCGAAGACATGCAGTTGGTGGCACGCGCGAACCTGATTTTTGGATTGCACGTGCATATCGGGATTGAAGATCGCGAGACGGCGATCCACATGATGAATCATGCGCGATACTTCCTGCCGCATATTCTGGCGCTCTCCACGAATTCTCCGTTCTGGCTGGGAATGAACACCGGGCTGAAGTCGTATCGCTGCAAAGTGTTCGACAAGTTTCCGCGAACCAATATTCCGGATTATTTCCCCAGCTGGGGCGAGTACGAAAATTTCATCAAGCTGCTGATCAAGACCAACTGCATCGATAACGCGAAGAAGATCTGGTGGGACATACGGCCGCATCCCTTCTTCAACACGATTGAATTCCGCGTGTGCGACATTCCCATGCGGGCGGATGAAACGATTGCGCTGGCAGCGCTGATCCAGGCAACGGTAGCAAAACTGTACAAGCTCTATACAGCCAATCAGGGATTCCGCCTGTATCGGCGAGCCCTGATCATGGAAAACAAGTGGCGCGCGGCGCGGTATGGGCTCGATGGCAAATTGATCGATTTTGGCAAGCAGAAGGAAGTGCCGGCGCGCGATCTGGTGAATGAGTATTTGGATTTTGTCGATGACGTGGTGGATGAACTGGGCTCGCGCGAAGAGTTGAATTACATCCGCAGGATTGTGGAAAAGGGCAGCGGAGCCGACCGGCAGCTTCGCGTGTTCCAGGAGACGGGAGATCTGAAGAAGGTCGTCGATTACATCATTCAGGAGACGGAAGCCGGCTTGGTCGAGGAGCCTGCTTCGCTCGAGAAAGTAGGGTAATGGGAAATTCCGCCGATTCAGTCAAACTCCCCACCTCTGGCAAAACTGGCCAGAAGTGGGGCACCCCTCACATGAATCTGAATCACCTTTCGTTCGATCCTGAGTACGCTCCGGGAGCTTATAACGCGGTGAATGTGTGCCTGCGCATTCAGCCGAGCGAACGGGTGTGCGTGATTACCGATCAGGCCACGATAGAAATCGCGGCCTCGATTGTGCACGAAGTGGAAAAAGCTGGTTCGCCGTATCACGCGTGGGTGCTGGAGGATCTAGCCAAGCGTCCTCTGATCGATCTGCCGCGGGAAATTCTGGATGATTTGGAGAAGTGCCAGGTATCGATTTTTGCGGTGCAGGCGCAGCAGAATGAGTTGCGGTCGCGGATTCAGATGACCGATGTGGTGAATCGACGCAAAATTCGCCACGCACACATGGTCAACATCAACCGGCAAATCATGTTGGAAGGGATGCGGGCGGATTTCGCGCGGGTCGACCGCTTGTCGCAGAAAGTGGTCGAGATGGCGCGCAAGGCAGCGAGAATTCGAGCAACCACTGCGGCGGGAACGGATCTGACGGCGGATTTGAACCCGAACTACAAGTGGTTGAAGACGAGTGGAATTATCTCCCCGGAAAAATGGGGAAACCTTCCGGGCGGCGAGATTTTCACCACGCCGGGCGAAGTAAATGGAACGTTCGTGATTGATGGAGTGGTCGGTGATTATCTGTGCGCAAAGTTCGGGGATTTGAATGCGAATCCGCTGATCGTGCGTATGAAGGGCAACCGGCTGACCGAGGCGCATTCGGACAATCGCGAATTGGAAGACGATTTCTGGAAATATACGCATACCGACGAAAACAGCGACCGGGTCGGCGAGTTCGCCATCGGAACGAATATCGATCTGAAGAATGTGATTGGGCAGATTCTGCAGGACGAGAAATATCCTGGCGTGCACATTGCCTTTGGAAATCCGTACGGAGCACATACCGGCGCGCAGTGGGATTCCACAACGCATATTGATGTGGTCGGACGAAAGTTCAATATCTGGGTGGATGATGAGCAGATCATGCGTGAGGGAAAGTTTTTGGTGGAAGCGTGAGCGATTTTGTAATCTTGTAATCGGGTAATTTGGTTAATTGAAGACCAACCCCTAGAGCCGACCTCGATTTTGGCAAATGTGGATCCTGCGGCTTCCCAATGCGCTCACTCATGAGCGCTTTTCTTCGTTCAGGATGACAATGGCACGCGTAGAATGATCGCTGGGTTTTGCAAGAGGCGAGGGCGAAACGCCCTTCGCGACAGCCGACGGAACGCCAACGCTACTGATGATTCCTTCCCTTCGCAGGCAGTTCAACGAGCGGTTCTCGTCCAAAAAGTATCAGGCATTCTTGCGCCGGATGGATGAGGTCTGCGGGACCCATGTGCGGTTTCGGCTCTCGGAAACTCCGATTTTCTTTCCAAAAGAACTCATCGATCGAATGGCACGAGATGGCGAGGAGTTGATCCGACAGCTTGTTCACAATCCAGAGTATCGCGCCAAGTCGGACGAGGCAGTACCGGCGGAGTTTACAGTGCCGAACGAGGCGCCGCATCCGATGTTTGTGCAGGTGGATTTCGGATTGGTGCGTGATTCGTCTGGAGAGTTGCGTCCGAGGTTGGTTGAGTTGCAGGCCTTCCCTTCTCTTTATGCATATCAGCCGGCGCTGGCGAGGACTTACATCGCGGCTTACGGCCTAAATTCGGAGTCCGCCCATCTCAAGTATTTTCTGAGTGGCTTGGAGGAAGATTCTTACGGTGACTTATTGCGGCGAGCGATTGTGGGGGAGCATGATCCGGAAAATGTGGTTCTGATGGAAATTCATCCGCAGAAGCAGAAAACGCTGCCGGATTTTCTCCTGACGGAGAAAATGCTGGGGATCAGGACCATTGATATTGTCGAGATCAAAAAGGAAGGTTCGCGGCTGTTCTATGAGCGCTATGGGAAGCGGGTGCCGATCGAACGCATCTACAATCGCGCCATCGTTGATGAGCTGCAGCGCAAAAATGTGCGGCTCGCATTTGACTGGCGCGATGAACTCGATGTGGAGTGGGCGGGACATCCGAACTGGTATTTCCGCATCAGCAAGTTTTCGATTCCGTATTTAAAGCACGAATCAGTGCCGGAGACCTGGTTCCTTGATCAGTTGAAGCAGATCCCCGCCGATCTGGAGAATTATGCACTGAAGCCGCTGTATTCGTTCGCCGGGCTGGGCGTAGTGATCGCGCCGAAGAAAGAGGACATCGCCGCGATTCCAGCGGAGAAGCATCCTTACTACATTTTGCAGGAGCGAATGCAGTTTGAGCCGGTGATCGAAACGCCTCACGGCATGACGAAGGCCGAGGTGAGGGTGATGTACGTCTGGCTGGAGAAACTGATGCCGGTGCTGACGATTATCCGCTCGGGGCGCGGCCTGCAAATGGGCGTGGATCACAACAAGAATATGGAGTGGGTGGGAGCATCGGCGGGGTTCTGGATGGACTGAGGATGATACGAGCGTTCCTTACGTTGTTGGGGGTGCTGTTTGCGGCTTGGGGACTGCCGGGATATGGACAGTCCTGTGGCCCGCAGGCATTAGTTGTCAACATACTAAGCGCCCGCGGACTGCCGATTCCGGGCTTATCGGCATCGAGCTTCAGGGCTTCCTCGCATGGAAAAGCAGCTAACGTGCTTTCGGCGAGTTTGCGGAACGATCCCAGCACGCGGACTTACGTGCTGCTGGACACGGGTTCGACCATGGGCGGATTGGGGGCGCAGGGGATCGACAAGTGGAAAATTGCGCGGGCGGCGGCCTCAGAGTTTCTTGCGACTGCGCCACCCCAGGCGGAGATCTCGCTGGAGACCTTCTCGGACATAGTAGGGAGGAGATTTCCGAGCAGTGGCGGACGAGAAGTCATGGCAGAGTGGCTCAACGGGGCAGAATCACTCCGGGCTTCTGAACTCAAGGGCAAGTCGGCGATTCATCGCACGATTCTGGAGACAGCTGAGGCAATGGAGCCGGCGCGGCCGGGGGACTCTATTTTCGTGGTGACCGACGGGCGGAATGATAACAATCTTTCGATGACGGCGCGCGTAGCCGACGAACTAGCCTCCCATGGAATACGCCTCTTCTCGTTCGTGCTAGACGACTCCCGTCGTGCAGACAATGGCATTACAGCGGGGGGAATGATAGAAAGCTCCGGACCACCAAATCCTGGCGCGAAAGAGTTATTCGATTTGGTGAAGGATTCGGGAGGCGTGGGATATACGTTGTATCCGGGTGGGAACAGGGTCGGCCAGTCATTCGGTGTGAGCTATGAGTATGACGAGCGGACCCACCAGAACGTGCGCGCCTCCGTCACCGAGATCGAAATTGCGATCAGTAACTTCTACATTCTGACTGTTGGTTTGCTTGACCATACGAGGGGACTCCAGGACTTTCAGTTGCAGTTAGTGGATGCACGGGGCAAACAGAAGAAAGATATGATCCTGACGTTTCCCACACGGATACCTGGATGTCCGGTTCCTGTGTTTGGACGATAGAGCGTAAGTCGTTATTTAGCGTGTATCGGTGACAACCGACGACTGATCAAAATTCCTCCCACGATCAGTGCAGTCGTTAGCAAAATGAAGCCGAGCATCCAGGCCCAGTGCTGGATGGGATGGCGCAGGACGCGGAGGAAGTTCCTTCCATAATAAGCGGCGAGAAGCGCGATGCCGAAATAGCGGAAGGCGCGACAAGCTGTCACAACCACCAGGAACTTGCTCTTGGGATAATCCGAGGCGCCGGCGGCCGCGAAAAACATGCTGGTGGGGGTTGGCAATGGGATCGCGGTCGAGGCAGCGAGCGTGCCGGTCCCCCATTTGCGGAAGAGATGAAGAAATTTCGAGAGTCTGCTTTTCTTGAATTTCTGATCCAAATAGGCCGATCCGGCGCGACGTGCGAGCCGAAAAGTGATGTAGGCGCCGAGGACAGATCCAGCGACCGCCGTAGCCGCGTACTCATACCAGAGTTCGTGATGGCTGGCTGAGAGGATTGCGACCACGATGTCGGGCCCTCCGAAGGTCGGGAGCGGAGCACTGTCGATGATGGCGAGGAAGAACAATCCCGCTGCTCCAAGGTGACGGAGAGTGGAGGTAAGAGTGTGTCCGGCGTGCCGCCGTTGTGCCTGCAGGAACAGGTGGAACATTTCGCAATCGGGCTGTCCTGCAATATATCAAGAGCGGCGCGGTAGGCGGGACGGGGCTCTCGTCCGGCGCGATTTCGTCTACCCAGCCGCACAAGGCCGCTGAAACCGCAGGTTTGCAGCACTTTCCTGCAGGAAAGCCGTAAACCCGGCGCGAAATTGGCCGCATCCTAGCTGGTGAGCATGCGTACGTCCCGGTGGACAAAGCGAGCGTTTGCGAACGTCCCACGGGGCGCTTGGTCGTTGAGGATAAAGCAGTTGACCGGAATTCGCCGGGAAACTAACATTACCGCCGGGCAGGGTCGCACGCTCTCATGATTGGGCAGCAGGTATCCCATTACCGCGTTCTCGGCAAGCTAGGGGGCGGGGGTATGGGTGTTGTATATGAGGCAGAAGATCTGAAGTTAGGCCGGCACGTTGCCCTCAAGTTCCTTCCTGAAAACCTGGTAGGCGATACCAGGACCCTCGAACGCTTCACGCGCGAGGCGCGGGCTGCGTCGCAGCTCAATCACCCCAATATCTGCACGATTCATGGCATTGAAGACAACAACGGGCACCCGTTCATTGTGATGGAAAAGCTGGAGGGCGAGAGCCTGAAGCAGCACATCGCGGGACATCCAATGGAAGTCGAAAAGGTGCTTGATGTGGGCGTACAGGTGGCGGACGCGCTGGTGGCCTCGCATGCCAAAAACATTGTGCATCGCGACATCAAGCCAGCAAACATTTTCCTGACACCCGGCGGCCAAGTGAAAGTGCTGGATTTCGGCCTAGCCAAGCTGGTGCATGGCGTCGGCACGGAAGAGGACGCGGGCGCAGATAACTCGCTCACTGCTGTCGGAGTTATTCCCGGAACGGCGGTTTATATGTCGCCGGAACAGGCGCGCAGCGAGACGGTGGATGCGCGCAGCGATCTTTTCTCGCTGGGTGTGGTGCTGTATGAGATGTCGACTGGCAAAAAGCCCTTCGCCGGGAATAATTCGCTGATGACGCTCGATGCCGTGCTGCATCAGAAGCCAGTGCCGCCGCGAACTTTGAATCCGAAGATTCCGGTGGAACTGGAGGGGATCATCGGCAAGGCGATGGAAAAGGACCGCACCCATCGCTATCAGAGCGCAGCGGAAATCAAGTCAGACCTCGCCTTGCTAAAGCGGGAAAGCGAGTCGGGCGGGGTGAAAACAATTACCGCGTCGAAGTTGCGCGTGGCGACGCACACCTTCGGCCGAAGCGGGTCGCGATGGCAGCTCTATCTGCTGCTGGGGATGGCGGCGTTGCTGTTCACGATTGTGAGCGCCGTTGGAACGTGGTGGTACAAGCATCGCGAGGTGGTGAATGCGGAGGCCGCAAACGAGATCGCGGTACTTCCTCTGCAGAATGAGAATAACGATGCGAATGTAGATTACCTGCGTTTTGCGCTGGCCGACGAATTGACCAGCGTGCTCACCTATTCGCGGACGCTGGAAGTGCGGCCTTCATCGATGACGCGACGGTTTACAGGGCTGGATGTCGATCCGAAAAAGGTGGGGCAGGAGCTGCATGTGGGGCGGCTGCTGCAGGGACATTTTCTGAAACAGGGGGACCAGATTACAGTCACGCTGGAGGCGATCGCTGTCCCGACGGACCGGCTGCTGTGGCAAACCAGCGTGACGGAAAAGGCCGACAACTTGATTGGCCTACAGGACAAGTTGAAAACGCAGATCCAGAGCGGTTTGTTGCCCGTGCTGGGCGGCGGAGGCGGCTCGATCGAAACCGCTTCGCGTCCGAAGAATCAGCAGGCCTACGACTTCTATCTGCGGAGCGTGGCCGTGCCACATGATCCCAAACCGAACAAAGAAGCCTACAAGATGTTGGAGTGGGCAGTGGGGATCGATCCCAGTTATGCGCCCGCTTGGGAAGCGCTGGGGCAGAGATATTATTTCGATTCGACGTTCGGCGGTGGCGGCGAAGAGATGTTCCAGAAGTCGAATGCCGCGTTCGAAAGAGCGATCGCTCTGGATCCGAATCGGCTGCTCGCGGCGAGCTATCTGATCACGAATCGGGTGGAGCGCGGCGATCTGGCGAGGGCCTACGATGAGGCGATAGCACTGGTGAAACGGCGTCCGCAGAGCGCGGATGCGCACTTTGCCCTCAGCTATGTGCTGCGCTATGCGGGCATGCTGCCGGAATCGGCGGATGAATGCAAAGCTGCGCGGCAATTGGATCCTGGGAATTTTGGCTTCCGCACTTGCGCATTTTCGTTTCTCGAAATGGGGAAAACGGATCAGGCAATGGACTTCGTCCAACTCGATGCAGGAACGGAGTTCGCGGCCTGGGTGACTCCGTATGTATACCTCGCAGAAGGCCGCGTAGCGGAAGCGCATGCGGCGGCGAAAAACATGAGCAGCGGCTCGTCATATCACAAACCGTTGATGGAGGCGTGCACGGCTCCGCAGAAACCGGCTGATTTAGCAAAGATTGTCCGCGAGGAGGAGTCGTCGGTGATGATGGAGGCCGATCCGGAGGCGTGGTATCACGTAGGCGCGCTGATGGCGAGTTGCGGCCAGAATGAACCGGCGCTGCGTTTGCTGAAGGCAGCGGTGCAGCAGAATTACTGCGCGTATGCGGCGTTGCTCGACGATCCGCTGCTGAAGAATCTACGAAAAGAGACTGCGTTTAATGACGTGTTGACGGCAGGCAGTAACTGCCAGGCGGTGTTCAAGGAGAGAAGGTAGCCCGCTCACACGAAACCGGCAATTGATGGCAGATAACCTTGCAAACAAATTTGCGTCAAATTGGGGTGAGGCCCCATCCTTGTAGCGTGAACCATTTCCGACCTGCCAAGCTGCCGCGGTCCCGAGGCCGCGGCTTTTCAGCAAGAGTTTATCCTTCCCAGCTTTTTTGGGGCGCTTCCGTCGCGCTTGTTGTTCTACTCGCGTTCGCCGCAATCGCGCAGGCTCCCGTCTACGCCCGTCCGCTTCCGTCAATACAGGCAGAAGCAGGACTGCTCGCGTCGCAAACTGAGGGCACCACATCCGCGTCGGCGAATGTACCGCGATTCGATGTGCTTGAGGATCCTCCAGGACTTTTGTATGAAGGCGTTCCGCCGGACATTCCGCAGGATGAGGGCAAATCCGGCCTCGATCTCGAATTGAAGCGGTTGGGGACGACGGCGCGATTGATGCAGGTGGTGGCTCATCCGGATGATGAAGATGGCGGAATGTTGACGCTGCAAGCACGGGGGCACGGCGTGGATACGCTGCTGATGACGCTGAATCGCGGCGAGGGCGGGCAGAACAAAGTCGGCAGCAATCTGTCGGATGTGCTGGGCGTGTTGCGTTCGCTCGAATTGCTGGCTGCAGACGAGTACTACGGCGTCCAGGAGCGCTTTTCGCGCGTCGCGGATTTCGGTTTTTCGAAAACTGCGGAGGAGACGTTTCAGAAATGGGGCGGGCATGACATTGCGCTCGGCGATATGGTGCGCGTGATCCGCACCTTCCGTCCGGATGTGCTGGTGGCGCGGTTTTCGGGTACGCCGCGCGATGGGCACGGAAATCACCAGGCATCGAGCATTCTGACGCGCGAAGCTTTTCGCGCGGCGGCCGATCCGAAGAGGTTTCCCGAGCAGATCGCGGCGGGGCTGGAGGCGTGGCAGACGAAGAAGCTGTACATCGGGAACGTTTGCCCGTGGGGAGCAATCACCTGTCCTGATGCGGATTGGACGGTGAAATTCAACACCGGCCAGAAAGATCCGGAACTGGGCATGTCGTACATTCAATTCGCAATGGAAGGATTGCGACACCAGCAATCGCAGGGCGCAGCCAACTGGACGGTCGAACCGGGAGATCGGTTTACGTTTTACAAGCTGGTGGATTCGGTGATCCCGTCGCAGCTAGACAAGAGTGGACACGAAAAGGATTTCTTTGATGGCATCGACACCAGTTTGCCGGGATTGGCTTCAAGGCTGGGCTCGGAGCAAACGAAGCTTCCGGGACTGCGGAAAGAGTTAGTCGATATTGCTGCCGGGATCTCCCGGGCATCAGCTGCGGCCAAGAGCGGCGATGTTTCCGCCCCGGCTGAGCCGCTGATGAAAGTTGTGCACGATCTGCAACGCGTGAATGAGCAGTTACGCGCGAGTTCGTTGAGCAAAATTGCGAAGCTGGACTTAACTACGAGGCTGGAAGAGAAGCAGCGAGAGGCGGAGTCAGCGCTGAATCTGGCTCTGGGCGCGAGCCTTACGGCAAATGTTTCGTCAGACGGAAAGCGCGATGCACACCCGATGAAAGAAGCCGACGCACTAACTTCGGTTTCGCCCGGACAGGAGTTCCTCGTCGCGGTCACGTTTCACAATGGATCGAATCGGCCACTGATCATCGACACGATCAAACTCGAGGTTCCATCGGGATGGAACACTATCAGCGGGCAGACTCGCCCGGAAACGGTGAAGCCCGGAGAAGATTTGCATGCCGACTTCCGCATGCGGGTCCCGAAAGATACCCCATACACCCGGCCGTATTGGCATCGGGATGATCCGGATACGGAGAGCATCAACCATATCGATGAAGAACAATATGCGACGCTTCCCTTTCCGCCTCCGGCACTGAAGGCGCGAGTGGAATATTCGGTAAGTGCGGGCGCAACAAAAACACGAAACGGGATTATGGCGGAAGTGGTAACGCCTTTTCTCGCTGAGAACGGGAAGGTGAATGCGCGTCCGCTGGCGGTTGTGCCACGCTTTTCGGTGGAATTGGAGCCGGGGACGCAAGTGATCTCAACTCATAACGGATCGACGACAACCGTTAAGGTCGGCGTTTCGAGCGACCTCGAGCGTGATCTGCGGGGGACGCTTCAACTTGAACTGCCGGAGGGCTGGCGCTCGGAACCGGAGCATCTCAATGTAAAACTGGGTCATCGGGGAGAAAAGCAGGATTTTGAATTCAAAGTTTTCCCTGCCCGCTTGCAGCCGGGACGCGCCATGATTCGGGCCGTGCTTGCCTCCGAGGACGAAAAATATAGTGAGGGCTATACGCTGGTCACGCGCGAGGATCTGGGCAGCTTTTACTACTATCAGCCGGCGCGGCAGAGGGTCAGCATTGTTGACGTTCATGCACCGCATGACCTGAAGATCGGCTACATCATGGGCGCGGGAGACACGATTCCGACCGTGCTCGAGCAGATTGGAATGAACGTGATGCTCATTCCTGCCGACAAGCTGGCGAGCGAAGATTTGAGCCAGTACGCAACGATTGTGCTTGGAATCCGCGCCTACGATAC
Source organism: Verrucomicrobiia bacterium (assembly GCA_035523795.1). GTDB lineage: Bacteria > Acidobacteriota > Terriglobia > Terriglobales > Acidobacteriaceae > Sulfotelmatobacter. The sequence continues at coordinate 53,736 of DATKQB010000096.1, read as the reverse complement.
GCAGAAAGAGGTTGTCACTAATAACAAGAGGCTGCTGGACTACGTTCATGACGGCGGAACGCTGGTCGTGCAGTACAACAGCGGAACGGGCGACTTCAACGATGAAAAGCTGACGCCGTATCCCACACAGTTAAGCCGCGCGCGGGTCTCTGTGGAAGAGGCGCCGGTAACGATCCTCGCGCCCGACAATCCGATCTTCCACTATCCCAACACAATTACAGGGCACGATTTCGACTCGTGGATTCAAGAGCGCGGATTGTATTTTATGGACAAATGGGACGACCATTTCACTCCATTGCTGGCCTGTCATGATCCCGGAGAAGAAGAGCAGAAGGGCGGGCTGCTGGAGGCGAAGTACGGCAAAGGAACCTACATCTACACGGGATATGCATTCTTCCGGCAGCTGCCGGCGGGCGTGCCTGGGGCGGTGCGCCTATTTGTGAATATTTTGAGCGCAGGACACGAAAAGCAGTGATCGACGGTCCAATCACTTCCCACTGACTACTTTCTACAATGCCATCTTCCGACGATGCGAGCAGTTCTCCGAGCCTGATTCGCGGGATGGGGCTGTGGAGCGCGACCGCGCTGAACATGATCGACATGATCGGCGTCGGGCCGTTCATCACGATGCCGCTGGTTGTCGCTGCGATGGGCGGTCCACAGGCTTTGTTGGGATGGATCGTAGGCGCGGTGTTGGCGGTTTGTGACGGCCTGGTTTCGGCGGAACTCGGCGCAGCTTTTCCTCGCTCCGGTGGATCTTATCGCTACTTACGCGAGATTTACGGGCCGGACAAATGGGGACGGCTGATTTCGTTTCTCTACATCTGGCAGGTTTCTTTTTCCGCTCCGCTTTCCATTGCCACGGGCTGTATCGGTCTTGCCGGCTACGCGGCTTATTACTGGCCTGAACTGGAAACGGTCTATGCACACCATGAGGCTGCGTTACATATTCCGTGGGCGGGTCCGCTGCAAGTGAGTTGGATCGTCACGCCAGGTACCGCACTGGCAGTGGTGGTTTGTCTTTTCACCGTGCTCCTGCTCTACCGCCGGATTACGGCGATTGGGCGGCTTTCGAAGATTCTGTGGTGCGGCGTGATGGGAACTATCGGCTGGATCATTTTCGCCGGGCTGACTCATTTCAATGCGGCGCGGGCGTTTGATTTTCCGCCTGGTGCGTTCACGCTTTCGCACCAGTTCTGGACGGGGCTCGGCGGGGCCATGCTCATCGCGACCTACGATTATTGGGGCTACTACAATGTTTGCTTTCTGGGTGATGAGATCAAAGACCCGGAGAAAAATATTCCGCGGGCGCTGTTGCTTTCCATTCTATTTGTGGCGTGTCTATATCTGGCGATGAATGTCTGCATCCTGGCGGTGGTGCCGTGGCAGGAGATGCTGCAGGCTGGACAAAACAACAGCGGGTTGTATGTGGTGTCGCTATTCATGCAGCGGGTATACGGCCCATGGGCGGCGCGATCGGTGACAGCTTTGGTGATTGCGGCGGCGTTTGCCTCGGTTTTCTCGCTGATGCTAGGCTATTCGCGCGTGCCTTACGCGGCGGCAAAGGATGGAAATTATTTTCGCGCCTTCGCCAAGGTGCATCCTGAATACCGCTTTCCTCATGTTTCCCTGCTGGCGCTGGGAATCGTGGCGGCTGCGTGCTGCTTTCTGCGATTGAAAGACGCAATCGCCGCGCTGGTTGTGATACGCCTGATTCTGCAGTTTCTAGTGCAGGCGGTAGGATCGATTGTGCTGCGCATACGGAGGCCGGACTTGCCCCGTCCGTTCCGCATGTGGCTTTATCCGCTGCCCGCGCTATTGGCTTCAACAGGATTTCTCTTCATCTTGTTTGGCCGCGCCAGCTGGCAAAAAGAGATGCGTTACGCATTGGTGATCCTTCTGACTGGACTCGTGATATACATGATCCGCGCGTGGAAGGATGAGGAGTGGCCGTTCCGGGCATCCGCAGAGAAGATCGTGACGACAGGTTCATAGCCACAAAAAATTTACGGAACCGCGAAAGTTCGATTACATTTTGTGCCAGATCACATTGTGGGGAGAAAAATGAAAAATAAAATTGCATTCGTTGTCAGCGGAATTCTGCTGCTTACGCTATCCGCGTGGGCGCAGTCTGGTCAGAAAAAAGACGAAAACCGTACGGTGACGAAGATTTTGGATTCCAGCGTAACCAACATGGAGCGCGAGTTCACACCGGCTGCTGAGGCGATGCCCGAAGACAAATATGGATTCGCGCCAACAAATGGCGAGTTCAAGGGAGTCCGCACGTTTGGCCAACAGATCAAGCATGTGGCTGCGGTGAACTATCTAGTGGCTGCGGCCATTCTCGAGCAGAAAGTGCCGGTGGACATTGGAGATGAAAACGGCCCGAAATCGATCACCAGCAAAGCAGACACGGTTAAATTTCTGAAGGACTCGCTCGAATATGTTCACAAGGCGATTGGAACGATCAATGAAGGCAACCTGACCGGAACCGTGAGGAGTCCCTTTGGAGAGGGCAAAGTGTCGCGTCTCGGCCTTGCAACATTGATCGTGTCGCATGCGTTCGATCATTATGGGCAGATGGTCGAGTATTTGCGAATGAACGGAATCGTACCGCCCGCCAGCCGCTAAATCTTATTTCAAGCTGGTTCGTCCGCCACGCAGTGAAATGGACGTGCCCAGAAGTTCCGCGGGCAGTTTGTTGCTGGCCAAATGTGCGGCCACAGCGTTTCCTGCTTTTTGACGTGATTTTCGGGGATCCAGAAATATGAGCACCGATGGCCCAGCCCCGCTGAGCGCTGCACCGAGGATGCCATATTTGCCTTTGAGGTCCTGCAGGCACGGCAATAGCGGACAAAGGGGCGCGCGGTATGGTTGGTGAATGCGATCGTCGAGCGCGGTGGAGAGAAGATCGGGACGGCCTTGCGTCAACGCAGCCAGAAGCAACATGGAATTCTGAATATTAACGACTGCGTCGGCGCGCGAATACTGTGGCGGCAAAACGCGCCGAGCCTGCTCGGTTGAAAGCGGCTGCTCCGGAATGGCAAGCAACAGCGGCCACTTCCCTTTCGGCCGAATGCATGCTATTTGCGCCTCCGCCTCGCCGGACATCCGTGCAACGGTCAGGCCGCCCATCCAGCAAGCAGACGCATTATCGGGATGATGCTCACGGCTCGAGGCTTCGCCAACGATCCGCGAATCGTCCCAGCGCAGTTTCCCGAAACACACAGCGAGGGCAATGCCAGCAAGCCGGGCTGCCGCCGAAGAGCCGCAGCCTTTGCCAATCGGAATGTCGTTCTTGATCTTTAGGACAAGTGGCTTGGCCCCGCGTCCGGCCGACTCCATGACTTCTTTATACGTTTCCAAGATCAAATGATTTTCGAGATTCCCACAAATATGTTCATCGCGGCCAGTTGCAGAAATCGAAAACTCGTCGGCCGGGTGCGCGTCGATCTGGATGTAGAAATCCATGGCCAGAGCAGCGGCGTCGAACGCCGGGCCGAGATTGGCCGACGTGGCAGGAAGCTTTAAGCGCAGTGCGTTTGCGGATTTCATCGGCATGATCGATCAGGATTTCTCGGCCTGTTCGAGCGTTTTCATCACAGCATCAAGAGTTGCGTCGAGGACAATCGGCGGGCGGCGCACGGCCTTTAGACTTGCGCCAGCTCCCCTTTCGATTTCCTTGAACAACTCGCCGCGATGGAACTCTATTGTGAAATCGGGATCCTTCAGCAAATTCCCGGTGAGAACCAGGACAACCGATTCGTCTGGCTTCACGAAGCCGCACTGGATCAGCTTCTTCAATCCGGCAAGAGTGACGGCGGAAGCCGGTTCACATCCAATGCCTTCTGCGCCAATCTCAGCCTTAGCTTGAGCGATTTCGACCTCGCTTACTTGTTCGCAGGCGCCGCCAGTCGCTTGGACGACGTGAACTGCCTTTTTCCATGAAGCCGGGTTGCCGATGCGAATGGCCGTAGCTCGCGTTTCGGCTTGCACGGTAATCAGCTCTTTGCCATGAGCTTCGCGCAGAGTTCGCACTAATGCGTTGGCGCCTTCGGCCTGAATTACAGATAACTTCGGCATGCGTGAGATCATCCCCAACTCACGCAATTCAAGGAGCGCCTTGCCGATAGCGGAGCTGTTTCCGAGATTGCCGCCGGGCACGATGATGTGGTCGGGCACTTGCCAGTCGAACTGTTCGAGCAGTTCGATGGCAAGCGTTTTCTGGCCTTCGAGGCGAAAAGGATTTATGGAATTCAACTGATAAACCGGAGCGCTGCGTACCAGCTGCTGCAGGAGGCCGAGACAACCGTCGAAGTCGGTACGCAGTTGGCAGGTGACAGCGCCATAATCCAAAGCCTGCGAGAGCTTGCTCCAGGAAATTTTTCCTTCGGGAACCAGAACGAGACTGCGCACTCCGCCGCGGGCAGCATAAGCCGCCATCGAAGCGGACGTGTTTCCCGTTGAAGCGCATGCCACCCAGCGAAACCCCGCTCGACGCGCGAACGTGGCGGCGACGGTCATGCCGGTATCCTTGAACGAACCGGTAGGATTCATGCCCTGATGTTTGGCAAACAAGCGGGCTACGCCAGTCACGCGAGCACATCGCGGAAGCTCGTATACAGGAGTATTACCTTCGCGCAGCGTGACGGGTTGCTCGTTGTGGGCAAGTTCAGGAAGCAATTCTCGGAAGCGCCACACGCCGCTCACATCGACGGCGGCGTTCGAAGTCCGGCGGCCGCGCCAAGTGTTTTTCAGGCTTTCGGGAGTGAAGTGGAAGTGTTTCCAGCGCGGATAAGTGATCTCCAGAAGATCGCCGCAGCTCGGGCAGCGAAAATCCTGGCCGGCAGTATCGATCAGATTGCCACAGTGGATGCAGCGAAAGCGAAAGTCTGCCAGTTGCGCATCCGCGGCAGTGGCGTCGAGTGAGGACATGCCCGCCTTACTTGGATCCGCGCAGGTACTGGTCAGTTTTGCCGATCCAGTCCTCGCGCGGTGGCGCAAAGACATCAAGGTCCACCGTATCCTCGAGGGCCTCGGCCTTATGCGGCATATGCGAAGGAATGCAAAGAGTCTCGCCCGCATTCACTACGATTTCCTTGCCGTCAATCCAGAATTTCAGTGCGCCTTCGAGAATGTACGTGAGTTGCTCGTTGTGGTGACTGTGCTCGGGAACGATGCATCCTTTCTTCAGCAGCACGCGCGCCAGCATAATTTTCTGACCCACGACGAACTGCCTCTGGAGCAGTGGATTGAGATCCTCAAGCGGAACCGTACTCCACGGGGTGTACTGTAGTGTGTGTTTGACCGCCTTTTTCGCGCTTTCGGTACGCCCGCGCGCCTTCGATTGCGGGCGAGATTTGGATTTTGATCGGGAAACAGGTTTTGACTTGGATTTTTTCTTTGCCATTTAGCAAGCTCTATGTTGACGATAGTTACTTACTGCGATTTCATCGTACATCTTCATCAGTGCACTCGGCCGTTGTATAACTTGACGGCAGTATCGTGCAGGTAAGCGTGAGCCAGTTCCAGCGCACGCGTTTCGGAAACTTCGCCTTCCGAAATCATCTCAGCCAGCGCGGCGGCCAGTGCCATCCGCGAAGATTGAGCACCTAACCAATAGCTCTCTTCGGAGCCCAGCACGTTATTGTACGGAAAACAGTCAGTGCCGAAGGTGATTTTGTCAGGAAACGTTTCCAGCCACATCTTCAACGTGTCTTTAAACGCGGACGGGTATTGCGCCAGTTCTCCGAACGATGAATCGAGATAAACATTTTTCATGGCGGCGAGCCAGATCGCTTCACGCTCCAGCGGATAGCCTCCGTGGATCATGACGAAAGTAGTCGAAGCGTAGCGGGGATCGCGCAGCACGCTTTCGAGATTCATGATGTTGCTCTTGGAAAGATTGAAATAATCGCCGATGCCAACGGCTGTGTGAATGTGCACCGGCAATTGCAGACGCCCCCCCTCCGACACGAGATACCGAAAGATGAAATCCTGGAATGTGCGGTAATCCTTCTCGCTCGGAATTCCGCCGCTGTAATAGCGCTCATAGATATCCTGCGCCTTCGATCGCGGAGGGTCTCCGAAAGTGGTCGGGCGGAAGTAGGCAACTTCGAATTTCATGGCGATGCCGCCGCGCTTCGAATTGTCCTGGAGAGTTTGTGCTATGAATTTTAGATAGTCATCAAAACTGGCCGGCAATTTGCTCAAATTTTCCTGCTGCATCCAGCGATGAAGCATTTTTTCCTGCAGCGGAATGTAGACGCCCTCATCCGGATTGCGGCCCGATTCGCGCGTATTATCGAACGGCCACATGAAGGAATCGGCGAAAAAGACCCAGGGAAATCGTTGGGGATCCAGATAATCCGGCATCTTCGCGCGGTTCGCCACCGAGCTTTCGGTATTAATCTTATCGAGAATCGAATCGAAGTAAGCAGTGCCAGACAACTGCTTCTTCAGTTCGTTCTTCTTTTCAATCAGCCATTTCGCGTGCTCGAGAGAGAAGTCGGCATAGGGATATCCGAAGAGCGCTTTGGCAGCGGCCACCAATTCCGGATTGTCGTCGCGCGTGCGCAGAGCCTCGCTGGCGTTGGGCGGAGCGGCCATGGCGTCGACATCCGGGTCGTTGGCAAATCCGGGATGCGCGTGGTGATCGAACGCGGGAATTTTCTCGATCTGTGGAAGTAGCCGCTGATAGATCTGCTGAACATCAGGGCCGGGCAATGGACGAGCTTGAGCCGTACACACAATAGCTGTTGCTACGACGAATACAATACCAATCAGAGTCCGCATGGATGTGCCTCGAATGAAACCACCTGCCGCGCCATACTCGACTAACGAACTGCAGCCGTTCCCTGCCATGCCGAAGACACTTTCTCGATACGCTCGACAGCTTCACGCAATGTCGCTATTGAAGAGGCGAACGAGAAACGGATGAAATCTTTACCCGATGGACCAAAAGCTGCGCCAGGAATGGCCGCTACACCCGCGTCTTCCAGCAGAATACGGCAAAGCTCTTCGGCAGTGATGCCGGTTCCAGTAATGTCCACCCAGGCATAGAATGCGCCTTCCGGCGCCTGGCAGCGGAATCCCGGGACACCATTTAAGTCGCGCACAAATTGCTCGCGACGGCGGGTGAACTCCGAGACCATACGCGCCGTATTGTTTTCGCGATCGCGCAGCGCGTCAACCGCGGCGTACTGTGTAAACTCGGCAACGCAGGTATATGTATTCACCGCCATCATCACGAGCGCCGGGACGACGTCCGGCGGAGCTACAGTGTAGCCAAGGCGCCACCCAGTCATGGCAAAGCTCTTCGAGAATCCGTCGATAATCAACGTGCGTTCCGCCATGCCGGGATAGCGCAGCATGGATAAGTATTCACTGCCGTAAATGATACGCGCGTAGATTTCGTCGGACAGAACCCACAAATCGTGCTTGACGGCAAGCTCAGCTAGAGCTCGCTGTACTTCATCCGTATAAACCGTGCCCGTGGGATTGCCGGGCGAATTCGTCAGCAGCATGCGCGTGCGCGGTGTAATCATCGAGGCAATTTCATCGGGATTCGGCTGCAATTGATTGCGAGCTGAAAGCTCGAATGGGACTTCCACTGCCCCGAGCCCGCGCGTGATTGAGGGATAGCCCGGAAATCCGGGATCCGGGTAGAGCACCTCATCTCCCGGATTGAGCAAAGCCATCATGGCGAGGAACAACGCGATCTTGCACCCGGGAGCGACCACAATGTTGTCGGCTGAAACGTGAATACTCCGCGTGCGAGCCAGATAACTAGCAAGTTCCTGTCGGAGTGCAGGAATCCCAGCTACGGCGCAGTAGCGGTCTCTTCCGTCCGCTAATGCATGGCTTAGCGAGTCGACCACCGACTGACCGGGATGAAAATCCGGCTCCCCAAGTTCCAAATGAATGATGGATCGCCCCTGGGCTTCGAGTTCTTTCGCGCGTGCAAAAACGGAAAGAGCGCCTTCGCCACTCATCACGGACATTCGCGATGCAATGCTACGCATGAGTCTCCTTGCTCATCACAATCCTTTATACATACCGCCATCGACGAGAATAGTCTGACCGGTCACGTACGAGGCGCGTTCTGAGGCAAGCCAGACGATCGTCTCGGCCACTTCCCGCGGCTCACCCAAGCGCTTCATGGGCGCGTCGGAGGCCCAGCCATCAAAAATCTCCTGCTCTTTTTTCCCCGATGCCTTCGATCGCGCCGCAGCCAATTCCTTTAAACGATCGGTCGCCGTGAAGCCCGGCCCAACGTTGTTGACGAGAATTCCGTCCTTCCCGAACTCATTGGCCAGGCTCTTCACCAATCCGACCACGGCCGAGCGGACAGCATTGGAAAGCACGAGATCGGTCACTGGCTGCTTGGTGGTGATCGAAGTGATCGTGATAATCCTTCCCCAGCGCCGCTTCTGCATGTGGGGGATGACTTCGCGAGCGAAATACACCGTGCTCAGGAAGTTCGCATCGATCGCATGCTGCCAGTCTTCATTATTGCAGGCGAGAAATCCCTTGGCGGGAGGACCTCCTGCGTTGGTCACGCAGATATCGACGCTGCCGAATTTCCCAGCGACATCGGCTACAAAACGACTGACTGCAGCCGGATCGGTCACGTCGAATGCTTCAGGATAAACTTCCGCACCGTGAGCCTTCACTTTGGCTGAAGCGGCTTCCAGCGTTTGCGGATTGCGGGCGCACATAGCAACGCGGCATCCCTCGGCCGCGAATGCTTCCGCGGTGGCAAGGCCGATTCCCTGACTGGACGCGGCTACCAGAGCAACCCGATTTTTCAGGCCCAAATCCATGGAGAAGGAGGAATCGGGAATTATAAATGATCGGCCGACATCTTCCTCTTGCCGCCAACGGGCCGGCGGCTTACCCTGAGAAGTTATTTTCTTAGGGGTGAATCATCATGAAAAGGCCGAAGCGACGCCCAGAAACCACAGCAGTCCATGGCGCAGCAGAAATGGAAAAGAGGAACGGCCCCCTGGCCACGCCCATCTATCAGACGTCAACATTTCAGGTCACGGACAACGAGGAGCAACTGCGCGCGACGGAGACCGACATGTTCTACACGCGCTATGGCAATCCGACGAATACCGCGGCCGAGAAGACCATTGCGGAACTGGAGCGCGTCGACGCCGCGTTGACCTTCGCGTCGGGCATGGGAGCAATTACGACAACGGTTTTGGCCCTGCTCAAGGCAGGCGACCACATCGTCGCACAGCGCGACATTTATGGCGGAGTGACAAAGTTTTTTTCTCAATGGCTGCCGAAACTTGGGATTGAAACGACTTTTGTTGATACTACCGATTACGCGCAGCATGAGCGCGCCATCCGGCCCAACACGCGGCTTCTGCACGTGGAGTCACCTACGAATCCCACACTACGGGTTGTCGATTTGAAGAAAGTAGCCGGCATCGCCCGCGAGCACGGATTGATCGGCATGATCGACGCCACATTCGGAACGCCGATCAATCAGCATCCATCGGAGTATGGGATCGATTTGGTGATGCATTCGGGAACGAAGTACTTGAGCGGACATACGGATCTGATCTGCGGAGTGGTGGCGGGGCGCGCGGATCTGATCGCTAAGATTCATGCAACGCGAACGACGCTCGGCAACTGCATGGACCCCCACGCTTCATGGATGCTACTGCGCGGTCTGAAGACGCTCGCGGTCCGCGTGGCCCGGCAGAATGAGAACGCGCTGCGCGTAGCCGAATTTCTGGAGCGGCACGCGAAGGTGCGGAGCGTGCATTATCCCTTCTTGAAAAGTCATCCGCAGTATGCGCTGGCGCGAGAACAAATGAGTGGCGGAGGAGGGATGGTGACCTTCGAAGTCGAGGGCTCAGGCGAAGACGCACGCCGCGTTAGCGAAGCCATGCGGTTGTTTTCGTTGGCGCCAAGCCTCGGCGGGGTGGAATCGCTGGTCTCGATGCCGGTTGCGACTTCGCACGCGATGATCGCCCCCGAACATCGCGAGAAGATGGGCGTGACCGATCAGATGATACGGTTGTCGGTTGGAATCGAGAACGCCGAAGATCTGATCGCGGATTTGGAACACGCGCTCACAGCCGTGGGAGCGCGGCAAAGCGTGACGGTCGGCTAGCAGCATCTGAAATCCCGCGCTTTGGCCACCCAGCATGCTGCACAAAAAAATCCGGCCTCTCGCGAGGCCGGTTCGCTTTCACTCTCTGGTATTCAACCCTCAGAAGGTAAAGCGCGCGCCAAACTGGAATTGTCGGGGAGTGTTGATGGAATTCGTGATCTGTCCGAAAGTGGCGCAATAGGTGTTCACATTGGGGTTACAAGGTGTCCCTGGCTGGACCAGCGTCGTGCTGTTAATGGTCGGGTATCCGTATTGCGGGGTATTGGTGAGGTTGTAAGACGAGACATCGAAGCGGAGAGCTTTCGCCTCGCCGAATTGGAAAGTCTTAAAAATCGAAAAGTCGAGATCACGAGCGCCCCTGGTACGAACATGATCGAGATAGGCGGGAGCAGTTCCCGGTACAAACGGATTCCCGCCCCCACCATTCTCCGTACCGGGTGTGGCGAAGCAGTTATAGCCGAACCATTGCGCGACGGTATGCGGAGCGCCCTTCGAGGGATCGCAGGTCATGTCGGCCCGTTGGTTGAGGTACGCCGTCGGCACTCCCGAAGCTGGCGAGTTGATGGGAACTCCGTCGCTGAGATAAGCGATGGCATTCACCGTCCAACCTCCCAGAACAGCATTGGTAACTCCGTTCAGGTTCACTGCTTCGCCCTTGCCGACCGGAAGGTCGTAGGACACCTCACCAGTGAATTGATACTTCACATCCTGCGGACTGATCGAGTGCTCATAGCTGAGATTTCTCCAATCCTGAGCAGCTCCTAAGTGTGTTCCCACGAAACCCAGAGGAGGATTCCCGTCGTCCGTAATCAGTTTCGCCCAGGTAAACGTGGTGAGAGTAGTGAAGTGATGGGTTAACCTTTTCTGCACTTTGGTTTGCAGGGAATTATATTCGGAGTCGCCTCCCGGGTAGCCATTCACCACGACACCATTGGTTCCTCCGCTCAGACTGTAGCTGCCGTCGCCGTACTGCGGGTACGGCTCCAGAGCCGCCCATAAGGGGACGCCGGGCGCACTGAAGTTTGGGTTAAGGGTTACCGGTCCGGAGTAGGGTGCGTTCGCACACTCGTTCAAGACGCACAAGGAGGCACCGTATTGTTCAATCGTGGATACGTTGAGAACGTTGAGATCGACGTTACCAAGGGGCAGGAAAAGACCGCGACTGCCGACGTAGCCCGCGGTCACCACTACTTGATGCGGCAATTCATATTCGAGCGCGAAATTAAAGTTATAGACGGTGGGTGTGCGCTGCGAGCGCAGAACGGTAGACAAGTTAAGTCCGAAATTATTAGCAATACCTGAGGGCGCAGTAGTGAGAACGGGCACAATCCCTCCAGGTGTGCCCGGAGGATTGGGAAACGGATTGCTTAGTGAATAGGCTCCGGTGAAAACATCCGGCGATCCGGCCGCGCAGGTTGCATTATCAGTATTGAAGACGGTGTTGCCATCAGCGTTGACGCAGGTGGCATTCCAGAGCGTTTGAGATGAGAACCCATCCGTATTCAACAGCGCGCTTCCCACGTTGTGCGTGCTAGGACCGTAATAAAAGCCGGCCCCACCCCGTATGACCAAGTGGTTGATGGGCTGATACGCAAAGGCCAAGCGAGGTCCGAAATCGTGGAGATTGGTTGTAAACGGCGAACGATTGCCGCCATTCACATATATTTCCGCTCCGGTAAAGGCAACGCCGGCAGAGGTGCCGCTGGCAGTCGGATTGAAATATTCCTGGCGGTTGAAACGCTCGTTGCGTCCGGCAAAAATATCCCAGCGCAGCCCGGCGGTAATCGTCAACTTCTCGGTAGGATGGTACGTATCCTCGAAGAAAAGCGCATAGTAAGGGTTGGACTCAGCCGCGAAAACGTCTTTGGTGAAATTGGGGTAATCGCTATTTTCTGTGCCCGGCACTGTGCCCATACCGATGAGCATGGAGGCATAATCACTACCGCCTACGAGAACACCCGACGCAGGTGTGGTTTGCTGGTCGGTAGCGCTGAGATCGAACAAATAGGAGCCGGCGGGAGCGGGAGGCTGGCCGACATTGAGGTAGCGCTTCATCCATTCGAAGCCGGTTGATATCTCGTGCTTGCCATGGACTTTGTTGATAGTGGCATTGACGTCGCTGTTCTCGCTGGCGTAGCGGAAATTATTGTAATCGGCGGTGCCACCCACTCCTCCGCCCACATCGCTAAAGACCATGAAGGGAAGCTGTCCATAGACAACCTGAGACGCCAGTGAGGCGGGAAAGCCCTGATTCGTAATGTTGTTGCTGGTGTACGCGGGATTTCCCTGATTCTCATAATGGCGCGTAAAGGAATAGCGCAAATTCAGCACAGTAGTCGAATTCAGGGTGACATCGTCGGCCACTAGAACGTTGCGGCCGTTCGTAATGTTCTCGGCGTAGTCAGGGTCCCATCCGCTGGGAAAGACGTTGGCGGTGGAAAAATTCAATCGGTCGTAGGAGAAGCGAGTAAAAATGCGCTGCTTTTCGCTTTTTGCCCAATCCACACGGATGTCGAAACGGTGGCCGTGAAAAGGATCGATGCCGGGCGCCCGGAAATTGTTCTGGACATCACTTGTTGCCTGTTCACAGCTCACGGGATCGGGATAGTTGCAGGCGGGCATCTTCGAAAGGAAGAGTAACCCGATCGGATTGGGATTGGTGATGATGTTTCCGGAAAACGGCTGCCGCGTGCCATCGGGATTGTCGGGCAGCGTCGGATCATAAATGGTAAAGCCCATCGCGGAAAAGTTACCGGTTTGCTCGGCGAGGGTCGGAACGGAGTAAGTCTTGAGACCCTCGAATTGCTGTTGTTGTGTATCCTCGTAATCGCCAAAGAAGAAAAGCTTGTCTTTCTTGATTGGACCGCCAATAGCTCCCCCTTCCTGATAGCGGTAAAAGTTAGGAGGAGTGTTGGATTGGCCGGCCAATAACTGGCTTTGCTTATTGAAGTATTCGTTGGCCGATAAAACATCAGGGCGGAATACCCCGAAAGCATCACCGTGAAACTTGTTAGTCCCCGACTTGCTGACCAGACTGATTACGCCTGCGGCGCCACTCTGATAAGAAGCTGGCGTATTCTGCGTCTCCACGCGAGCTTCTTCGACGCCATCCTCAGGAATGTTCATGGCCGGAATAATTGCGGCGGCGTTGTTTTCCGCAATGCCGATGGGAGCCCCGTCAAGCATGTAGTAGACCGATCCGACTATTGCTCCATTGATGGTGGCAGAGGAGATATCGACGCCGGGACGTCCGACCGATATATTCTGAACTGACTGCATCGAATCGCTGGAGTTGGGTGATCCGTTGGGAGGAGTGACGCCGGCGCTCAACTGTGCCAGATCGTAAACGTTGCGGTACAGTAACGGAACACGGTCAATGGTCTCGGCTGCAATGAGTGATCCCACCGTGGAGTTACTGGGCTCGACCAGTTCCGTCCCCGCTGTAACGGTCACTGTTTCCGTGGTAGCTCCAACACGAAGAGCGAGATTAACTTGAGTGACTTGGTCGACCGTAACAGTTATTTTGTCTTGCTGGACCTTCGCGAAGCCTTCGTGAGTCACCGTGACCTGGTACACACCGGGATTCAGCGAGATAAATGAATAAAGACCGGCGCTGCTGGTCACGGTGTGCTGCTTGACACCGGTGGCCTGATTCAGCAGGACGACCTGTGCTCCCGGGATTAGTGCTCCGGCGGGATCGGTCACCGTGCCGCTGATGCTGCCTCGTCCCGCTTGCCCGAAGGCAACCGCAGCCACGAAACAAATCAGGAAACCGACAAAAACATCCCAACGCCCCTTGACGAAAATAGAATGCGATGAGTTCATACATCCCTCCTCGATTGCCGATTGCAATCGACAGCACACTGCTTCTCGCTCGCCGTGCTCATTTGGAGCCTCGCAGTGCTAACCGCGCAGAAACTAGTTGTGAGAAGACAAAGACCCTATTAAAACGTATGAATAGTGCTGTTTTTTGATCTCCAAAGTCAAGAAAAAAGCTCGGTAGCACCCTGAGAAGAACCCTGGATGCTGCAGAAACGATACAGAGAACAAAATCCGTTTTGACTTCTTCGGCTAACCCAAGTTGCGAGTTGACTCACGGACCACGAGCTCCGGAGCCACTTTACGGTGCAAGGCGCTGCTCTCGCGTTGTTCCAGCTTCGCATTAATCCCCTCAAGGACAATCTCAACTGCGGACGCTCCCATGTCTTCCATGGGCTGCCGCACCGTTGTAAGCGGCGGCGAATAAAGCACGGAGGGAGCTACATCATCGAATCCGATCACAGAACATTGCTCCGGAACGCGAATACCGGCCTTGGTCAAGGCGCGAATCGCGCCGAACGCGCTCATGTCATCAAAGGCGAGCACTGCGGTGAAGGCCCGCTTCTGACGAATCAGATCTTCTGTAAGTTTTTGTCCCGCTTCAAAGCTCGACATGGGATCGCGCGACTCCGGCAATTCGGCGATCAGGCGCGTGTCAATTTCCAGCTCACACGAACGGGCACACTGCCGGATGCCACGCCAGCGGGGGGAACTGTCGGTCAGCGCGCGTGGTCCACGAATAAATGCGATTTTTCGGTGCCCGAGTGAGAGCAGATGTTCGAGCGCCAGATATCCGCCAAGCTCGTTGTCGACAATGACCGAGCTGATGGATTCGGTCTTCAGTTCGCAGCCGATCATCGCCGTGGGAATGCTGCTGCTTTTTTCGAGGTCGCCGAGCAGGTTGATATCGAGAAACAGCCAGTTGGCCAGCACGATCAAGCCTTCCATGCGGCGGTCGAGCAACATTTCCAGATAGCGCTCGAAGCGGCTGCGCTCGTTGTGAACATCGGTCAAGATCGGCAGGTACGAAGCCTGATAGAGGGTATTTTCGATTCCGCGCAATACCAGCGTGCAGTAGGGATCGGTCATGTCGAAAACCATGACGCCGACCGTGTGGCTGCGCTTGCTGCGCAGGGAACGAGCAAATTGATTCGGCCGGTACCCCAGGCGCTGCGCGGCGCGTTCGATTTTCTTTTTGGTGGCGGCAGGAATGTAGCGGGAAAGCGGCGCATTGTTGAGGACGATGGAGACCGTGGTGGAAGAAAATCCGCTCTCTTTGGCGACATCTCGAATCGTGACCATCGCAGCCGATTGCGCCGGAGCAGAAAGCCGCGGGAGTTGCGAAGTTTCGTTCGTTTTGCGCATTCTCCGCCCGCGCTTGAAATTGTGACGAGCGCTGGCCGACACTACAGCAAAGAGTACAACCAGTGTCAAGCGCGCGTTGGGTTTAGTAACGTCTTACTCGTATTGCGAGCTGAGGACGGGAAAAAACTCTTTCGCTCATGTGCCGGAAGTTACAAACCTCGACGCGATCTTGACCTGGGTAGCCAGTGCAAAACGCGCATCAATAGTGTTGGCGGTGGTAAACTTTATGACTCCGGTCCGTTTCCCCGCATCATAAGCCTGTCAGATCGAAGAAAGAATCCGCAGGAGGAAGCCCCCATGAAACGAATCCTGAAAATCATCGGAATCGTGATCATCGTTCTGATCATCATCGTTATCGCAATTCCATTCTTCGTCAATGCCAACGATTTCCGTCCCAAGCTGGAATCGGAACTTTCCAACGCCATGGGACGAAAAGTGACCGTTGGTAACCTCTCGCTCTCCATCTTGTCCGGCGGGATCTCGGCCGACAACATTGCCATCGGCGATGATCCCGCTTTCAGCCAAACACCTTTCGTACAGGCGAAGTCTCTTTCAGTGGGCGTAGAGCTTCTGCCGCTGATCTTTTCCAAGACGCTCAACGTCACCGAACTCACCCTGAACGAACCGCAGATCTCGCTGGTGAAATCGCAAAACGGGGAAAAGTGGAACTTCTCAAGCTTGGGGAACAGTTCCGCGTCCTCTCAGGCGAATTCGCAATCACCACCCACTCAGCCAGGTCCCGCCACACAACCCCCGCCCGAGCAAAAACCTTCTCCGCAAGCCACCAATAATGCGCCAAGCTCAAACCCGAACCTCTCCGTCGCAAAGTTGAATGTTAAAGACGGTTCCCTGACTGTTTCTCAGGTCGGATCGAGCGAAAAACCGCATGTATATGACAAGGTAAATATCACAATAACAAACTTCTCCTTTAATTCGTCTTTCCCCTTCAAAATGACTGCAAACCTTCCCGGAGGCGGCAGCCTGAATCTTGACGGCAATGCCGGGCCCATCAGCGCAAGTGATGCCTCGCTGACGCCGCTCAACGCCAAGGTCACGGTGAAGAATATGGATCTGGCTCAATCCGGCTTCATTGATCCGGCATCCGGTATCGCCGGCGTTGCCGATTTCGATGGCACAGTGACTTCGGATGGTCACGATGCCAAAACGAACGGAACTCTCAAAGTATCGGATTTGAAGGTCTCTCCGAAGGGTACTCCCGCAGGGCAGCCAGTGGATGTGAATTACACCGCGGTCTATGATCTGCAGAAACAAACCGGCTCGATTCCGCAGTGCGACGTTTCCATGGGCAAGGCCGTGGCCCATGTGACGGGAACTTACGACCTGCATGGCCAGGTCACATCAATCGACATGAAATTGAATGGCGATGGAATGCCGGTGGACGATCTCGAAGCAATGCTTCCTGCGCTAGGTGTGGTGTTACCTCCAAAGGCATCTCTCAAAGGCGGCGATCTCAACGTAAACACGACGACCGTAGGCCCGGTTGACAAATTGGTTACTACCGGCGCCATCAAACTGCAGAACACGGCTCTCGCCAACTTCGATCTGGGGTCAAAACTCTCTTCCATTTCGGCGCTAGCCGGCAAGCAGACCGGAAGCGATACGGCTATCAAGAATTTCAGTTCCGATGTGCGCGTCGCGCCGGAGGGGACGCAAGCCAGCAACATCAATCTCGACGTGCCCTCGATCGGTGTGCTCACCGGTGGCGGAACGGTGAGTCCATCCAATCAGCTCGCGTTCAAAATGGACGCCCAAGTGGCCGGGCTTACGGTTCCGTTCGGAGTCGGAGGGACAACTTCGGATCCGAAATTCACCCCCGACGTAAAGGGGATGGCGACGGGTCTTCTGAAAAACGCCTTAGGCGGGAAGGGTAAGCAGAATCCGCTCGGGGGATTGTCAGGGCTGTTTGGCAAGAAGAAGCCTCAGTAAAGCGGCACGTTGAGAAGGGCCACGTCCACATGACGTGGCTTTCATTTCGTACCGTCAATTTACTGTTGTGAATATATATTTTAGCTTTGAGAAATCATGGCGACTACGAACAGTACGATCAGCGATGGTTTAAGCCGTTACTCGATCGGCGAAAAACTGCGCTCTCTTCGACTTCGCAAGAGTATGGGGCTGGTTGAACTCGGCAAGCACACTGGCCTTTCTGCGGCTTTGCTTTCCAAGCTGGAAAGAGGAAAGTTGTTTCCTACTCTGCCCACCTTGCTGCGCATTGCCATGGTGTTTGGCGTAGGCCTCGATTTCTTTTTCACCGACGAACGCAAGCGCCGTACGCTCGCGATCGTGCGCGGCGACGAGCGCTTGCGCTTCCCAGAGCGCCCCGGGATGCAAGATGTTCCCTACTATTTTGAATGCCTGGATTATCGCGCCAACGAGCGCAAGCTGAGCGCCTATCTGGCGGCGTTTCAGGAGTTACCTCCCGAGAAAGTCAAGCCACACCAGCATTCCGGCGTGGAATTCCTCTATGTTTTGAAGGGATCGCTCACCCTGAAGATCGCCAGCGATGAATATCAACTCGAAGCCGAGGATTCGATTTATTTCGATTCGGCGGTACTGCACAGTTATAGGCGGCGGGGATCGAAACCGTGCACAGGCGTGATCGTCACGGTGCCGTGATTGGCCGCATGCAGGGAGCATCCCAAGAGCTGACCTCCTGCTATCCCCCGCAATGGAACCTGAATTGCACTTGGCGTCCATTGACAATGCCTGTCTCTAAAATCCATACTCGCGGCTAAGCTGCACAGATTACGGCTTGCTGACCCAGCACAGCGGCGCGCGGTTTGGGTGGTTTGCCTTCAGGCCGAGTGTTTTTTTCCGGAATGGTGTTCCAGCACCTCAGCGCCGCGAATTTCAATTCAGGAGGATCGTTGTGTCGAAGCCATCTATCCCCAATCAATTCCGCTTCGCCGGTTCCATCGCTGCCGCAGTTCTTGTGATCGCGGCTGGCCTCGTCGCGTTTGGAAATCGGACAACGCGTGATCGGCAGGCGAATGAATTTTCCGCCCCTTCCACATCTGCATCGTTGACGGCTCAGCCTGCGGAGCGTGTCGCGGCCACCTTGCAGGCTCTGCCTGTGGCCTTCGAGGCCAACTACGGCCAGACGGATTCGCAGGTAAAGTATATGGCCCGAGGGAGCGGTTACACACTGTTTCTGACGGCGAGTGATGCTGTATTTGCGATGCGCGAATCGTCTCAAGCCAATGTGCGAAAGAGTTCGGCCTTGTCGGCGAAGCGACGTCTGCCCGAAGTGCACCTCCCGGATAAAACGGCTTCGGTCCACATGAAGCTGGTCGGCGCTAACTCTCATCCCGCCATCGTAGCGGGAAACGAAGTTCCGGGCCGGATCAACTACTACATCGGCAACGATCCGAGTAAGTGGGTGGAAGGCGCCAAACAATATGCTGACGTGACCTACCGCGAGATGTATCCCGGCGTCGACCTCAAATTTCACGGCGCTCAGCGGCGGCTGGAATTTGATTTCCTTGTTTCTCCGGGTGCCAGTCCAGCTGCTATCGAACTCGGATTCGCAGGCGCAGACAAAATAACGACCGACGCGGCCGGAAACCTCAGGCTTTCCTCCAGCGCTGGCGATGTCGAGCTGCACAAGCCCGTGGCCTACCAGGAGACGGCGGGCAAACGAGAATTTGTGAATGTGGGATTCAAAATGACCGGCGCCAATGCAGTCGCCTTTGCTCTCGGCTCGTATGACCACAGCCGTGAATTAGTGATCGATCCATCGCTGACGTATGCAAGTTATTTGGGAGGATCGGCGGAGGATGACGCATTAGCCATCGCGGTCGACGGATCGGGAAACACTTATGTAACCGGCGAAACGAAATCGCCGAACTTCAACGGGAAATCAGCAGGGCCAAACTTTGATGTATTTGTGACCGAGTTTAATGCGAGCGCGTTCGTCTATACGGACATCTTTGCCGCATCCGGCACCGGTTCCGGCGACTGTTCTGGCAACACCATCGCGGTCGACGGTTCTGGAAACGCCTATGTTGGCGGCAGCGCCACGGCGGGGTTCCCCGTCACATCGGGCACTTTCCGAACAACATTTGGTGGCGGAGCACTGGATGGTTTTGTTGCCAAGCTCGCGGCGCAGACTGGAGCAGTCACTTTCTCTACCTATCTCGGCGGAAACGGGCGGGACGTCGTTAATGGCATCGCCGTGGATGGCTCAGGAAATATTTACGTGGCCGGAGATACGTTCTCGACGAACTTCCCTGTCCTAAACGCCATCCAGCCGACGAATAACAGCTCAGCTGATTCAGCGTTCGTCACAAAAATGAGCGCGAGCGGGGCGAGTTTGGCCTACTCGACGTATCTTGGCGGCTCTTCTGACAACCTGGCGACCGGTATTGCGCTCGACAGCTCAAATAACGCCTATGTTACGGGCTTGACGGAATCGACGGACTTCCCTACGACTTCCGGCGCGGCACAGACTTCGTCAGGCGGAGGCCAGGATGGCTTTGTCACCGAAGTGAACACAGCCGGCTCGGCGTGGGTCTATTCGTCGTATTTGGGCGGAAGCGGCGCCGAAACTCCGTTAGGTATTGCAGTAGACGCAGCCGGCGAGGCATACGTGACTGGCAACACCACTTCTTCAAACTTCCCGACCGTCAATGCCGCGCAAAGCGCACTTGGCGGCTCGTCGGCGACGAATGTATTTCTATCCAAGTTCAATGCAGGTGGTACGGCGTTGCTGTTTTCGACTTATTACGGCGGAAACGAAGATGATTCTGGAACTGCGGTCGCGGTGGATAGTTTCGGCGACCCGTATGTAACGGGCAGGACTACCTCGTCGAACTATCCGGTGAGCAATGCGTTTCAAGGCACTTTACGCGGATCATCGGACGCGTTCGTGACCGAATTCAGCAATACGGGTTACGTCGTCTATTCCAGTTTTCTTGGAGGAACGGGAACGGAAGACGGGCTGGGTGGTGAAGATGGCAACGGCCCAGTAGGCGGAATCGCCGTCGACTCAACCAGTAACGCTTATTTGACGGGCGTAACGGCGAGCTCCACAGATTTTCCTGCGAGCACCGGTCAGACTGCGTATGGCGGGGGCGTGTCTGATGGATTTGTTGCGAAAGTAGCTGCCGCGCCCGCGGATTTCTCTGTTGCGGTGTCGCCTGCGACCACCTCGGTTACCAGTGGACAAACAACGTCGACGATCACGGTAACTGTATCTTCGGTAAATGCCAGCTTTGGTCAACCCGTCGCTTTGTCTTGCCAGAGTCTGCCGGCGCGCGCGACTTGCAGCTTCAGCAACACCTCGGTCACCCCGACCACTGCGGCAGTCACATCGAACCTGACAATCTCAACGAGCGGATCAACTGCAGAGAATGCATTCCCTACGAATCGTCATACAACGGTTCTCGTGGCGTTGCTCCTGCCAATCTCAGGAGTGGTGGTCTTTGGAGCAGGAGCTGGCAGCCGGAGGAAACGACTCTTAGGATCCGTGCTATTGGGGCTGATCTGTCTGAGCCTGTTGCTCCTTCCAGCGTGCGGAGGCAGCGGAAACAGCGGCGGAGGTGGCGGAACAACGACGCCACCTGGCACCTATAACCTAACCGTCGTAGGAACAGCTGGGAACAGTTCGCATTCCGCGCCGTTTGCCTTGACCGTTAACTAGAAAACTGTCGTAGGAACCCTTTCCGGCCGCCTTCAATTAGGCGGCCTTCGTTTTTCCATCTTCTGTTTGCCCATCAGACCCTACCGGTCGACGGTTTTCCTCACCCGCTTCGGCACCGAACCAAGCTGCTTCAGTGGTAGTATTTAGGATTGCAAATAGAACACTGAAGCCTGCGGTCTGTGCCGCTTCTTGTGCGGGGCAGCGTTTTGGGCGTGCAATGAATCGAAGCTAATGGCTGGCAGGGGGCTTCGTTCCCAGAGAATTGAAGGACAGAATCGAGCCCGCAGTTAGATGAAAGCATTTTGCATCGAAATCCTCTCATGAAGATGATCCGCTCGTTGCAACTCAGCTCGCGGCTGCGCACAGTGCGCCGCGGTTGGCGCCTGTGGCTGTTGGCATCGTTGTCTAGTGGGTTTCTTTGCATCACGGCTACGGTGCAGGCTCAGAATTTCGCCATTCAGATGAATGCCTTCACTACGCCCGCGGTCAATCCGGGGGGCAGCGACTCCGCCAATCTCGTCATCAGTAATTTGAACGGTTTCAACGGCTCTGTGGCTCTCGGCTGCCAGATTTCCCCAGCCCCACCGAATGGAAACGCAGGCTGCACCGTCAGCCCACAGACAGTTACACCGCCGACGGGCGCGTCGGTGACAGTTGTCACGACGTACACGAGCGGAAATACCACCGCAAACTGGCCCGCGAACACATACTCGGTAACCATCACTGGCACGGCGGGAACTGAGACCGAGACGGCGTCGCAGAGATTTGCCGTGTTGCAGGTGCCTCTGTCGTTCAACATCTCGATCCAAACGCCAGTCTCGCCCAGCAGTGTTCCAGCCGGCGGTTCTTCCGAGGGCGTAATCAACATTAATCCGGTGAATGGTTATTCGGGGCAGGTTACGCTGTCGTGTTCCACCGTGACGCCGCTGAACGTTTCCCCACCGGTTTGCGCCTTCAACCCTCCAACTGTGACAATCAATGACACGTTGGCCAGTTCCACGCTGACCATCAGCACCACAGGTCCCCTTAACGTTGCCGACAGAGAAATCCACCGCCGACGTTTTTATGCTGTCTGGTTGCCTCTGCCGATGCTCGGGTTGATTGGAGTCGGCACGCTCTTTGCTGGCAAACGCCGCGCGAAGTTCAGCACTTTCCTGGCACTCATCCTATTGGCAGGATTTTTGTCCCTCGTTCCCGGTTGTTCCAACTATACCCAGACAATCGCGACCCAGAATAGGAATGTGACTCCAAATGGCACTTACACGTTCACCATCACTGGAGTTGACCAAAACGGAACCGGCGCCACCACCGGCAGTTCCGACACGGTCACACTTACCGTGACCACAGCGATCACCTAGTTCATGCGAGACACGTGGCGCTGCACGGCGACATCCTTGTTCGCTGGACTCGCAATAATTTTCCTTGCTCTTCCTTTCCCTCCCTTTGTAGCGCCAGGCTTCGCTGCGCCACTGCCCGTCCCCAGAGATAAATCAAAAAATCCCAATGTGCGTTGGGACGAGCAAACTCCCGGGTGCACGTTTTCCCACACCGATGACGGCCGCTATCAGTACGGCATGTGGTCTGGGGATGTTGGGATCGTTCTCTCCGTCGATTCGCAAGAATTGGAAAAAGTTCACCACCGGGTCGAACCGTTTTTCAGCGTGGCGCTGATCGTGCGCTATCGCGGCGAAAATACTCTCGATTTCGACCCTGGAAAAATCTCGCTGGAGTTCGTGAAGCACTTCCAGACGATTCAGACCTCGCTTGATCCCGACGACTTCTCGCAAAAGATTCAACGCGATGCCGACTCAATCGATTTCGAGACACAACGCGAGATCCGCAAGCATCCAGAGAAAAAGCAGGAGAAAGAGACCTTCGTTCGCACTTTTCAGAAGGAATCGTCCCAACTGCAGGAATTCGTCAGCAAGGATAGTCTGCGCCCCGCCAAATTAAGCATGGGGAATGCGGAGATCAACGGATGGGTTCTGTTCGGCGTTGGCAGCAAATGGATCGGTGGCTGGAAGAAGCCTGAGGAATTTATTTTGCGCGTGCCGATCCACGGAAAGGTGTTCGAATTCCCCTTTACTCTGCCCCCAAAGCCCGGAGAAGTTTTGCTGCGCAAACGGGAGTAAGGCGTCGAATCGGGAAGTCCTTTTGTGCTTTAGGAAGCGGCGCGCCGGGTTTCGTGCTCGATTTCGGCTGCGCGGCGCATGAGAATATCGCGCAGCGAAACCAGCCCCTTCAGTTCTTTTCCGTCCACGATCGGCAGATGGCGGAAACCAAACTCGCGCATGATGAACAGGCATTCCTCCACACTCTCATCGGCGGATACAGCGCGTGGATTCGGCGTCATCACCTCTGAAACATTGGTCGTTCCCGGGGTGCGGCCGACCGCTACTACGCGATTCATGATGTCGCGCTCCGACAAGATGCCGCTGAGTTCGCCATCGCGCAGCACGGGCACGGCACCCACATTGTGCTCCATCATGTAGCGCGCTGCCTCGAGCACAGTGCGCCCGGAATCCACGGAATAGATCTTGCGGTCTTTCACCAGTTCGCGGAGGGTAGACATGGAAGGCTCCTTTAACTGAAAAAGCTGGACGAGCTCAGATCAAAGCAGACGAGACAAGCAAACTGGCACCACGAGCCAGCTCTCGGTGCGCATTACTGTATCACAAACAGGAGCCTCTGGAATTCCAGAAAAGCCTGCAAACAGGATCTCCGCAGAATCTTTAGTGCAGCAACAAGTGAGTTTCCTTCTCGTCTGGAACTTGCTCGCCGGGTTCGTAATCCGGAGATTCGTGAAGGAGTGGGTGCAAATCCGCTGGAACCAGATCCAGATCGGCTTTGGGAACAGTTTTCGCTTTAGGAACCGGCTTAAAGTACTGCAATAGCAGCAGGAATGGGAGCATCAGCAGGAAGAGGACGGCCATGACCCAAAAGGCCTCCACAAACGCCAGCATGGATGCGTGCTGCTGAACCAGAACATAGGTGGCCGCCAATGCCTTGCGTGAAGCGGTGACGCTATCGCTTCCCCGCGCCATGAAATTTGCGCGCAAACCTTCGAGGAGTCTAAGCGTCTTCACATCTCCGGCCGAGATGTGCTCCACCAAATGGTTCTGATGCAGCTGCGTGCGCCGCGCCAGAAAAGTAGTCATCACCGCAATTCCGACGCTGCCCCCGATGTTGCGCATCAAATTAAAAATGCTGGTCGCGTTTCCCATGTTCTCGGGCGAGATACGCGCCATCGCCAGCGCCATCAGCGGAATAAATAGAAAGCTGAGCGCAATTCCCTGCAGAACTTGCGCCCAGAAAATGTCCCAAAATCCTGCATACAGGTTCAGCCCCGAGAGTTGGAACATCGTAATCGAACCGAGAATCAACCCGACAACCAGCAATCGCCTCGGGTCGGTCTTGGTCGTTAAATGGCCGGCGAGCGGAGTGAAGATCAATGCCCCAAGCCCACGCGGTGATAATGCCAATCCGGCGTTGTAAGCCGGATATCCCATCAACGTCTGTAAGTAAAGCGGCAGCAGCACCAGGCTTGCGTAGAGAACGAAACCTAGCATGCTGATCAGAAAGACTCCGGCCGCAAACGAACGATTCTTCAGCACGCGCAGATCCACGACCGGATATTTGGTGAGTAACTCGCGGATGATCAAGGAAATCAGACCAAACGCGCATAAAACGGCGAAGGTGCGGATGTAGTTGGAGGAGAACCAATCCTTGCGCTGCCCCGTATCAAGCAGGACCTGCAATGATCCAATGCCTAGCGCGAGAAATCCGATGCCCCAGAGATCGACGCCACCGTCACGGCGTCTTACGTAATGAGGATCGAAAACATACCGGCTGACCAGCAGCACGGAAAGCGCGCCCACAGGGATATTGAGATAGAAAATCCAGCGCCAGGTGTAGTTGTCCGTGATCCATCCGCCCAAAGTCGGACCCAGAATCGGCGCCAGCAGAATCCCGATGCCGTATGCTGCCATGGCATGGCCGTGTCGCTCCTGCGGGAACGTCTCCAGGAGGATGGCCTGCGCCAGCGGTTGCAAACCGCCCCCCGTCAATCCTTGCATGACGCGGAAGAAGATCAACTGGTCGAGCGATGTGGCCATGCCACAACAGAGAGAAGTCGCGGTGAATCCCGCCACGCACGTCAGCAACAGCCGCTTCCTGCCGAAGTGGTTCGCCAGCCAGCCGGAGATCGGCAGGACGATGGCATTGGAAACGAGATAAGACGTGACTACCCACGTGCCTTCCTCGTTTGTCGCGGCCAGACTTCCGGCAATGTGAGGGATGGAGACGTTGACGACCGTCGTGTCGAGGATCTCCATGAAGGTCGCCAACATGACCGACACAGTGATAACCCAGGGATTCACGTACTGATGCGGACGGTCTTTCACTCGAACCTGCCCGAAAGGCGGAGTTTCGCCTAATCACCAATATGTGAAGGGAAAGGTTCGGATGCTGTGATAGGAGTCACAGCTGTACGTGCCAGAATAGCGATACAAGGGTCTGGCGGCTTGAAACCCCCGCCAGACCTTCATCTGCTCACCGGACTAAAAACGGAACTGCGGCCCAAACGTGACGCGCAAATTATTGTGGCCGCCGTTGTTAAAGAACACGTCGTCTCCAGCTTCCACGCGAACGCCGAAGGGGCCACCGAAGAACTCAATTCCCGCAGCCGGATATACCGCGAAGTAGGTCGCGCCGGAGGTCAATCCCACTGAACTAGCGAAGCCGGTGGGCGCGCCCTGATTCGTTACATTGAAATTGTCGAACCCGACTTTTCCAGTAGCAAAAATCCGGACTGGTCCTAAATCGGCCTGAAACTTGGGACCGAAAAAGCCGTGCAGAGTGCGCAGTTTTGTGTTCACCGTAGTTGTCGTAATTCCATTGGTGAAAGTGCTGGTATAGTTCCGCTCAAAATCGTAGGCCATCTCGGCTTCGATCTGCACGTTGGGGTGAAGATTGAAGCCAGCTCGTCCACCCAGGCCGAGAAAATTACTGTCAGGACCATAATCGGTGTACCGGTAATAGTCGGCGAATATGCCGACCTCGCCGTGATCATAAGACTTCTGCGCGATTGCAGGCGCAACCGCGAACAAGATCGAAATCAAACCAAACCCAAGCAAACGCTTCATCGGTGTCTTACTCCTGAACATGTTTTATGACGCGTGCCCTGCAGGCTTGCGCGGAGACGTAGCGGAACGTCGGCAGCTAGGATGCGCACTCTCCAAGAATCGGCTTCAGGATTTCCGTGTAGGCGCGACCCGTTTTTCGCTTACGGCAAGTTGATAGAAAATAAAGAGGGCGCGGGATGCGTCCGCGCCCTTTCTGAATTGTTGTCGGGTTTGAGGGCTTGGTTATTGCAGATGGTTGACGTGCGCCGGAGTCGCATCGGCCGCGCTGGCGTCGGTGCGAGGCGTCATCGACACTACGATGTATTCCCGCTCCTTGTTATCAACCCCTTCTACTCGCAGTAACATTTTGTCCTTTGCGATACGGAACTGCGCATGTTCGCCAACCGGCAGCAACTCTGGGTGTTTCATATCCCGCGGACGAATTCGATAAGTCACGTTCTCGCTGTCCAACACGTATTCCTGGCACAGCAATTCTTGCGTCTTCTTGCTGCCGGAGTCCGTGCCCAGCATCTCGCCTGCAAAACTATGGGCGTCTTTCTCTGCCACACCGCACTGGACCGAATTCATCTGCACCAGTTTGCCGGTTTGATAAGCTTTCGGCTCCTTGGCAAACGCAGCTGCCGAAGCAATCAGAACAAAGCACGCAATCCACTTGGAACGCATATTCACTCCCCAGATGTGAATTAGGAAAACCCGGGGCGTAGCATTCGCCCGGGCTGATAAAGATTCTTTAATGATAAGAAAGGGGATTACAGGTCACGCTGGTAATGGCCCATAGGTTACTGCTGGCTATCGCTCGGCCAAGGTTTCGAGCGTATCGAAAAATGCAGGATAGGAAATCGCCGCTGATTCCGCGCCTTTGATCAGGGTCTCGCCCTTGGCTCCCAAAGCAGCTACGGCAAAAGCCATGGCGATGCGGTGATCGCCGAAGGAATCGAGCTCTGCTCCATGAAGGCTCTGGCCGCCGGGAACTTTCAGCCCATCTTCGAACTCTTCGACCTTCGCTCCCATCCCGCGGAGATTGGTAGCAACCGCAGCGATGCGGTCGGACTCTTTCACCCGCAGTTCCTTTGCATCGCGCACTTCGATTCCCATCTCGCTGTAAGGTGCAATCGCGGCCAACACGGGAATCTCATCGATGAGCGCAGCGGAATCGGCCCCGGCGACCGTCACTCCTGTCAGCTTTCCACCCTCTACCTCGAGTGAGCCCACCATTTCGCCGTGGATTTCTTCCAGCCGCGTGACGGCAATGCTCAAGCCCATTTGCATGAGGATGTCGAGCAACCGCGCCCTCGTAGGATTCATGAGCAGATGCGAAATCGTCAGTTGCGATCCGGGGAAAAGCGCTGCGGCGCAGAGAAAAAATGCCGCGCTCGAAAGATCTCCGGGCACGCGCGCCTCAATGCCGCGCAGGCGTTGCCCTCCGCGAATTCGCACTTCATTGCGGTTGCGTTCGACGTGTGCCCCGAATGCCCGGAGCGCAACTTCTCCGTGATCGCGCGTGCGTATCGGCTCTTCAATTCGCGTTTCGCCATCTGCAGACAATCCTGCGAACAATAGACATGACTTCACCTGTGCGCTGGCCACGGGCATCTTGTAGTCGATCGCTTTGAGTTGTGAGCCGGTAATGCGCAGGGGAGGCTTCCCTTCCCGCGACGCGATAGTCGCACCCATCATGGTGAGCGGCCGAATGACACGCTCCATCGGCCGGCGCGAAAGAGATTCGTCCCCGGTCATTTCGCTCGTGAATTTCTGTCCTGCGACAATGCCGCTCAGCATGCGCATGGTTGAGCCGGAGTTACCGCAATCCAGCGGGTTCGCCGGCGCAGCCAGAGCTCCTGCTCGTCCGCGGACCTCAATGACTCCTCCGCCGTCTGTTCGCTCCCATGCGACTCCAAGATCGCGCATGCAGCGCAGTGTGCTGGCACAATCCGCGCCTGTAGAGTAGTTTTCGATTCGCGATACGCCTTCGGCCATCCCTGCCAGCATTGCATAGCGATGGGAAATCGATTTGTCTCCGGGCAAAGTCACACTGCCGCGAATGTTGCGGGCGGGATGGATGGGGACGGTGGTGGGAGATTCCATTTGGTTTCGGTATCGGAAAGCTAAAGTGCTGGCTGGGAGCAGAAAAGTCTACACGGCGTCGAAAAAGCTCTTACCCTGAACTTCTGAGACCCGGAAAGGTCGCGACTTAACGAAAGTTTTTCGCTTCGGCTGTTGCTTCGCGCAAAATGTTGGGCGGAACTTCTTTCATGGTTAACCCGAATTCGAACATCGGCGTTTCGACGCCGCGTCCCCAGCGAGCAACCTCCCAGTGGGCACGAATAAATCTCACTTCCGGATGCCCGCTGAGGTCAAGCAGCAAGGGCGATCCTCCCGCGTAAAACTTTTGCGGGAACGCCGCCAATGACTTTACTTCCCAAGTCGTGCCATCCCCCGAGCCGTAAATGCCGATATCGAGCGACTCTTGCTCGATGATTTTGGTAATCGCAAGGGTAATCAGAAAGACGCGGTTGCCGGTCCCGCCAATCTCGACGGCTGGCCCGTCGCCTTTAGCGGTGACCACCGTTTTTTCCGGAACCAGAAGAATTTCAGTAGAAGTAGTCATCAGCGGAATTTTAACAAAATAATCGCCTTTATTCCGTGGGATGCGGCCCGGTGAAATCGCTGCAACAAGGTTTCTGTGCCGGTTTGAATTCCATCAGTTCCACACGTGTCAGGTCCGGATCGAATACGTCGAATTGCCATTTTCCGTCTCGGCCAATCTCCGGGTGGTCGTCGTTGTCATGCGGCTTCCATCCATGCGATTTGAGCAGCGCATCCGCCTGCTTCATATCGCTAACACCGAGCGAAATGTGATTCATTACACCGGTGAGTTCCAGATCCATGTGCTCCGGTTGGTTCAACATGTACTCGAGCCAATCTGTGCCGTCTGGAACCTGCAGCGCTACCCAATCCGTTTCGCCTTCTTTCATCCCGCCGTGCCAATACGGCCGAAAGCCGAGGATGTCGCGGTAGAAGTGATCTTCGGCATTCCTGTGATAGACCACGAAGCCGGCGTGGATCATGCGATGCGAAATTGCGCCGGCAACCGGTGCGACGGGCTCCGCCTTGCCTCGTTCCACGAACTCGATGCGACGCCCCTCTGGATCGTCAACCATGATGCTGAGGCTATGGTCCGAACGGCCCTCAATCTGCGAAGGCTTGATTCCCTTCTCGATAAGATATCGTCGCAAGCCACCGATGTTATCCGTCGTAAAGGCAACGTGGTCCATGCGGTCGGTCGCCTTGGGATCGGGCGCAGGACTATATCCCACCCATTGCCGGCCGACCATGTACCGCACGATTCCACGAGGCTCGACCGGGTCCGCCGCAGCCAAACCAAGAAACCCGGCGTAGAGCTTTTTCACACCGTCCGGTGCTGTCGTATAGAACGCGACGTGATCGATACCAGTGATGCGCGGCCGCTTGGCCGATTGGGCTTGTGCGAAAAGAGCGAATGGCAGAGCAACAACGATAAGAAGGATGCGCTTTTTCATGGCGCCATTTTAGATCTTCGTTCAACGTTCGAGGAGTTTGAAGAGTTACACCAGCCGATCCAGGAACTGTCGCAGAAGTCGCGTCGCTTCTTGCGGTTGCTCCCACGGCGAATAGTGTCCGGCCTTCGCAATCACGCGCAGTTGGCTGCCCGCGATGTTCCCATGCATCACCTCGGCCTCATTGACTCCGGTCATCACATCCTCTTCGCCAGTTACTAGCAGCGTCGGAACATTGATGGTCTTCAATGTATCCATGGAGTCGGGACGCTCCGCCATTCCGCGCTGCACTTGCGCAACGTCTTCCGGGGACATCTTGCGCATCATACGCATCGC
Source organism: Verrucomicrobiia bacterium (assembly GCA_035523795.1). GTDB lineage: Bacteria > Acidobacteriota > Terriglobia > Terriglobales > Acidobacteriaceae > Sulfotelmatobacter. The sequence continues at coordinate 23,742 of DATKQB010000096.1, read as the reverse complement.
GTCAGCGATCAGATCCGGACGTGCTTCGCGCGTCGTCTTGCCCAGCAACTTCGCAATCGTTGCCTCGAAAAACAGTTCCGTGCCGCGTTCCAGAACATCATTCGCAGCCCGAATTCTGCCCGCGCGAGCCTCGGCAGTATCGGCGGAAGCTTTGGTGTTGCAAAGAACAAGCGCCGCCACTCGCCCGCGGTAACTACGCCAGAACTCAAATAATGCATAGCCGCCGATCGAAACTCCCACGAAAGGAGCGCGGCCAACGTCGGCATCATCCATTACATGGGCAATGTCAGCCGCATGCTTCTCCATTGTGGCCGGACCGTCGCCCACGTCGGAATCGCCATGCCCTCGCAAATCGGGCATGATCACGCGATAGCGCGCCGCCAGTGACTCTGCAACTGGCGCCCAAAATTCATGATTGACGGGGAATGGATGCAACAGGACTAGAGGAGGGCCATCGCCTAGCGTCCAGTAGGAAATCTGAGCATCAGGACTCTTGACGCGGTTGCTTTGGGCGGCAGGCATGCAGGCATTTAATCACATAGCCTGTCGCATTCGGTACGTACTTCTACTGCATTTTGCAGCCTTTACGAGATACAACGAATCCGGAAGGCAGGAGGCGAACACCTGAAACCGATCTACGGATTTGTCGCGCGCTGCGCATTGGCGGGCGCCGAAAGCATCAGCGGTTCTTCCGGCATGACAATCCAGGCAATCGGATACGAGATCATGCCAATGACCGTTGTGACCGACGCAATAAGCCACACCACTCGTACCAGCGTCACATCGAGATCGAAATATTCTGAAAATCCCAGACAGACGCCGGCGATTTTGCGTCCTACCCGTGGACGCACCAGCTTGCGCCGAGCAAGCGATGTCCCGACACGGATGCCGCAATAGGCACAGACATTCGCATCGTCCTGAATGACCTTGCCACAATGGTTGCAGTACATAATCACCTCACAACTGGTGCCGGCAGGCGAATCCACCCCCCCATCACCAGCGCTTCATGCTCAATATCAGCGTATCAGACTAGCATCCAACGAAGTCAAATCCTGAGGGACTTCGGGCATTCTAAGGCCCTCCCTGGTGTAGAATCGGCGCTGCCTCCCTCATAGCGGAGAGCGAATACGTGGGCCACCTGGGGGCACTCCTGCTCGGCCGCACACTTGCACATTACCGGATTAACGCTGCCATTGGCGAAGGTGGCATGGGGCAGGTGTTTCGCGCGACCGACACCAAACTCGGCCGTGACGTAGCTCTCAAGGTTCTTCCGCCTGATATGGCCAGCGACTCCGACCGCCTGGCCCGCTTCCAGCGGGAGGCTCGCGCCGTCGCCGCACTCAATCATCCCAATGTCGTAACGGTGTATTCGGTCGAAGAATCCGAAGGTGTGCATTTCATCACAATGGAGTTGATCGACGGCCAGCCGCTCGATCGCCTGATCTCCGCGAAAGGCTTGCCCGCAGACCGGATCATCGAAATGGCTGGCGCGATTGCCGAGGCGCTCGCCTCTGCGCACGAAAAAGGCATCGTGCACCGTGATCTGAAGCCCGCCAACGTCATGGTGACGACTGACGGCAGAGTGAAGGTACTCGATTTCGGCCTGGCAAAGGACATTGGCGCGGAAAGCGCAAACAATGCCACGCTGACGTCTGCCGGTCACACACAGGCCGGCGTGGTCATGGGAACTCCGGCCTACATGTCGCCGGAACAAGTCTCGGGACGTCCGCTCGATCATCGATCTGACATTTTTTCGTTCGGCGTGGTCTTGCATGAGATGGCGACCGGGCGCCGCCCTTTCGAAGGCGGTTCATCGGCGGAACTGATTTCATCTATCTTGCGCGATACGCCGCCATCGGTCACCGATGCGCGTCCGGAATTGCCTTCGGATCTCGCCCGCGTCATTCGCCGCTGCCTCGAAAAAGATCCGCGTTATCGCATGCAGACGGCGCGAGACGTGAGCAACGAGTTCCGCGACTTGGCGCGAACCACCACGCGCGCCACGCCGCTTTCCACATCGCAGACACGCCAGGCGGTAGCTGCTGATTCCGGCGCGGTCTCTGCCGACGAAGGCTTCTGGGTTGCCGTGCTGCCGTTCCGGTACAGTGGCACGAATGCCGATCTAATCGCGCTGGCCGAAGGATTATCGGAGGAGGTGATCACCGGCCTCTCGCGGTTTTCCTATCTGAGAGTCATTGCCCGTAGCTCTACGGCGCGCTATGCCAATCAGGCGGTGGACGTTCGCAGTGCGGGCAAAGAGTTAAGCGCGCGCTACGTGATGGAGGGAACGCTTCGGCAAGCGGGCAACAAATTGCGGCTTGCGGTGCAATTGGTAGATACAGTTTCCGGAGCGCATCTTTGGGCGGAGAACTACGAGCGGGCGTTTAGTCCGGAAGCGGTATTCGAGTTGCAGGACGACCTTGTTCCGCGGATTGTTTCCACAGTCGCAGAGACGCACGGTGTTCTGCCGCGCAGCATGGCCGAGACACTGCGCACGAGGAACCCCGAGCACTTGAGTCCTTATGAGGCCCTGCTACGTGGTTTCGCATACTTCCAGCAGGTCAACAGGGAAGAGCACACGGCGGTGATGGCAATCCTTGAGCGGGCGGTAGAACGGGCGCCGGACAATGGCGATTGCTGGGCCCTGCTGTCTCTTTTCTACAGTGAAGGATACGCCCACGATTTCAGCACGAGGCCTGATTTGCTTAGCCGCGCCTATGTGGCTTCGGGGCGCGCCATTGAAGCTGCGCCGTCCAATCATCTCGCCCATCACGCCCGCGCCACGGTCGCATTCTTTCGCCGCGAAGTTCGCGCCTTCCGAAGCGCGGCCCAGCGAGCCATTGATCTGAATCCGATGGATGGATTCACGATTGCTCACATGAGCTTTCTGATGGCTTATTCCGGGGACTGGGAGCAGGGCTGCGCGCTGGCGGAGAAGGCCCGCAGCCTTAACCCGCGCCATCCGGGATGGTGTTGGTTCCCACCCCTCTTCGACGCCTACCGCAAAGGCGACTTCCCGGGTGCGCTGGAGTTCGCCCTCAAAGTGAATATGCCTGGTTTCTGGCGCGATAGCTTTGCGCGCGCGGTGACCTACGGACAACTTGGCGAGCTGGAAGCGGGGGATAAAGCGCTACAGGAACTGCTGGCTCTGCGGCCTAATTTCGCTTCGGGAGCGCGGCAGGAATGCGAGAAGTGGTGGCAGCCAGAGCTGGTGAAGAGTTTGTTGGAGGGCTTGCGCAAGGCGGGACTGGAGATTCCGGAGGCCGGAATGACCACGGGCGAGAAGATACCGACCTCTTTAAGCTCGGGGGAGGTGCGGGACTCGGGAGCTTCTCGTGCTGACGAAGGCTTTTGGGTTGCTGTGCTGCCATTCAAGTACACGGGCGGCAATCAGGATCTTAAAGCGCTAGCCGAGGGCTTGTCAGAAGAAGTCATCACCGGACTATCGCGATTTTCCTACCTTCACGTGATCGCGCGTGGCTCAACTGCGAAATATTCCAGCGAATCAGGGGACGTCCGCGCAATTGGAAAGGAACTTGGTGCGCGTTATGTCATGGAAGGCAGTCTGCGCCAGGCGGGAAGCAAGTTACGCCTTGCCGTGCAATTGGTCGAAGCCACAGCCGGCTCCCATCTCTGGGCCGAGACCTTCGAACGAGCCTTTACTCCTGACTCGATCTTCGAACTTCAGGACGACCTTGTCCCGCGCATCGTCGCCAGCGTTGCCGATAGCCACGGCGTCTTGCCCCGGACATTGAGCCAAGCTGTGCGCGGCAAAAGTCTCGCGGAACTCACTCCGTACGAATCCTTGCTCCGCGGCTTGAGTTATGTGGAGCGCCTTAACGCCGAGGAGCACGCCATCGCCCGCGACTCCGCCGAACGAGCCGTCCAGTTGGCCCCGAATTATTCGCAAGCCTGGGCTGTGCTTTCGCAGGTTTATGCGGGCGAATATGGACACTTCTTGAACCCGCTGCCGGAACCGCTCCAGCGCGCTATGAATGCCGCACAGCGCGCTGTGGATCTCGATCCGTCGAATGCTGGCGCGCATTGCTCTCTTGCCTTCGTGCTGTTCTTTCGAAAGGAGTTTCAGGCATTCCGAATTGCCGCCGATCAGGCCTTGGAACTGAATCCGTTCGCTGCCGGGGAAGGTGCAGTTCTGGGGCTGTGCATCGCCTATTCCGGAGATTGGGAGCGCGGCTGTGCGATCACCGAGAGGGCGATGCAAATCAATCCCCGCCTTCCGGGTTGGTGCCGGATGCCTGCTTTCTACAATGCATATCGCAAGCAGAACTATCAGGAGGCGATACGGATCGGGTTGAAGGTCAATCTTCCGAATCTCTCCAGCGCGCATGCCGCCATGGCTGCGGCTTACGGCCAAGCCGGAAATCTTCCAGCGGCGCAGAAAGAATTACAGGAATTACGCCGGCTTATGCCAAACACGGCAGATGCCCTGGAACGACTCCGACGATGGCACCTTCCCGAAGTGGCCGAGCATTTGATCGACGGTCTGCGCAAAGCCGGGCTGGAGATTCCGGAAGATCAGCCACAAGTTCAGAGATCAGACCCGAAGCAAACAGCTAGCGGCGCAGTTTCCACCGCTCTTGCTGCCGTCTCGCCTTCCATCGCTGTTCTGCCTTTCGCCAATATGAGTGATGATAAAGAGCAGGACTATTTCAGCGACGGCCTCGCCGAAGAAATCATTAACCTGCTGGCGCAGGTTCCCGGTCTCAAAGTCATCGCTCGCACTTCGGCATTTGCCTTCCGCGGCAAAGAGCAAGACATCCGCGGCATCGCGGAAGCACTCGGAGTGAGTACGGTTCTTGAGGGCAGCGTGCGCCGCTCCGGAAGCCGCATTCGTGTTACCGCACAGCTGATCAACGCCGTCGACGGATCACATTTGTGGTCAGAGCGATATGATCGGGAACTGAGCGACATCTTTGCCGTTCAAGATGAGATCTCGGAGGCGATCGCCAAGGCACTACGACTCAAGCTCGCGCGCGACGCAGCTCCACAGCGCTATACCCCGAAGCTTCCGGCCTATGAGGCCTATCTGAAGGCCAGGCATCTGCAGGCTAAGGTTACGCCGGACTCGATGGAACTGGCGCGGCATTTCTATGAACAGGCAAGCGAACTCGATCCAGGTTTTGCTATGGCTCATGTCGGGCTGGCATTTTACTGGCACTGCGTGGCGCATTTCGCCCGGCGCTCTGCGCATGAATGCATAGCAGCGACGCGTGCCGAAATCCAGCGTGCGTTGGAAATTGATCCATTGCTACCGGAGGCCCATGCGGTCTCCGGTTACGTCGCAGCGATGTACGACATGGATTGGGCCGCGGCGGACAAGCATTTCGAATCTCCGATGGCCAAGGAGGCCGGCTTTGAGCTCATTCGTCCTTTGTATGGGTGGGTTCAATACTGGCGAGGCAATGTGGAACTGGCGATCCAACTCGCCCAGCGCGCGATTGAAGAAGACCCGATCGAAGTATGGACACGCATGAATCTGCATGCCTATCTGCAAGCAGCGGGGCGGGACGACGAGGCTCTTGAGCAATTGAAGAAAGTGTTGGAGCTGGACCCGAACCAGATCGTGGCGCTGGCATCGATGGCGATGATTCACGCCGATAAGGGCAATATGGCAGAGGCGCTGAAGATCGCGCGCCGAGCCCATGCGATTGGGCCTTGGTCTCCCGATCCGATTGGTGTGCTCGCTGGACTGACCCGACGCAACGGTGAGGAGGTCGAGCCGTCGTTGTTGCAAGCGCTTGGCTCCGGCGAGACGCCTGGCGATGCCCGTGCCCATGCGCTTTATCACCTGCTCTGCGGGGAAATCGACGAAGGGGCCGATTGGGTAGAAAAGGCAGTCGAAGAGCGTGACGCCTCCATGATGATCTACCTCCGCTTTGTGGTCTCGAAAGGGCTGCGGGCCAGCCACCGCTGGCCGAAACTCGCGAAGATGATCAACCTGCCTGCTTGAACCTCCGCTCCAAGGATTGGAAAGTACAGCAGGTCGAGTTACTGCCTCCGCTGGCAGAGCAAATTTCCGCATTTTCCCGTTAGGCAACCCGCCGGCCGTCGAGCGAAATTGTCAATCTATGCTGATCGCTCATTCATCTGCCGAGGCCACTGGCGGGGCTGCGCGCTTAAATTCCATGTTGTTGACTGTAAATGCGGCCACGTTCCCGTCTTTGTCCAGACAGAAAGTCAGTCGCGTCTTCCGGCCAAACTTCGCTACAAATGTGTCGTACTGGAAGTGATCGAGGTCCGTGTTGATGGAATGAAAATGCAGCGCGAGTTTCTGATTCTCCAGAACGACCTGCGCGTCGCCATATTCCGAATTTCTGTAAGTTCCGGCATAGGCTGATAAGTCACGCGAAGGATGGGTTCCCGGAGTTCGCTTCGACTCCCAAGCTTCGCCAGATTTTTCTTCTGCCTTGAACTCGGCTTCGAGTTTCTTGAAGTGGGCGTCCCATCCGCCATCGGGCAAACCTAGCAAACGGTCTGCAATCTCATAGCTGAGGACCTGGCGGTAGAAACTGCCTAAATTGATCACCACGAAATAGGCGGTGTGAATCTCGGGAATCAGGACCACCATGGTTGAAAACCCATCGATGTCCCCGGCGTGAAGGATCAATTGGTGCCCGCGATACTGCTGAACAAACCAGCCAAGCCCATAGCTAAGCTGGGTGGAATCGGGGAAAAATATTGTCGGGATCTCGCCCCCGGAGTCGATCACCATTTGCGGGCTCTGCATCTCCCGCATACTTTTCTCAGAAATGATTTGCTTGCCGTCATACTTCCCGCTGTTGAGCTGAAGCATCATCCATTTGGCCATGTCCCGTGCGCTTGAATTGATGGAACCAGCCGGACCCGCATCATCAATGTTGTGCCACGGGATGACTTTGACTGAATCATCCGGATTCTGCTCGTGCGGCGAGGCGTGATCAGGAGATTTTTGTGCATCGATAGCGCTCGTGTCGGAATTGGTCATACCTAGCGGTTGAAAAATCCGGGTGCGAACGAAGTCATCCCATGTGCTATGCGTGACCTGTCCAACCGCAACGCCAGCCGCCACATACATCATGTTCTGGTATTGAAATTTTGTGCGAAAGCCGGTGTTCGGCTGTGCGTACGCCAAGCGGCGAATCAGTTGTTCGCGCGAAGCTTGCGGAAAAACGTACCACAGGAAGTCGGTTGCCGGCACGCCAGTGCGATGAGTAAGAAGGTCGCGTAGGGTGACATTCTCGTCAGCGAGAGGATCGTGAAGATGGAAAAATGGAATGTACTCGTTCACCTTCCCGTCCCACTGCATCTTTCCCTCGTCTACGAGGATGGCAATCGCCGCCGCGGTGAAGGCTTTTGTGCACGACCCAATATCGAATAGAGTATCGGGCGTAACCGGCTCATCCTTGCCAAGCTCGCGGACACCGAATCCTTTCATGTAAACCACCGACTGGTCTTTCACAATCGCTACCGCGGCGCCGGGCACTTTCCATTCCTTCATCGAAGAATTGATGGAAGAATCGAGCGATGACCAGTCAGGTTTTTCCTGCGCTGGAGCTGTTCCCGCGAATCCAACTAGTAGAAGGGCAAACGACGTCAGCCGCAAACGGCGCAACCGCTTTTTCATTTCTGCTCCTCACCGCTGAAGGTTACTTAGAGTAATCCGGAAACGGGGGCACCTTCGGTTTTGGCAGAGGATGCTGGTTGAGTTCCTGGAGTACTGTCTGAACGGCTTTTTCAAGCTGGGGGTCGCGTCCTTCGCGCCAGGCTTTCGGATCCATCTCGACTTCGATGTCCGGCGCGACGCCTTCATTCTCAATCCCCCAATGTCCCTCGGTAGTGAAGAAAGCAAGATTTGGCGCGGTCACTCCACCACCATCGATGAGCGGGGGATATCCGGTAATGCCGATCTCGCCGCCCCAAGTCCGCTCACCAACCAAAGGCCCCAGTCCGACGTGATGGAAAAACCATGGAATCAGATCGCCCCCAGAGCCTGCGTATTGGTTGATCAGCATGGCCTTCGCGCCGAAAATGGCTTGATTTGGTTCATTCTGCGGAGCGCCGTTTGGCGTGTACCAGTAATTCCAGAGTTTGCGTTGCAGATAATTAATGATGTAATCGGCAGCTTGTCCTCCGCTGTTAAACCGGTCGTCCATGATGACGCCTTCTTTGTTAACTTGTGCGAAGAAGTAGCGATTGAAACTGGTGAAACCACCGGTGGCTGTATCGGGCAAATATACATAGGCGATCCGCCCGTTACTCAATTGGTCAACCTTGCGAAGGTTATCCTCGACCCAATTGCGATGGCGCAAAGATATTTCTTCTCGTATGGGAACAACAGTTATCTCGCGGGAGTCTGTCCCATCCGGATTCGGCCCGACTTTGAGAACAACCTGTTTGTCCGCGGTGTTTAAAAAGAAACTGTATATATCTTCGGTATCGTGCAGTTCGCGTCCATTCACGGCCAGCAGGTATTCACCTTCTTTAACATCCACGCCGGGTTCGGTGAGAGGCGCTCGCAGGCCAGGGTTCCAGTTCTCTCCGCTGTAGATTCTGGCAAATCGGTAGCGGCCATTTTCGATCTTATAATCGGCGCCAAGTAACCCGACGCTTACGGGAGGAACCTTCGGAATATCACCGCCATCCACAAAGGTGTGGCCGGTTGAAAGCTTCCCCAGCATTTCCAGGAAAAGATAATTCAAGTCTGCGCGGCTGACGATTCCCGGAAGAAATGCGCTGTATTGCTTTTCAGCCGCTGCGATATCGAGGCCGGTATAGTTCGACGCGTAAAAGTAATCGCGCTCGATACGCCAGACCTCGTGATACATCTGCTTCCACTCCTCAATCGGCGTTACCGAAACCTCCATTGCATCTGTATCCAAGAGATTTTCGCCGGGCTTAAGCGGGGCTGCCGTGGAGGCAATACCCCACTTCTGGCCTTGCCGGAATAAATATTTTTCGCCGTTAAAAGACAGGCGGAAATCGTCAAGACCGGATGCAAGGGGCATCGTTTTGTGATCGGCCAATGTGAACTTCAGCAAGCTCACTTGGCCTCCGCCACCAAGCGACGCCGTTGAGGACTTTGCCTGTTCAATAAAAAGCTCGCCTTCCTTTCCGGCGGCTGCTCCCGAATAATTGGCCGGAGGCAAGGGCAACGATAAAATTCTTTGATTTATGCCGTCGAAATCGATTTCTACGTTATTCGCAGCAGCTTGGTCTTTCTTTTCCTTGTCTGGCGCGGATTTTTCTTTACTAGCCCCGCTCGCGGCCTCAGAACCAGCTACCTTTTCTTCATCACTTTCGGGCCGCAATGGCGAAGGAATGTCCTTACGCAGGACCGCCAGGTAAACGCTCCTCGTAACTTCATGGCCGTCACTGGACATATCTAAAGGAAATTGAGAAGGGCCGGCGTTCGTGCTGGCGGTAAAGTAAAGATATTTGCCACCCTTATCGAACGATGCATACTCCGCGTCACTCAGCCCATCGGTGACTTGAGTCGCTTTGTTTGAAACGAGCGAATAAACGAAAACCGCACGCATGTGATTGCCGAGAAGTTTTGTGTAGGTAATCCAGCGGCTGTCTGGTGCCCATGCCGGGTTGAGTTCGTGGCCGAACGAAAAATACGTGTCGCTATCGACCTTCACCGGGGTCGGATGTTCGAGGTCCACGTACCAGATGTTCAGATGATTGTCTGTGTAGGCGATTTTCTTGCTGTCAGGCGACCACAGCGGATCAAAGAAATAGGATGGCTGATTTCCCAAGCTTATCGAGCGAGCTGCTTTCATCCCGTCCTGATCCTTAATGCATAACGCGTATTCACCGGAAGCGTCGGAAAAGTATGCAATGGATTTTCCGTCAGGCGACCATGCGGGAGAACGGTCAGCAACGGCGGGAGAATTCGTAATGTTTCGCACATCGCCTTTTTCGGCAGGCACCGTAAGGATTTCGCCGTGGGCTTCAAAAACAGCGCGCACGCCTGTCGGCGAGATTCCAATGTTCAAGACATGGTCAGCAACTTTCTCGAAGTGCGTGCGAACTTCCGGAAAATCGCCGCGTATCTCGACCCGGACCTCGCGCTCATGGCCGCTTTGAAGATCGTAAAGATGCAATGATCCGAATTGCTCGTAGACGATTGCACCTGGGCCGGCGGACGCGGACATGATATCCATGCCGTGATTCTCGATCACACGAGACACAGTCTTGGAATTGGTGTCGTAAACCCAAAGCGTAATCGGCTCGGTGCGGGCGGACAGAAAATAAATCTTGTTCCCGACCCAGATTGGGTTGAAGTCGCTGGCATTTTCGTGCGGGACTTTAATCACTTCAGAATTCGCCAGATTTGCGATCCAGACTTGTGGGGCCAGGCCACCGTGATAATGCGCCCAGAAGGCATGAACCAGAGGCACGCCTATGAAAAACAGCTCACGCGGAAGAGGAGTATAAGCCAGATGACTTCCGTCGGCATCGTAAGAACCCTGGTAGCCCATGGGCAGCGGGATTTGTTTTGCAAATCCGCCGTTGATGGAAACCGTATACAGCTGCTCGTATCGCGGAGAAAAACTTTCACGGGATGAGCGGAAAAGCACCGCTTTGCCATCGGGAGCCCAGCCTGCAACCGTGTCAGGCCCGGGATCGAAGGTGAGTTGGCGTGGCTCCCCGCCTTCGGCCGGCATCACATAAACATTGTGGTTGCCGCCATATTCTGCGGTGAACGCGATCCACTTGCCGTCAGGCGAGAAGTGCGGATTGGATTTTTGTCCCACGCCATTGGTCAGCTGCAGCGCAATACCGCCGTCGCGATTGACGCTCCAGAGTTCGCCGCCGTAAGCAAAAACGATATGCGAAGCGTTCAACGTGGGATCTTGCATCAACAAGGGCTTCTCCTGCGCCGAGGCGGCCCCACACGTTAAGAGAACGAGAACCAGGAACGCAAGTGACGTTTTCATGTCTGACCTCCGCCAGTTAATCCGCCGCTACCGCTTCAAACAACTGCTTGGACTCCCATTGAGTTTGAACAGATCAGTAATTCAGGTTGAAACTGATCAGCTTGGTGATAATCGTGAATACCGCCCGGTGGTGATGGGATTTTTCGAATCGTACAGCAAGATCGACTTGAGCCGTTCTTCGCAGCCGCCACGACAGAATGCGGACTCGAGCTGTTTCGGAGAAAGCGCGTCCCACGCATCAGTGAATCTACAAAAGAAATAAATGTTTCTCAGATTAAAGTGCGATTGTAGGCGCTAAATTTATAGCTGTTTATGTTTACTGTCAAGGACAAAGTCGGGACCGGCTATTGACGCAGAAACAAATGATACATCCCCGGGTGGCGGATGTTTCCTTCCTCCCCTGCGGATCGAGAAACGGGCTATAGTTCTTGAAGAATCCGCGCGCAACTGCATCCGGCCCAAGAAAGAGAGTGCCTGAATCGGATGGGGCGAGAAGGCCGCACTCCGGACGGGGATGGGGTTTGTTTCTCTGCTATTTTAACTTCCAAATGAAACTTCCGACTGTATTCAGCAAATCGCTCTATTACGTGATTTTTGCTTGGTTCACTCTTGGTCTGCTTTTCGCCAAGGTTCCGGCGATGCCTGGCGATCCTCTCTCCGGTAACGGAAATGTCAGCCGGCATTTGCTTACATACAGCGAATTATTCTCGAACGATGCTCCTGCTGCGCCGGTCGATGACAGTGCCGGGTATTCTGTGCCCGCCAATGCCGCAGAGCCATCTCAGTCGTTTGAAGGCACACTCATATTGTCTGATGTGGCTAAGCGCGGCGGTTTTCAAATCTTGCGTGACGACGACAAATATGACGACGGGAACGATTCACCCTGGCGCCATTTGGCAAATTTCAGCTTTCAATTTGTGCAGAATGGAAGCCGCTTGGTTCCGGTTCAACAAGGCCTTGCGATTACGGGGAGCACTGCGTGGAACTACATCGTTGGCATGGGACGGGTTTGGCAGGAGAAGAGCGACATGGGGTACATGCGCGCTTCATTTCCGTTTGCGCTGGTCGAAAGAAACCAGAACTGCGTGCATAACGGAGAAATGACTTTCCTGTTCAGCAACACACGAAAACCGAACATTTCAAGTGTTCGGTATCAAGTAACGCAAGAGACGTGCCTTTATTTGAAGTTCAACATGTGGGGACAAGTTCCGGCCGTTTACGTACCCGCAAAGATTTCGGGATCAGCGGATATCAAGGAAGCTGCGGTTGCTGAGATGACGAATCGGCTGCCCACCAAGCCGATATCGGCCCTGCGCAGCGACTACCCAAATTCCGGAATCGATCCGGCCAACTTCACCAAAGGCCGCAAATCACCGGAAGACGTGACCACTTACGGACTGTTCGTCCACGGTGTGAATTATGTCAGCGGTTGCCCGACGCGCTTCGGCACTTATGCCTTCTGCGACGAAATGCGGTTGCCCTCCTACTCCCTGGCCAAGAGCTCTTTCGCCGGAGTAGCCCTGATGTGGCTCGGCCAGCAATATGGAGACTCGGTCTATGGCGAACGGATCCGCAACTATGTTCCGCAATATGTGGATGGCGGTGACTGGAAAAATGTCACATTTGCTGACGCCGCGGATATGGCCACGGGAAATTTTCTCAGCGCAAAGCCAGACGCGGACGAGAGCAGTCCTCAGGAGTTAGCATTTCTCACGGTCGAGCCCTACACTCAAAAAATTGCTGATGCATTTAAGCCATTTCCTCACAAGGCCGAGCCTGCGACTACATGGGTATATCAAACTCATGCTTCATTTATCTTGACCCAAGCTATGAATGAGTTTTTGCAACGGCATGAGCGCAGCGGCACAGACATCTTCAATGCGGTCCGAGATGCGGTTTACAAACCTATCGGTCTAAGCCGAGGCGGCTTATCAATGTTGCGAACCGATAACAGCGTGATTGGCAAGCCCTTCGGCGGATATGGACTTTTCTTCAATCAGGATGACATTGCCAAGATCGGACGCTTGCTGAACAACAGTGGGGGCGCGATTGATGGAAAGCAAGTATTGGATCCGGTCCGTCTGCAGGAATCTTTGTTTCGGACTGCGAATCCGTCCACAGTCGGCGTGGCTATTCCCGATGTCGGCGAACCTCCGGTGAAAAACACGTTTCGTTATCGCAACTATTTCTGGGCCAAGCACGTGACGACTGCAGAATTTCCCGAGTATCGATGCGGCTTCTGGATTTCCTTTATGACAGGGTACGGCGGAAATTCGGTGGTGCTGTTACCTAATGGAGCGACTTTTTATATCTTCAGTGACGGCAACGAATGGGTCTGGTATTCGGCAGTGAACGAGACTAACAAAATCGCCCCGCTTTGCCGCTGACGCAGGCCATGGCATTAAGTTCGGCACGGCTGAACCACTAGTCCGGTTCGCCGGAATCGTAGACGCAGCGGCCAGAAACGAACGTCTGAAGGACCCTGACATCCTTGAGTTCGTCCGTTGGCACGCTCAACACGTCGCGGTCGACCACAATGAAGTCCGCCAATTTTCCGGGCTCGAGTGCTCCTTTGCTCTTTTCTTCGAATCCAGCGTAGGCCCCATTACGGGTGTACAAGGTAAGAGCCTGCTCGATTGAAATTCGCTCCTCCGGCGCTAGAACCTGACCGCTCTGCAATTCCTTTCGCGCGACGGCCGCCCAAATTCCCCACCACGGACTGAAGGGCGTAACCGGAACATCCGATCCGGCAGCCTCGATAATTCCATTATCGATGTAAGACCTGGCTGGATACGCCCAACGAACACGCTGCGGTCCGTATTTCGTGAACCAACTTCCGATCCAGTAAACAAAGGGGGGATTGCCATCGACCAGGACATGCAGGTCGTGCAGGCGTTTTTGTATAGCCGGGGTTGAGATGCCGGCGTGCACAATTCGAAATCGATGATCCGTGAGCCCTAGTTCTTTGATAACCGCTGCGTACGAATCGAGCACTTCATCAATAGCGCGATCGCCGATCGCGTGTGTTTCTAATTGCCATCCAGCCCTGGCTGCAATGAGGTGCGCTTTCTGCATGTCCGCGGGCGTCCAGCGAAGTACGCCCAGATTGTTAGGTTCACCGATCACGCCCGGTGGATAGATCGCAATGGTGCGGGCTCCCATGCCTCCGTCGGCAAACATTTTTGCCGCGCCAAATTTCAACATATCGTCGCCAAAACCCGTATGCACACCCATGGCAGCCAGCTTCTCAGCATCAGATATGCTGCCGATCCTGGGTGACATTTGCACGCGAATCTTCAGCCAACCTTGGCGGTAAGCCTGCTGGTATCCGCGCATCTCGTCCGAGGAAATGAAAATGTCGTGAATGGTGGTGAGACCGACCGCGGAGAATTTGTCAGAAATCAGCTTCGCGGCTCGCGCATCGGTGTCCGGCCCTTTCTGCGGGAGGATGCGCATCACGAGTCCCATGGCCGTGTCTTTCAGGATTCCGGTTGGCTTTCCGGACGCGTCGTGCTCGATGACCCCGCCCTCCGGATCAGGCGTGTTGCGATCGATGTTGGCGAGCTTTAGGGCGATGCTGTTTGCGACCGCCAGATGTCCGCTCACATGCTTCAAGAAAACCGGATGCTCACCGGCGGGCTCATCCAAGTCGTTCCGTGAGATGTATCGCCGTTCCGCCAATTTGGCATCATCCCAGTTTGCTCCAACAATCCATTGTCCTTTAGGAGTTTCCGCGGCTCGCTTCGCGACCGCCTGCCTAATCTCGGCAATCGAATGGACCGTCGGATAGCCCGCATCGATTTCTCCGCTCAGAACGCTCTTTGCCCATTCCATCGCGTGTGTATGCACATCAATCAGCCCGGGCAAAACCGTCTTCCCGCGCAAATCGAGAACTGTGGTGTGGGAAGTTGCGCAGCCCCTTAGGGTTTCGCCGTCGCCAATCGCCAAGATTTTTCCGTCGCGCACCGCCATACTGTCCGCGATCGTATTCGACCCGTTCATCATGATGATGTGGCCGTGGGTGAGCAGAAGATCCGCATCCGCACAGCCCTGCGCCATCGCCGGTGTAAAGTTCAGCATTAGAAAAAGGGCTACGCCTCCAATTGAAGACTTCATCTTTTCGCCATCCGGAATTTTGTTTAGAAAGTTGCCGGGGTGTTAACCCACAAAACCACCGTTTCTTTGTCGCTCAGGCTCTGCCAGCGATGCGCCTCCGCGCTGTCGAAATACAGGCTGTCTCCGCTTTGCAGAACGTAATGCTCCACCTCGTCAATCCATAGTTCCAGTTTGCCTTCGAGTACATGAACGAATTCTTCACCTTCATGGCTGTAGGATCCACCACTATCTGCACCGGGCGCGATGCGGAACAAGTGCGGTTCCATGACTCTATTTCCGAAAGCCAGCAGTTCCATCTGCACGCCGGGATTGGGAACCAGCACTTTGCGGTCATTCTTTTTCACCAGCTTGCGTGCATAATTTTTGTCCGCAAAAAACGAGAGCACGTTGGTGTCATAAAATTTTGCCAGCTTCTGCAAAGTAGCGATCGAGGGCTTGGAATATCCACGCTCCAGGGAACTTAAAAAGCCTACGCTCACGCCGGTTTTCTTCCCCACCTCGGCCAGCGTGTGGCCGTGCTTTTGCCGCAGTCGCGACAGCCTGCGCCCGATAGACTCCTGCTTGCCGGGCGCCGGATGTCGAGTCGGGCTGTCCTTCTGCAGGATGGCGGCAATCCCTGCTGGATTCACGTGCTGTTTTTTTCGCAATTGCTGGATCTTGCGGAGCTTCTTCAGAGCGTCGCGAGAGTAGAGCCGATATTGGCCGTGGCTTCGCGCGGCGGTGATTAGTCCCATCTTTTCCCAATTTCGCAAAGAAGAGGCGCTGACCCCAAGCATGCGGGCCGCTTCGCCGATCCGGAAGTAAACAGATGCTTGCGTCGAAGCCATCTTCGTTTGGCGAGTGTGCCGTATTCTCGTCAAGATGTGGGACGCGCGTCAAGAAAATCTGCGACGATTCCAACCTGTGGTTCGCTCTCGTGATTCAAATCACACCTGGGCCTTGGTGCGGCGTCTTCGCGGCAAGTTTCCTCTTGACAAACCTTGCAGAAATATTGATAGAGTACGCAAAACGATTAATGTCCGAATTCTGTACCAGCCAGTCGCCATACAGTGCACCGCTGTTTCTGACAGGAGGATGGACTTATGAACTGCTCTGTGCGCCACTCTGGGTGGTTTCTCCTTGCTTTCTTCCTCTTCTTCTCGGCCGTGGCTTTAAACGCGCAATTCACCGATGGCAGCATCGCAGGGACCGTAACCGACCCGAGCGGGGCAGCGATTACGGGAGCCAAAGTTAGCGCCAAAAGCCTTCAGACGGGGCAATTGAGCGAGGGCACAACTGACAAGATCGGCTATTACCACATTCAGCACCTTACTCCGGGAACGTATGAGGTGCGGATCGAAGCTGGCGGGTTTAAGGCGCTGGTGCTGGACGAAGTAGCCGTCAACGCCAGCGTTACAACTCCCGCGAACGGAACCCTCCAACTCGGCTCAGCTCGCGAGGTGGTCGAAGTGTCTGCCGGCACAGCGCTCGTTCAGACCGAGGAAGGACGTCTAACCAACACAATTTCTAGCCGCGAAGTTTCTGAACTGCCACTGAACGGCCGACAAGTTTACCAGCTGGCGACAGAAGAGCCGGGAGTGACCGCGACCAATGCCCCGGTCGTTTCCAGCGTGCCGTCGCCAACGTCTTCTGTGACTTTCAATTACGGCTTTATCGCGAACGGTTCGACTCCACGTGGAAATAACTTCGTTCTGGATGGTACTTCCAACAACAATGAGTGGCTCGGCGGAACGCCGCTGATCTATCCCTCGCTGGATGCCATTCAGGAAGTGCAGGTTCAGACTTTGAATTTTTCGGCAGAATATGGGCGCAACAACGGCGCCATCGTGAATGTCGTCACCAAATCCGGAACTAACACACTTCACGGAGACATTTTTTATTCCGGACGGAACACGGTTCTGAACGCCCGGAACTTTTTCGACGCCGCGGAAAAAGGACCTTTGCAGCAGAACCAGTTTGGGTTGTCGCTCGGCGGTCCAATCCGGAAAGACAAGACATTCTTCTTCGCCGACTATGAGGGCTCTCGCCTGAAAGACAGCCTTCCCGCGGTTGTGGTAAGCGAGACTCCTGCCACCGTGGCTGCGGCGCCCGCTGGGAGCTTAGCGGCAATGTTTTTTCAGGACTTTCCGGGACCAGCATGTATTCAGGCCATTGCGAGCGATCCCTGGCAATGCTACTCGGAATCTCCGCAAATTGAACCCAACAATGCGGATCAGTACATCGTTAGGCTGGATCATCACATCAATTCTGCAAACCAGCTTTTCGCCCGCTGGGATCAGACTCTGGCTAGCGGGGACGTCGCTCGTCAGGAGCTCTTTGGAGCAGGAATTCGCGGATTCAAAGCCCCATTCAATGGCGATTTCGGAGATCTAGCCACCGGTTATACGCACCAGCTTTCCTCCACCACGCTCAACGATTTGCGTTTTTCCTATAGCCTGAACAGCAGTCACATCAAGTTTGGGATGCCGAGCTCCACTCAAACTGCACAGATCTTACAGAGCGCCGGTCTGCCGCAAAGCGATTTTGCCTGGCTGTATTTCGACGATGGGACGTTACCTTTCGGCGGCGAACTCTACGTCCCGCGGGATTTCGTCTTTAATACCTTCAAATTTAACGACACGCTGCTACACACCGCGGGCCGGCATTCGTTGAAGTTCGGTTTTGAATTCAACCGAATTCAAGAAAACAGCAACTACCGTCTTTACAGTTCTCCGTTCCTGGAATTCAGCAGTATAGAAGCATTCGCCGGTGCGTTTGGAACAGCATATTCTTCACCCTATCTCGAAGAAGCCACGGTTAACTTCGACTACGGCACTCCTCAATTTGGCCAATTCACCGACACTCCTCGCCACTTCCGCTGGAATCGTTGGGCTCTCTTTGCCCAGGATGACTGGAAAGTGACTCCGCACCTCACCGTGAATCTGGGCTTGCGATGGGACGTGTTTGATAGTCCCACGGAGACGAACGGTCTGCTCAGCAACATTATTCTGGGATCGGGCAGCAACATTTTTCAGCAGATTTCTACAGCTACCGTAGGTCGCGTGAAGCAGATTTGGAGCACTGACTATCACAACTTCGCGCCGCGCATCGGCATGGCTTGGGATCCTTTCGGCAAAGGGACGACCGCAATTCGCAGCGGTTTCAGCATCGCATACAACGAGGCCTACTCGAATCTTTACACAAACGCGTCACGCCTCGATCCTCCGGAGGCGAATACGGTTTATGCCGATCCCAGCGTCGGCGTTGGCATCACGGATCCCATCCCCTATTCGTTTCCTTTCACACCCGACCCCGATTTCGCCATCGGTCCGCCGGCAGCCAATGGCGGCTATCCCGGCCCGCAATCGGGATATCTGGAGATCACTCCCAATGGCGTAGACCCGCATTTGCGCACGGCTTACGCAACACAATGGTTCCTGGGAGTCCAACACTCCTTTGCAAACGATTACGGACTTACCATCAACTACGTTGGGACGCGAGGTGTAGGCGGTTATACCCGCGAGGATTTCAACCGCTATGACGGTAACATCTGCAATCAGACTTCTTGTTCTTACGTCGAAAGTCGATTGAATGACGGTTGGGGGCAGATCACTTACATTTCCAACGAAAGCCAGTCGAACTATGAAGGCATGAACGCGCAGTTCAAGAAGAGCTTCTCCCAAATGCTAACGTTCACCGCAAATTACACTTTCGGCAAAGTGCTGGACCAAGTGACCGAAGGCGGACTGGGAGATTACTTCAACACCAACGGTTATGGAATCCTCTACAGCGGTGTCTCCGATATTGAACATCCGCATCAAGACTATGGTCCGTCGGAGTTCGACGTGCGACATCGTTTCACGGTGACCGGCTTATGGAATATCCCCGGGCCAAGGCATGGAGGAGCGGTAAATAAAGTTCTCGGCGGCTGGGCGCTGAATACAATCATTTCCCTGCAATCCGGGCGTCCGTTTGACGTCTATTGTGGCCAGGCTTGGTATAACGGTTGCGACTTCAACATGGACGGTCTGCCCTATGACCGTCCGAACCGCCCGGCTGGCATCAAGACAGCCGGTTTCAGTAATTCGCAGTTTGAAAATGGGATTTTCGGAAATCCCACGTTGAGCTTCTCCCCAACCGGTTTCAGCCGGGGCTCGGCAGCCATTCAGGTTTTTTGCCCGGACAATTCCACGCCATACAGCGGCCTGAACTCAATTCTGGACTATGGCCCGGTAAACTCCGGGCCGGGTGCGCAGTGCGTGCCGGTGGGCGAGGACGGCAATCTCAGCCGCAATGCGTTTCGTGGCCCCTCGTTCAAAGACATTGATCTTTCCTTGGTCAAGACCACTGCGGTCACCGAACGGGTGAAAGTGGAGTTTCGAGCCGATGCATTTAACCTCTTCAATCGAGTGAATCTTTATAACCCGATCGGCGACTTGAGCAGCGCACAGTTTGGAATATCGCCGGCGGCGTTTGATCCTCGGCAAATGCAGTTGGGACTGAAGATATTGTTCTGATAGACATTGAATAGCTTGCCCAAAGTCTCCCCGAACGGTATGGCTGCGCGAGTCCTCTTGTCGTTTCTCGCGACGGCGGGGTTCTTTTACGTCAATATCATGCCGGCGATAGTCGATGGACTGCGGTTAGGCCTCGGCTTCACCAACAAGCAAGCAGGATTGGTCGGCTCATGTAACGTCTACGGCGCGGCCTGCGGGGCTTTTCTTATTGCGTTTTTGCTTCGGCACATTAAATGGCGGCCTGCGGCTCACTTGTTCTTATTTGGCTTAATAAGCATGGACCTCCTCTCCATGCTGATGCACCAGCCATATGCGTTCATGGCGGTTCGATTCTCGCATGGCTTCATCGGTGGGATGTTGGTCGGGCTGAGTTATTCGATCATTGCCCGTACGACTGCGCCGGATCGTACTTTCGGTGTGTTGCTGCTGGTGCAGGTTCTCCTCGGCGGATTTGGTGTGATGAGCCTGCCCTTATTGGTAAGAAGATTTGGGCTGAATGTTTTGTTTGCAGCGCTTGTAGCTTTCAGCATCACGACGCTACTGATGTTGCAATTTCTCCCGGACTATCCGGTGGCAGCGGTGTCATCGCGTGCATCAGATGGCAAACTTGGTGGTGCAAAACCAAAATTAATTTTGGCCCTGTTTTCCGTTTTCTTGTTTCAGGCTGCGAATATGGGCCTGTTTGCTTTCATCATCGGGCTTGGCAAACATTACGGACTGGAGGTGGGATTCATCAGCGAAACTGTGGGGATCGCCGATTGGATAGCGATTTTGGGCGCATTACTCGTGATTGTCGTGTCCACTCGCTATGGCGTATTCAGGCCGATAATGGCAGGGATGGTGTTAGCTGTCATTGGTACGGTCGCCTTCTTCCACAGCGACCTGAAGTGGATCTGGATCGCGGCGAACATCTCCACCGGCATCGCGTGGAATTTTGTCATTTCCCATTTACTCGGCATGTGCGCCCGGTTTGATACGACTGGGCAGGCTGCAGTGTGGAGTGGGTTTGCTTCCAAGATGGGGCTCGCGTCTGGTCCTATGCTGGCTTCATTTCTGCTTGGAGGAGGTAACTATCCGACCTTGATCGCGATGTCTATCTTGATGTTGCTGGGCGCCATGCTGGCGTCCGCGGCGCCGGCATCTGCGCTCGACCACATGAGAGCAAAAGAATTGTTAGCGCCTGCGGCCGATGGATCGTCCGTTGGCACCAGTTGTTAGTTGCACCTGCTCTGATGCAAATCGGATAGTTGCTGCGCGTAGATCAAACAAGTTCAATCTTCATTTTCCGGAGCTGAGATATGTTGCCGTTCTCAATAGCTGCCCTGCAGGTAGACTTTCCCTCCGGTGACAACCGCGATCGCCTGGAGCAGGAAACCGCGCGTGTTCTCGCCCGCTTTCCCTGGGTAAGCATGGTCGTCTTTCCCGAGCTTTGTTCCTTTGGAGCAAAACTCAGTTTCGCAGAAACCATGCCCGGACCAACCGAAAGCCGCTATCAGGCGTTGGCAGCAAAGCATCGCATCTGGCTGATTCCAGGATCGATCTATGAACGTAGTGGAGATGACATTTTCAATACTTCGCCAGTCATCAATCCTGAAGGCAAAGTCATCGCTCGTTACCGCAAGATGTATCCATTTCTTCCCTATGAAACGGGGGTGAAATCCGGAACGGAGTTCGTTGTTTTTGAGATTGCCGGTGTCGGCAGTTTTGGTATCTCGATCTGCTATGACCACTGGGTTCCAGAGACTACCAGGGCGATGGTGTGGAAAGGGGCAGAGGTAATTATTCATCCCACCATGACCAACACAATCGATCGTCCTCAGGAACTCATCCTCGCTCAGGCCAACGCCATCGCAAATCAGTGCTATTTCGTGGACGTGAATTGTGCTGGGCAACTTGGCAACGGGCGATCCATCATTGTGGGCCCGGAGGGCGAGATCATGCATCAGTCGGGCGAAGTGGGCGAACAGATTCCTGTAACCATCGATCTGAATCGCGTTCGTGAAGTCCGGCGGTTCGGCACCTTGCGACTCGGGCAGATCCTGAAGTCTTTCCGTGATACTCCCATTGAATTTCCCTGTTATCGCGGCAAGTATGAAGAATCTCGTTCGCTATCCAAGTTGGGACCCCTGGTAATGCCCTCCAAGTGAGGGACGATCCGGCTCAGCAAGGCGCCTGATGCAGTTCGGCCGAAATCTGCACTGAAATCTTAGATCGCAGTGCCAACGCATACGCGATTGTCAGCGGCACCGACATCGCAGATGCTATGAAGAAACTCCAGCAGTCGGAAGGGGCTCTGGAACAGACCATTGTCTAGATTGATCAGGAATTAGGTCACGTTGCCAGGCGGACCCACGCGCAAGCGCTTCCGGCGCCACGCCGCGAAGTGATTGAAGCATCAGCTAATTAAGCTGGTGCCGGGAGGGGGAGTCGAACCCCCAAGGTACCAAGTACCGGCGGATTTTGAGTCCGCTGCGTCTGCCAGTTCCGCCATCCCGGCTGAGATGGAAGTCTTTGATTTTTCAGTCTAGTTGATCGGCTTCCCTTTGTCATCTGCACCAGTTTCGGTGCGGACTATGGCTGTTCTATGGTTGTTCTTCGCTTCAACGACCTCGCGATGATGTTCTTCGATTTTGTTCGTCGCGGTCTTCAGGACTTCCATATCGACAATGTTGTAGCGACGGTACACGCTATCAGTTCGGTGACCGCTGATGAGCATTGCGGCATCACTCGAAAGCCACAAAACGACATCGGCAACCTCCTCGGGGCGGCCAACCCGTGCCATCGGGATGCCTTTTTCCATCATCTTGAGTGCTTCACCTTGCCCCGCCGCGACCATCTGGTCGGCCATCGGTGTCCAAATGAGCCCCGGACATACCGCATTGACGCGAATGCCTCTCGCCGCGTATTCGAGAGCAGCGCTCTTGGTGAAACCAATGACTCCGTGCTTGGCCGCGTGGTAGATCCCGCGCTCGGCACCTCCCACAAGTCCCCCAATGGAAGAGCAGTTGACGATGTTTCCACTTCCTTGTTTGCGCATCTGTTGTAGTTCAAACTTCATGCAACTCCATACGCCGCGCAGGTTGATTCCCATCACCCGGTCGTAATCTTTCTGGGTCGTATCGGCAGTCTCTGCGAGAACATTTTGAACGCCGGCATTGTTGTACGCCGCATCGAGCCGTCCGAAAGTGGCAACAGTCTGTTTCACCATCGCCTCCACTTGCGCGTCGTCGGACACGTCACAGCGGACGGCCAGTGTCTTATGACCTTTGTTGGCCAACTCCTTGGCCGCGGATTGCGCTTCTTTCTCGTTCCAGTCCGCTAACACCACCGAAGCTCCGGATTCAGCAAACGTTTTGGCCGTCGCCAGACCCAAGCCAGACGCAGCGCCGGTTACCAGTGCGACTTTGTTTTCAAAAGATATATTCATGAACAGATTTCTCCTTCTAGGCGATGTGCTCGTCTGATTCGCAAAAGAACACTTCGCGTGCTTTCAGCGATAGGTCATTCGTTCCAGCTCTTCGGGGTACCGGGCACCTTGCACCGTGATCTTTGCGGTGGCGGCATCGAGTTCCCGGAGATCATCCAGCGTGAGTTCGATGGCAACCGCTCCGATGTTCTCTTCAAGACGTTCCAGCTTCGTGGTGCCGGGAATTGGAACGATCCAGGGTTTCTGTGCCAGGAGCCACGCGAGCGCGATCTGAGCGGATGTGGCATTCTTCTTCGAGGCGAAGGTGGCAATCAGATCAACCAGCGCTCGGTTTGCCTTGCGGGCTTCCGGTGAGAAGCGCGGGAAACTGCCGCGATTGTCCTCTTGGTCAAACTGCGTGTTTTCCGTAATCGTCCCAGTGAGGAATCCCTTGCCAAGCGGACTGAACGGAACCAGGCCAATGCCAAGTTCTTCGAGAGTGGGAATGATTTCTTCTTCCGGCCGCTTCCACCAGAGTGAGTATTCACTTTGCAGCGCCGTCACCGGTTGAATCGCATGAGCGCGTCGTACGGTCTGCGCCCCTGCTTCCGACAATCCGAAGTACTTCACTTTGCCCTCTTGAATCAAGTCCTTCACTGCCCCCGCTACCTCTTCAATCGGCACGTTCGGATCGACGCGATGCTGATAGAGCAGATCGATGGTCTCGACCTTGAGCCTTTTCAGCGAGCCCTCCACGCTCTCTTTGAGGTACTCCGGCCGG
>DATKQB010000095.1:0-20159 GCA_035523795.1 Verrucomicrobiia bacterium | reverse complement strand
CGGGATATTTCGGTAGCGTCGAAAATTTCACCAGCATGGGTCCAAGCTCATACAAGCGCTCGAGATCGAATTCGGCAAGAAATACATCCTGCCGCAATTTGCGTGCAGCAACGATTTCCGGATTCACCTGCCCAAACTGCGCCACTGACTTCCCATTCACCAGCGCCCGCGCCGAACGCCCCGGATGAAAATAATCAGCTGTCTCGCGATCGAACGTCACGTCGCCATGAAAGATTTCCAGCAGGTTCTCCACATCTCCCTTAAACCCACGAAACGCTTCCGTGGCCGACGCTTGCCCGGTTTTGCCCACATCGAGCGCTCCTTCCACCGGCAAGCCAGCCCTGACCGCTTCCGCAGTCGCGCCCAGGCATGCGCGGCGAGGCTCTACGCGCTCGCCATCAGCGATCTCATAAACGCTGCCCATCTCAAACAGTTGCGCCCGATCCACATCGCGATTCAAATTCCGTGCCAGCATA
This sequence comes from Verrucomicrobiia bacterium, assembly GCA_035523795.1. Taxonomy (GTDB): domain Bacteria; phylum Acidobacteriota; class Terriglobia; order Terriglobales; family Acidobacteriaceae; genus Sulfotelmatobacter. Next base: position 19,683 of record DATKQB010000095.1, on the reverse strand, counting down.
TCGAGCATGCCCGGCACTAGCGAAGTGCGCATCACCGAGGCTTCTTCGCTTAGCGGATTCTCCAATTCCAGAATCTTCGCCGACGAAAACCTCTCGGCATCGGCATGCGAGATGAATGTCAGTGAAATCGCTTCGTTGTATCCCAGCGCCAAGGAGCGTTGTCGAAAACCCTCGTCCATCGCCGCATGGGGCAGTTCGACCACTGCTCCACTGTATGCAGGCAGTGTGTTCTCGAACTTGTCATAGCCGTGCAGCCGCGCGATTTCTTCGATCACATCGATCTCGCGCTCCACATCCAGGCGCCAGCTTGGGATGTGCACCCAGAACTGCGCGTCATCCTGTCCCTCTGGAACCAGTTCAAATCCCAGCCGCTTCAGCAGCCGGAAAATGTGTCCCGCATCGAGATTGCCTCCGAGAATCCGCTGCACTTCAGAAACATGTAGCAGGACCGGAGCCTGATCCATTTTCTTTGAGACCACATCGACGACCTCGCCCGACAGTTCTCCCCCGCCAGAATCGAGGATCATCTGCGCCACCAAGTCGCACGAAAGAATCGTCGATTCGAAGTCGGCGCCTCGCTCGAAACGATGCGACGCATCCGTGTGCAGCGCATGCCGCCGCGACATCTTACGCACGGTAATCGGGTCCCACCACGCCGACTCGATCACGATATTGTGGGTCTTCTCCGTGATCATCGTGTCGTAACCGCCCATCACACCGGCAAGTCCGACGGGCTTTTTCGCGTCGCACACTACGAGATCTTCCGTCGTGAGCTTGCGATCGACGCCATCGAGAGTTTTCAGAATTTCTCCAGCACGCGCCTTACGCACGACGATCTTGCCGCCTTCGAGCAGATCCTTATCGTAGACGTGCGTCGGCTTGCCGATTGCCCACAGAACGTAGTTGGTAGCATCGACGGCATTTGAAATCGGCCGCTGATCCAGCAGTTGCAGACGATGCGCGATATTCTCCGGAGACGGCTTGATGCGAGTTTCGCGAATCACGCGAGCCGTGAATCGCGGACAAAGCTGCGGCTCCTCGATGAGAACGGGAAAGGACCCTTCCTCTCTCGTGGAAGAGCGGCCCTTCAGGGCCGCGTCCGTGAAGCCCGAGTTGGGAGCGGCTTTAGCCGCTGGGGGTAGCCTCGGCTCAATCGTCTTCAGCGGCAGATCGTAAACCGCGGCCGCTTCGCGTGCGACTCCGTAATGATTCATCGCATCAGGACGGTTCGTCCCGATCTCCATTTCGAAAACGGTGCCGGCACCGCTTCCCTCAATGCCTTCGACACCGAACCCGACGTCGGTCAAGTCTGCAGCAAGCCGTCGGTCATCGACCGTGAGATCAACGTAGTCGCGAATCCAATTGGGAAGAAGTTTCATGGCAAATGCTTTGTCATCCTGAGCGAGGGTTTGGCTTCGCGATAGCGAAGCCAAAACGCAGTCGAAGGATCCCTATCGGCTTCATCGCCCCCAGCGGCATCTCGAACTTCTCACTCCGCTCAGGATGACAGACTAGCTGCATCTTCTAGATTTATCCAAACTGCTGCAAAAACCTCACATCGCCCTGAAAGAACAATTGAATGTCATCCACGCCGTACTTCAGCAGGGCCAGCCGGTCGATGCCCGCGCCGAAAGCGAATCCGGAAACCTTTCTCGGATCGTAGCCATTGTCTTTCACGAACTCGAACACGTTAGGATCGACCATGCCGCAGCCCAGCACTTCGATCCATCCGGTCTGCTTGCACGGACGGCACGGATCTGTTCCCCGCTTGCCGCTGCCGCCGCAGATGAAACACGTCACGTAAAGCTCCGCGCTTGGCTCGGTGAAGGGAAAGAACGACGGACGGAAATGCGTCTTCACGCTCGAGCCAAACAGCGCTTTCATGGCGTGATCGAGCGTGCCCTTCAAATCGCCGAACGTAATATTCGTATCGACCGCCAGCCCTTCAATCTGATGAAACATCGGCGAGTGGCTTGCGTCCGGAGGGTCATTGCGATGCACTGTCCCCGGAATCACAATGCGAATCGGCGGCCGCATTTTCTCCATGGTGCGAATCTGCACTGGGGAAGTGTGCGTGCGCAGCAACAACCGCTCGCGTTGCGGCTTCGCCTGCTGCCCTGCGATGAACAACGTGTCCTGCGTATCGCGCGCCGGATGGTTCAGCGGAAAATTCAGCGCCTCGAAATTGTAGTAATCCGTCTCGACGACCGGACCTTCCGCAACGGAATATCCCAGCCTTTCGAAAACCGCGACTATCTCATTGCGCGTCTTAATGACCGGATGCGCAGCGCCAATCGGCCGCCGCACGCCGGGTAGAGTGATGTCGACACATTCAGCGCCGAGTGATCCCGTGCCGTCTGCCCCGACATGCGCGCCTTCGACCAACTCCGTGATCCGCGCCTTCAATCCGTTGACCCAGAAGCCTGCTATCTTCTTAGCTTCCTTGGGAGCCTCTTTCAGCCAAACCTCGTTGATCTGCGTCAGAATGCCATTCTTGCGCGCCAGCCAACGGTCGCGGAATGCCTTCAGATCGGCCTCGCTATGAACGGCGGCAGCATCCCTCACGCACGCAGCAATGCATTCAGTCGCCGCCTTCTCCAGCGCGCGTTCCGAATAGTCCGTCAGTTTGGGAACGGTGTAGGACACGATGATCCATTGCGTATTGTCATCCTGAGCGCGCTGTTTGCGCAGATGGACCTATGCAACTCTTCCGCCCAAGCAAATTGCACAGGTTCTTCGCTTCGCTCAGAATGACAAGTTATAGGTTGAGGATCCTGGGCAGCACCGCTCGGGAGCCGTGCACTTCCCGATCTTTCTCCGAATACGGTCTTGCTGAAAACTGACGGCTGATAGCCGACGGCTGTTCTTACGCCAACGCTGCCTTGGCCTGCGTCGCCAGATTCGCAAACCCCGCCGGGTCATTTACTGCCAGATCCGCCAGAATCTTGCGGTCGAGTTCGACGCCAGCTACCTTCAGCCCGTGGATGAACTGGTTGTAGCTCATCCCATTCGATTTCGCGGCCGCGCCGATGCGCACGATCCACAGAGAGCGGAATTGCCGTTTGCGCTGCTTGCGTCCGGCATAAGCGAACTTCAGCCCGCGCTCGACCGCTTCCTTGGCCGAGCGATACAGTTTGGATTTTGTCAGGAAATATCCGCTGGCGCGGTCAAGAATCTTTTTGCGTTTTTGGCGGCGTTTGGTTCCGCGCTTTACACGAGGCATGTTTTCTCCTTTTTTTACTTTCGTTTTATGGCGGCTGGAGGTAAGGAGCTCTCGCCCGAATTTACAGATTACGTGGCGGCCCGGCCTCTTCACACGCCTTGTGTATGTGGTGCGGCCGCCCCCGGCCGCATGCTGGCAGTTTTCCTGCCCAGAGTCGCGGGCGAGGGCGCCCGCGCCACTCACTGGTACGGAATCATGCGCAGCACTTTGGCGAGATCACCATCGCTCACCAGAGCGGACTTGCCCAGTTTCCGTTTCGTTTTATGTTCCTTCGACGTCAGGATGTGGCGCAGCTTGGCGTGCCCGCGCTTCACTTTTCCTGTCGCCGTTTTCTTGAAGCGCTTTTGAGCGCCCTTATGTGTTTTCAGTTTCGGCATAAATCCTCAAAACAGCTCTCGGCTTCGAGCCGTCAGCCTTATTGATTCAGATTTCCCTTACTGCCGGCAGGATTGTCATTCCGAGCGGAGCGAGGAATCTGCTTTTCGTACGAAATCTGCCGTGTAGCCTTACGACGCCGGCTTTGCTACCTGCGCCGCCGGAGGCCCGGGAGCCGGAGCGCTACCAGCGCCGGGTCTTGGCTTTTCCGCCTTCTTCGGCGGTTCAGCTTTCTTCGGGGCCAGAATCGCGTGCAGCGTATTGCCCTCCTGGCGCGGACGAAACTCCACGATACTGAACGGCTCAACGTCTTTAATCAGCCGCTCCAGAATCTGCCGGCCCAGCCCGGTGCGCGTCATTTCGCGACCGCGGAAGAAAATCGTTGCTTTAACCTTGTCGCCCTCGTCCAGAAAGCGCAGCACATGATTCTTTTTGGTCTCGTAATCGTGGTCGTCCACATTAATGCGGAACTTGACCTCTTTTACGGTAATCGTCTTCTGATGCTTCTTGGCTTCGCGCTCTTTCTTTTCCTGCTGGTAGAGATACTTCCCGTAATCCATGATGCGGCATACGGGAGGCTGCGCAGTGGCCGAAATCTCAACCAGATCCAGATTTTTCTCTCGGGCTTTCTTGAGCGCTTCGTAAGGCGGCATGATGCCCAGCTGGTTGCCTTCGTCGTCAATTACGCGAATTTCGCGCGCCCGAATTCGATCGTTAGTGCGGATAAAACGCTTGTCGATAACAGTCCTCCCTCGGTCTAAGCGACTGAGAATAAAGAATTATAGCATGACATCAGAGTACGACCCGAGTCCATGGAGCCGATCGTGAGATGATGAGCATATGTGCCGCAACATTAAAATCCTCTTCAACTTCCAGCCCCCGGCCACCGATGATGAAGTCCACGCTGCCGCTCTTCAGTTCGTCCGCAAGATCAGCGGATTCAGCAAACCCTCCAAGGCAAACGAAACTACGTTTCTCGCCGCTGTGGAGGAAGTCACGCTGGTGTCGCGGCGGCTTCTGCTGTCGCTTGAAACCACTGCCCCGCCGAGGAACCGTGAGGAAGAAGCCGCCAAGGCCAAAGCCCGCTCCGCGCAACGCTTCGGACGAACCGCTTAGTTTTCTAAGATCACCTGCGCCATGGCCTGCTCGGCCGTGTGAGTCAAGGACAAAGCAATATTTTTCACGCCGAGTCTTCCCGCGAACTCCGCTGCTTTCCCATGAAACGTCAACGTCGGTCGACCGCCCGGCTTGCGCACCACCTCACAATCCCGCCAGCGCACACCATGATTCCATCCCGTGCCCAGCGCCTTCATCGCCGCTTCCTTGGCCGCGAACCGTGCCGCGTACCGTTCAACTCGATTGGCTTTCGCCTCGCAGTAACGAATCTCGCCCTCGGTGAAGATGCGCTTGAGAAAGCGCTCGCCGAACCGCTCGATACTGGAAGCGATCCTCGGGACCTCTGCGATGTCAATGCCTGTTCCTACAATCATTGGACTCTTCGAGGATAAATAGTCGTCGAAAAGACACGCTACAGCAGCCGGTCGCCGCGATAAATCAACCGCCCGTCGATCATGCGCGCCTCTGGCGTCAACTTATGCGGCTCGACCGGCCCGGTGTCGTCGACGTGCAGCACTTCATGGCCATGCGCAACCAGCCAATCGGAAACCAGCATGCGATGACAATGAAAATACACCCGCTCGGCGCACATGTAAGCCGTCGGCGATTCATCCGCGAGCCGAATCAACTCCTTAGCCGCGATTTCGAATTCTGGCGTCAGCATGTAATCAGCGTAATTTCGAAAGCTCTGATTGCGCAACGCAATGTTGGGCGAATCCTCTCGCGTCTTCTTGCGATATCCTCCCAGCGGCTTCATCCACACGTAGTCAATTCCCGCTCTTTGCAGACTGGCAGCGAGAGATTCGCGATTGAACTGCGGCAGGCGCCGCGACATCGGGAAAGCGCGAATGTCGACGAGAGTGCGAATCTGATGCGCTTGCAGAGCCTCAATTAATTCTGCAATCGTACGCGTGGAATGTCCGATGGTGTAAAGGGTAGCCACAAGCGGTTAGCAAGCGATTACGGAATGGGATGCCCCGATAGCCCGCCCTGAGCGAAGTCGAGGGGGCTCGCCGCTTTTGCGAGACATGGGAATGGCAACCCTCTATAACCGGCCATGCCGAAGCAAAACGCTACGCGCAGATGCGCATCAGTGCTGCAGCAATCCTCTCATCTTGCTCCGGGAAAACCGTGCGCAGATCCACCAGGACGCGCCCATCCTCTACGCGAGCAATGATCGGCGGATTGCCCGCTCGTAATCTGGCCGCCAGTTCATCCGCGCTCAGGCCCTCACAGCCCAAGGCGATCAGCCGAGTGGGAAGCACAGACGATGGCGCCGCTCCGCCGCCAATGACCGATTCGCCATCGACGATCTCAACATGCAACTTCGCCGATCGCACGCGCCCCCCCAGCGCTTCCGCCCTGCATCCAATCTCTTCCTTCGTGAACTGCATCATGCGCAGCGCCGGAATTGCGTTGTAATCCCGCTTCACGTACGCCACGAGCGTCGCTTCCATTGCGGCATATGTAAGCTTGTCCACGCGCAAGGCGCGAAATAATGAGTTCGACCGCATCCTTGCCACCAGATCCGCCCGCCCACTGATCAGTCCCGCTTGCGGCCCGCCCAGCAGTTTGTCTCCGCTGTAGGCCACTACATCGACGCCAGCCCGCAGGCTGTCGAGAACGCTGGGTTCGCCCCCGACCCCGAATTGACGCAGATCGACCAGAGCTCCGCTGCCCAGATCTTCCATGACCGCAATCCCGCGCCGCTGTCCTAGCTCAACCAGATCCGCTGTGGATGCTTGCTCAGTGAAACCCGTGATCTCGAAGTTCGATCGATGCACTCGCAGCAGCAATCGTGTTTTATCGCTTATTGCCCTTTCATAATCTGCGATCCTAGTTCGGTTGGTCGTGCCGACTTCGCGCAGAATCGCTCCCGATTTCGACATCACATCGGGAATCCGGAACGAACCGCCGATCTCCACCAGTTCGCCCCGTGACACGATGACTTCGCCGCCCTCAGCCAAAGTATTCAGGGCAAGCAACACCGCAGCGGCATTGTTGTTGACCACGATCGTCGCGGTCTCGCTCGAAAAATTGTCATTCAACAAACGGCGAAGTAACCGATCGGCATGCACATCTCGTTTCCCGCGCTCGCCGCTCTCAATATTGAATTCAAGGTTGGAATAAGCCGTCCCCGTCGCACGAATACGCTCGATCGCTGATTCCGGCAACGGCGCCCGGCCCAAATTGGTGTGCAGGATGACTCCAGTTGCATTGATTACCGCCCGGAGCGAATACGCAAGAGTTTCACGCAACTTCTGGCCGATCGCATCTGCCATGCCCAACAACGCCAACTTCAGTCCGGATTCATCGAGCAGCCCGGAAGCGATTTCGTCCCGCATTCGCGCCAGCACAGATCGCGCCGCATCGGTAACGGCAGCCATCCCATTCTGCGCGGCAAGGTCGGCCACATTTTCTGATCGGAGAACCTCGTCGACCGACGGCAGGTCGCGAAATAACTCCGAATTGATTGCTTTCTTCAAATCCTGCTTCCCCGTTTCCCCAACGATTCACAGCGTATGCAAGTACGCCAGCAATTCCTTAAGGTCCTGCTGACTCAACTTCTGGCTGAATCCCGGCATTTCATTGCGTCCCAGACGAATGATGTCCGTCACCCGCTCGTCATTGGCAGGCAGTCCACTCAACGACAAATATTTGTGTTGAAACATTCCTTTCAATCCCGGCCCCTTCTTTCCTTTGGTTGAATATGGCTCGTGGCAGCGGTCGCATTCCGCATCATAGATCTTCCGGCCCGCAGCCTGTTCCGCGTTGAGCCCCAGTTCCGCATCGGACTTCCGCCGCTGGACGTCGCATGCCGAGAGCAGAGTTAGCAACATCAGAGCCGCGCCGAACGCCGCTGCCACCGCGGCGATCCATGTATATCGATTCCGAGCGAAATTCATATTCTTGCGCACTGCTTTCAGAAGCGCGATCACCTCCGCCCAGCATTACAATAATAGAAGAATCGCATGCCAATCGCTCTCAAGCGCGTTTACGATCTGCCCGCGGCGCGTGACGGTGTTCGTATTCTGGTTGATCGCCTCTGGCCCCGAGGCCTCACCAAAAAAGCGGCTCAACTCGACGCCTGGTTGCGAGACGTCGCTCCGTCCAACGAACTGCGCCGCTGGTACCATGGCCACCCTGATGAATGGGAGAAATTCCGCACGAAATATTTGCAGGAACTTTCGCAACCGGCCGCGGAATCTGCCCTCCGCCAACTCTATCAGTTGTCTCGGGAAAAGAAGCGCGTTACTCTGCTCTTCGCATCAAAGCTAAAAGACCGCAACAATGCAACCGTTCTGAAAGAACTGCTCGAAGGCATGCGAAAACCACCCATCGGGACAGGCCCTGCTCACGCAGCATCTACACGAAAAGCTGCTGCCCGCCGCCGATAGTCAACAACGAATCTCCCTGGTTGCCGTGATGAAAAGTCTTCAAACCTATTTCCTGAATTAAAATCGCCGCCATGCGCTCCGTCTTTCATTGGAACATTGGGACGCGGTCCCTCGAACTGGGAAAGCGCACCTTGATCATGGGCATCATCAACGTGACACCCGATTCTTTTTCTGACGGTGGCCAGTTCCTTGATGCGCGCCAGGCAGTTGAACAGGGGCGACGGTTGCTCGACGAAGGTGCCGACATTCTCGACATTGGTGGAGAGTCCACTCGCCCTGGCGCACACGTCAAAGACGGGGTGCCCCAAGTCTCGCCGCCTTTGCGAGGCGTGGGAAATTCGCACTCCGCAACCGCAGTCACGGCCGAAGAGGAGCTAAACCGGATCCTGCCCGTCATTACCGAACTGAAAAAAGCTCATCCTAATGCGGTTCTCTCCGTCGATACTTACAAGTCTCCAGTCGCTGGCGCCGCCGTCAATGCAGGAGCAGAAATCGTCAACGATGTCAGCGGATTTCGTTGGGATCCGCAGATGGCCAAGACTGTGGCAGAACTGAAGTGCGGCGCCGTGCTGATGCACATGCGTGGGCGTCCTGAAGAATGGCGCACCTTGCCTCCGCCGGGCGACGTTGTCCTGCTGGTGAAGCGGGAACTTAAAGAATGGGCTGAGAAGGCTATTCTCGCCGGAATTCGCCGCGAACGCATCGTCCTCGATCCCGGCTTCGGTTTCGGCAAGAATTTCGAGCAGAACTATCCGCTTTTCGCGCGTTTTGCGGAACTCCAGGCCGCTGGGTTCCCCCTGCTCGCCGGCACCTCACGAAAATCTTTGATCGGACGTATGCTCGCCCACGATGGCAAAGACGCACCGATCGAGTCCCGTCTCTACGGCACTCTCGCCAGCGAAGTGGCGTTGATCCTGAAAGGGGCGCACATTATCCGCACCCACGACGTTGGGCCCGCACGCGACGCCGCAAGAGTCGCCGACGCTATCTTGCAAGCCCATTGATAGAACCTGTCGCTGATCTGCATCAATCGATCATCCGTTTCTTCTGGTGAAAAATTACCAGCTTCGCTTTCACAGTCGTGAAATTGCGTTCATTGCCGAACGTCTCAACGGCATCGAATGCGTTCAAGATAATTCCATGGACGCCTTAACGAGGCTCTCTCAAGATCCACGTACAACGATCCGCCGTCCCGGACATCCTAATCCTGACGGCGCTTGTGTCGTTTACTGGATGCAACGGTCGCAGCGGGCCATCGATAACCTCGCCCTCGATATGGCGGTCGAGGTTGCAAATGCTTTGCGTCTGCCGGTCGTCGTTTACTTCGCGCCAGTTCCGTTTTATCCGCATGCCAATCTGCGGCACTATCAATTTCTCAATGAAGGCATTCCTGATATCGCCGAGGCCTGCGTAAGGAGAAATATAGGATTCGTTCTCCGCCGTTTTCCCGATCACAGTCTCATTCGCTTCTGCGATGAGGTGAGGCCCGCTCTCGTGATCGGCGACGAAAATCCCATGCGCGAGCCGAATCACTGGCGAGAGATCGCCACAAAGAAGTGGAAAGTTCCGCTCTGGACCGTGGATTCCGATGTCATCGTTCCCTCCAAGTTGCTCGAAAAGGCGCAGTACGCCGCTCATACCATCCGGCCGCGCCTGCAAGCACATCTCAGGAAATTTCTCGTTCCCTCAAAGAACCCACACGCGCACATCGCCTGGAAGAAGCCGGCGCATCTCGCTTCGCTCAATCCAGACACTGATATCACCGAAAACTGGCCGCTCGATCGCTCCGTGTTGCCTGTCTCGCATTGGCGCGGAGGGACAACCGAAGCTCTTCGTCTACTGAGGAAATTTATCAAACACAAATTGCGCAACTATGGTACGTTGCGCAACAAGCCCGAACTCGACCGCACTTCGCGGCTCTCGCCCTACTTGCATTTCGGACACATCAGCCCTATCACGATTGCCCTTGCCATAAGGAAAGCAGACGCTCCTCAAGCCGACAAAGAATCCTTTTTCAACGAACTCATCGTTTGGCGGGAACTCGCCATCAATCTCGTCCATTTCAATCCGGACTACGACACCTTCGAATGCGCAGAACCCTGGGCGCACCGCACACTCGCAAAACACGCGAAGGATCCCCGGTCGGTGACCTATTCACGGAATCAACTGGAACGCGCGGAAACTCACGATCAGCTTTGGAATGCCGCCCAGATGCAAATGCTAACCCAGGGATGGATGCACAACTACCTGCGCATGTACTGGGCAAAGAAGATTCTCGAGTGGAGTAAATCGCCAGCCGAAGCGCACCGCACTGCCGTCTATCTCAACGATAAATACTTCCTCGATGGCCGCGATCCCAACGGTTACGCCGGTGTCGCTTGGGCAATCGTCGGCAAGTTCGACCGACCGTGGTTCGAGCGTCCTATTTTCGGACAGATTCGCTACATGTCAGCAGCAAGTACGGGAAGGAAATTCGATAGCAAGAAATATATCCAGCAGAATCTGTCGGCGTAACTCTTCTGATTATCTCTGCGGCACGACTTTAATCTCAAACAACTTTGGCCAAAGCTTCCCGGTCACAAACAAGCGGTCGCCAGCTTTGTCATACGCAATGCCGTTCAAGACGGCCTCTGGACTTGCAAGTTCGCGTTTGTCGATAATCCCGCTTAGGTCAATCCAGCCCACCACTTTCCCTGTCCGCGGAGAGATACGCGCAATTTCATCCCGGTGCCAGATGTTCGCGTAAATCTCTCCCCGGATATACTCCAGCTCATTAAGCGAGTCGACGGCACGGCCATTCTCATCCGTCACCTTCAACCGGCGCGTCACCCGAAACGTCTTCGGATCGAGAAACTGCAGCGTCGAGCTCCCGTTGCTCAGAATGAGCTGTGTGTCATCGTGCGTCAGTCCCCATCCTTCGCCCGCGAATTCGAACGTTCGCAGCACCGTAAAACTGAACCGGTCGTAAACGAAGGCCTTGTGTGCCTTCCACGTCAGTTGAATCAAAGTGCTGCCCCAATCCGTCAATCCTTCGCCAAAATATTCCGCTGGCAAGTCATGCCTCTGGAGAACCTTTCCTGTCTGCAGGTCCTCCATTCTTAGTGAAGAAGTTCCATACTCTCCCGTGCTTTCGTACAAGTGCCCATCCACGTAGATCAGCCCTTGCGTGAACGCATGCGGATCGTGCGGATAGACATTCACCACTTGATACGAGTCCACTTCGCGGGAAACCGGACCAGCGATCATTGAACCGGCCGCGATGGCCACAGCGGCCACAAGTATCGAAATCCGCGTCATCCATTAACTCTAGCCGACGCTCGAATTGCGGGCCACTTTTCCACAGCTATTCACTGACTTCGTCTACTTTCAAGCTCTCCGCAAGCCCCCAGCGCGGTAAATTTATAGACAATCAATCTGTCAGCCTTTAATCTTCCTGCGGAGCCTTACATGGATTTTGGAGATTTCTCGCCATCCAACGCTGAACCAGCCCAGCCAGACGAACAAAAAAACGATCGCCGTAATAAACTGCAATACATCAAACCCTCATTTCGTTTCGAACAGGTATTCGTTACCGCGGCGCTCGCGTGCGGCAAAATCGACGACACGCAGAAGCATTGCTTCTTTAATCGAAAAGCATCCTAGCTCGCTGCCCATGAGCGTCCGCCCAACCCGCGCGTTACTAGGGAGTTACACAAGTCACAACATACCCATAAATTTTGCTCATTTCGGCGGGCCATGCGGCATAAACTCAGGCTGTAATTACCGAGACATGAGGGCCCGCATCTCGGGACTGGAAGTAATTCGGGTCTACGGTTCTGCAGGGGAATCGCAATGAAGACTCACAAGTTGAGATCAATCTTCTGGCTTTTTGCAACACTCGTAATCCCCATATTCCTCATCGCGCAGAGTAGCCCATCGAATCGCCTGCCAAAAAGAGATCCCTTGGAAGCGACCTCCAACTCCGCTCACCACGTTAGCCTTGCCGAGGATTGGAGTTCGCGCCATTTTGTCATGCCCGGGGTCAACGCACGAGAACTGCTGAGCCACGGTGTGCGTGATCCGCGGGTCATTTACAGCCTCACCAAGCATCAGCAACTCACTCCCGATTTCCGTCGCCGGCATCCTCGCCGGCATCGACCTATTCACGTGGATTGGGCTATCTCGCTGGAAAACGGATTCGTGCCCGAAGATCAATACCCGGCCAAGTTCCAGTTCGACATCACCAACCAGGACTGCAACTCCGATTACCTGCTTCTCGGTCTCGACGTCACCTCCGGCACGCAAGCTAACATCGTCGGCATCAACAATCTCTACACCGGTCCGTTCTCCGACTGTAACGGCGGAAATCCTTGGGTCTCATTCGCCTACAACACCGCGACTAATGCTGGTCAGATTCTGACCTCGCCGACACTTTCCACCGACGGCACCAAAGTCGCTTTTGTTGAAACTACGTCGACCGGATCGTACTTCCATGTTCTCGTTCTCCCGAGCCCGATCCCAGCTCCGCCTGCACAAGATGGCACCGTACTCGCACCGTTCACGCCCACTGCATGCGCTCAGCCCATTACGCCGGGATGCATGACCACCGTGCAGTTCAGCTCGACTTCCGATTCCAATTCTTCGCCCTGGATCGACTACAACACCGATATCGCCTACGTCGGCGACGACGGCGGAACGCTCTACAAGATCGGCCCGGTTTTCGGCGGCGGAGCTCCGGGAGTCTACATTGGCCCGAACTGGCCCGTGACCGTTGTTTCAGGTCTGCCTCTCACCGTAATCACCGATCCCGTTGTCGACGACATTACTGGCCGCATTTTCATCGGCGACGCCAACGGATATCTCTACTCCATCGATCCCTCGACACCCATGCGAACTACCATGGCCAGCGTTGCTGTGGGGCTCACCGACGGCGGTGCAGGTTCAGGCCTTGTTGACGGACCGATTGTGGTCACCGATCCCTCGAATCCCACGACCAATCAGGTCTTCGCTTTTACCGGATGCAGTTCGGTAAGCGGCGTGGGAGGCGCAATCAGCCAGCTTTCCGCCAAATTCAACAACAACTATTCTTGCTATAACTCCATCGGGTGTACGACCGTGAACCTTGGCTCGAGCGACGGCATCGGCCATTGCACCGGGAGCAACGTCCACAACGGCGCATTCGACAATATTTTCTGGAGCGACGGTTCTGCCTCAGGACACATTGTGGCCTGCGGTTTTCTGAATGATGGTGGCGCTCCCGCCATTCCTGTCATGTATCACTTTCCTTTTAGCGCCGGCGTCGTTACACAACTTGGTGCTAGCACCTTCACCATCGACAATGCCGCCGGAGACGAATGTTCGCCACTCACCGAATTCTTCGACGGCTCGACCGACCGCCTTTTCTTTGGCGTCGGCAGCCCCTCCAGCAATCTGACCAATCCTGACGGATTCATCCAAAGCTCCGTCCTGACCACCGTCGCGCAACAGCCCAATTGCACCAGCCCTCCCACCAGCAGTTGCGTCGATGCTTCCGTAGCACTCGGTGGCACCAGCGGCATCGTCGTCGACAACCAGCTCTCCAACGGCGGCGCTAATATTTATTTCAGCACCCTAACTCCCGGTTCGGTGAACGGTCAGAAATGCAACGTCGCCGGCGGTGCGGCGAATCCCTACTGCATCGTGAAGCTCACCCAATCCGGCCTGCAGTAGAGCGCATTCGGGGATCTGTCATTCTGAGCGAAGCACGAGCGCAGCGAACGCGAGTCGAAAAATCCCCTGTAAAGCCAAGAGGCTGTCGAAGGCTCGAAGCCGCTTTACTTCACGCTTTCCAGCGCTTTTGCCACTTCATCCACGCCGGGCACGACGGGGATGTCATAATTCTTCTCCCATGCCAGCTTTCCCTCGCGATCGATAATGTAAATGGCGCGTCCAGTAATTCCTTTGTCTTGCAGAAACACACCATACTTGCTAGCTACAGCGCCCCGCGGTTGAAAGTCCGCCAGCAGCGGATACTGAATGCCCATCTTTTCCGCATACGCCTTATGCGACCACACGCTATCTACGCTGATGCCGAGCACCTGCGCGTCCAACTGATCGAACCGCTTCATGTCGTTTACAAGACAAACGTGCTCCTTCGTGCACACCGGACTCCAATCCAGCGGATAAAACACCAGCACCACCCGCTTTTTTCCTTTGAAACTGTTGAGCGAAACATCCTGCTGATTTTGATCTTTGAGGGTAAATTCGGGAGCAGGCGAGCCAACCTTAACCGACATAAATGCCTCCTGAAATCTTCGAATCATTTCCATCATAAATTGCCGATGGTAACGATGAATCTACGACTTCGACCGAAGCAAAAGCTCGCTTCGGTTTCTGCTTTGAAAGGGCGCGGCTTTAGCCGCTGAGGGCCGCACCAAGATCGGAAGAAAATCGTTGCTCTACTTCGCTCTTGGATAAATTCCTTCCAGAGGCCTGGTCAGTTGCGGTTCCAGCTCCGGATGCGGCAGCGGCTTGCGCGGCAGCATTTCATCCCGCTGCGCCGTGTTATAGACGAAGATCGCCATAATCACCGCCGCCTGTTTCAAATCCGGCTCCGAGAGCCGTTCATACGTGTCCAGATTGGTATGCACGCTCTCCGACTGATAATCGCGTGGATCCTGAATAAACTGGAATCCGTCCAACCCCACCTGATCGAACGAAACGTGATCCGTCTCGGCAGTGTTGCGCAGCGTCACCGTGGTGAACCCAAGATCATTGATCGGAGCGACCCACTGCTCGAAGACACTGGCGACCGCCGAATTTCCTTCCGTAAAAATTCCCAGCAATTTCCCGCCGCCATTATCGATGTTGTAATACGCGTCCAGCTTCGCGTGCTCGGGCTTTAGGGTGATCGGCCCCGTCTGTTGCCGCAAAAATTGCGGCACGACTTGTTCCTCCGGTTTTGTCGAATAGGTCACCGTTCCAAAGTGATTGCCCACATATCCGGCAGACCCGAAGATACCTTGCTCTTCGCCGCCCCACAGCCCAATTCGAATCGTCCTCCGTGGCTGAATATTAAGCGCCCGTAAAATCCGCATCGCCTCCAGCGCGATAATCGTTCCTGCTCCATCGTCCGTTGCTCCCGTGCCCGCAATCCACGAATCCAGATGCCCACCCAGCATCACGACTTCATCTTTGAGCCCCGGATCGGTCCCCGGAATCTCCGCGATCACATCGCTGCCCGGCTCGTGATCTCCAAAGAATTGCGTTGCGATGTTCAGTCGCACCGACACCGGAACGTTATGCGAAACCAGCCGGGTCATGCGTCCGAACGCATCGTCGCTCATCACCGCCGACGGGATCGACTGCTTGTGCTCCGGCCGATAAACGAACCATCCCAGCGACCGATTCGTGTCGTCCTCGATCAACACGCCCGAACCGCTCGAGCGCAACACGGCGAGCGCATGTTCACTTGCGAAAAACTGGCCGACTTTCTCAAGAAAGGCCATGTCTCCGAAAACTTTCTCCCACAGCGCCGGATCATTCGGCAGAACGTGGCTGTCATGTTGATCGCCATCGAGCGGATAGGAACGAAAATGTTCCAGCTTCGCCGCATCGTAGTGCTCTTGCAAGATCGATTGGTTCGGATCGATCTTTGGCGCATCTCCATACAGAATTACTTTGCCCGCCAGCTTTCCCTTCCACGCGTCAAAATCTTTCTCATTGTGCAGGTCCGGAACGGCAATCACCTCCGCCGTGACTTCCCCCGCCGTTGCCGGAGACCACGGAGTCGCTTGCGCCAAAAACGTCGCCGTTCCCGGAGCCGTCATCTCCAGCGACGTCCCAAGCTGCCTCCATCCCATCCCGAACTCGCCCCACCCTTCTGTATGGACATTCGACGCGCCCATGCGATGCAGTTGATCCATCGACCACTCTTCCGCTTTTTCAAAATCCGGCGATCCCGTCAACCGCGGACCAATTCCGTCAAACAATCCGCTCGCATACTCCATGATGTGTGAGTGATTGAGTCCCTCGTTTCGAATGCGCGCGATGGTTTCGAGATCGAGAACCTCGGTTTTAGGTTCAGCGCTCGCGGCAGCAGTGGCTGGCTTGTTCTTATCCGCGGCAAAAGCCGCGAAACTGATGATCGACAAAGCGGCGCAAAGGATGGCGGTTTTCATGGCTATTGATCATACGACTCTGGCCGCGTCAAAGTTATTCAAATCGTGAACCGTTATGTTTCGGGGATGACGTAAGTGCCCCAACCCTTCCCGCGCTGTGTGCGGGAGAGTCGGGACTTTGACTTTGCATACCCTGTCTTCCTCTGTGTTCTCCTTGGCGAATCCAACAACAAAGGCGTTGTCATTCTGAGCGAAGCGCGAGCGCACGCGAGCGAGAGCCGCTGAATCCCTACCACCCCCAGGCGTGCCCGTTGGTCAGAATCCTTTCTTCGAATCCAGCAGTATCGTCACCGGCCCTTCATTCACCAGCTCGACGCGCATCATCTCCTGAAACCGCCCGGTCTCGCAGCGCAATCCCAGTTCCTCGACACGCGCTACAAAATGCTCGTACAAGCGCTGCGCTTCACCGGGCGGCGCGGCCCCATCAAATGACGGACGCTTTCCTTTACGCACGTCTCCATACAAGGTGAACTGGGACACTGCCAGCACGCTTCCTCCGACTTCCAGCACGCTGCGATTCATCTTGCCATCCTCATCTTCAAAGATCCGCAAGCCTGTGACTTTCTCAGCCAGATAATGCACATCGGACTCGGTATCCTCGTGGCCCACCGCTACTAACACCAGCAAGCCCAGCCCAATCTCGCCCGCAGTAAATTCTTCTACTGTTACTTTCGCTCGACTCACTCGCTGCACCACAGCGCGCATAGATTTACCCCCAAGCGGAAAAGCCGCAGCTTTTTCTTCCCCGGCACGACGGCGTTATCTTACCTCCGCAGTCGAATTCCTCCGTGCTCGCTGCCCGCACCGGTTTGACCCAGATCACAGCTAACCGTTACGATTTCTCAGTGAAATCGCAAATCAGGGCTGTGCCCAACTCAGCACCAGCTTCCTTTACAGCATTTCACTCAGACAATTACACTACTCACGCCTTTTTCCTTATTGCAATGCTTCAAAGATGTGTGGCTGAACGCGCGAGCCACCAAACAAGCCGCGCAACGAATTCAAGAAAATCAAATCTAACCTAAGGCAAGCGAGGAGACACATGGCAGCCGTTGACGAAAAAGTGAAACAGATTATCGTAGAGCAACTCGGGGTCGATGAGGGCGAAGTTACTTCCAGCGCATCGTTTGTAGACGATCTGGGCGCCGATTCCCTCGACACCGTCGAACTTGTTATGGCCTTCGAAGAAGCCTTCGACATCGAGATTCCCGACGAGGACGCCGAAAAAATTCGCACCGTCCAGGACGCCATCGACTACATCGGGAAGCACGCCAAGGCGGGCAAATAAATTGGGACAGGACTTCCTCGACCACTTGGTTGGAAGCTCGCTCGATCGCGTCGAGCTGACCATGGCCATCGAGGAAGCTCTCGGCGACTATATCCCCCCGGAGGATGAGCGGAGGATCCGCAGTCTTCGAACCATGCAGGAAGCCATCGACTATATAGAGAAACGCAAGACAGACGGAGGACTGAATTGACACGCAGGGTCGTCGTTACGGGCCTTGGCCTGATTTGTGGCGTAGGCAATTCCACCGAAGAAGTGTGGAAGGGCCTGCTCGCCGGCAAGAGCGGAGTCGCGCGCATCACCAGCTTCGATGTGTCGAATTTCGCCTGTCAGATTGCCGCCGAGGTCAAAAACTTCGACCCGCTCAACTATATCGAGAAAAAAGAAGTCAAGAAGATGGGCCGCTTCATTCATCTGGCCATCGCCGCCTCCGATGAAGCGTTCAAGCAATCCGGCCTGAAAATCACCCTCGAAAACGATGAGCGCGTCGGCGTGCATATCGGCTCCGGCATCGGCGGATTTGACATCATCGAGCGCGAGCATTCCGCCCTCCTCGAAGGCGGCCCACGCAAGATCTCTCCTTTCTTCATTCCGTCGGCGATCATCAATCTCGCTGCCGGGCAAGTCTCCATGCGATTCGGCGCCAAGGGACCCAATGAAGCCACGGCCACCGCCTGCACCACGAGCGCGCATTCCATCGGTGATTCTTTCCGCATCATCCAGCACAACGATGCCGACGTCATGATCGCCGGTGGCGCCGAAGCTGCCATCACGCCCATGGGAGTCGGCGGATTCGCAGCCATGCGCGCGCTCTCTACGCGCAATGACGATCCGGAAAAAGCCAGCCGTCCCTGGGATCGCGATCGTGACGGTTTCGTGATCGGCGAAGGCGCCGGCATCATGATTCTCGAGGAACTGGAGCATGCCCGCCGCCGCGGTGCGACCATCCTCGCGGAAGTTGCAGGCTACGGCATGTCCGGCGACGCCTACCACATCACGCAACCCGCTCCCGAGCACGAAGGCGGATACCGCGTCATGCGCAACGCCGTTCGCGACGCGGCCGTCTCGCCCAATGTCGTCAACTACGTCAATGCGCACGGCACTTCCACGCCGATCGGGGACACGCTTGAGGCTCACGCCATCCGCAATTTCTTCGGTGAGCACAAACTCGCCGTCAGTTCGACCAAATCGATGACCGGCCATCTCCTCGGCGGCGCTGGAGGCCTCGAAGCTGGCATCACTGTTCTCGCGCTGCGCGACCAGATTCTTCCACCCACCATTAATCTTGAAAATCCCGACCCTGACACCGCCGGGATGGATCTCGTCCCTAACCATTCGCGCAAGGCCGAGATCGAATACGCCATGACCAACTCATTCGGCTTTGGCGGCACCAACGGCGCGCTGTTGTTTCGACGCTGGCGGGGATAGTCCGGCCCATCGGCGGTCGCGAAAAGATCCATGCAACTTAAAATGTCATCCCGAGCGAGGCGGAGCGACAGCGACGCCGAGTCAAGGGGCCTCTGCTTGCCGTTTGCTCCAGCTCCTCGCGCGTAGCACCGGCGTCCCGCCGGCTGTCGTGTGGCCGTCCCGGCCACACCAGATCACTCGCCAGCAACGCAAAGTCTTGTCATCTCAAGCGAGGTGAAGTGAACGCGACGCTCGGTCGAAGCTCGGTTGCCTTGCCTGGCAAGGCTTTTCTGCGATTTTCACAGAGGATACACTTCCAGAAACGAAATCAGTCAGCCCAAGACCATCGATGGATTCTAGGCAAAAACCGCGTGAGGAGCGCGGTTTCGGAGAGATTATCGTCCGCCGTGCACCGTTTTCTGGCACCGGGCTGTGAACGACGTGCACTCGATTGATTTTGCGGATAGTTACGAGCGCATGTTTTTGGTTGACCAGAAAATTAAAAAGAGTAGAAACATACTCGTTCTTTGACAGCTTCTTGAGTTTTTCCGGTTGGTGCGGCGTCCGGGGCTCAAGCCCAGTCACCTTCTGATCGAAAGGTTGGAAGGAGGGCAGGTAAGGGTCTATAGCAAAGTGCTGGTCGAGGAGAACGGGAAGACCCAGTCGAAGGCAGGATAGAGTTCCGAGGCGTAGGGTAGGTTTATCCGGTTGGCGGTGAGCCCGGAGCCCGAGCGATGATCG
>DATKQB010000094.1:0-28983 GCA_035523795.1 Verrucomicrobiia bacterium | reverse complement strand
GGAGCCGGAGGAGGCGTTGATTATTACGTCATGGCCATTTGGAGTTCGCGGCCAGGTCGACTGGCTTTATGCACAGCTTACGATTATTGGCGGGGGCGATCCCGGAGCGAATTATGTGAAGAATAGAAATGTGGCACGGATTTCCGCAGGCATTGTGTTTCGCTTCTGACCGCACCATCGCTAGGGGACAAAGAAAAGCCAGCTCACCTCACTGACGATGTGACGTATTTCTTCTAAGCACACGTCAGAACGAACAATCCAGTCGGAACGTCCGTACAACAATCTGGGGATCATCCTATGAACTCGATCGCCGGCTCGACCACTCTCGATCCAGTGAAGCTCCCTCGAGCCCTGCGGCTCTCGAGCTATCGTTATTTCGCCCGTATTCGTTGCGGCTTTGCTATTTAATTCTGGCGGGTGGTCTGGGCACGTTTTACTGGCCGACGGTGATTAACCATACCAGTGAGGTCGCGATCACGCACGGGATCCAGTTTGGCCTGCTCGCCGGGCTGGGTTTAACTGCAGCACTCGGCCTTCGGTATCCGGTCAAGATGATTCCGCTCTTGCTTTTCGAACGGACATGGAAGGCAGTTTATCTGATCTTTTTCGCGCTGCCGCTGTGGAGGACCCATCAGATCGCCGACGCAGTCGCAGAAGATATCAAGGCCGTGCTGATGGTGGTAATTTTTCTTCCGCTGATCCCGTGGGGATATGTTTTCAGGAATTACGTGATGAAGCGAGGAGAGAGATGGAGATAACGGAACAGAGCATCAACAAAAACAGACATCCGTCAGCGACAAGACTATCTACAATGGACCTCATTTCCAATGAAAGGTTACGATGAACAGACTCCAAAACAAGCGCGCACTCATCACTGGCGGCACGAGCGGTATTGGGCTGGAAACAGCGCGAGCGTTTGTTCGCGAAGGGGCTCGTGTCGCCATCACAGCCAGGGATGCGGGGAGTCTCGAGGCCGCACGGAAGGAATTGGGCAATGAAGTGTTACCCATCCCCTCCGACATGGGTGAGATAGCGGCACAGAAGAAGGTTGCGGAGACGATTCGCCAGGTGTTCGGAAAGCTTGATGTTCTATTTCTCAATGCCGGTATCGCCGAGATGCGTCCGCTTGAAAACTGGGATGAGAGCGGATTCGATCGCTCGTTCAATATCAATTTCAAAGGTCCCTTTTTTCTGCTGCAGGCCCTGTTGCCGGTTTTCAACAACCCGGCTTCCGTCGTGCTGATGACGTCAATTAATTCGCATATCGGTATGCCAAATTCGAGCATTTACGGAGCCACGAAAAGCGCTCTGCTCTCCCTGTCGCGTACGCTTTCGGGAGAGTTGATTTCCCGCGGCATTCGCGTGAATGCCGTTACTGGAGGCCCCATTGCCACGCCCTTATATCGGAAGCTCGGAATGGGAGACAAAGAGATAAAAGGGCTGCAGGAGCAGATTCCTGCTGGGCGCATGGGAACGCCTTTGGAGGTGGCTCAGGCCGTCGTTTACTTCGCGTCGGACGAGTCGGCGTTTACCGTCGGAAGCGAGCTCGTCATCGACGGGGGAATGAGCAATCTCTAGGAGACCGATGATTCAGGGACCGAGCTCTATGGCACGTTCGGCGCGGGCACCCACGAGGGTCAATGGCTGCTACAGATGATTCCACTCGAAAAAGCTAACTAAGAGCAAGCAGAAAACGGAACCAAAATGGCAATCTCTACCCGCCCGCCTTGAGTTCCTGCAGCACCTGCTTGGCGATTTCTTTCAACGTCTCGAACACCCCGCTGCCCTGAAACGCAACAGCCTCGACTACAGGTTCGTTTTTCTTGCGTAGTTCGGTGGTGAGCATGTCGACCGGCAGGATATTTGGCAGGTCGCGCTTGTTCAGCTGCAGCACGTAGGGAATCTTGTTGAAATCGTAGCCGTGCTCTTTCAGGTTCGACATCAGGTTGTCCAGCGCTTCGACGTTGGCGTCCATGCGCTGTTCCTGCGAGTCAGCCACGAACACTATGCCATCCACGCCGCGCAAGATCAATTTCCGGCTGGCATCGTAGAAAACCTGACCGGGCACAGTATAGAGGTGGATGCGGGTCTTAAAACCGCGCACCGAGCCCAGATCCAAAGGCAGGAAGTCGAAAAACAGCGTCCTTTCGGTCTCGGTCGCGAGCGAGATCATCTTCCCCTTCTGCTGGTCCGCCGTCTTCTGATAGATCACCTGCAAATTCGTCGTCTTGCCGCCCAGTCCGGCGCCATAGTATACGATCTTGCAATTGATCTCGCGGGCTGCGAAGTTGATGAAACTCAAAGGCTTCCTCTTAACGCGGGCACACCTACCCGGGTGCTTCCGCTCTTACTCTGCATCTGAATGGAGGCTCGGGGTTTTTATATCACACAGGTGGTGACTGCGGCAGGTTACTCAGGTGACCCCCGCCCCGAAGGCTCAGTTCTCCTCCCTCTTCGGGCTCAAATCTATCTTACGGCGGAGCAATACCCGTCTTTGGCGTAGACTCTCAAACCTCCGTGAAGCACTTGCACCTCAATGCTGCGGCATGGAGAGCTGGTGGCAACTGCCTGCGGGATGTAGCCCAGCGTGTACTGATTTCGCGCGTCAGAGGTGATTTCGGCGTACGCATCTTCAATGGTCACGCGCGAGAGCTCCGTATAGATCTTCCCTCCGCCCGTAGCCGAAACGTACTTGGGCAGGATATCGCTATAGCCTTGGCCCCATATTCGGAATTTGTCAGCCTGCTTGAATATCGGCAGTGCCCCGCTGTCTACTACAACCGCTTTCACTTCGATGTCATGCGTCCGCAAGACCTTTAGCACATCTGTGTAGCTTGCTTTGCTGCCCAATTCACGGCCGTTGCTGATCACGAAGATAACTTTACGCAACGCCCGGTTTCGCTTGCTCAAATCCAAAGCTGCATCCAGAATGGCATCATTCAGCACATGCGCTTCCCGCGGCGGCGTGTTCACTGGCTGAATGACAGGCCCTCCGACAGGTGCGCCGTTCACGGTCGGACCTCCTGCCAGCGGCCCGCCCAGCACCGGCGGACCGTTCGTCCCGGTGACAAACTTCATCGAATTCAATGCCGCTTGCAGTCTTTCCGATCGGTGAGTGAAGTCGGTCAGCTGGCTAACTGTGCTGCTGTAGGTGTAGAGCGAAACCTCGTCATACGCGCTAAAAGCGCCGACCAGCGCCGAATACGTCTCATTGATCTTCTGCACCGAAACATTCGGCATCCCGATGTCAATCACTACGGCCACTGAAAGCGGAAACGGATCGCTGGTGAAGAAGGTCAACTTCTGCGGTTTTCCGTTCTCCTTGACAACAAAGTCTTTCGCAAGCAGGCCGTCCACCAGCCTTCCATCGCCATCCTTCACCGTCACCGGAACTTGGACGAATCGAACGATCTTGTGCAACGTGTAAAGATCTTCCGCCGGATTAACCTGGTTCCTCGGCACCGTACCGGGCGCGACTGTCTGCACCGGCGGCATCGGCGGAGGAGGCGTACTGGGCTTTTCAGCCGGCGGGACATCCGAGCTAGGCTCTTGGTTCGCCCCGGCAGCGGGCTGATTCTGAGGAAGCACCGGAGGAACCTGCGGAGGATTCAGCACTTTCGCCGGTGGCGGCTGCACAGTGGAGGGGGCATCGGGAATATCGCTCTGCTGCTGCGTGGTCGACTGCTGCGGAAAGCTGGGATTCTGCTGGGCCCATCCAATTGTCGTTACCGCGCACAAAGCCAAAAGTACCAACAATCGAATCCCTAACCTGCTC
This sequence comes from Verrucomicrobiia bacterium, assembly GCA_035523795.1. Lineage (GTDB taxonomy): Bacteria > Acidobacteriota > Terriglobia > Terriglobales > Acidobacteriaceae > Sulfotelmatobacter. The sequence goes on along the minus strand of DATKQB010000094.1, from coordinate 25,208 downwards.
CGGCTTGCTCGGATTCTCATCACCGGCGTCATGGGATCCCCCGTTTCATTAATTTTTCCACTCTTACCCGCTCGAAAGCCAGTCTGCCCGATTTTGTGCATCTAAGCTATACAATTAGACTAACAAAGTCGTGCAAGAGAATCCCTGAATGTACAAATTTCTTTGTTCGCGCTCTAGGAGCTTTCCCGTAACGGCGTCGGTGCTGGCCCCTTTGCTGGCTGCGTCCTTCGCAGTGGCTCAGCAGCCTGCCGCCAACCAGAATCCCTCCCAGGCTGGCAGTCAGCAATCGGGCCAGTCGCAGGATCAGCAGCAGCCGAGCGAAACGCTGAAGGTCAACGTAAACGTTGTCCAGCTTTTCTTCAACGTCAAGGATAAGCACGGCGCCCTCATTCCCAATTTGACGAAAGACGACTTCGAGGTTTACGAAGACGGTAAACCCCAGACCGTCAAATATTTCACGGCCGAATCCAATCTCCCCCTCACCCTCGGCATGATGATCGACGCCAGTGGCAGCCAGAGGAATGTGCTGGACATGGAAAAGGAGGTCGGCGCTGCCTTCCTGAAGCAGGTTCTTACCGATAAAGACGAGGCCTACGTCATGAGCTTCGACGTGACCGCCGATCTTCTTCAGGACTTCACACGCGACGTTCATCGCCTGCAAAGGGCTATGGATGGCGTAAAGATCAACACCGGCTTCGTCGGGGCGGGTTTGCCCGGCAGCGGGGGCGGTCCGGTACCAATCAGCAATCCCGCCGGCACCGTACTCTATGACGCAGTTTATCTCTCGGCCCATGACATGCTTTCGAAGGAAGTCGGCCGCAAGGCCATGATCCTGCTTACCGACGGCGAGGACGAAGGCAGCAAGCTGAAAATTCAGGATGCCATCGAGGCCGCCCAGAAGGCCGACGCCATCGTCTACGTTCTGCTTTGCGCCGACCGCGGAATTTACGGCGGCTTCGGCATGGGCTACTCGGGCGAAGGCGAAATGGACAAACTCACCCAGCAGACTGGCGGTCGCGTCATTAACGTGGGTAACAAGTTCGACAAGCTGCGCGAAGCCTTCGATCAGATCGCCAACGAACTCCGCAGCCAGTACAACATTGGCTATACGCCGACCAACATCAAGCTCGACGGCAGCTATCGCAAGCTCGAGATCAAGAACAAGCAGAAGTACAAGATTCAGGCTCGCGCAGGATATTACGCCATCCGCAACGAGGATCAGTAGCGAACCATCTCGGTCAACCCGCTTTCGAATCCCATTTGCACGTGCGAAATCCCTGAAAGTTGCCCGTGTTTCTTGTCGCAACTGCCGAAAAATCAATTGCCGCACTCCACCACGTAACTCCCTGGATTCCTCGCGCTCTTTTTCCTCAGAATCCTTCGCGTCCTCTGCAGTTTTTGTTCAACTCGCCATTTTCCAGGACTTTGATACACTCTTCGCCTATAACTCTTTCGCCGGAGTCTCCTATGACCCGCCTTTCCCGCCGTTCATTTTTTCAGTTGAGCGCTGCCGCCACCGCCGCCAGCATTCTCCGCCCGCTGGCTGAAGCCCAGATGGCCGCCGTCGCCCGTCCTCCTGCGCATTCACCCAACGCGGTGATGATCGATGCCAACGAGAATCCGCTCGGGCCGAGCCAAGCCGCGCGCGAGGCCGTCGCTGCCATGATCCCGCATGGCGGCCGTTATCAGTTCGATCTTACCCGCGACCTTTCTGTGCTGTTCGCGCGCTCACAAGGTCTGCACGTGGATTGGGTCTCGGCCACGGTGGGATCAACGCCGGCGCTCGGGCTGACCGTGCTCGCCTTCACTTCATCGACGAAGAGCTACGTGACCGGCGATCCCGGCTACGAATACGGCCTCGGCACCGCCCAAAGCAACGGCGCGCGCGTCGTCAATGTTCCTCTCACCAAAACCTATGCCCATGACATCAAAGCCATGATCGCTGCCGCCCCGGATGCCGGGCTGTTCTACATTTGCACGCCGAACAATCCCACGGGCACGCTCACCTCGCACTCCGATATCGAGTACCTGGTCGAGAACAAGCCGAAAGATTCCATCGTGCTCGTCGACGAAGCTTACATTCACTTTTGCGAAGCGCCTTCGGCTATCGATCTCGTAAAAGCCGGCAAAGATGTCGTCGTCCTGCGCACCTTCTCCAAACTTTACGGGATGGCCGGTCTGCGCTGCGGTTTCGTCATCGCCCGACCCGACCTGATGCACAGAATCATGCTGCGCGGCGGATGGAATCCCATGCCGGTCACTGCAGTCGCCGCGGCCAAAGCCAGCCTCACGGATCCGGGTATCGTCCCCGAGCGCCGCCGCATCAACGCGACCGTCCGCCAGCAAACATTCGAATGGCTCGACCGTAACGGTTACGCGTACATCCCTTCAGACTCGAATTGCTTCATGCTCGATACCAAGCATCCCGGCGAGCAGGTTCGCGAAGCCATGGCAAAAGAAGATGTGCTGGTGGGAAGAATCTGGCCATCCATGCCGACCTACGTCCGCATCACTGTCGGCACCCAAGAAGAGATGGAGAAATTCCAGGCCGCCTGGCAGAAGGTGATGAAAGCCTAGCGTGGCGCGGGCGCCCTCGCCCGCGAAAATCATACGTTGCTACACATTCGTCGCCGTCGCAACTGCCGGCAAAAAAAAGGTCCGGCAGAATCGCCAGGCCAAACTCTCATACTAAATTTGCGCGAAGCGGGCCGCTTGCCTGGACGGCCAGTCCCTCAAATCCTCATCGGCATCACGATGTACCGATATTTATAATCGTCTCCCTCGGCAGGCCTCAACTGTCCGGCCGACTGCGGATCCTTCAATTCCAGCCGCACTTCCGCCGTCCCCGAAGCCTTCAAGAAATCGACCAGATACACCGCGTTGAATCCAATCGTCAGCGGATCACCCGTGTACGGCGCTTCCAGCGAATCTTCCGATTCACCCGCTTCGGTTGACGACGCCGAAATCTTCACTTCGCCTTTTTCCAATTTCAACCGCACAGCGCGCGAACGCTCATCGGCAAACTGCGCTACGCGCAGGATCGCCGCATTCAACTCATCCGCATTCAGCGGAACAATCTTGTTGTTGTCCTTCGGCAGCACAGCTTCGAAGTTCGGGAATTGCCCGGTCAACTGCCTTGAAGTCAGCAGCCGCGATCCGATGCGGAAGAACAACGTCGATTCATCCTTGGCAAACTCAATCGTATCGGCGTCCGTCGAATCCAGCAACGACTTCAACTCGTCCATCGCCTTCTTCGGCACCAGCGTCTTCATCTCGCCGGAGACGCCTTCAAACTTCTCCCCCGCCCGCTCGCAATGTGCCAGCCGATGTCCATCCGTCGCCACCATGGTGATAGACTCGGGCTTGATCAGCATCAGCCCGCCATTGAGCGTATAGCGCGACTCTTCACTCGAGATCGCAAACCCCGTGCGCGCAATCAGGCCCCGCAGCACCTGGGCAGGAATGCTCACCGACCCCGCCGAAGGAAATACCGGCAGGCTCGGGAAATTCGATTTCGCCATGCCCACCATCTTCGTGTTCGAGCGGCCGCAGCGGATACTGACCCAATGATTTTCCAGCAGCTTGATGGTGATGTCGGCGTCAGGCAGGAGCTTCACATAGTCGTGCAGTTTGCGCGCCGGAATCGTACACGAGCCTTCTTTCTTCACTTTCGCAACGCATGAAGTGCGCAGGCTTAGGTCGAGATCGGTCGCCGTGAGCGACAGCCTATCTCCGGCAGCTTCAAATAGATAATTCGACAGAATCGGAATCGTGGTCTTGCGTTCGACCACGCCCTGCGTCGCAGTCAACTCCCGCAGCAATTCGAATTTGCTTACGGTGATTTCCATTGTTCCCGCGGCAACGGCGGCTTCCACCGGCATAGAGTGTATCTCCCCGACCGACAGTGGGTGTCCCAAATCCCGTCGCATTGCAAGATCCGGAACCACTACTTCTTTTACTTCTTATATCAAAAGCAAAACCTATAAAACCAGCAGTAACAGTAAGCGCTTCGTAGAAGTGGAAATCTTCGTCAACTGTCTTATTCTCATCGGGTTCGCTCATGACCCTGAATGTTAGTATTCGGTCCCGAACCCATCTGACGCCCTACTGAAACTTAGCCCTTACTTCCGTTTCTGCGCGTCCTTCCACAACTTTCACATCCCATTCACATCCGCCGTCAAGGAAGATTGGAAAAGATCGAGCAAATGTTCGCGAGCCTCGCGAATCATCCGCCTAATTGCTCGGTCAACTTGTTGACCAGCCTGTTCAAATCCTTATCATTCTTGCGCAACTCTTCAATTTTCTCCACGGAATGCAGAACGGTTGTGTGATGCTTTCCGCCAAACTGCCTGCCGATCTCGGGCAATGACGCTTCCGTCAACTGCTTTGCCAGGTACATGGCAATCTGCCGCGGATACACGATCGCGCGCGAATTATTCTTCGCCTTGATCTCCACCAGTCGCAGCCCGAACTGCTCGGCTACCATCTTCTGGATCGACTCGATCGTCACTTTCCGCGCCTGCGAATCGATGAAGTTCTTCAAGACCTGCTGCGCATAAGGAAGCGTGATCTCCGCGCCTATCAGCGAGGAGTGCGCCACCAACCGGATCAGCGCGCCTTCCAACTCTCGCACGTTCGAGCGGATATTCGACGCAACATACAGCGCCACATCGGTCGGCAGCGTTACCTTTTCCTGCTCCGCCTTCTTCTGCAGGATCGCAACTTTCGTTTCCAGGTCAGGCGGTTGGATGTCGGCAATCAATCCCCACTCGAAGCGGCTGCGCAAGCGGTCTTCAATTTCTGCCAATTCTTTGGGCGACCGGTCGCTCGCGATCACGATCTGCTTCATCGACTCATGCAGCGCGTTGAACGTGTGGAAGAATTCTTCCTGCGTGCGCTCCTTGCCGGTGAGGAACTGGATGTCATCGATCAGCAGCACGTCGACATTGCGGAATTTGTCGCGGAAGCTGGTCATCTTCTCGTAACGCAGCGAGTTGATCATGTCGTTCGTGAACTTTTCGCTCGATACGTAGCAGATGGCCGCATGTGGCAGTCGACGCTTGATCTCGTGTCCGATCGCCTGCATCAGGTGCGTTTTGCCCATGCCGACGCCGCCGTACAAGAACAGCGGGTTGTAAGCCTTCGACGGGCGCTCGGCGACCGCCTGGCAGGCGGCGTGCGCGAACTGATTTCCGCTGCCGATGACGAAAGCGTCAAACGTATACCGCGGATTCAGTTGCGCCGCGCCATCCCAGTCGAATCGCGATTGCGACGGACCGGCTGCCGTGGCGGCGGAAAGTCCGCCATCGTGGCGCAACGGCGTGGCCGCCGGGTCGTCCTCGGGCGTGACGAACTTCACGTCGTTGAATCCCAGTCCGAGATTATCGATCGCTTCCTGGATGAGGTCCGCGTACTTGTCGCCGGCGTGACGAAACTCGACCGTCGGCACGCGCACGAACAGAACCCCTCCGCTCGAGTGACTGTAGCGAGTCGGTTTCAGCCAGGTGTCGTATGAGTGTCGATTGATTTTCTTTTCCAGCGCATCGAGAATGCGCGCCCATGGATTGGGGGAGAGTGTTGTACTGGAAGCTGACATATATGAAATTTTTCACCGCGCGGCGCCCTGGCGGCTGGTTTAAGAGCGCCTGTTCTAGAATGCCTGTTAATGATTAGTTGGAACAGTCATTGTACTGCGGAATGCGCCATTTCCCGAGCTTTTTCGCATACCAAAATTCAATTAAAAAGAAGAACCAGTGCGGCATACTAGCACAAAAAATTTTGTTTTGTGGAAATCTTCAAGCGGAATTTTTTGTGAGCTTCTATTCATCTCTCGAATCCATCATCGTGTCAAGTAGCGCGCTGGTAAATGCCGCGCGATCGGTGCAATACCGTCCATGGTGCGCTGAGCACCCGCTACCGTTCCGTGATCTGAATCATTGACCCGCGCTTCCGCGCGTGCTAATCTCCGCTTCCCACGGGGCTCCTCGATCGATTTCAAGGAGGACTCATGTCCCAGCCAAAATCTTTCCTGCAGAAGTTTTTCTGGGTTTCCGTTCTCGCTGTGCTCGCGTTGCTCTCGGTTTCTTGCGGTAGTTCCAGCCACACCAACCAAAATATTTCCGCTGCGCAGGCACAAGCCATTTCTCAGCAACTCGTGACGACCCTGCAAGGAGCGTTTACCGCACTCACGCCGTCGCTTGGCGCCGACCAGCCAGGGATCTTAAGCCTCGCGAAAACGTTGCCGAGAGCGGTTCAATATCCGCAAACTTCCGATTGCACTACGAACTCTAATGGTGAAGACTGCAATATCCCCATTTCCTACACTGGCCCCTGTCCCAACGGCGGCTCCATCGGCATCTCGGGGGATTTCACTCTCATGCTGAACAATTCTGGCGACGGGTCAAGCGACTTATCACTCACCGTCATGCCAGCCAGTTGCGCCGTTTCCAATCTTACCTTCAGCGGCAATCCCGATATCACCCTGACCACAGACATCACTGTTACTGATGATCAGGTGCAGTTGCCGCTCACTCTGACCACCCAAGGCGGCATCACCTATGGCCCGCATCCTTCCGGCAGCTGCAGCCTGAATGTCTCTCTCACGGTTTCAGGAACCGAAAGTCAGCCGACCTGCTCAGTGAGTGGAACAGTCTGCGGCCAATCCGTCAGCGGCAGTTGCTGATCGGGCGCTCAATGGTGTTGGATGTAATCATCCCCGGCGTCAACCATCGTGGAGCTTTGCTGGGAGTTGACCCCGCGTTGGCGCATTCTCGCTACCTGATTTATACTTTCAGTTTGCCCTAACACCGTCGAACGAATCAGGAGCAGCGACTTTTCATGCCCAAGCGTACATTCCAACCTAACCGGCGCAAGCGATCCAAGAAGCACGGATTTCGCACGCGCATGAAGACCCAGGGCGGCCAAAAAGTTTTGTCTCGCCGCCGCGCCAAGGGGCGCAAGCGGGTTTCGGTGAAGCCTGGTTTCCGCGAGTAGAGGTTCGCGGTTTTCTGAGTGGTTTGTCTGATGTTTATCCCGTGTGGCGCGGGCCGTTCCGCCCGCGATTTCCGGAATGCTACAAGCGGCCTGAATTCCGAGCGACGCACCACGAATTGTGCCCGGGGAGCAATTATGACTGCGACCTCAGCGGCGGCGGCATTTCCGCGCAGCGCCCGGCTCCTGCGTCACGCCGACTTTGAGCGCGTTTATAAGCTCGGGCGGCGGCACTTTTCGGTTTCGATGACCGTATTTTATTTACAGCGGCAGAATTCATCGAAAGCGTCTGCCGGCAGTAGCGGCTTTCGTGTGGGATTCACCGTCGGTAAAGCGCTCGGTGGCGCCGTGGACCGCAATCGCATAAAGCGCCGCCTTCGGGAAGCCGCGCGGCTTTGCCGTCCGACGAGTGGGCCTGACGTTGACGTCGTCGTGAATCCGAAGAAGGTGCTTTTGAAGACCGACTTCGCGGTAATTACAGAAGAGCTGCACCGCGCCTTCGTAGTCATTGAGCAAAAGTGTCGCGGCGTCTGAAGTTGTCGGCCCTGGCCGTGAGGAAGGCCACGGATTTGAAAGGGCACGCCTTCAGGCGTGCCGCAATGATCTCGAGAGAGTCGCGGCTTTAGCCGCTGAGGGAAATTTGCAAGGACTGCACGATCGCGCGAAATTCGTCATGCTGCAATTACTGCGTGCCTACAAATGGGCGATCTCGCCCATGTTGCCACCCTCGTGCCGTTATGTACCGACTTGTTCCGAATACGCCATGGAAGCAGTCGAGCGCTTCGGCGTTCTGCGCGGTAGCTGGATGGCCTTCACTCGCATCCTGCGCTGTCATCCCTTCGTTAGCGGCGGCTATGACCCGGTGGTGAGGAATGTCGAGAAAAATCTCGTGAAGACTCTGCGCTCCTGCGACGAACACATCGCGGCACATCTGCACCACGCACCATAAGGATTTTCGACTTTGGCCGAATATCACAATCCGCAGCAGGAACCCGGCAGCGAGCGCCGTCTCCTCATCATATTTCTTGTTACGTTTGCGCTGATGCTGGTTCTGCAGCCCTTATTCAAGAAATATTTTCCGCAGCCGCCATCTGCCCAGCAGCACGAAACGGCTGCACAGAATAAACCCGCGCCTGCTCCTGCCGCGCCGGTCGCGGTTCCATCCATCCCAACTCCGCCGCCCGGAGTGACCAAGCAGGCATCCAGCGAAACCGAAACCGTTATCGAAAACGATCTGTACAAGATCACGTTCAGCAACAAAGGCGCACAGGTCACCTCCTGGATTCTCAAGAAATTCAACAACGACGCCCAGTCCGGCCCGCTCGATCTCGTCAATACCGCTGCCGCGCAGAAATTCGGCTATCCGCTTTCTCTCTGGACTTACGACGAAACTCTCCGCAACAAGCTCAGCTCGGTGCTCTACGTCGGATCGCAAAAAGGTCCGTCGCAACCAGCTTCTGAAAAGTCAGGTTCGGACAAGTCACCCACCACCATCACCTTCGAATACTCCGATCAGGACGTTTCTGTCCTCAAGACCTTCCGCTTCAACGACAGCTATGTCGTGAACGTCGAAACTTCTGTTACGGAAAAGGGAGCGCCGGTCGCGGCCTTCCCTGCCTGGCCCTCCGGATTCGGAGATCAGTCCACACCTGCGTTTTACCTGTCATCCTTCGTCGATTATCAATTTGACAAGAACATCAGCCGGGTTCCTCCGCGTTGCGGATTCTCAGTTTTTTCCAAGTGCACCCAGGTGATTGGCGGAGCGACCATCCCCGGCCCCTTCCACTGGGCCGGCCCGACCGACCAGTACTTCGCGGCCGTCTTCATTCCCGACGATCCCGCGGCTGCCACTATGGTCACGTTGAACGATTCCATGACCGTGCCCCAGAAGCCCGACTCGAAAGAAGTTGTGCCTGTGAATGTGCTCGGCGCCGCTGTCGGCAACATGCATGGTCCAACCATCGAGCGCGTCTTCATCGGGCCCAAGGAACTGAGCGTCCTGCAGAAGGTTCCCGTCCCCGGTGTCGGCGAAAATGATCTTAGCGGTCTCGTCGATTTTGGTTTCTTCGGCGCGATCGCCAAAGTCCTCTTCGTCTGGCTGCGCTGGACCTATTACCACATGGTCGCCAATTGGGGATGGGCGATCGTGGTTCAGACACTCATCATTACCGTCGCCCTGCTGCCCTTGCGCATCACCCAGATGAAATCGATGCTCAAGATGCAGCGCGTCGCTCCGCAGATCAAGGCGATCCAGGAAAAATACAAAAAGTACAGCCTGAAAGATCCTCGCAAGGCCGCAATGAATGAAGAGATCGGCGCGCTGTACAAGAAGGAAGGGGTCAATCCTGCCGGCGGCTGCCTGCCGATGCTGATCCAACTTCCTTTCATCTGGGCCTATTACCGCATGCTCGGCACCGCGCTTGATCTTCGCCATGCCCACTGGCTGTGGATTCACGATCTGTCTGCCGCGGAACCGTTCCCGTTCGTTCTGCCGGTTTTGATGGTGATCAGCAGCTTGATCATGCAGCGCATGACGCCGCAGGCCGGCATGGATCCGGCGCAGCAACGGATGTTGAACGTCATGATGCCGCTGATGATGGGCTTCATCTTTTTCCGGCTCGCTGCCGGATTGAACCTCTACTACGCCGAGGTCAATCTGATTCAGATCGGACAACAAGCCATCATGAATCGCACCAAGCTCGGCAAAGAAATGCGCGAGATCATGGCGAAACGCGCCAGAAAGAAAGAGAAGTAGCCGCCACAAAGCTTTTGAAAGGGCGCGGCTCAAGCCGCGCTGTAATCGAATGAAAATCGGGAAGGGCACGACTTGAGTCGTGCCGGTAGCGAAAGCCAACCATGCCCATACCTGACAAACCCGCCGCCGCCAAAAAGATCAACGAGTTTCTCCAGGCCGTCGTCACTCACGGAGGACTTCGCCTCAAGTACCGGATCATCGTCGATCCGCCTTTGCCCGAGAATCGCGACTGGGAAAAACCCGAAATCCTTGTCGACTTCACCGGCCCCGATTCTGCCCTCCTGCTTGATCGTGGCGGAGAGCTCTTGCGCGCCCTCGAGCTCCTCGGCCTGGAAATGCTGCGTCTGCCTTCCGGTGAGCACGAGAAGGTTTGTTTCGATTGCCAAAATCATCGCTCGCTGCGCATTCAAGAACTTCGCGCCGCTGCCGGCGTTGCCGCTGAGAAAGTTCGCCGCACCGGCACGCCTTACCGCTTCAATCCCATGTCTTCTCGCGAGCGCCGCATCGTTCATCTTGCTCTCCGCGACGAATCCGACCTTCATACTGAAAGCGAAGGTGAAGGCATGCGCCGCTGCCTTGTCGTCTATCCCAAGGATCAGATGCCAGGCGGCCATTCCGCTCCTCGAAGTTAGCCGATTGTGGAGCCCCGCGGCCCTCGTCCGGGGCCGCCCGAAGCGCAATCCAACGCCTGAGTTCCAATCCGCGCACCACCATCTCGGTTACGTCCTATGATCAGCTTGTTAAGGCAACTTTTTGGTACTTGTGGTGTTCTTATTCGCAGGAGGTTAGCGCCATGCGTGCCGCCTCGCCTTACGTTCTTCCTTCCCTCCTTGTTCTCATCGCCGTACTCACCCTCGCATGTGGATCGCCGTCCATGGGCCGCGGGCTTCAGTCCGTCACCATTAGCCCCACGTCCGCGGAGGGCCAGATGCAATTCACTGCCACTGGGTTCTTTAATGTGCCCCCCTCGCCAGTGACTCCCCTTACCGTGACCTGGGGGGCGTGTTATCAGAACGAATCCACAACCGAAGTCTCGGTCAGCAAGACCGGATTCGCGCAGTGCGGTCCAGGCGCCAGCGGCACTTACACCGTGTGGGGATACGGCATGAGCGGGGCCCAAGCGTGTCCGGCTTATGTCACCGCTTGTGGAGGCGGCGGCTGCCAAGTCACCGGCACCGCCCAACTGACCTGCCCGTAATGCATCGGCGCTCCTTTTACCTTCTTGCTAAGGATGAGTTCTTTCCTCCAGTTACACTCTTAGCGTCCTTCGCGGTAAGAAGACGCACGTCGTCGTCCCCACCCGCGCTCTTTCTCAGTGTTCCTCCGTGGCACCCCTGGCCAAATTGCTCATCGCACCTGCCGGCCTATTCGAAATCACTTCCCTTTCTCCGGCTCTCCGACTACAGTAGCCTGTCTCAGCAACTCGTGGAGCGGCAGACGCCCCTCCGCCGAGCTACGACTTGATCGTTGAATTCTGAAGGCAAAAACGAGGTCCCGTGAATCGCCTCCGTAGTTTCTCGATCCTCGCTCTCCTGCTCATTCCTGCTCTGCCGCTCGCCGCCCAACAGACCACAGACCCGGTCATCATCGCCATGCAGCAGGAGCTGACCCGCTCTTTTCAGAACCTGAAGAAGACCTCCACGCCGCCCTATTTCCTCTCTTACCAGCTCACCGATAACCATGGCATCAACATCTCTGCATCTTTCGGCGCGCTCACTGGCGACAACGACTCGATCACTCGAATGCTTGATCTCGATCTCCGCGTCGGCGATTACTCTCTCGATAACACCCATCCTTTGCGCGACGTCGATCCCTACGGCGATCTCGGCGATCAGATGGATCGCTTGAAAATTCCTCTCGAAGACGATCCTGATGCTCTTCGCGTCACCCTCTGGCGCGAAACAGAACGCAAATATCGCAGCGCCGTCCAAAGCCTGCAGAAGGTCAAAGCCAACGTACAGGTCAAAGTCGAGGCCGAAGATCGTTCCGGAGACTTCACCCACGAACCGTCCGAAGTCTACTCCGAGCCCACCGCGCCGTTTTCATTCGACAGCAAAGTTTGGGAAGACAAGCTGCGCCGCTTCACCGCTCCCTTCGCGCAGCACAAGGAAATTATCGAGAACGATGCCCAACTCATCGCGGAAGTCGAGACGCGCCGCTACGTCAATTCCGACGGCAGCCAGATTCGCATCTCTTCTCCCTTTTACCGCATCATCGTTTCCGCCACGGCCAAAGCCGACGACGGCATGGAACTCCCGCTTCACCAGACCTACATGTCGTTCCGCCCCGACGGCCTGCCCACCGGTGCCGTCATCCAGGCCGACGTCAACCACATGATCGAAACTCTGCTCGCGCTCGTGAAAGCTCCGCTTGCCGAGCCTTACACGGGTCCAGCCATTCTTTCCGGACGCGCCAGCGCTGTTTTCTTCCACGAAATTTTCGGACATCGCGTGGAAGGCCAGCGCCAGAAGAATGAAGACGAAGCGCAGACCTTCAAGAAGAAAGTCAATCAGGCCGTTCTGCCCGATTTCCTCTCCGTCTATTCCGATCCCACTCTCAAAGCGCTCGGCACCACCGAGCTCGTCGGCTACTACCCTTACGATGATGAAGGCGTCCGCGCCCGCCGCGTCACCGTGGTCGACAAAGGCATCCTGAAGAATTTCCTGATGTCGCGTGCTCCCATCGAAGGCTTCGATCACTCCAACGGACACGGACGCCGTCAGCAGGGCTACAAAGTCGTTGCCCGCCAATCGAACCTGGTCGTCGAATCCTCAAAACAAGTCTCGCGCGCCGAACTCAAGAGACTTCTCATTGAGCAGATCAAAGCTGCCAACAAACCCTACGGCCTTTTCTTCGACGACATCGAAGGCGGGTTCACTTTTACTCAACGCACGCTGCCCAACGCATTCAACGTCCGTCCGACGGTCGTTTATCGTGTTTATCCGGACGGCAAAGAAGAGCTCGTCCGCGGCGTCGACCTCATTGGCACGCCGCTAATCGCCTTCAGCAAAATTACCGCTGCCGACGATCAGGTCGCTGTCTTCAACGGCGTTTGTGGCGCGGAGTCCGGATGGGTTCCGGTCTCCGCGTCATCGCCTGGCATTCTCGTATCGCAGATCGAAGTGCAACGAAAAGAAAAATCGCAGGAGCGCGCGCCGATTCTGCCGCCTCCTCCGCAGAAGTAACGTGTGGCGTGGGCGCCCTCGCCCGCGAGCTTTTGATTTTGAGTTCGATAACGTGACGCGGATCCTCGCCCGCGAGATTTGGCGTTGAGGTTCGATGAACGTGTGGCGCGGGCGCTCTCGCCCGCGAGCTTTAAGTTCGACATCGGAGCGCAAATGTTTAAACGCCGGCTTCGCACTGTATTCCAAATCATTTTCGCCCTTGCCGCCCTTGCCGTCCTCGTTCATTCGCAGGATGACGTCCCCATGCGTGCCATGAAAGATGAACTCGCGCGCTCCGTCTCGCAGATTCAGCTCGAGAAGATGGATAAGCCTTACTTCATCGCCTATCGCATGGACGATCTCGATCACACCAGCGTCTCCGCGACGCTCGGCAGCATCACCGAAGAGCAGCCTAACCACATGCGTCTTATCGGCGTCGAAGTCCGCGTCGGCGATTATGCTCTCGACAACAGCAATTATGTTTCGCTGCGTAGTTTTGCCGGTGGCGGCGCCGGCATGTTCAGCAGCATTCGCCAGGCTCCGCTCGACGACAATTACGGGCAGATTCGCAGCACCTTCTGGCTCGCTACCGACGCGCAATATAAGAAAGCCCTCGAAGATCTCTCTGCCAAACGCGCCGCTCTCGAAAATCGCAATCATGGGAACGACGTTCCAGATTTCTCGAAGGAACCGGTCGCCACCGAATTCGAAGCCAAGGAAAAAACTGCCGCCAACCTTGAGCAGCTGAAGTCCCTCGCCCGCGCCTTGTCGGCTGTTTTTCGCTCCATGCCCGATATCTACACATCCTCAGTCGATCTCGAATACCGCAACTCCTACACGCGCTACCTCAACAGCGAAGGCTCATCGTTCACCCGCGCCCAGCCCGTTTTTAAATTGGAGATCAGCGCCCGCACGCAAGCGCCCAACGGCACTCCCATCGGCGATTCCATCGACCTCTATGGCCGCACCGCGGCCGACCTCCCCTTGCAGGACGTTCTTCTCGCCCGCACGCGCGCCATGGCCGATCGCATCCTCAAGCTGCGCTCAGCTTCCTCGCTCGACCGTTACAACGGCCCGGTTCTTTTCGAGGATGACGCCGCCGCCGAAGTTTTCGCCCAGCAATTCGCCACCGGACTGATGGCTGTCCGCACGCCCCTCAGCGACGACCCCCGCTTCGAAGCCTTCTTCAACCAAATGCTGTCTCAACTTGGCGGAGGCTCTTTCGTCGACAAAATCGGCGGACGCGTTCTACCCGATTTTGTCAGCGTCACCGACAATCCTCTCGCTGCCGATTACAAAGGAGCCAAACTTCTCGGAAGCAGCAAGATCGACGACGACGCCGTCAAGACTCGCGAAACCGCGCTCGTCGAACACGGCATGCTGAAGACGCTCCTTGCCACTCGCGTTCCGGTCAAAGCCGTTCCTGAAAGCACGGGCAGCCGCCGTGGATGGGGCGCGGCTCCCAGCAATTTGTTTGTCATTTCTGATAAGTCCTCGACCCGCGAGCAACTCCGGCAGGAACTCCTGAAGCGCGCCAAAGATCGCGGCCTCGACTACGGCATCATCATTCGCCACGTCGGCGGAGGTGCTGCCGCGAATTTCATGAAGATGGCCATGCGTATGGCCCGCCAGAATCAGGCTGGAAGTTCACTCGCCGAGGTCTACAAACTTTTTCCCGATGGACACGAAGAACTCGTGCAAGGCATCGAAATCGCCGATATGACTCCGGCCAACTTCCGCGACATCGTCGCCGTCGGCGACACCCCCTTCGTTTACACCGACGAATTCATTCCCCGCATCGGCGCTCTTTTCTCCCTTGGCGTCTCGGCTACCTCCGACGTACCGGTCGTCTCCTGCGTCGTCCCGCCGCTTCTGTTCGAGGAAGTTTCGCTGGTAAAAAGCGAAGGCCCGTTCCCCAATCCGCCCATCTCGCCCTCACCGCTCGCCAAACAGTAGAGCGCCTACTGTCATCCTGAGCAAGCCTCTTTTGCCCAGCGAAGGATCTTGGCGAGCTGCGCGGTACGGCGCGTCCTTTGCGCCGCTATGATCGCGCGTTTAGCTCGCTTCCACACTCATGCACTATGCTTCGCCGAAAAATAAAGGGCGGCCGTAAGGCCGCCCAAACTTACCACTGACCACTGAACAGCGATCGCGAACAAATTACCTTCCCGCTCCTGCCGCTTTCGCCGCCGGCATCATGCCAGCGATCTTCATCCCTTCGATGCGCACCAGCACCGATTCCATGCTGACGCCCGTATCCGTGCATGCATCCACATACGGATGCCGGCTCCCATCGGCATGCATCACCAGCACACTCGTCTCGGCCGAAGCCTTCTTCACTATGTATGGCAGATGATGCCGATCGTTCCGGCTCAGCGTTGCCCCGAGAATGACCAGGTCGAACGTTCCATTCTTCAGCGCCTGCTCCACCTCTTTGCGCCCCGTCGCCTGCTGCACGGTGTGCCCGGCCTTTTCGAATTCGGTCGCTTGCGTCTTCAGAACTTCGGCATCCCCTTCGCCATAAAGAACCCGCAACTTCGTCTTCGCCATGAATTGCCCTCGTTGGGTTACTTCGGTGTACACTCCTTCAGCTGCACCGAATCCCGCAATTCACGGTAGCGCCCACCCCCGGCCCAGAAAACGTCACCGAAGGCCTATCCCGAACGACACTGACCTTATCGTACGGCTCGGCCGCGCGGGCCCGTCCACTGCCGATCTCGCGTGGAATGAAATTGCCCTAGGTATAAATGCAAAAAGGCTGCTCTGCACGAACTAACTTATTCCCAATCGCTGCAAGCCCTTTGCGGAATTCGAATTCAGCGCTACACTTTTGCGCGGAGGCTTTCCAACAATGTCTGCCCCACGAGTCTGGAGAGCTGTATTATTTACTTTATTAGTATCTCCCTGGTTAGCCGCTCAGTCCGCACCCAGTTCCACTACCACCTGCAACCTCGATGACGGACGCCAGGTCTACGTTCGCTACAATCCCGTTCCTACCAAAGGCGAGAAGATCCCGAATGGCAAGCCCTGGACTCCCGGTGGCGCTCCCATGACTCTTTTCACCGAAGCGCAGCTCGAGCTCGGCACCTCCAACATTCCCATTGGGGCTTACACCGTCTATCCCATTCCCGGACGCACTTGGACGCTCGTCGTGAACAAGAACGTCACTCCCGGCGCTGCCTACGACCAGAAGGACGATATCGCCCGCACTCCCATGGAGACGGCGCAGGTCGCCCAACCCTCCGACGCTCTCGAAGTCGCCTTCGCCCACGTCGGCAATCGTTGCACGTTGCGGATTTACATCGGGAAGAGTGCTTCCTTCGCCGACTTCACCGCCAAGTGATGGGCGCCAAAGAGGCCTGAGCTTGCCTGCGTCTTAACAGCAATTTTGACGGTGTCATCCCGAACGCGCGCTCTCTTACCAGCGCACGGAGGGATCTCGCGTGGACCGAGAGAATTCACAAGCAACTGTCAACTTGAGGCCTAGCCAAGCGCCTACGCGTCGCATAGCAATCGCTTTGGAAGGACACGGCTTCAGCCGTGCCGCTAAGAGCCGCCAAGACCAGGGGCTTTAGCCCCTGAGGTCCGCTTTTCCTGTCGTGTCCATTGCGCGCGGCCTCGAAAGCGTTGTCATTCTGAGCGAAGCGGGAGCGCACGCGAGCGCAAGTCGAAGAATCCCTTTCCTCTTCCCCATCTGCAGCCCAACAAGGCATTCACACATCCAAGCTCTTGTCGTCCTGAGGCGCAGCTTTGGGCGCCGAAGGATCTATGTAACATCCCCAGCCCGCATTGATTCGCAAGAACTTTATCTCTTCCCGTCCCGGCATTTTCTGCGACAATGCCCGCATGCGTTGTCTCTTAATACTCCTCACCGCTTCCCTCGCCGTCGCCCAGTCCGGCCCGCAAGCCTTTCCTTCTCACACCACCGAAAGCCTGCGCGGGGTGAGCGCCGTTTCGCGCCAGATCGCATGGGTCAGCGGCACCCATGGCACATATCTCCGCACCCTTGACCGCGGTCGCACTTGGACTCCCGCTCAGGTCCCCAATACCGCGTCGCTCGATTTCCGTGCGGTCGTTGCTTTCTCCGCCGGCGAAGCCTTTCTCATGTCCTCGGGGCCCGGCGATCAATCCCGCATCTATCACACCTCTGACGCTGGCCAGCACTGGCAATTGCAATTCTCCAACATTATTCCCAAAGGTTTCTTCGATTCCATGCTCTTCTGGGATGCCAAACACGGCATCGTTCTTGGCGATCCTGTCCCCGACGACTCCGGCAAACTCAAATTCGAAATTCTCATGACCGCCGACGGCCAGACCTGGCACCAGCTGCCGCCCGATCGCTTACCGCCCGCCCTCGATGGCGAAGGTGCCTTCGCCGCATCGAACTCCTGCCTCGCGATTCTCCACGACTCTCAAAGCGGCACGAACAAGGGAGGAGACAACATCTGGTTCGCCACTGGCGGCAAGGCTGCTCGCGTCTTTCACTCTCCCGATCGCGGACAAACCTGGGAAGTCTTCGAAACGCCCATTCTTCACGGTCCTGACTCCGCTGGCATTTTCTCCATCGCCTTCCGCGACGCTCTTCACGGCGTCATCGCCGGCGGCGACTACAAGCATCCCGACGACGATGGCCCTGATCTCGCCTTCACCAGCGATGGCGGCAAGACCTGGAATCTCTGGGACGTTCATCCTCAGGCCTATTTCTCTGCCGTCGCATACGACCAGAAAGTGAATCAGCAGGCTCTTCAGTTCGAGGCACAGCAGGCCGCGAATCCAAAGCAGAAAAAGCATTTCCAGCCGCGTACACCCGAACGCCTTTTCATCATTGGCCTCGATTTCATCTTCGATTTCCGTCCGCCCGTGAACCCGCACCGCATCGGAGCGCGAAAAAATTCCATGGGCTTCAACGCGGTCAGCCCGTTCCCCGACGGCGGAGCCTTGATCGTCGGCCCCAAAGGCTCCATCGCACTAATCCCTTAATTTAGCGGCACCGAATGATCTCTAGTATTTCTCCGGCTGCGAACTGCTCCGCATGCCCGTGTCTCTCTCTGTACTCTGTGGTGAAAAATCGGCTGTCATTCTGAGCGAAGCTTGAGCGAGCGCGAGTCGATGACTCCCTTTCCTCTCCCGCTGAACCGTTGATCCCCCGTGTTCCTCCGTGCCCTCTGTGGTGAACGGATTGCCCCACTGCGCCGTCAAAATTAATTTTTCTCGTCCCTCCGCCCCTCGCCTGAATCCAACCCGCGAGAGACCTTTATGCCAAAATCAATTTCGAAAGACCCCAACCGCTCCCTTCGCCAGCATCTTCTCGATCTGCTTAAAGGCGGCAACGCGCACGCCACCTTCGACGACGCCATAAAAAATCTTCCGGCCAATCTCCACGGGCGAAAGCCCGATAACTTTCCCCATTCTCCCTGGATGCTTCTCGAGCATCTCCGCCTCGCGCAATGGGACATCCTCGAATTCAGCCGCAATCCCAAACACAAATCGCCGGCCTGGCCCGAAGGCTATTGGCCCAAAGACGCCACCCCGCCTAGCGACTCCGTTTGGGACGACAGCGTCAAGAAATTCAAAGCAGATTTAAAGGCGATGCAAGCCCTCATCGAGGATCCGAAGACAGACTTGTTTGCGGAAATTCCGTGGGGCGACGGCAAGACCGTTCTGCGCGAAGCCTTACTTTTAGCCGATCACAACGCCTACCACATCGCGCAATTAGTCGACACCCGCCGCCTCCTTGGCGCCTGGAACGGATGAGCTGCTGGAAGGGATAAAAGGGATTCTCATCCCGAGCGAAGCGTGAGCGCCCTGAAAGCTGCTCACGCGCAGTCGAGAGACCTTGTGTTCCCGGCCGCCTCCGCAACCCCGTGGTGGATTCCACTTCGTTTCCGGAACACCACTTTCACGCCCTCTCTCCACCGCTCGTCAATCCCCACAAATTCCCATTCAATCTCCGGCGACAAATACCGCAACAGCACATCCGTCTGCGGATGCACATGCAGCGCCGGCGCCACCAGAAACAGCAACGGTTTCTCCGCCGACAACTCCCGTTCCGAAAAATATCCAAACTTTTGAAACTCCCTGCGCACCTGATGCCACTCCACCCGCGACCAGTAATCCAGCCCCTGCAGCGGCAGATGGATGTCCTCATCGGCCTTCAACTCGACCACCGCCAGCCGTCCCTCACGCGTAGCCGTCAGCACGTCGATCATCGCCCGGTCCGCCGCCGAAAACGCCGGCACCTGCGAATATCTCCACTCCGCAGCCAGCCGCTCATCAATCACGCTTACATCTCCGACCACCAGCGACTCCAGCCACCGCTCCGGATGCAGCCGGAACAGCCGATCCCCGCGCGGCCCATACGGATGCCGCGCCTCCCGCAGCGCTGCCAGCAACTGCACTAACAACGCCCAATTCCGATCGTCTAGCGCCCGCTCTTCCGCGCCCACCCCAAACACAATCTCCTGATTACAGGAAGATGAACTGCGATGCCCCACTTCTCGCTGTTGTTGCGAGAAGCGGGAAATCAGACTTCCCTCCTCTGGAGTGGGTGTTGGATGCCCCAGTTCTGGCCGGTTTTGCCAGAAGTGGGGATTTTGATTTCCCCTATGCTCCTCCGTGTCCTCTGCGTTGAACGTGTTCCGAGGGGGTCGATCGAAATGATCCCCCAATCGCGCCCTCGCAAACTCCAATCCTCTCCACCGAAACGCAATCTCCGCTCCCGACAGTACTGCCACCTCGCACGTCGGCAGAATCTGCCGCACCCGCGCAATCGATTCCTCAAACCGCTCCAGCGCTGCTGCTTCATTGGGAGCATGAATCAGTCGTGTCGCGATATTTCCCCGATCCGTGCAGTCGATCTCGACTACCGTGTCGTCGCGCTCGTCAAATTCAAACAATCTCCACTTCGCTGCGGCCCGATTCAGATTCGCTATTCGTTCCCGCACCAGCGCCGAACTCCCGCGCGGCACAAACAAAATCAGCCCTTCGATGAAACAGGAACTGGGATGCCCCTGGTCTCGCCGTTGTTGCGAGACCAAGGAACTCCCGAGGCGGACATTTTGCCGCAGGTGATCCATCCACAAAATCCCGAACGTCAGAGCCGCATCAATCGAACCCTGCGTCTCCTGCCCATTCACTCCCAGCACCGCGAATCCCGCCTGTCCGCGTCGTATCCATCCTCGCGCATAAATCGGCCCAAACGATTTCTCCAGATCCACACTGCTCGTCAGTCGCCCCACCACAAACTCCGGAAAATGCCGCTCCAGCGCCCGCCGCAACTTCGCTTCGTACGCTGCCCGGCACGCCTTCTTCGCAGAAGGCGACCTTCGGTCGCGCTCCCGGCAAATCTCCAGCTTTGTCGGACGCGCCTGCCCCAGTCGCTGCACCGCCAGCCGCAGCGTTGCGCCTTTCACCTCCGCATCGAGCACGCGCCGTACGGCATTTCGCTCGCTCGACCACAGATGCAGCAGGCACTTGTTGTACTCGCCTGAAATCGAATACTTCGCCCGCGCCAGATCAAACGCAATCGCGCCATCCTCGAGCACCACCGCGCCCGACGCCTCGCTCAGGAATTCCTCGACCGTCCTTGTCAGCATCTCCGGAGTCATGCTCGAATTTGTTCACAATTCCGCCCCTCCCGTCTGTGACGAATGAACCTTCAGGATCGGAAATCTGTGAATAATTTCTGCTGCGTCATCCCGACGCCTCACGTTTTCGCCGGCGGGCGACGGATCTTGCGCGGAGTGAGTCGACCGACTATGGGATAATGACGTTACGAGTCTTCTTCGAATTCCGAGGCATCTAAACTACGTGGATCAAATTCAACTTAAAGATCACTCCCGTTTTTTCTTCGATCATTACGGCCTCACCGAACGCGATCTCGAGCGCTACCTCGCCGCTGCTCTTTCCGCTGGCGGCGACTACGCCGATCTATATTTTGAATATCTTTCCTCGACCTCGCTCATGGTCGACGAATCCATGGTCAAGTCGGCCTCGCAAGGCATCTCCGCCGGATGCGGCGTTCGCGTCGTCTCCGGCGAGCGCACCGGCTATGCCTATACTGACGATCTTTCTCCCGCGCGCATTCTGCACGCCGCCCGCACCGCGGCCTTGATCGCCAGCGCTCCCGCGAAAACTCCGGTCGCCGGATTTCAGAAGTCGCAAGCTCGCAGCCTCTATCCCGTAACACTGCCTTCGGTCGACGCCGAAATCACCGCCAAAGTCGAGCTCGTCATGCGCGCCGACAAAGCCGCCCGCGCCTACGATCCGCGCATTAAGGAAGTTCGCGCCAGCTATGCCGACGAGCTCCGCAACATTCTCGTCGTCGCTTCCGACGGCACATTCGCGGAAGACTCTCAGCCGCTCGCTCGCATGAACGTCTCCTGTATCGCAAAAACTGACGGTAACTCTGCTCGCGGAAGCTCCGGCGGAGGTGGCCGCGTCGCCCTCGATTTTTTCTTCGGCGATAAAAATCCCGAATACTTCGCCCACGAATCCGCCCGCCAGGCAATCCTCCAACTCGATGCTCGCGAAGCTCCTGCAGGAGAAATGGAAGTCGTCCTCGGTCCAGGTTGGCCCGGCGTTCTTCTGCACGAAGCCGTCGGCCACGGCCTCGAAGCCGATTTCAACCGCAAAAAAACTTCCGCATTCGCCGGACTGATCGGCAAGCGCGTCGCCAGCGAGAAATGCACCGTCGTCGATAACGGCACCATGCCTTGGCGCCGCGGTTCCCTCAACGTCGATGACGAAGGCAACTCGACTCAAGAAACCGTGCTGATCGAAAAAGGAATTCTCAAAGGCTATCTGAGCGATAAGCTCTCCGCGCGTCTCATGGGGATGGCCAATACCGGCAATGGCCGACGCGAATCCTACGAACACATTCCCATGCCGCGCATGACAAATACGTACATGCTTGCCGGTACGGACAATCCCGAAGACATCATCCGCTCGGTCAAGCATGGCGTCTACGCCGTCAACTTTGGCGGAGGCCAGGTCGACATCACCAACGGCAAGTTCGTCTTCTCGGCCAGCGAAGCCTACATGATCGAAGACGGCCAGATCACCGCGCCCATTAAAGGGGCCACGCTGATCGGCAACGGCCCCGATGTGCTCACGCGCGTTTCGATGGTCGGCAACGATTTGAAGCTCGATGAGGGTGTGGGGACCTGCGGCAAAGACGGCCAGGCCGTTCCCGTCGGTGTCGGTATCCCGACTTTGAAAGTCGATCGCCTCACCGTCGGCGGCACCGCCCGCAAAGATCCCGGCGGATTTATGCAGTAGCATGAATGCCAATGCTCCAAGGCTTCCTCACATTTAGTTTTAGGAATGATGGAGACGGCACCGGAAAGCTATTCGCAAAGGCCGAGTCCCAAGGCTACTCGGGCGCGAGCGGTGCATACTTTGATATTGGTCGGATCCAGGAATTTGCTCAGGCAATAGCAGAATTCCCGCTTCCTGATATCAGCCGTTGCTCTATTGCCAGCGGATTTTACTCGAAAGAAGTACTCGGAGCATTGGAGCAGGAACACCTTGGCATCGAGATTTACCCCATAGATCATCGAGGGCACATCGGCGTTCAAGTGCGAATGGCCACCGAAATATGGAACGATACGCGCCCTAAGTCGCAGAAGGCAGCGAAGTTCGAGATAACTACTACTTACCAGGCGATCGCTGACTTCAGCAAAGAGATTCAGGCCATGCTTTGCGGAACGATTGCGGAGGCCACGCTCGCAGGGGAGATGCTTCCGTAGTATGGGAATGGATAGTAACAATTCATGACTCCAACTGAAACCGACATTCACTCGCCGATTCTCGCCACCGACCTTCGCGAGGTCGCGCAGGACCTCGTCTCCCGCGCCATGAAATCTGGCGCTTCGGCCGCCGAATGTGTTGTCCGCGAAGGCGACGAATTCTCCACGCTCGTCCGCCTCGGCCAGGTCGAAACCCTGAAAGAATCCGGATCCAAATCCATCGGCCTTCGCGTCTTCTTCTCGCAGCGTGCCGCCTCCACCTACTCCTCCGATTTCTCCCGCGACGGCCTCGACCGCTTGCTCTCGTCTGCGCTGGCCCTCGCCAAGATTACCTCCGAAGATCCCTTCGCCGGCATCCCTCCAGCCGACCAACTCGGCCAACTTTCCGGCAATCTCGACCTTTATCACGAAGACGTTTATTCGCTTCCCGGCCCCGACCGCATCGACTACGCACGCCGCACCGAAAAGGCAGCACTCGACTTCGATCCCCGCATCAAGAATTCCGAAGGCGGAAGCTTCGACGCGGCCACCGGCCGCAAAGTCCTCGCCAACTCTCACGGATTTGTTGGCGAATACCAGCGCTCCTACTGCTCCGTCGCCGCTGTTCCCATCGCCCAATCCGACGACGGCGCTATGCAGCGCGATTACTGGTACTCCGTCGCCCGCACTTTAAAAAAGCTCGACGCCCCAGAGAAGGTCGGCAAAATCGCAGCCGAACGCACCCTCCGTCGCCTCGGCGCGCGCAAAGTCAAAACCGCACACGTCCCCATCGTCCTCGATCCGATGGTCTCCACTTCGATCCTCGAGCACATCTTCGAGGGCATCAACGGAGATTCCGTCTATCGCGGCGCCAGTTTTCTCGCGGGAAAGCTCGGCGAGAAGATCGCCGGCCCTAACGTCACCGTCATCGACGACGGCACCATCCTCGGCGGATTTGGCACCAGCCCCTTCGACGGCGAAGGCATTCCTACTCGCCGCACCGTCGTCATCGAAAACGGCGTGCTCGCCTCGTATCTGCTCAATACCTACACCGCGAAAAAACTGGGATTGCAGACTACCGCCAATGCATCCAGAGGCCTCGCCGGAACTCCCGGCATCGGCCCGGGAAATTATTTTCTTCAGCCCGGCACGAAGTCTCCGAAAGAATTAATCGGAGAGATCAAGGAAGGTCTTTACGTCACCGAATTTCTCGGACAGGGCGCGAACCTCGTTACCGGCGACTACTCTCGCGGCGCGTCCGGCCTCTGGATCTCCAACGGCGAACTCACCTATCCCGTCGAAGAAATCACCGTCGCCGGAAACTTGAAAGAAATGTTCTTCCACATCTCCGAAATTGCCAGTGACCTTGAATTCCGCGGCTCCGTCGCCGCGCCCACCATCCGCATCGACGGCCTCACCGTCGGCGGCGAGTAGAACTCAGAACTCGGGTGCCCCACCCTTGTCGCGGTCTTTGCGACAGGGTGGGGACTTTGACTTTCATCTCTACTGGGGTTTGTGTCACCCCGGGTGCCCCATGTCTCGCCGTTTTTGCGAGACGTGGGGGATTTTTATCTGTCCACGAAATCTTCTGTAGATCTGGTGTAGGAAGAGCGGAGGCACTCCTCCACCCTGCGGGATCAAAGTTACGCATCCCTATCCGTCTTGATCCGCGTCAATCCGTGGCGGATGAAGTTGTTTTACTCCCATCTCGCGACCCAGGACTCGCGACTCGCGACTTACCCCCTCCACGCTCCCCAAAGCATCGATCCCGTCATCAATATTGGCAGAAAAATTCCCAGCCGTGCCCAACGCATCTTCGGCAAGTTTTCTGGATTCGCGCTCACCACCACATATCCCGCTGCGGCCACGATCACCGACACGATCAAGTCTCCAGCCAGCACTCTCGTGCTCTGCGCAAATACCGCACAAATCATCGTCGCGGTGAACACCACTCCTCCCACCAACTCCTCCCAGTTCGGAGCCATTCTCGCTGCCACGATCGCCACGCCCAACTCGCCAATCTCCCGTTTCAGCTCTTCAAATCCGGCTACTCGTGCCGGAATCAGCATCCACCGATAGCGCTGCGCCGTCCGCAAATACAATCCCCACGGAACTTCCTCCGCGCACCGAATCTCCTCGGCGGCAAACTTCCGCTCCGAGCCCGCGCTTCGCAACCACACACCCCTGACCGAAACCTCAATTCGCATCGCTCGCAGCGCTCGTTCCATCCCTACCCAATGCCGGTTCCATCCCCACAAATTGTCTGCCATTGGACCGGCCACGAATACCATCAACGCCCCAATCACCCACCTGCGCGCATGATTTCCCGCACCAAAAATCCATTCCGGACGAAGCCATGCTATCGTGGCTGCTGCTGCCAGCGCTCCCGCCGCACCAACGCAAAACCCAATCCGCAGCTTCTTCGACCTAGCCAGAATCTTCTCAATCTGCTCCTCACCATACACACAGACGCTCATGGGTCGGATTCTACTGGCCCTCCCGCACCCCACTGTGACGCTCCTCACAGGCAGGAAAATAAATCGTGTAACTCGTTCTGATTCGGGAACCTGC
>DATKQB010000093.1:0-12525 GCA_035523795.1 Verrucomicrobiia bacterium | reverse complement strand
AGAACGATTGGCCGATCTTGAATCCCCTTCAGCGCACCCGGAGCGACGGAGAGATAGTACTGAACAAGTTCGAGCTTGGTGACTTTTACCTGCGAAGAAAAGTACAACTTCTCAGGGTTCGTGATCTGGACTTCCTGCCCGTCAATCAACAGAACTTTGCTGGCCGATTCCTTTGCCACAGCAACAAGCCTACCATCGATAGTCATTATCTTAGGCGACGCCAATCTCTGGCGATGAATCAATCATCATTCGGTCCGACAATCGACGAATATCTTCGCGAGGCGCCTGATGCCGGTTGAAGGGCACGATCCCGCAATCGGGCGGCATCGAGATGGCGACTCTCTTCAGCTTTCGTACGGTCGGCAAGCCGGGAATTATCTAGAAGCGGCCTTCGAGGAACTTGGCCAGATTGGTAACGGGAAGGATCGGATGGGGCGTCGCCAACAAGGACGGGAGGAACAGGCTTCAGCGACAATGGTAGTGCTGGCATCTGCGGCAGCTACAGCCCGCGGCCGACATTGCTGCTCGCAAGAAGCCCCTAGACAAAGGTAGCTAGTGTCAGCACCGGAGCCCGCATGTAGCGACCCGTGGGCTAGTTTGGTCTTATGGGTAGCAGGGCTGCGCCGAGCACATTGCCTTGTCGAGGCTCTTGCACAAATGCGATCAGACGCAAATCGCCGGATGCCGGTTCCAAATTCAACTGAATATCCTGTGAGAAGCCCTGGCCCTGTTTGATTACACCAAGCGTCCTGATTTCTTGCACTACTGCCACGTGTGCTAGCTTGTGTCCCGCATTTTCGCCCGACGAAACCTGTGATTCAGCCCGATCTAGGGCAACGGCAAGGTATACGCCCGCTTCACTCACACCGAAAGATCGTTCCAGGGTTCCGGCATCCAGGTGCGCGTGCAGACTCTTCGCCTCTTTCGAGACGAGCGACAAGTGGACCGGGATCTTTGGAGCCACCAAGGCCTTGGCAAACACTTTCTTGGCAAGCCCTGTATCGCTACCGATAAATTCTCTAGCCCCGTCAACAACGATTTGGGGAGTGTACACGCTATCCAGACCGAAACGTTGGCGGTACGTGCTCTGCCTCTCGCTATAAAGGTGTGACGAGTAGGGATCTCGCCAGCCAATGTGATTCCAATAGTCTACGTGTTCGCTGAGTACAATGATCTCGGCCCCAGGAAGTGGCTGATGATCGAGCTGCTCCAGAAACCTGTCAGCTGGGGGACAGCTCGAACATCCTTCGGAAGTGAACAGTTCGACGAGCAGCGGAGTCCGAGTTTCGGCAGAGACAGAACGGCTCTCCCGCGGTGGAATCGAAGTTGCAACAGTGGCCACCACAACTGACAAGAGAAATCCGGCTTTGATCAGCATAGAAAATTGTCCGTGAAGTTGATGCATGTCGACACTCGGAAGTTACGCCGTCGCATCGTTCAGATTTGGATTTCTCGAGCTTACAATCAGCCTCGTTTCGGCAACAGATGCCATAGCGTTGCCACAGCCGGAAAGCCAGCCGAGCTACGCATGCAGGGGACAGTGGCCGCGCGAGAGAACACTGGGTCAAAGTCCACTTGGTGGAGGCAGGCTAGGCACACCTCCCACTACGACTGGGTCAATTTGTTCTAAGCGCCGGGCGCTTTTACTTTTGCTCTTCGGTGTGCTCTATTGGCTGCAGTCCCTGTTGAGCGAAATGCTTTTCGTCTCTGCTTGTTTCTGTGACCTCTGCGCCGTCTTTTGATCCCGACTCGAAAATCTTACTCAGAAACTCAGTATTCCCATATCTCCGAAAAATGAGTTCTGAGTGACGAGGCGTGTGATCGTCTATAGCAGTTTCGACATCGAAGGATACACTGGTCTTATCGTTTTCAGAGGTCGCCGTCATCGCTTGAAGGTCAGTGCCTTGCAACATCCGGAATGTATACTCGCCCGGCGGCAATGTGGTATTGCCAATCACAAAACTGTGGTTGATATGGGCTTGAATCGTATTAGTAATCTGGGCATTCAGAAATGGCGTGCCCGGTATTACAAAGATGAAAGCAAGCAGGACAGGTGCTAACATCCTCATGGCGTTTTTCATAAGCATTCTCCTCGTTCTTCATACATCGCGTCGTGGTTTGTTGGCGCACTGCGCGGGGCTACGCCCGATTTGATCATCGTGCTGTGGTCAATTCTGAGACGGAACGTGCGTGTCGCCAGACTAAACGTCAGACAAGAAACTGCTAGTAGAACAATAAATAGCCTAAGAGAATGGGTGGACTTCTTGCGGGACTTCGATTCGGCGGTCGGTGCAACTTTCACACCAAGCCTCGCTTTCGCGCCAACTCCAGTGCAGAAGTCCTGAACAGTCTGGGAAACACGGTCGGTAAGATGGTGCAATTCGTATTTTCGTTCAAGTGTTTTCCACGCATACAGGAAACACCCTATCGTGCATGCGTCGAGGCACCGCCTTAGAAGGTATTCCCCCGATGTACGCGCCACGCCCTTGGCGAGCGCGTACATCGGGTGTTTTGCTTCACGGAACCGGAACTGAAACGACGGATGAACTGACGTGCGTAAACAACCACCGCCCATCGATCTTCTTGGCTTCGCCGTTAAGGTCTACGTGGCTCTTGGCTGCCCATAGCGGCAAGCTCGTAGTCGGATCCAAGGACACGTCAAAGTAATGGCATTCGAAATACACGGATGCTTTCCAATTGCCGTCACGATCCCTTAGAGGGGCAAACTTCGTTTTGTACGCCGGGGACAGCGACACAAACTTATTGGCTTGCTGCAACCCGCCGGAAACATACTTGAAGAAGGTGCACAGCGTGCCCTGTTGACCGGTGGGAGACGTGTCGCCCGAGGGTTCAGGACAAGTTGCGGCATCATCCGGATCGCCCTTGCCAATATAATTTCCTGCCGCAGTAGAGGTGCTGACAATCGTGATTTCGCCGTCCTCAGTCCAGAGCGCGACAGCGTCGCGGATTCGCTGAGTTATCACTGCAGACGAATCGCCATTCACTGGATCGTGGACGCTGACTGCCGCGTGAAAGGCTGCGTGAAGTTTTTCCAGTTCAGCCTGTTGCGCCAGTCGATCGTTGATGTTCCGCCAGTCACCTGCCTGGGCGGCTCCTACCGCGGCGATAAGTCCCACAGCGAGCAGGGCCACAAAACGTGTGCACTTCTTCTTGAATGTCGGTTTCATGTCCGTTTCTCCTTTGATCTGGGGACGCGGTTGTCGTTCTCACCGCGCCTGTTTGTTTGCCTTCACTGCATATAGCGAAAATCGCCGCGGAAACCTGTAAGTAGGAAAGGAACTTCTCGGGGCACCTGCCGGGCGGTGTGGTAAAGTTTACACACTCGGCCGTCCCTCCGGCCTACGGATTTGCATGGATGACGCTCTCGGACACGAGATCACCCAACTGCTTCAGGCATGGCGGCGCGGTGACGAAGGTGCCCTGGACAAGCTGACCCCTCAGGTTTATCGCGAGCTGCATCTGCTCGCCAGGCGTTGCATGGGCCGGGAACGCGACGGCCATACGCTCCAGACGACGGCGCTGATCAATGAGCTTTATCTGCGTCTATCCGATCTGAAACTGATCGACTGGCAGAACCGGGCGCATTTCTTCGCGCTGTGTGCGCGACAAATGCGGCGCATTCTCACCGACCAGGCCCGCGCCCGCCAGTCGCACAAACGGGGCGATGGCGCGCAAGCGGTCTTGCTGGATGAGGCCCTGGTGGTCTCTCCGCAACCCACTGCTGATCTGGTCGCGTTGGATGACGCTCTCAACCAACTGGCGAAAGTGGATCATCGCAAAAGCCAAGTCGTGGTGATGCGCTTTTTTGGCGGCCTTAGTGTCGAGGAAACGGCTGAAGTATTGAAGGTGTCAACTGAGACGGTTGCGCGGGATTGGCGGCTCGCCAAGGCGTGGCTCATGCGCGAACTGGCCGGAAAGAAATCTGATGAAGCCTGAGCGCTGGAGCAAAATCGAAAGCATTTTTCACAAGGCTCTCGAGGCCGACGAAATCCGGCGCGGCTCTGTTATCGAGGAATCGTGCGCCGCGAGGTGGAGTCATTGCTGGCGCATCACAGTGACTCCGCCACCTTCATCGAGAAGCCCGCGTTTGCGGGCCCGGCGAATACCAGCAGCGTTCGGCCTATCACGGCCCCAACTGCGCCGAGGCCTGACCTGAGAGGCGTTGCGGTTGGACATTACCGCATTCTTGAAGAAATCGGCTTCGGCGGCATGGGAGTGGTATACAAGGCCGAAGACACTAGACTTGGCCGCCTCGTCGCGCTGAAATTTCTACCTGAGCACATGGCAGCGGATTCTGCCGCGTTAGAGCGTTTTCGCCGCGAGGCCCGATCCGCTTCGTCTTTGAACCATCCCAATATTTGCACGATCTATGACATCGGAGAGCTGGATGGGCAATGTTTTATTGCCATGGAATTACTCGAAGGCCGCACGCTCGAAAGGGCGATTGGCGGACGTCCGCTTTCCTTGCCCACGTTTCTCGATTTGGCTCTACAAATTGCCGATGCGCTGGAAGCTATGCACAAGAGTGCGATTGTCCATCGCGACCTCAAGCCTTCGAATATTTTTGTGACCAGCCGCGGTGACGCCAAGCTTCTGGATTTTGGCTTGGCCAAACGTTTGCGTCTGCAGGGTGGAAGCGCAGGCGATGCTACGACGCTGTCAGGCTCAATTACGGCGCGGGGCCAGTTGCTCGGAACCATTGCTTATATGTCTCCGGAGCAGGCGCAAGATAAGGACATTGATTCGCGAAGCGACATCTTTTCGTTCGGCGCAGTGTTGTACGAGATGGGTACCGGGCGCCGGGCATTTATAGGAGAGTCCGCCGCAAGTGTGATCGCCGAGATTTTACGGGGCGAGCCTAAATCATCTCAGGTCGTCCATTCGGATCTTCCGGCTGAGTTACATCGCATCATTCGCAAGACGCTGGAAAAAGATCCGGGCGACCGATACCAGACAGCCACTGATTTGATGGTCGATCTCCGACGGCTCAAACGCGAGCAGATGGGATCTTCGTCGGCGGGAAAAGCGGAAGAGACGACACATTCTTTTCCCTTGGGATCTGATTGGCTGCGCGGGAGTTCGCGCTGGGCAATGGCAATCGCCGCTTTTCTACTGCTTCTGATGGCATCGTTCACAGTCGTCGTTGTAACAACGCCTTCCACTTTGGGCACGCTGAATTCGGCGCAAATTAGTTTTTCGTCCGAACTCAAAGACCCTCCGCTGGTCACGGATGGAACTCGGCTCTATTTCCAGAGTCAGGGCATTCCCGTGGAAATGTCGGTTAAGGGCGGCCCCATAGCTCCGCTGCGAGCGTTCACTTCTGGAATGCAGATGCTGGACATTTCCCCGGACGCGTCGGAAATGCTGGCGCTCAAGCCGGATCTCAATAATGAAGTCTCGCAAGGTTCGATCTGGACAATTCCGGTTCTGGGTGGATATCCCAGGAGGCTGGGAAGTCAGATCGCCCAGGACGCCCACTGGTCGCCCGACGGGCGTTCGATTGTCTATGCCAGTCTGAACTCTATTTACGTGAGTGACAGCCAGGGCGGAAGCCTCAGAAAGATATGGGATGCGCCTTCTTACGCTGCAGCGCCGTATTTTTCACCCGACTCCCGTCGCATTCGCGTGACCGTGAATGGTCCTAAGCAAGACAGTCCGCCAAATATATGGGAATTAAATGTCGACGGCAGCAATCCGCATCGGCTTTCGTTGGAGTGGCCGGAGGATGCCGATCAAACGCATGGACAGTGGACCAGGGATGGAAAACATTTTATTTTCATCTCGCAGCGTGAAGGCGTGAATAACATTTACGAACTCATTCAGCCCGCCTGGTTTGAGTTCTGGAAAAAAGCGACCGCGGTGCGGCTTACGGCCGGACAGATCGATGTCCTGGGTGCGACCCCGGGCCGAGATAACGACGGGCTGTTTATGATCGGGAAAATCGCCCAGGGCGCGATGCAGGTGTTCGACGAGAAATTGAAACGGTTCGTCCCGTTTCTGGATGGTCTGGCGGCGGCAGATTTCGTCATCTCTCCGAACAAACAATGGATGGCTTATAAGGACTTCCCCCAGCGTCGTCTTTGGCGCAGCAGGTTGGATGGAAGCGAGAAGTTGCAGCTGACGGATTCGCTCGCTTGGATGCCTAAATGGTCGCCAGATAGTAAGTGGATCGCATTTTCTGATTTTAAGGAGATCTATCGGGTCTCGATCGATGGGGGCACCCCGGAAAAGCTGACCGCAGAAGGTAAGACCGAACTTGCTCCAGTCTGGTGGCCCGACGGCAAATCGATCGCCTTCAACGACTATCCGCTGCCCGGGCAAGCTCTGGGAATCAAGGTTCTCGATCTGGAAACGCGAAAGGTTTCAGTCATGCCGGGCGCCGAGGCCTTTTACGTGCCCTCCTGGTCGCCGGATGGAAGATACATGGTTGCAA
The DNA here is from genome assembly GCA_035523795.1 of Verrucomicrobiia bacterium. Taxonomy (GTDB): domain Bacteria; phylum Acidobacteriota; class Terriglobia; order Terriglobales; family Acidobacteriaceae; genus Sulfotelmatobacter. The sequence continues at coordinate 6,071 of DATKQB010000093.1, read as the reverse complement.
TCGCCCAGAATCCGTCGCGCATGGTGCTCTACACGGCGGCGTCCGGCACTTGGAAGGATCTGAAAATATTTAAAGCACCGTGGCAGTACTGGGTCTGGGCCAACGATAGCAGGTCTGTCTACTTTGCCATGAAAGATCCCGAGCCTGGAGAGCAACCGGGAATGTATCAATTAATGATCGCGGATGGAAAGTGGCGGCAGGCGGCAAAATTCGATGGGCTGACCGTCAATCGCGATGGGACGGAGGGTTTCCCCAGCATGACCGTCGATGGCCGCGTTGCGATGATGCGCGACACCAGCGTGGTGCAGATCTACTGGGCGAAGTGGACCGCAGGTGCCCGGTTGGAATAACATGTGGCCGAAACCACTTACGGTTCGCGCCAGTGCCGGTCGGTTCGTCCATCGGATCGGTATCGAGAAACGGGTTTCTGGGAAGTGAAAGAGAGCATCCTAGTTCGACCGCGAAACTATATCCCCGAACAACATAGTGTGGCAACTGTGTGCCAGAATTCGTCGCCGGCAATGCCGAATACTGAACAGAACCACGAATTACTGTCGGTCAGCCACAACTCACCGAAAACGGAGCCTCGGCTTTTGTGAGGTGAGCCAGTGTTGCGCTTAGGGCGTTGCCGCCACTCAGCAGCGTTTTGACCTCCGCAAGAGAGGAATGGCGTCAACTTATCGTGTGGCTTGCAGAATACACCGCTTGCACCTGGGTGCGATTTGGGTGCGGCGCTTTCTACTCTAGCAATGAACAGCCGGGGAACTTATCAAAAAACTAACTGACCCCAGTTTGCGAGTCCTAGCTCTGGAACACTGACGCTCTTTCCTGTATCGAAAGCTGCCCCTCCGGTATAATCCCCCAATTCTTCGGGGGTGGACCATGGCAGTCATCAATACGGGCCCCTTGCCGATTCAGTCGCTCAATCAGCAAATTCTCGAGGCACTCAAAGACCCAGTCACTAGCCAAGTTGTCAGCGCTCAACTGAATACCGTGCTGCAAACGGCCTTGATTGCTTCCGCAAACAGCCGCGGAGGGCTGCCAGCGCTGGTGAGCGTCCTCGAGAATCTGCGTCCCGCCGACCTCGCGGCCGACCAGAATTTGTCACTGAGAGACTACGTCACCAAGTACGCGGCACTTCCCACTGATCCGGCACAGAACAAGGCCGCGCAGCAGGCCATCGCGACGCTCTCAACCTCCACCACGGTCGGCCAGCTTCTTGGGTTGAACCAGACGATCGCGGCAAATCCGATTTTCGGCGGATTCGTGGCACAGACCAATCTCGTGTCCTTGATGGCCACCTCGCCCTCATTGGCAGCTGCGGCTCTGCAGACGGATTTCATCCAGAAATACACCAGTTACCAGGGGTCCACCCAGGGTTTTTGGAATCAGATCAGCCAGGACGCGACGCTTAAGGCGGCGATTCCCGAGTTGCAGTTCACTATGCAGCTTGGAGTGCTCACCCTCAACAATGCCGCGCTGGTTTCTGCGCTAAGAGCCAGCTATAAACCGAACTCGATTCGCGACCTCACCAAAGTCAACGTTTCGACCCTCACGCAATTGATCACGACGCAGAAGATCTCAGTCCCGCCGAGCATTTCCGGCTCGACCCCGACTGAGCAGATCGCCAACTATGCGAGCGGGATCGTAACCCTGCTGCAGTTGGCGTTTCCTACCGACTACATGGCTCAAACGCTGTCGAGTTCCAAGGACACAACCCTGCAATCGGTTGCCAAAGTTCTCGGAAATGCGCCCGATATCGACTTGCAAACGACGAACCTGAGCACGTACTTAAAGCAGAACTCAGCCACGGCATTCCAAGGGATTCCGCCCGCTCAAATAAGTGCAGTCACGGCGCGTTTGCAGGCAGCTCAGCGCGTTTTTCGGATTAATCAACAGCCCAGCGTCGCTCAAGCGTTACTCGAAGCCGGTATGGACTCGGCCGCAAAAATCACAGCCATGGCTTCATCAGTTTTCGTCAGCCGGTTTTCCGCCGCTCTTGGCGGCGGCCCGGCTGCGCAGGCCGTTTACACGGCGGCGAGCCACATCAATGCGCAGACCCTGAACCTTTACGGCACGATCCAGAGCGGATTGACAGATGTCAGTCCGCGGGTGATCGCCGATCCCAATCTGACTACGGCGCAGGCGATTCAGCAACAGATCCCCAATTGGCAGACCCTCTTCGGGCCGACCAGTTACTGCGCTTGCGGCGAATGCACATCGGTGTACGGGCCAGCGGCATACTTTGTCGATCTCTTGCAGTTTCTGCGAAGTTCGGGTTTGAACTCTGCGGGAAATTCGCCTCTGGACATTCTGATTGGTAACGCAATCGCGAATCCGCCGGTTCCGGGCCGGCGGCCTGATTTGCAGTACATCAAACTTAACTGCCGGAACGCGAATACTCCTCTTCCTTATGTCGATCTGGTAAACGAAATTCTGGAAAGCTACGTCGTCCTGGGAGGAAGCCTCGGTCAGTCCTCGGCCCATAACACTCAGTCGGACGCGACGGCTTCCGAATTGCGCGTCAATCCGGAATATGTGCTCCAGGCCGCCTATGACCAGGTGGCGGCGGCCACCTACCCGCCCTCGCTGCCATACAACCGGTTTATCGACATTGCTCGAACCTATCTGACGTTTCTCGGCGGAGACCGCCGCCAGGTGATTGAAAACTTCGGCACGCAAGCCAGCCCCTTTGACGGGGTTGGCACTCTGGCTGCGGAAACGCTTGGACTGAGTCCCGCTGAATTCACGATCATTGCGAACTGGGATCTATCCACGGGAAGCGCGACAACTCCCCCCTTGCTCACCAGCCTCTATGTAGGCAACACGCCGGCCACTACTCCGTGGGAGACATGGATTGCAACCGCTTCCGTGTTTATTCAGCAGACCGGCTTGACCTTTGATGATCTCATCCACCTTCTCGAGGCGGAATTCATCAATCCAGGGCAGACCATCTCCTTGTCGGGTACGGGTGTGACCGCTTGCGACATCGAGAACACTGTCATCACTCCATTGGACGATGCCGCGCTCACTCGGATTTATCCCTTTCTTCGGCTATGGAAGAAACTTGGATGGTCAATGTCCGATTTGGACAAATTCCTTCGGGTCTTCGGCACGAACGGGATCAACCGCGGATGCCTGCTGGCATTGGCCGATTTCGTCTGGCTTCAGGGGCGACTGAATTTAACCGTACCCCAGCTATTGGCTCTGTGGTCCACGATCGACGCGGACGGGCGGAATTCTCTCTATCTCACGCTTTTTCAAAATAAGGCTGTTTTGAACCCTGTGGACCAGGCGCTTCGGTTGTCTTATCGTGCTGGGCTAGCCGCCATGCCGGCGACTCTGCTTCCGCCATCAGTCTCGGGACAGCTGACTTATGATTCGGCACATCTGCAACTCGTGTTCCCCGGCACGATGTCGGACGAACAGAGAGATGATTTGCTGACGTGGGCGAGCGGTAATCCGGCCGCGATCCTGGCCGTCGAGAACCTATACGAAATGCGATGGTTCAACGGCACCGATATCGCCCAACCTTCCGGGACCATCACCGCCGAGACGCCGGCCATTCTGGCGGCCCTGCGCATCTCGACTGACGACCTGAACGCGATCCGGACCGCCACCGGACTCACAGATTCGGCCACTCAGACTCCTCTCACTCTCAACAATCTCAGTCAGCTCTACCGCTACACCTTGTTGTCACAAGCGATCGGGTTTCCCATCGCAGATCTGATTGCGCTGATCTCACTGACTGGAATCAATCCGTTTCAGTTGGCGACCAGCGATCCGGTCACCGCGCCGGCGGTTCAGTTCGTGCGGGCGGCGCAAGCAGTGTTAGCTTCGCCCTTTGCCGTCGCCGACCTTGACTACGTTTACCGCGCCGAGGTCAACCCGGCGGCGGGAGTCGGCCCTCTCGATACGACGGTCGATTTGTTGGCGATTACGCTGCAGACAGGGCTGGGGAAAATCACCGCAGCCAATTCTTACACGCCTGATCCTACCGGAAAGGTCTTGCGGCAGAAACTGGGAACGATCACCGCGGGATCAGAATTAGATGACGCGATGGGGCTGATCAGCGGAACCGCGGTGTACAAAGTTGCGCTGGCCGCGCTGCCCGCGGGATTAGATTTTCCAACGGCACTTGCACAAATTGTTTCCTACGATGTGATTGCTCACGAATTGGAGTTCTCCGGCGCAATGACCGATGCGCAGGAGACAACCCTGTTGAATCTTCCCGGCGCCGATTCAGCCTATAAGGCGGCGATTGCCCAGCTTTACCAGCAACCTCGCGAGATTATTTCCAGCGACCTTGCGTTCCTTGACCCCACGGCCGCGCTTACCAATCTGATCACTACGCCGCTGCCAACCGCAGCCGACCGCTACGCCTTTGTCCTCCAGGCGTTGTTGAACTATCTGACCGCAACGCAGAGCCGAAGCTTTTTGCAGCAGACACTCGCCCAGACCTTCGGGCTGAGCTCTGCCATGGTCGCGCTGCTTGTCATCGGCGACTCAAGCCTCTCTTCCGCTGCTCTGCTCAAGTCTCAACGAGATTCCACCCAACCCGCGATTGTGGATCTTCTCGATCTGCAGCAGGGAGGATTGCTCGAAACTCTGTACTCGGATATTGCCCTGACTACCGTCGCGGGGACCCAGGTCGAAACATCTGTCGACATCGCCGGAATTCCGAACCCCGGAGGGGCAACCTGGCAGGGCAAGGTCCAGGCGGAATTCAGCGAAGCATATACTTTCTACGTAACCGCGAACGACGGTGTGCGCCTTTGGGTCGACGACCAGCTTCTGTTCGAGCAATGGGCCAGTCACGGGAGCGCTAACTACACCAGCGCGCCGATCAATCTGAATGCCGGCCAGCTCTATGACTTTCGACTCGATCACTTTAACAATTCTGGGAATGCGCCGATTACGCTGGGTTGGAGCAGCAAATCCACAAATAACAATGCAAGTACTCCCATTCCGGTCACGGCGCTGTTTCCACAAAACGCGTTCCTGACGTTAGACCGGCTGTATCCCATCGCGCTTCTTCTCACTAAGTTTGCTGTCAAACCGGACGAACTGGCGTACCTCTCCTCCAACGGCGCCGCCTTCCAGGGCGTTGATCCAGGGAACACAGCCAATACAATCAACTTTGATTTAACCGCTCTTCCGCTGGATCGTTCGAATGCGTCGGCCGTTGACCACCTTGCCCCCGCATTTTTCAACCAGTGGTCGCGATTGAATGATCTGTTCCAACTCAGAAACTCCCTGCCTTCGGGCAACACGACGCTCTTTGATATTTTCCGTACGGCGTCGGCAAGCACGAGTCCGACGACACTGGGAACGGCTACAACGGGCGCTGTGCTGGCTGCCACGGGATGGGATCCGCTTCAGTTCTCGACCCTGGCAGGCAGAACCACCAACGGCGCCGCGACGGTGGGATTCGGTTTATCCGATGCCGACTTTGTCAACGAAAAGGGAACTCAGGGACGAGGGCTAGTTTGGCTCCAGAAATGTCTCTCGCTTCGTCAGCGCCTTGGCGTCCCTGTCTTGCAACTGTTCCTTTGGGCCAACCAGGCGCCTGACGCACAGCAATCCGACGACATCAAGAGCACGGTGAAGGCGAAGTATGACGATGCGACCTGGACGACCGTGGGCCAGCCGCTCAATGACAAGATTCGGGATCATTCGAAATCCGCGCTGATCGCGTACGTTCTCAATATGCCGGCGATCGTTCAGCTCGGGTTCACCAGCGCGGATGACCTTTACACGTATTTCCTGATCGATGTGCAAATGAGTCCGTGCATGCTGACGTCGCGCATCGTGCAAGCTACCGCCGCCGTGCAACTCTTCGTGCAACGCTGCCTGCTCAACCTGGAGAGCAACAACACCAATGCGGCCCTCAATGTTTCACCCGGAGCCATCGACGCCTCGCAATGGGAGTGGCGCAAGAACTATCGAGTCTGGGAAGCGAATCGGGAAGTGTTTTTGTACCCGGAGAACTGGATCGACCCAACCCTGCGCGACAATCGCACGCCGTTCTTCCAGGATTTGCAGACGGACTTGCAACAGGGTCCAGTGAC
>DATKQB010000092.1:0-3176 GCA_035523795.1 Verrucomicrobiia bacterium | reverse complement strand
ATTCCCCGGGATGCGTGATCTCTGCGGCGTGCGGAACGAGTTGGCGATAAACGTAATCGGGAACGTCGCCGTTCCAGTGTCCAGAAACTTTCGCGACTCCTACAATTCCTAAAAACAACGCGGCGATTCCGACGGCCATCGCCCATGCCGGTACGCGATTGCGTTTCGGCTGACGAGTCCACTTCGGAAAAGATAGATCGAGCGCGCCTTCAGCGGGGCAAACCGCGACGCACTCCAGGCATCCTGTGCACTCGGCGGATTTGATCGTCACCAGCTTGTCGACGGGTAACGAAGAGGGACACGCCTTCGTACATTTGGCGCAATCGATGCACGCCGATTCCGCGCGCCGGATGCGCAGCGGACTCAGCAGGGAAGTGAGGCCGAGCAGCGCTCCATAGGGACAAAGATAGCGGCACCAGAAATTCTTCACAACAAAAGACGCGAGCACCAGAATTCCGAGTACGACTGCTGCAGTCTCGGAAAGATAGCGAAAGAAATTCAGCATCCGGACGTCTGCAATTGCTCCGTACGGGCTGAGCATGAACAGCTCAACCGAATCGGCGGTCATACTCACGACAGCCCAGGCGAAAAAAGCCAGCAGCAGATATTTCAAACTGCGCAGGCAAAGGTCGACTGGCCGCGGCAATGTGAAGTTGCGTCCAAGAAGGAATCGTCCTAAGCGCCACAAATATTCCGAGAGCGTTCCCACCGGGCATAGCCAACTGCAAAACGCTTTGCGGAAAAGAAACGCCATCGCCAGAAAAGTGATCAGCAGAAACATCGCCGCTGGATGAATTCGCGGAAGCTGGCCGCTCGCGATCCAATACTTCAGGTTCATCAGGCCGGCGATGGGAAGCCAGCCATCCACGCCCGCGGGACGAGAGACCATAACGTGTCTTCCCATCTCGATGCTGCGCGCCCAAAAGTAGAATGCGCCGCCAATCCAAAGATTCAGCAGCAGAAATTTGATTTGAAAGGTACGACGAAGAATCTGCGAGTAATCGCGTTCGAGACGGCGTACGAGCTTGTTGCGTACGCGCTTGCTGCGCACAACTCCGGAAATCGTCGAAACGGCTGCGAAGCTTTCTGCGCCCACCGACATTAGTTTTAGAGACGCGGCCTCTACAGAGACACTATCGGCTTGTGATTGCGTTTCCATCACTTCACTTCCACGGCAATCATTTTTCGAATTGCGGCTAAACTCTCGACTCCACGTAGCCTGCCGGAACGTACGGGCAGAACGGGTCCGTCCCCAACAAATCGCCGGTGTGAGCGTAAGCGCGGGCGCGCGATCCGCCGCAAATGTGGCTGTACTCGCAAGCTCCGCATTTGCCATGGAACTTTTCGGGGGAATGCAGGGCGCGGAAAATATCGGAGTTGCGGTAGATCTCCACCAGCGAGGTGTTGCGCACGTTACCGCAGGGGAATGGCAAGAATCCCGAGGGGTAGACTTCGCCGAGATTCGAGACGAAGACGATGCCGTGTCCATCACGAATCTGAAATCCGTGATAGACGGAATTCTCCTTCATCTCCGGAGTTGCCATTCCTTCCGCGCGCATGGTTTCGATGGCGATGCGGCGATAAGAAGGCGCTTCCGTCGTCTTGATCGCGAATGGCGAGTGTGGCGAAAGATCGAACACCCACTTCATGATGCTCTCGCCTTCTTCCGGAGAAACTTCATTGAGCGCCTTGCCGCGTCCGACTGAGATCAGCATGAACAGGCTCCAGCGCATGACTGGGAACGAGGTGCGCAGCAGTTCGTAGATCGCCGGCAGATCGTCGGCCGTTTCTTCGGCGACCAGCGTGTTCACCTGGATCGGCAGGCCCAAACGCCCGCATTGCCGTGCTGCTTCCATGGTGCGCTCGAATGTGCCCGGAACGGCGCGAATCGCGTCATGCTTCTCGGCGCAGGAACCGTCGAGGCTGAGGCCTAGGCTTTGAATGCCGTGATCGCGCAGCTTGGTGATGGCCTCGTTGGTCAGTTCCGGCGTGGCGCTCGGCGTGATGGAAACTTCCAGGCCGAGCGAGTTGGCGAAGTCAATTAGTTCGTAGATGTCTTTGCGGCTGAGAGGATCTCCGCCAGTCAGGATCAAGTGCGGGAGTGGGTCGCCGAAATCGAGAAGCTGGCGCAGAAAAGTTTTGCTCTGCTCAGTATTCAGTTCGAGCGGATTGGCGTTGGGCATTGCCTCAGCGCGGCAGTGTTTGCAGGCGAGGCCGCAAGCCTGGGTCATCTCCCAGTAGCACAGCATGGGATTTTTGGAGAAATCGTGGGCGACGGCGCCCATGTTTGGATGAGTTCCGAGCACAACTGGCATGACAGTTACCCCTTTCCACAGTTCAGAAAGAACACCCACAAGCAAGTTCTAGGTTAGGTTTGAGGGTGGGAAAAGGCTGTGATTTGAATCACACGGGCGGGTGATGAGTCTCGCAAAAGGCAGGTGTCCGTTGGGCTTCCGGAAGGCCGGTGGCCTCAAGACCGATTTGGGAAAATTCGGACCAGGTGGGGTATCCCCCCTCCCCCCCGAATCTCTGGAATCATGGAGTTAGGGCGAAATTCCCGGCAAAATACGTCTTTCAAAGAACTTAGATACTAAAATCCGTGAAACAAAGGACTTAGAGCCGAACCATTTCGCGTTTCGCGAGGGTCACGGCCTCCGCGATGATTGCGGAATTTGGTTGTGGAAGACAAGGGCAGATGTCACAAAGGGGATGTGGAAAAGATTTAGGGCGAGCGGAGAAAAGGGCTTAAGGTGGAGTTTCCGCAGCGTAGCATCGAAGGCCGCAGAGGGTGTGCTAAGCCGGCATGAGGAAGGATCCAGGAACGTCCCGTCCGTCCCGACGTTTTCCCCGATCAGCCGCACCTTGCGGGCATTGGCCACAATCACTTCATGCCCCAGTTCCTTGAGCAAGCGGCTGATCCAGGGCGAATGCCTTCCGATTTCCAGTGCGATCCGGCTGCGCGGCATCACGCCGAAGACTTCCAGCAGCGCTTTCGCCGTCGTTCGCACGCGCTGCTCTGCCTGTATCTGCCCCGCTTCATCCAGCACGCAGTACCAGCTGTTGCGATCTCCCAGATCCAGTCCGATGGTCAGTTGCTGTTGCGAAATATTCCTGCTCTGCTTCGTCGCCGCGGTGCTAACCTTCTTCATTGCCGGTCTCCTTTTTATCTGTGCCCT
>DATKQB010000091.1:0-20936 GCA_035523795.1 Verrucomicrobiia bacterium | reverse complement strand
GACGGCTCAAACATTAGCCCGCAAGCACTGGCGCTATTTCAGATGAAGCTGCCCAACGGGCAGTATTTGTATCCCACTCCGCAAACCATCAATCCCTCTCTGCCGTTCAGTGCGCAAGGCAGTTTTTCCGCCAGCAATCCCTGTACCTTCTATGAAGAGCAGTTCATCACCAATGCTGACTGGAACCAGTCCGAAAGGGATCAATGGCAGGCACGCTTCTTCTTCGCGAACAGTAGCCAGATCAACACCCTTCCAGCAACCAATCTCGGTGGCCCCACCGCTCCCGGCTTCCCCTACGACACCAAGGAGCACTTTCGCAATTTTTCGCTGACTTACAACCATACTTTCTCCAACACCCTGCTGAATCAGGCGGAGATCTCATATCACCGGCAGTTCTCCGCTGACGTGCAGCAGGAAGTATTTTCCTTTCCTCAGATCGGCGTCACCACTTATGGCGTCTTTGATTCACTGCCCGCCGTCTACGCGGCAGGCCTGCCCACTGTCGGCGGCAACGGCCAGGATGTCGTTCTTGCCCAGAATACTTATGTGGCCCAGGACACACTCGCTTGGCAGAAGGGTCACCACTCGCTGCGTTTTGGCGGTGGCGTCACTCGGCCGCAAGACAACATGCTCACCTTCCAATACCTCGCCGGAATGCTGTTCCTGACTGTGCCTGATCTTCTGCTCGGACAGGCGGGCGCTCCCTATGGCTTGCCTATCAGTAACGTCTACGCTTCTATCGATTTGCCCATCGATTCCTCTCGCGAATGGCGCGTTCTGGACGCTAACGGTTATTTCCAGGATGACTACAAAGTAACCCCCAAGCTGACGCTTAATCTCGGCGTGCGTTATGAGCGGATGGGCGGTGTGAGCGATGGTCTGGGGCGTCAGGCGAACTTCGACGAGCAGACCGCCGATGCGACCCCTCCAGCCACCGGGACGCTCCAAGGTTTTGTGGTTGCGTCCAATTACAATGGCCCCTCACTTCCCGTCGGCGTGGTAAAAGGCAACAAGATGACCATAGCCGGTGATGGCCAAAACACCATCGATCCGCGCATCGGTTTCGCCTGGCAGCTTCCTTCCACCGGCAAAGCTGTGCTTCGCGGCGGTTATGGCATCTTCCATCAGCACGTCACCGGACAACCCACCCTTCAGCTGGTTTCGAATCAACCATGGGCCATTTTCCGCGAACAGTTCGGCAATCCGAATGTCACCATCGCCGATCCGTTTGCGTTTCCCGGTATCAACTACAACCTCCCGGCCTTCACTCCCTATTCACCCTCTACTGCTCTGAGTCAAACCACTTTTGCCTGGGATTTTGAACCGGCAATGATTCAGCGTTACAACCTGAATCTTCAGACCGAGCTTACGAGAGACATGATGCTTGAAGTCGGCTACATCGGGGCTCGCGGCGAACATCTGATGCAAGTCACGTTTCCCGACCAGGCTTTCAATGCAACTGCTTCCAACCCGGTCCGAGGCCAAACCACCAACACGCTGGCGAACCTGCAGGACCGGTTGCCGGTGCAAGGTTTCAGCACTGCATCCTGGACACAAATCGCCTCGGAAGGTTCTTCCTGGTACAACGCATTGGAAGCAAGTTTGACCAAGCGCTTCAGTCATGGTCTGCAGTTCCTGGCCTCTTACACCTGGGTGAAGGAACTATCTACGGATACCGGAGCTTCGACCGGACCGAACGGCGGCATGAGCTATGGCAATCAGTACGTTGCCAGTGACCGTTACGGCCCCGATTATTTCATCCGCCCGCAGCGTTTTGTCGTGAGCTACGTTTATGCCCCGCCATTCTTCCAGAACCGCGGCGCACTCATGCGGAATGCCTTAGGCGGATGGAAAATCGCCGGCGTGACTCAGATTCAAGCCGGCCACCAGCTTTACGCGGTCGACACAAATCCCACCAACCTTTTTGGGTTGACGTATACCGATGCCGATTTCGCTGAGGTTGTGCCGGGGTGCAAACTCGCTACTTCCGGCACGATCCAGCAAAGAATTGGCGGATACTTCAACTCCAGTTGCTTCCCCGGCACCTACCCGGTGATCAGCTCCGATGGCGGTACGGATTTCGGAAATAGCAGGCCGGGCCTCCTGCGAGGTCCGGGACAGAACAACACTGATCTCTCGCTGATCAAGAATTTCTCGGTTCGCTGGCCCAGCGACCAGGCTGGAGTTGAGTTCCGCGCGGAAATGTTCAACGCGTTCAACCACCCGCAGTTCTACGATCCCAACCTGGCTTTCGACAGCGGATCCTTTGGTGTAATTCCTGGGCCGACAGCGGTCGCGCCTCGCATCATGCAGTTCGCGTTGAAGCTTTCCTTCTAAATGCCGGAATCTGCCATGACGGTCGTTGCCGCTCCACGCAGAACCTGGCTGCGGTGGCTCGTGCGCATTGCCCTGGGCGGCTTGGCGCTCGTCGTGCTGCTTCTCATCGCTGCCGTCGTGCGCGAATCATTCGCCTCCCGAGCGGACGCCCGCCGTTTCCCGCAGCAGGGTCGCTCGGTCGATGTTGGCGGATTTCGCCTGAACATCGATTGCACCGGAACTGCCATTCCCGGAGCTCCCGCCGTAATTCTGGAATCGGGGTTGGGCGTTCCGGCAATCGGATGGAAACTCGTTCAGCCCGGTATCGCAAAATTTGCCCGCGTTTGTTCCTATGATCGTGCCGGCTACGGCTGGAGCGATCCCCCCATCGTCACGCATCGCACCAGTCTGCAAGTCGCCAAAGAACTTCACGTCCTCCTTCAGAATGCTTCCGTCCCTCCCCCATATGTGCTGGTCGGGCATTCTTTAGGTGGATACAACATTCGCGTCTTCAACGGCCAATATCCAAACGAAGTGGCGGGCGCGGTGTTCGTCGATTCTTCTCATCCCGATCAGCTGCGCTACATGACTCCGCAGATGAAGAAGTTGATGGATGATCAACTCAAGTCGATGCGCCTGCTCCAGGAACTCATGCCCATCGGGTTGCCCACGGGAGCCATTAGAGCTTTTCAGCGCAGCCAGAGAGGCGACTCGAAATTGCCGCCGGATTTCCTGGATGAAATCGATTATCTGCAGCGGCGGAAAGCTTTCGTCGACGCCATGGTTGCCGAGCTCGACGTCTTCGACGAGAGCGCACAAGAAACCCGCGATTCCGGAAATTTTGGAGATAAGCCGCTGATCGTGCTTACCGCCGGAAAGCAAATCGATGCTCCCGGCATTCCGAAGAAAACTCTCGATGATTTTCAGCAGACCTGGATCCACACGCTTCAGCCACAAATTGCGCAGCTATCCAGCAAGGGCAAGCAGCAAATCGTCTCCAACAGCGATCACATGATTCCCATCGAGCAGCCGCAAACCATCGTGGATGCGGTTCGAGACGTGGTCCAGGCGGCCCAGGTTCAGCAAAACCAAGTTCAGCAAAATCCGATTCAACAAAATCAAGCTTCGCAGAAGTAGAAGTCAGAAAAAGTTTCGCGTGGCAGGAGTTCCATTTCTCGAGGAGAGGCGATGAATTCCAACCGAGTTGTTCCCGTTGATGGCGGTGTACGCCTGACTTTTTTCGCAGCCTTGTTTTTGTCGATGATCTTTTGTTCCACCCTCTGGGCGCAAAAACCGCACTCGCCTGAGGCCAAGAAAGCAGCAGAAGCAGCGTCTCCGACGATGCCCTCGGGAACCCACGAACTGACTGGCGCCGACCTCGAGGCCTTCCTCGATGGCATGATGCCCGCTCAACTCGAACGCGAAAACATTGCCGGCGCTGTCATCGCAGTCGTGAAAGATGGCCAAGTCATCTTCGCCAAGGGATATGGCTATTCCGACATGGACAAGCGCACGCCCGTGACCCCGGACAGCACGCTGTTCCGCCCCGGCTCCATTTCAAAGCTCTTCACCTGGACTTCTGTTATGCAGCTCGTCGAGCAGGGCAAACTCGATCTCAACCGCGACGTCAACGATTATCTCGATTTCAAGATTCCGCCCGCGTATGGCAAGCCGATCACCCTGACTAACATCATGACTCACACGCCGGGCTTCGAAGAAGTAATTCACGATTTGTTTGTCTCCGACGCCGCACACATGCATCCTCTCGATGAGTACGTAAAGACGCACACGCCAGACCGCATCTTCCCGCCCGGGGTCGTGCCCGCCTATTCGAACTACGCGACCGCCGTGGCTGGATACATCGTGCAGCGAGTTTCCGGCAAGCCTTTTTCGCAGTACGTGCAGGACAATATCTTAGGTCCCCTTGAGATGACGCGGACCACCTTGGTTCAACCCCTCCCGAAAGATCTCGAGCCGATGATGTCAAAGGGATACGCCCTCGCGTCATCGCCTGCGAAGCCCTTCGAATTTGTCGAAGCCTACCCGGCTGGCAGCGTCTCCACCACCGGTCGCGACATGTGCAACTTCATGATTGCTCATCTGCAGAACGGCAAGTTCGGAAATGTGCAGATTCTGCGTCCAGAAACTGCAACTCTCATGCACGCGCGCCTGTTCGGAACCGACGACCGCCTCGACGGCATGGCGCACGGTTTCTACGAGGAGTCGTCCAACGGGCACCGCATCATTGGTCACGGCGGCGATACAGAATACTTTCACAGCGATCTCCATTTGATTCTCGACGCCAATGTCGGCTTCTTCGTCTCCTACAACAGCGCGGGCAGAGGCGAAGTGAGCCCGCGCAGCATCCTGTTTGAAAAGTTTCTCGATCGTTACTTCCCTTACACAGAGCCGCCTGCGCCCAAAGTCGCTTCAGCCGATGAGGACGCAGCTGCGGTCTCCGGCCTTTACGAAAGCAGCCGCCGCTTCGAAACTTCATTCCTGAAACTAACCACCCTGCTCGGCGAAAACAAGGTTTTTCGCAATGTGGATGGAACCATCAGCATCGATCCGTTCAAAGGTCCTAACGGCCAGCTGATTAAATACGAGGAAATCAGTCCACTGCTTTATCGCGAGGTTCACGGTCGCGCGCATGTGGGTTTCAAGCGCGACGCCACTGGCCGCATGCAATTTCAGCTGGATTGGCCTTTCTTCATCTTCCAAAGGGTCGGCTTCAACGAGAACAAGTATTTCCAGTATTTCCTTGCCATCTTCGGCCTCATCATGGTGGTGCTGACATTGTTGTTCTGGCCAATCGGTGCCATTGTGCGGAAGCATTATGCTCGTCCTCTCGATTTCGCTCCTGCGCAACGCCGTCTGCGGCTGGCCGTCCGGCTCGCTTGCATCCTGTTCCTCGTTTTCTTTGTCGGATGGATCACGTTGTTGACAGTGGCAATGGGATCAGGTCTCCTGTTGAACGATCTCGGGCCGTGGATCATTCTTTTCGGCGTGATCGGCGTGCTCTGCTTATTTGGCACACTGATTGTCTGCATCAACGCGCTGCAAGGCTGGCGTCTGCCGAATCGCTGGATCTGGACGAGGCTCTACGACACAGCCTTGGCTCTCGGCTGTCTGGCTCTCATATGGTTCGCCTTCACGTGGAATCTGATGAACTTCAACGTGCATTACTGATTCGAATGGCTCTGCCGCTTGCGAAGATTGCTGATTCGCACGCGGCAAGCTGAACTGAAAAGAAGGAAATCCTGCCGCCGGTCGCAGTCGATTTCATCGGCTGCGGTGTTAAGATGGGCGGCCATGCGAAAGCGTGCCCAACCGTACTCCGCCCGGGACCGATGGCCCATGATGAGTCAAGCAGACCGCGTCTCTCAGCTTAGCGCCCGACGGCGCGAAATCATCCGGCCCGCCTTTGAGGACCCGCGGCAATTTGTTCTGCTTAGCGTACGCGACATGGCAAAACGGCTGGGCACCGATCCGGCGACTATGGTCCGTATCGCCCGTGGCCTCGGATTTGAAACCTACAAGCAATTCCAGCACTATCTGCACGAGCTCTCCGTCGTACGCTCGACCTCGCTCGACACGATGCAATCCGCAGCGCCCGCCGACTCCAGCGTGAAATCGCTGATGCGCGCCTGTCTCGATCAGGAACTCAAGAATTTTCGCTCTCTTTATAACGGCCTCGATTTGAACCGCGTCGAAGCCGCCGCACGGCGTATCTGGAAATCTCGGCGGATCGCATTGCTTGGCGGCGATGCTGCCACATGCCTCGTCGCCTATCTCGAATACCACTTCAACATTTTGGGATTGCCCGTCTTCTCTGCAACCGCCCCCGGCCAGGCGGTCCACATCGCTCGCAGTCTGACGGACGAAGATATGATGATTGCCATCAGCTTCCGTCGCGGCCTTCGTATGACCATCGAAGGCATTCAACAGGCAAAGAAGCTCGGCGCCTACTGCGTCGGCATCACCGATACCTACATTTCACCGGTGGCTCGTTTCTGCGACGAGACTTTCCTGACGGCAATCGATGCCGCATCCTTCGGCGCTTCCTATTCCGCGCCAGTCTGCTTCTTTAATGTTTTTCTCGCCGCGATCCAAGAGGTGCAACGCACCAAGTCTTTGCAGATTATGAAGAAAGTCGCGGACGAGCAGCGCCACGGCTTTCGTTTTTACGACGAGTGATCCGAGACGCTCGATCCCTTGCACACAGTGTGGGCGTCTATCAAACCGGCACCGCATCGGCGGGCACCGTGACCTGCGCGCTTGCGTGCCACGCCCTCTCGCGGACGGTGCGTTGCTCCACGCGCTTCCTGAGCACCGTATAACCCAGCCCCACTCCGTCTGGCACCTGGATCGTTCCCCGTGGTCCCACCTCAACCTCCGGATCAATGATTTCTTCCCGCCAATAACGCCTACTCGCCGATACGTCACCCGGCAGTGTGAATCCAGGCAGAGTCGACATGGCAACATTATGTGCCCGGCCGACGCCCGATTCGAGCATGCCTCCGCACCATACCGGAATCTCGTGCGAGTGACAGACGTCATGCACCGCGCGAGCCTCCGTGTGCCCACCGACCCGCCCCAACTTTACATTGATGATGCCGCAGGCTCCCAGCCCGATCGCAGCTTCGGCATGCCGCGAATTGTGAATGCATTCGTCCAGGCAGATCGGGGTCCGCAGCTTCCGTTGCAGAGTCGCATGCAGGAAAATGTCGTCCCAATTTAGCGGCTGCTCAATCATCATCAAGTTGAACTGATCCAGTTGCTGCAGCAGCCCTGAATCTGCAGGGCGATACGCAGAATTTGCGTCCACCATCAGCCGAACCTCTGGAAACCGCTCGCGTACCTTTTGAACCACTTCAATGTCCTTTCCCGGCTTGATCTTGAGCTTGATTCGTTGATAGCCCGCCGCCACTTCCCGCTCGATGTTGCGCAATAAAACATCAGTATCAGTCTGAATCCCCAGAGAAACGCCCGAAGCAATCTCGTCCCGTGTGCCGCCCAACAGTGTTTTGAGACTCACGCCCTTGGCTTGTGCTTCGATATCCCACAATGCATTTTCCAGCCCGGCCCTCGCCATCTCGTGCCCGCGGATCGCCTTCATCAGCAACACGGCATCCGACGCCTTCTGAATCCGCTTCCCCAGAACCATGGGAACAATGAAGTCCGAGAAGATATGCCACGCGGTGTCGGTAGTCTCGCCATTGTAAAAAGGCTCCTCCTGCGTCGTGATCTCGCCCCACCCGGTTAGACCCTCAGCACCCACCTCCACTAGCAGCACCCGGCGGTGATGTGTCGTCCCAAAGCTCGTCTCGAAGGGCGCATTCAGATCCATCTTGAGTTCTCGAAGAACGATAGACTCAATTCGCATAAAATCTCCTAAACATCTGCAACGGGGGCCTAGACTCGTTTGCTGCCGGAAGCCGTACAATTATGCAGATCGTTGCGTCACTGTAAAGCCGCGACGGGGCCTTGTCAACGGCGAACAGTAAAAAGTGAAACAAAAGATTCGCGCGCTTCACGGGCAATACTAAAGCTTCTGGAACTCCATATTATCGCCTTTTTATGGCAATTTTGTCGGCATAGAAACCTAACTTCTTGACATTCTCTAAAACAGTGATAAAGTTCACCAAATCGATAGTGAAACATTAGTTGCATCTGGCTATTAGCTCGCCCGGGCTGGAAATAACTTCTCAGTTCAGCGGAAAACGCGTGGGGTCGCCCTCAGGATTGAACAATTCGCAGACCGTGCCGGGGCAAGGTCATCTTTCGCGCGCCCTGCGCTTCGGCGATCTCTTTTTCCTGTTGCTGGGGACGGTCATTGGCTCCGGCATCTTCCTCGTCCCCGGTGGCGTGCTTCACTCGGTCGGCAATTCTGTTCCGCTGGCCATGGGTGCGTGGATACTCGGTGGGGTGCTCTCTCTTCTGGGAGCGCTAACCGTGGGCGAACTCAGCGCCATGATACCCAAGGCCGGCGGCCTTTACGTCTACATTCGCGACTGTTTCGGGCCGCTGCCGGCATTCTTGTTCGGCTGGACTCTTTTTTTTGTACTCAGCACTGGATCGATTGCAGCTCTAGCCGCGGCTTTCAGCAATTATTTTGCTGAGTTCTTTCCGCTGAATATCGTGACAGCCAAAACCATCTCTGTCCTGATGATCGCGGTCATCGGCGTTGTGAATGTCCGCGGCACGCGGGCCAGCGCCAATCTGCAGAATGTAACGACCATCATCAAGGCATCCGCTCTCATCATCATGGCCGCGGCTCTGCTCTGGTTCGGCAAAGCTCCCATCGCGCATTCCACCACAATGGAACATTGGAACGTCGGCGCCTACGCCTCCGGCTTTGGACTAGCCATGATCAGCGTGCTCTGGGCTTACGAAGGTTGGCATTACGTCACCTTCAGTGCGGGAGAGGCCATCCATCCCCAGCGTGATTTACCCATCGCTTTTCTCACTGGAACCGCGACCTTGGTCGCCATCTACGTCTTCGTTAACTTCGGCTATCTCGCAGCCCTCGGTCCGGAGGGAGTTGCGAATTCTAACCGCGTGGCCGCCACTGCTCTTTCCTTGTTCAGCCCGATCGCCGCCAAGCTGGTCGCCCTGACCATCCTGATCTCAGTTTTTAGCGCGGCCAATTCCGTGGTACTGACTGCGTCGCGCGTTTATTATGCCATGGCCAGGGATGGCCTCTTTTTCAAGCGCCTCGCCGAGGTTCATCCGCGCTTCCACACGCCTGCGTTTTCGATCGTGGCCTGCACCATTTGGTCGGCAGTCCTCGCCGCCTCTGGCACTTTCGAGCAACTCCTGACCTACGTGATTTTCGTGGGCTGGATGTTCTACTCGCTCTCTGCCGCCTGTGTGTTCGTCTATCGCATTCGCCGGCCCGACCTGAAACGTCCTTACAAAGTTCCCGGCTATCCCTGGACGCCCGCAATTTTCATTTTGGCTGGCATCGCCATGACCGCCAACACCATCGCCAGCCAGCCAACCCGTGCTCTGGTTGGGCTGGGGATTGTGTTCGCGGGCGCTCCAGCCTATTTCATCTGGCGCGCCCGCACTAAAACGCAACTGGCATCGCTTCCCGATGAGGTTCAAACCGAGTTTTCAGCTGGTACGTGAAAAGTCCGCATCGCTGCGGACGAAAGTTTAGTCATCACGAAAAGATCAGTAACAAATACGGGGTCCACAATGATCTCAAGAGTACGCTCGGCACTTCTGATCCACGTTGCTCTCGTCTCCCTCGCCACTTTTTCAGCCCTCGCCCAATCCGCACCGGCAACTCCATCGAACGTCCCTGACCGCATTCAGGCGGTCATCCACCGGCCGGAATTCGCTCACTCGCATTTCGGCATCGAGTTCTACTCTCTCGACAGCGGAAAAGTGCTCTATCAATTCCACCCCGGCAAGCTGATGGTCCCCGGTTCGACCACCAAGCTTTTGACGGAAGGAACGATGCTCGAGTCGCTGGGCGATGACTATCGCTTCCACACTCGCGTTTATCGCACGGGGCCCATTAAGAAAAAAGGGGAGCTCGACGGCGATCTCATTCTCGTGGCGAGCGGTGACCCAGATCTTTCCGGACGCATTCAAAGCGACGGCACGCTCGCCTTTGAAAACGAGGATCACTCCTACGGCGGCCCCGACAGCAAAGGCATCGGTGATCCATTGTTCGTGATTCGCGAACTCGCCGATCAGATCGCAGCCAAGGGCATCAAGAGGATCAAAGGTCACGTCCTTGTCGATGCGACGCTGTTCCCCGAAGGCGATCGTGAACTCGGCACCAACGTGGTCATTTCTCCCATCGTCGTCAACGACAACGTCATCGACGTCGTCGCCAACGCAGGCGCGAAAAAAGGCGATCCGGTCACGCTGCAGATTTCCCCCAAAACCTCTTACCTGACAATCATCAATCAAGCGACTACCGCCGATGCCGGTTCCAAGCCCACCCTGAACTACATCTCAGAAAAATTAAGCCCCGATGGCACTCGGTCCGTCACTCTGACCGGCACTCTGGCCGCAGGCACAAGTTCCGGAATGATTTCCTACGCCGTTCCGGAACCAAGTCATTTCGCCGCCACCGTCCTGGCTGAAGCGCTGAAGGCCAAAGGCGTCGCCGTCGCGATCGCTCCCGCAGCAACCGCCGACTTCAAAACTCTTTCCGCAAATTATCAGCCCGACAATCTCGTTGCCGAACACGTCTCTCCTCCGCTCAAAGAAGACGTGAAGATCACCTTGAAAGTCAGTCAGAACCTGCACGCCAGCATGGGACCATTCCTGCTGGGAGCGCTGGTCGCCCATAAGAATCAAGCGATCGATCAGGCCGGATTCGACACCGAACACGACTTCCTGAGCAAAGCCGGGCTCGATCTGTCTTCCGCATCTCAATCCGATGGCGCCGGCGGAAACGCCTTCTTCACCGCAGATTTCATGGTGAAGTATCTGACATTCATGTCGAAGCAGAAAGATTTCGACGATTTTCATCGCGGCTTGCCCATCCTTGGCCGCGATGGAACCTTGTTCAAGATTCAGGTGAATTCGCCCGCCGCCGGCCACGTTCAAGCCAAGACCGGTACCTACGGCGTTTATGACGCGCTCAACAAGAAGCTGATGATCACGGGCAAAGGTCTCGCCGGCTACATGCAGACGACTTCCGGCGATCATCTCGCCTTTGCCGCCTACCTGAACATGGTCGATGTGTCCATGGACGATCCCGACGCCGCGCAAAAAATTGCCGGCGAGGCTCTCGGAGAAATCGCCGCAGCCGCATACGATGCGCCCTTCGCCGCCTCTGCACCCCCGACCCAAGCTGAAAACGAATATGACACCATCATCCGCAATGGCCATGTCATCGACGGCTCAGGCAATCCTTGGATCGCCGCCGACATCGCCATCCGCGGCGATCGTATCGTCAAGATCGGCTCTCTCCAAGGCGCCACTGCCCAGCACGTCATCGACGCCAGCGGACTCATCGTCTCCCCCGGTTTCATTGACATGCTTGGCCAATCGGAGATGTCCCTGCTGATTGATAACCGCTCTCTGAGCAAGCTCTCGCAGGGCATCACCACCGAGATCACGGGCGAAGGCCAATCCATCGCTCCGCAGGACGACCGCACATTAGCTCCGCTGAAACCCCTGATGGATCAGTTTCATTTCAAGATCGATTGGACCGATCTTCGCGGATACTTCCAGCGCCTTCAAGCCACTCGCACGCCGCTGAACATCGGCACGTATGTCGGCGCAGCGCAGATACGCGAAGCCGTTCTGGGCGATGACGATCGCGCTCCCAACCCGGATGAACTCGAAAAAATGAAATCGCTGGTCGCGCAAGCCATGCAGCAGGGAGCATTCGGCGTTTCCACCGCGTTGATCTACCCTCCCGGTCATTACGCAAAAACTGACGAACTCATTGAGCTCGCCAAAGTCGCCGCGCAGTATCACGGCATTTACGCCACTCACATGCGCAGCGAAGGCCAGACCGAAAAGCAGGCGGTCGAGGAAGCTTTGCGCATCGGCCGCGAGGCCCATCTTCCCGTCGAAATTTTTCACCTCAAAGTCAGCGGCCAGACTCGCTGGGGAACTATGCCCGAAATCGTCAAAATGATTCAGACCGCACGCGACGGAGGCCAGGACGTCTCTGCTGACATGTATCCCTATCTCGCCGGCGGCACTGCCCTCGCTTCCAGCCTTCCCCCGTGGGTCGCAGATGGTGGTCCGGAGAAATTGTTGGAACGTTTAAAAGATCCGAAAGTCCGCGCCAAGATCAAGTCCGAAATGACCTCCGACCACCCCAACTGGGAGAATCTCTACTTCGATAGCGGCGGCGCGAAAGGTGTCATGGTCGCCGGCGTCGTCAATGACGACCTTAAGAAATACAACGGCAAAACCGTTGCGCAGATCGCCGCCGATCAGAAGAAAGCTCCGCTCGACGCTCTTTTCGACTTCATCCTCGCGGATAAAGGCCAGACTGGCGCCCTCTACTTCATCGCCAGCGAGAAGGATCTGCAATATGGCCTGAAGCAGCCTTGGACGAGCCTTTGCCTCGATGCCCCCGAGATGTCACTCGATGGGCCCTTGTTCGAGCCTCACACCCATCCGCGCTCCTTCGGCGCCATGACTCGCTTCCTCGGATATTACGTCCGCGATCAACACCTGCTTCCGATCGAGCAGGCCATTCGCAAAATGACTTCTCTGCCTGCGCAGCGCGAGGGACTTCGATCGCGTGGTCTTCTGCGGGAAGGCTTTTTCGCCGACATCACCATTTTTGATCCCGCTACAATTCGTGACACCGCAACCTATACCAAGCCCGCCTCCATCTCGGAAGGCATCAAGTATGTTTTCGTGAACGGCCAACTCGAGTTCGCAGATGGACAACTCACGGGCGTGCACGCCGGCAAGCCGCTCTACGGAAGAGGATTCGTTTCGGGCAATTGAGCAGGATCGACCGAAGAATCGTGGCGAAGATGGCAGTAAAGGTCGAAACCATGAACTACGGCACGTTTACGTGATCGCGGGTCTCGGCGGGAGCGTACTTCACTGCTGCTGTCCGCTCCAATTTGTCCCAGGCGAACTTTCGTCCTTCCAGCGCGCGCTTCAAAGTCTTGAAAAGCACCACAGAAAATAACTGGCGGTAGGCAAACCGCTGCAGCCAGACCTGGCTCAGTAGCCAGACATCTTCCTTGTCATCCGGCCGTCGCCGTTCCAGAGCAAACGCAATCGCCGACGCGATGAAATCAATCACCAGAAACGCAAAGAAGAAGAACACCAGCTTGTGGAAGCTGTTCGAATCGGTCGAATCCGGATGAAAATGTTTCTGGATCAGATACCAGATCGTGCCCACGGCGAACATAATGTCAATCAGCGGAGAAACCAGCGGCAACAGAATCTGGAAGATGATGATGTTCGGCAGCGCCACCCATCCCAGCACACCTTTGCGCGCGAAAACCTCCATGTGCTTGTACACCGATTGGAGAATCCCAAATGACCAGCGGAATCGCTGCCGCATCAGCCCGTTGGCATTCGTCGGCGCTTCGGTGTAGGCGAGCGCCATGTCTTCATACTCCACGCGATATCCGAGCCGCAGCAGCGCCATGGTTAAGTCGGCATCTTCCGCCACTGTATCGGTGTGATACCCTCCGGCCTCTCGCACGGCAGAAACGCGCCACGCGCCAATCGCTCCCGGCACCACGCTCACCGCTCCGAGCACATCCAGCGCGCGCCGTTCAAAATTCTGGCTCGTGATGTATTCCAGGGCCTGCCAGCGCGTCCACAGATTGACGCGGTTCCCGACCTTCGCATTGCCCGCCATCGCTCCGACTTTCGGATTCACAAAATGCGGCACCAGTCGCGAGATCGCGTCCGGTGCGATGATCGTATCGGCGTCAATCCCAACAAAAATTTCCGCATCGTCGATGTGCTCAATCCCATAATTGAGCGCCTCTGCCTTGCCCGAATTCGCTTTGGTCAGGATAATCACGCTTCCTTCGTCTTCCTCCATAGCAAACGCATTTCGGGCAACTTCGAGCGTCCGGTCTTTCGAGCCGTCATCAATCACAATCACGCGCAGATTGGGATAATCAGAATTCAGCACCGCACGCACCGTGCGCTCGATGACCTTTTCCTCGTTATACGCTGGGATCAATACCGCAACTTTCGGCCTAAAGTACGCGATCTCAGTAGGCCTGCCCACAATCTTCTCGTGCGCGCGATCGTAAATTGCCGCTGCTCCGATAAACAGCAGCCGCCCCGTCATCAGCAAGTCACCGATTAGAAAGATCCAGGTGATCGTCATAACGCCAGCATCGAAAGCCCAGAATCCCAGCCGGTCGAATCTCGCCGCCCATAACTCCGTCGGAGGCAGCGGCGCCATCACATCGGCGCGCGTTTTGCCGAGTAACTCGTACACCGGAACCACTTCATATCCCCGCGCGCGTATGCCATCAATGATTGCCGGCAGGGCTTTCACCGTCTCTGAGCGGTCTCCGCCTCCATCGTGCAGCAGCACGATATTTCCGCAGCGCAAATCGTCCGGTCGGCAGGGCGGCAAATGGTCGAGCACGTATGACGCAATCTGATCCGCCGTGTGATGCGGATGGTCGCTCCAATCATTGGGATCGATCCGATTCCCGACCGTGATATACCCCATGTCCTGGGGAACTTCGAGCGGGCGCACTTCGTCGGCTGTATCCGGTTCCTCGTCAATCGCATATGGCGGACGCATCAGCGTGGCGCGCACGCCTAGCAGGCTGCCAAAAAGCCTCTCCGTCAGGTTCAACTCCACCTTCATGTACGCCGTCGAAATATTGCTCACGTCCGGATGAGTGAAGGTGTGATTGCCAATGGTGTTCTGCTCTTGATAAATGCGTTTGGCCAAGCCGGAAAATTTGTCCGCCTGGATTCCGATCAGGAAAAACGTCGCCGTCGCGTGCTTTTCCCTCAGCACGTCCAGAATCTTCGGCGTCCACTGGGGATCGGGGCCGTCGTCAAACGTAATCGCAACTTTGTTTGGACTGTATCCATATCGCCCCACGCGGTAGGGTTGAGGCAGGTTCTGGAAAACTTCGTCCGTAATCAGCTTGCTGTCCGCATCAATCGTAAGATCTCGCTGGCCATGCGCCGGCTTGACTTCAATGCGAAGAATTTCTCCTCGCCCCTCCATATCGACGTCTTGTCCGGGAGGAACGTCTTTGATCTTGTCAGCCGCACCCGGATCTCCCGGCACGTCCCAGATTCGCCAAAGAGATCGGTCTTCCCCTCCCAGCCGCCACAGTGCGAACGTCTGTATCCCCAGCGTCTGCGCGGCTCGCATGGCATTCAGCGCCGTCACTGCATCCAGAAACCAGATGTCGTGCTGGACACTCTTTTCATCGAGATAGCTGAAGTGCGGATTCATCGCGTCATCATCGAACGACACGTCCACTTCAGAATCCCGCGCTGCCAGCCACGCGTCCTGCACGCTGACGGTAGAATCACGCTCTCCATCCGGCAGTTTGCCTTTCTTCGGCTTCAGGGCCCAGTCATATCCGTAGTTCGCGATCGCGCAAATAATCTTTTCCTTCGGAATCACGCTCTCGGCAAACTTCAGGTTCTCCACAAACCAATCCTGCGCCGCCACCGGCCCCGATGCCGCTCCGGGATAATGCTGGTCGAAGTTCATCAGCACCACGCCATCGGCGGGCGCGGCAATCGCGGCATAATCGAACTCGTTATTCTGCGCGGGCACAATAACGTAGAGTTTCAGCCCTTGTCCGTGCAGTTCCGCTGAAAGTTGGTTGAGTAGAGCAATATAGCCGGGTTGGCCATTCGCGGGAAATGCCTCGAAATCGATCATCAGTCCGTGATAACGCCCCGAACCTAGAAACTGCAGCACCTGTTTGCAAAACAGAGCCCGCGCATCGGCATCGTTCATGAAATCGACAATCCCGCCGACCCAGTTAGCGCCATCGGAGTTGCTCACCATCGGGAAGACTTCCATGTTGGTGTCTTCGGCGTTCAGAAAAGGCATCACCCGATCATCGACCGGTTGCACGGTGTTTCCTTGCACCACGTCAAAAAATTTACCCGTCTGCTCGTCAATCCCCTGCAGTCGCCCATCTGCAGTCAGCACGTGCAGCCAGTCGGGATAAAGAATGTCAATCTGCCGCGCATAATCGCGAAGGGAGGAGAAACTGGCCGCATCCCACGGCACGTAGACTGCCGCCCGAATTCCTTCCTCCTGATTTAATCGGACCTGCGAAGCCGCCAGCTTCGATTTGCGGTGGGAACGCGCGACCAGCTTCTTTTGCCGGTCGCGCAGCCTTTCTTTTTCCTTTTCACTTTCTTTCAGTGCTTTAAAAGCTCGCTTCTGAGGAGAGAACAGCAATTCCGGCAGCCGTTCGTCGCGCAGCGCCGTGTAGACGAAGAAGATCACCGCTGCCGACACCAGCACCGCCGCAATATCCAGTGCCCGCCGCAGACGTTTCCAGCGCGCGCGTCGAGGATCGTAAAAGACTGGTTCAGCCATGTTTTCTGAATTGTTCATCGTATGCCGCAGACGGCACACGGTCAATTCTCGGCGGGGCAGGATGAGGTAGCCGCGTTAAGTCCTTTCGATGCAGAAATCGTCGCTCCGTTTGCTTGGCGACTTCATCACTAACCCTCGTCAGCATCGCTTCAAACGCCGGCTTCCTTCGTGCTCCTAGTGTTTAAGGCGGCTTAGGGAGCTGCACCGGCTTTAACTCTGACGCAACTTCGCGAAAAGCGTTATATTCGCCGTTTACGGGAATGTCTCTCGAAAGCTCGCCCAAGACCGGATTCTTCTCATTGCTGCGCCGGCAGTCCCGCTTCTTTCTCATCGCGGGATTCGCCGCGCTCGCCCTGCGTCTGTATTGGGTCTTCCGTTTTCCCACCAGCGTCGACGACTCCCACTTGTATGCCAATATTGCCGAAAACTGGTTGCGCTACGGCACCTTCGCCATCACCAACTCCGGCAGGCTCATGCCCACGCTGTCGCGTCTCCCTGGCTATCCTGCGTTTCTCGCCCTGATCTTCTCCATCTTCGGCATGCAGAATTTTGGAGCCGTGATCCTCGTTCAAGTGATCTTCGATCTCGGCACATGCCTGCTGATCTCTGACATCGCGCGCCGCCTGTTTTCCGATCGCGCGGCTAAGGCCGCGTTCCTCCTTGCCGCCCTGTGTCCCTTCTTGGCGAATTATGCAGCGACAGTCCTCACCGAAACGCTCGAAATTTTCTTTACCGCTCTGGCCTTTGATCTGGCGCTGCGCGGTTTGGGAATTAGCGAGGGTCCTAACAACCGGAAGCTCATCTGGCTTGGCTGCGGACTCGCCATCGCCGGAGCCATCCTATTGCGCCCCGACGGCGGCTTCTTGCTGATCGCTGTCGGCGGATATCTTCTCTGGCTTCTTGCCCGCACCGCCGCTGCTCAAAATCCGAAAGGACAACGGAAAGAAAATGGCCGGACGTTTCAAGCCCGAGCCCTCATCTCCGCCGGACTCTTGCTCTCCATCGGCGCTGTTGTCCCACTCGTTCCGTGGACGATCCGCAACCTGCATACTTTGCATCGCTTCCAACCGCTCGCTCCGCGCTACGCCAACGACTCGGATGAGCCGCCCATGCCCGGTTTCAATCGCTGGGTGAAAACCTGGCTCGCGGAATACGTTTCGGTCGAAGATATCTACTGGAACGTCCCCGGCGATGAGATCGATATAAGTAAATTGCCCAGTCGTGCCTTTGACTCCCCTGCGCAACGAAGTGAAACCGCCGATCTGTTCGACGACTACAATCGCGGCCACGACATCACGCCGGAAATTGACGCTCGCTTCGCCGCGTTTGCTGCAGCTCGCATTCACGCTGCTCCGTTTCGCTATTATGTGTGGCTTCCCGCGCTGCGCATCGTCGATATGTGGCTGCGCCCCCGAACCGAATTGCTGCCTGCCGATCCGCGCTGGTGGGAATTCAACGACAATCCGCTCTGGCTGACTGCCAGCTTCGTCTTTGGAGGGATCAACTTGCTTTACGTTGGTGCGGCCATCGCCGGCTTCATTCGTTGCCGCGCCGTCAAAGGAGTCGGCTTGCTCCTTCTTTTTGTCGTCTTGCGATCCCTGTTCCTGGGAACGATGGAGAATCCTGAGCCGCGTTACACCCTCGAGTGCTATCCGGCTGTCATCGTGCTCGCCTCGGGGCTTTTTGCAACTCGCAGAAAACAAACCTCTTAATTGCACTGTTTTCGGTGCAACGGCAACTACGCACTTTCCTGCATATAACCCTTGACTTCGCCCCGGAGACGATTACCATAGAGGTATCACCTCCGATCCAGTTCAGGATCGAATGGGCCGATAGCCAAGGAATGTCACCGCTTCTTGGTTGCCGGCCCATTTTAATTCCCCTCGTCATCGGCAATAGATGTTCGGTCGAATGGGCGGCTACCACGGCATAACATTCGAAGGAAATCGCCAACAAGTAACAACTCTTTCTCACATAGATTTGAAAGGGCACGGCTTTAGCCGTGACGCTAGGCACCACGAGGAATGCGGGCTTTAGCCCCTGAGAGAGTCACCGCACGTCACTCTTGTACGGCTGCGCATAATACCCCGTGCTCGTGCGTGCCACCATGCCGGGCTTATCCACTTTGATTGCCAGGCTATGGTACTCGTCCGGATGATCAGCCGGCGGATAGATAAACGAGATCGTGTAGTACGCCTTCGCGTCAATCAGGCAACTGGCGATCAGTTTGATCAGATCGTTATTCGAGTTCAGAACTTTCCCCCCGGTCTGGGTCGCGAACACCTGCAGTGCCAAATTGCCCGGTAACACCTTCTTCGCGAAAGGCACTCCTTTCAGAAAGCTCTCGTAGTAAAAAGTTCGGAACGAAGCAGCATCCGAGGCGCCCAGCGGATCGACGCTGTACAACGTCACCCGCGCCTCACGCATGGCATGCGAGAGAGCCACGATCGTATTGAAAAGCCACTCCTCGTTCTTCTTCGTCAGGTCAATTCGGGGCCCGGTGAGTATCGGCCATCCCGGACTGAACCAGATCAGCAGTTTTTTCCCCGGCTGCCGCGCCTCATAACTGGTGAGCTTTTCCAGTGCGCCCAAAGACAGATTAAAGCGATCCATGGCTCCATAAATCCCTTGCGCTCGCCCTATGATCCGCAGCCCGGTTTGCTTGGAGTCCAGCAAATCCGCCAGCCCGTTCCCATCGCGTGTCGTTCCCGGTTGAACCTCAGTCCCAGTATCGGTCAGAAACATCAGCGACGTCGGCAAGGCAAGGTGGCCGCCATTTTGCCGCAGAAACTTCTCCAGCTCCAGCCGCTCATAACTCATAGTTTGCACGCCGGTATTTACCGCGTCGAGAAGCACAATTACCTGGACAGGTTCGGCGGTTGAGCCTTCCTCGTACGCATGAAATGACTGAATATTCTCCGGTTGCTTGTCGTCGAGAATCGTGAAATCTTGCTGCTGCAAGCCGGTCTGCGGATTTCCGGCCTTATCGGTTACCACCACATCCAGCGTAATCCGGTGATCCGATGCGGACGCCGGAGGAACTGTGCTATTCGGCGGCGTTGCCGGAGTGGATAAGGTCACCGGGGCCTGCGACGGAGTTTGAGCTTCCAGCTGCGGCCGCAACAGGAAAGCAAGCGAAGAGATTCCAAACAGAGCCAGTAAGAATCGAGTCCACATCGACACCTCGCATTGTTTGCTGCGAAAATCGTGCCACGAATCCAGGCTGGAATTCCAACACGTCAAGAATTCAGCCGGCTCACTCTATCACGATCAACTCAGCTTTCAGAGTCTCAGTTATGGGGATCAGTCACGATTCCGGCACCACGAACTCCCTTATCCTTCTCACCACCGACTCTGGCGCATCGGCCTCCAGCTCAACCACTCCGTCCTTATATTTTCGCGAATAAATTCGCCCCCGCGCCTCCAGCAACGCCAACGCCTTTCCCTGCGCCTGCGGCACGCGAAGATGCACGCGACTGACAGGATCTTCCTCAATCATCGCGTCAATTCGTGCCAGCAGTTCCTTCAACCCCGTACCTTCCACTGCCGAGACATATACCGTGCTTCCGCCTCGAGCTGCATCCGTGATCAGGGTCCCGGCGACTTCCTCATCGAGCAGATCGACCTTATTCATCACGCGCAACCGCGGCTTCTTCTCCGCTTCCAGCTCTTTCAGTACAATTTCCACCTGCGCATCCTGTTCCGCAGATAATCGGCTGCTGGCATCGGAAACATGCAGAATCAACGACGCCCGCTGCACTTCTTCCAGCGTGGCGCGAAACGCCGAAACCAGCGTGTGCGGCAAATTCCGAATAAATCCCACCGTGTCCGACAAAAGCACCTTTCGTTTCGATGGCAGATCCACGCCGCGGATTGTCGGATCGAGCGTCGCAAACATTTTCGGCGACGACAGAACTCCCGCCTGGGTCAGCGCATTGAACAGCGTCGATTTCCCCGCATTCGTGTACCCAACCAGCGCCACAGTCGCCACAGGCGCCGACTCTCGCCGTTGCCGTTGCTGCGCGCGAATCCTCCGTACATTTTCCAGTTGTTGCTCGACGTGCCGGATTCGCCGGTAGATTTTCCGCCGGTCTGTTTCCAATTGCGTTTCGCCAGGACCTCTGGTCCCGATCCCACCGCCCAATTGCGACATCTCTACGCCGCGCCCTGCTAGTCGCGGCAGCATATATTGCAGTTGCGCTAATTCGACCTGCAGCTGGCCCTCGCGCGTTCTGGCGTGCCGTGCAAAAATGTCGAGAATCAGCTGCGTGCGATCGATCACGCGCCGGCGCACGATCTTTTCAATATTTCTCTGTTGTGAGGGGCTCAGGTCGTGGTCGAACAAAAGAAGATCAGCGTTCACCGAAGCCGCGATGCCGGCAATCTCCTCAAGCTTGCCCGCTCCAATTAGGGTCGCAGGATCAGGGCGATCCCTGCGCTGCAGAATCTCTCCCGCAATCGCCGCTCCCGCGCTCTCCGCCAGCGTTCGCAGTTCCCCAAGCGACTCTTCCGCATCAAACTCCGGTATGGCGGGTGCCCCATCCTTTCGCGACCTTTGCGAAAGGGTCGAAAAAGCCGCATCTCGCGCCGCTGCTGCCTGCGCGGT
>DATKQB010000090.1:0-4831 GCA_035523795.1 Verrucomicrobiia bacterium | reverse complement strand
CGCCGAAGGCGGCCGGATTCCCGTGGACAATCCCTCAGGACACTTCGAACTGGCCATGATCGACGAGTCGAAGGGATTGGAGTTTTCCGGGCGCGGCGCGGCGCTGATGAAATGGGGAGGCCAGATGAAGTTTCTGGTTCTGGCTTGCATCTTTCTAAACGTGCTGCTGGCCCCGTGGGGCTTGGCCCATGGAAAGAATCTGGGTGCGGTCGTGGTAGCAATTCCGTTCATTCTTGTGAAGATTCTGGTCTTGGCGATTGTATTGGTCATCATCGAATCTTCCCTCTCGAAACTACGGCTTTTCCGCATTAGCGAATTTCTCGGAGCAGCTTTTATCGCATCCGTCAGTGCCATGATCGTGAGTATCTTCGTGGGCTGGTAAGGGGGAGAGGCCATGCACGAAATTCTAGGCGCCATTCCGCATGCCATTCCTATCTCCCTCGCCGGAGCGCTCAATACTTTGAGTGCCGGGTTGGTCCTGATCTGCGCTTTCGCGATGGTGGCAACCCGCCAAGTGCAAGGTGTCGTGCGCTTCTTCGTGATTCAGTCTCTCCTCCTAGCCGCATCTTGCTTCGTACTCGCGGCCGGTGGGCGATCAGTTCATCTTTGGGCGCTCGGCGTGATCACCGTTGCTGCGAAGGCGATTGCGATTCCCTGGGTATTGCGACGAACTCTCGCGCGCGATCTTTACGTACGACGGGAAATCGCGCAAGCCGTGAATATTCCCGCCTCGCTATTGCTCTCGCTTCTTCTGGCGATCTTCGCAGAACTGCTCGTAGGTCCCTTGAGTGCGGGGAGCGGGGATCCGGTGATTATCGTCAATCTTCCCATCGGGCTTGCCTGCGTATTCGTGGGCGCGTATTCCCTGATGGCGAGACGAGAGGCAGTTCCCCAACTGATCGGTATTCTCGCGATGGAGAATGGAGCGTTTTTCGCGGGGATCGCTATTGCGGCGGAGCTGCCCCTTATCGCCGAACTCAGTGTTGCGTTCAACGTCATTCTGATTGTCGTGATCGTCGGCCTAGTAGCCCGCAATATTCAACAAACGTTGGGAACAACGGAAGCGGGCGCGCTCACAAAGCTGAAGGAGGAACCGGGGACATGGCGCTGATCGGGGTCGTGGTCCTTCCTCTCCTGGCGGCATTGCTGTGCTGGATTCACCCCTTTCGAAAGGCGGCCTGGCTGATCAGCGTGGTGTGCCTCTCGGCTGACCTAGCGCTGGCTCTGGTCGTGGCCCGGGAAGTTCTTCTCCATTCCAGAGTGATCGGCATCGCGCGATGGTTCGAGGCGGACGGTTTCTCCGCTTTGATGCTGGTTTTGGTGAGTTTCGTCTGTGCCGTCGCCAGTCTCTTCGCGGGCGGATACATGCGGCACAACAAGGAACACGCGAGCCGCATCTGGTGGTTTCACTGCGATCTGAATTTGTTTGCCTTCGTATTGATCATCACACCCGCACTGGCGGACCCCAACTTGGTTTGGGTGGGCGTGGAACTCATCACACTGTTTGCCATCCTCCTGGTGGCTTTTGAAAGAACGCCCAATGCGCTGGAAGCCGCATGGAAATACTCCGTCCTGACCATGATGGGCGCTTCGATCTCACTGCTGGGTTTTCTGGTGCTCTTTTGGGCATTTAGGTCGAGCGGAGCCAGTGGACCGGAAACATGGACGACGCTGAACGTACAGGCAGCCACAATGCCTCCCGAGCTTCTGCGCTTGGGGTTCCTGCTGGTGTTCATTGGCTTTGGCGCCAAGGTCGGACTCGCGCCCATGCACACATGGCTACCGGACGCGCATAGTCAGGCACCTTCGCCCGCTTGTGCCGTGCTGTCGGGCGTCAAGACTTCCGTGCCCCTTTATGCCGTGTTGCGCGTGCTCGCGCTCGTGCTCAAATCGCCAAACGCCCGCATGGGAAGCTGGATGATTGTGATCGGCTTGATTTCCGTGACCATAGCGGCGTTTCTACTGCTGCAGGTTCGGGACTACAAGAGGATGTTCGCCTATTCGACGGTCGAGCACATGGGCATCGTCCTCACGGCGGCGGGAATGGCGACACAGATGTCCGACCTCGGGGCAGTCTCCCAATTGCTGAACCATTCGATCACCAAATCCCTGTGCTTCTACGTCGCTGGCACCGTACTCCTGGCGATGGACACCCGGGAAATCAAATCGGTTCGCGGCCTGTTGAAGTTATCTCCCTTCGCAGGAGTTGCCTTATTGTTTTGCTCGCTGGCCATTGCCGGCGCTCCCCCGTTCCCGATTTTCTTGAGCGAGTTTTCCATCCTGGGTTCTGGAATTCGGGCAGGCCATCCCATCGTGGTCGCTGTCCTAGCCACTCTGATCGTGATCGCTTTCGTGGGAATCATGATGCATGTGAACCGGATGGTATTTGGCACCCCCGACCCGCACACGTCATCCGGTGGGGATTTGCCCGTGTCGTGCCGGGTCGGTGTGGTGCTGGCGGCAGTACCGGTCGTATTGCTTGGCGTGTATATACCGACGCCGGTGCATTCGTTGCTGACACTGGCGGCACAACAACTAGGAGGTCATTGAGATGCCGGATACGCCGCTTTCGGTTCCTTCTCCCCAACAAGTGGGACTCGACGACTTGGTTGTTGCCGTTCGAGAGCGTTTCGGGCCAAACGTTTCGCCGTCGCGCGCGGATGGAGGAATTACGCTCTCCATTATGCTCCGAGACGCAAGTCTCCTTCCGGCTCTCTCTAAATTCTTATTCTGGGAGGCGGCGTGCTCCTGGGGCGGCTTGATTGTTGAGGAACACGCCGCCCATTGGCGTCTGTCCTATATATTTCTTGCAGCAGGCACCGGCTGGATCGAAATCCTCCTGGAAGTGCCCTCGGGAACGCGTTCTGTCCCCAGTATAAGCGCGGAGGTTCACGCGGGAGACTGGCATGAACGCGAAGCGGAGGATCTTTTCGGACTTCAATTCGAAGGCCATCCCCGCCTGGGTGACTTCATTTTGCACGACCAGGTTTGGCCGGAAGGAGCTGCGCCGCACAGAAAACTCCACAGAAAGTTAGTGGATCCGCACGAACTGCATTTCCGCCGGCGACCCAACCCGGAGTGGCGGCCACTGCTCGTCGTCCAAGATCCTGGGTCCTTCGCGATGCCGGTAGGTCCGGTCTACGAAGGCGGCATCGGGGAGTCCCTTCATTTCCTACTCGAGACCGTGGGAGAAGACGTTTTGCGCGCAGCGCCACGGCTGTTCTATAAATTCCGCGCCGTCGAGAAGATCGCCGAGGGCCAAACCGTCTCGGAAACCTTGCTGCTGGCGGAGCGTTTTGCCGCGACATCTTCGTTCGCGCACTCAATGGGTTTCTGTACTGCGATCGAGAAGCTCTGCGGTCTCGAAGTTCCGAAACGAGCGAAGCATCTGCGGGTGGTGCTCGCCGAACTCGAACGACTGCGTCATCATGCAGGAACCATCGCGGATATTTGTCAGTCCACGGCGCTCGCCGTGGCTGCATCGCAGGCCGCCATCATCGAAGAGGAGTTGCTGCGGAGTTCGTGCCGCTTCACCGAGCATCGCTACTTGTTTGGACTAAACGCGCCGGGAGGACTCCAGCGCGATTTTGATGATGCGAGTGTCGGCCATTTGCGACTCTCGGTTGGTCAGGCGGCGCAAAAGCTGCATGTCCTCGAAGATCGCCTCTATTTCACGAGTAGTTTTCTGGATCGGTTGGAAGAGGCCGGAGTCGTGGATTCTGAGAAAGCACGGGATTTGAATTTACTGGGTCCCGTGGGACGCGCGTCCGGACAATGCCATGACTTGCGCCGCGAATGTCCCTACAACGGATATGACAGCTATGACTTCGAGGTGCCGCGAGAAAGCGAGGGAGACGGATATGCTCGGCTGCGCGTGTTGTTCCAGGAGGCCTATCAGTCGCAGCGTTTGATCTCCCAGGCGGCTGAGCACTTGGAACCCGGGCCGGTGCGCGCCACGGCCCAGGCGGGTCTTTCCGCCGGCGTTGCGCTGGGGTGGGTAGAAGCTCCCATTGGGGCAGCTCTGCATTGGGTCCGGCTCGACGAGGCCGGTCAGGTAGAGCGGTATCGCGCGATCACGCCATCCTTCAACAATTGGCTCGGTTTTCACGTGGCAGTGGAAGATTTCGCGTTTCAGGATTTCCCGATCATTTTGGCCACGTTCGGACTTTCAGCGACAGAATGTGACCGATAGCACCTGGAGATTGCTATGAGTTTCTGGTTTTGGCACGGATTGCGGAATGGCGTTCGAACGACACGCTACCCGCGTGTTCGCGAATCCGCCGTCGGAGTGTCTCCGGGTAGGCCAGCGACGACGGAGTTCGCCTCCGCCGAGGAAGCGGCCGCTGCCGCTGCGAATTGCCCCACGGGCGCCATTGTCGCAGTGGGCAAAAACGCGACGGTGTTATTGCGGCATTGCATTCACTGCCAGCGTTGCCGATTCGGATTCCCACACCCTCTGGCGTGGCAAGCAGATTATGAATGGACGGCCGTAGCGAATCGCGAAGCCTTCGGTCCATTGCCATCCGCCTACCGCCGCTCGACTCACATCATGGTTGTCGACGCTGGCGATTGCGGCGCTTGTCTTCGCGAACTGAAACAGCTGAACAATCCTTTTTATAACATGCACCGCCTTGGATTTTTCTTGACGGCGACGCCTCGTGCCGCCGACGTGCTGCTCGTGGTTGGCCCCGTGAGCGAAAACATGCGCGGGCCCCTGATCAAGACCTACGAGGCCATGCCCACTCCCAAACGGGTAATCGCTGTCGGGACCTGTGCCATTACGGGTGGAGTCTTCGGCCACACATTCATGTCCGCGGGAGGTGTTGCGTCC
>DATKQB010000089.1:0-37391 GCA_035523795.1 Verrucomicrobiia bacterium | reverse complement strand
TGGTGAGCGCCATGCATGACCGGACACTTAGATTCGGAAGGATCGTGTTTATCCTTCTTTTCGGGGACGACGCTCCCGGAGCTGATAGCAAGTGTATTTTCCATAGATTTCTCATCCTTTGAATTAGTCAAAATGGCTTTGAATTCGCCAAGAGCTGCGACGAACTACGTTTTCGCACTACAGCGGCGGCAGAGGCCAAAGACCTCGACCATCGGCTGCGTCAGGTCAAATCCGTCAGGAACGTGAGGTGCCAGACGTTGAAAATCGATGAAATCCGCCTCGATATCCTGCACCGCCTTGCAGCGCGAACACACCAGGTGGTGATGAGGCGTGAGATTGCCGTCCACCAGCAGGGTGGACGCGTGCGGCGAGACCTCGCGCAAAAGGCCGCGCTCGACGAAGAGGCGAAGGTTGTTATAGACGGTGGCCAGAGAGATGGAAGGTATGCGCTTGCGAACGGCGGCATAAATCTGTTCCGGCGAATGATGACCGTGAGAAGCGACCACCGCCTCATAGACGACTTGGCGCTGATGAGTGGCGGCAAGGCCGCATTTCCAGGCCAATTCCCGGAATTGCTGGTGGGTAAGGCGCATAACTTCGGTAGATGGATAATTATTGAACGAGAATTATTATAAAACAGGAAGAGCTCGCGTCAAGGCTCAGGCAAAAAATTATTTCCACGCCGATGTGAGGGCGATGATAGACAGGTTTTCGCCTTTGACAAACGAGAACTCTCCTGCGCTCGGCGATTCCTCTTTCCTTTTGCCGGGTGGGTGTGATAACAGGATAGCGAGCAGACTGTATCCGGAGTCCTTGCGGTCGGCAGGGAACGTCGTGCTATAATCCGGCGCCGTTCCAGCAGAAGTTTCGGTGGTTGAATTCATTCTCGCGCTCTTGATTGGGCGCATTCCGCGCGGCTTGGCCGCCACTGGAAATCAGGAGGAGCAATGACGTTCGACGATTTCACGCTCTATGGACGTGATGAAGAAGACGAGTTCGGCGACAGCGGCGCTTACAGCGACTCGCTCGAGGAAGACTTCGAAGAAGAAGAGGAAGAGGAAGAAGAACCTGGCATGATGGAACCGGAAGCCGAGGAGGAACCGGCTCCAGAGCCTGCGCCTGCGGCCGCGCCGGCACCGCCGGCAACAAGACCCGCAGCTGCCGGAGGCGGCGGAGGAGCCAGGAAAAAAGCGAAGAAGGCTCCAGCGAAGAAAGCAGCGAAAAAGCCGACTAAGAAAAAGGCGGCCAAGAAACCAGCCAAGAAAAAGGCAGCAAAGAAACCTGCGAAGAAAAAGGCAGCAAAGAAACCTGCGAAGAAGGCAAAGAAAAAAGCTGCCAAGAAGGGCAAGAAACGCCGTTAGCCCAAAGATGTTCTGTCGCTGAATTTGTTAGGCTTACTCCTTGGGTCCTCGATTGAGGGCCCAAAGGATTTGCAACAGCGTCCGAGTGGGCACGTCTGCTATCTTTTGCCCGTTACTGCGTTCAAACATTTCCCATAAAGTTCCAGCAACCGTTCGGCATAGTCTTCTGGCTTGGCGGCCGAGCCGGATCCCTGGAATCCCACGCCGGTCGAAGTAGTTCGTCCATAGCCCGTGGTCATGGCGAGGAATTTCATTAGATCCAGTGCAATATCTTCGTTACGGCGTGCTGCGCCCGAGCCCGTGGCGGGAGCTTCTTCCATAATTCCTTCTCCTCTTCCGGAAACAACCGGTATTTCTTCGTCTTCGAAGTCCTGCATGATGGAGATGACTCCGAAGCGATGATAGCAGAGCGGCAGCCCGTCGAAGTCGCTCCATGCGGACTGCCTGGCGGGCGCTCCCATGGCAGGTCAATGATGAGAATCCTGTTTTCCCGCCAACTCCCGCACACGCTTGCCATAGATTGTGCCATGGATCGCCAGGGCCGGTCCGAGCGTGAAAAACCACCAGCCGGCCCATCCGGGATTCCAGAAAGCCAACAAGAGCGAGATGCCACCGATGGATGCGCTGATGGCGTTTTCCTGCATCGCAAGTCGCGTTTCGAACGCCTCGACCGGATTGAGATCGAGGTCCCTGCGCAGTTTGTAGGCGCGAGCGTACATTAGGGCGAAGAGCGCGAAAACCGCGGCAAAGCCAGCGGCATAGGTGCGCATCAGCACCGACGCTTCGTGAAATCCGATATCGACCCCATGGCCGGTCACTTCATCGAAAAGCAGCGTAAAGACGAATTTCAGTGGATACACATAAAACAGCACCAGAAATAGAAGAACCATGTTCAGAAAAACGGTGTAAGGATCTTCCAAGCCATAGCGTCGCGAAAACTTGTAATGAGCGCGCCAGATCATGACTAATTGCGCAAAACATGCGGCAAACGGGACGAATCCACGCATCGCTGCAATGAATTGCGCATAGGTCCGTGGGACTTCGAGAGAAACCACAAGCAGGGTCAGCGCGAATCCGAAGATGACATCACAGAAAGCCTCCAGCCGCGTGATCTCGCCGCTTCGCCAGCGGAAGTACAGTTCCGGAAGTAGACTGCGGCGATGCTCGGAAGGCATTCGGTGCAGGTCGGCATCGTCAGGTACACTGCCGCCGGCGACGTTTTCGCGCGATTCGCGAGAAGCAGGAGAGACAGGAACTTGCCGGTGCTTGTGGCTCATGGGCTTGGATTCTAACTCGCGCTGCGGAGCAGACCTCGGAAACTATCGTTTCACTTCACTCATTAGCGCGAGCAGGTTATCTTCGCTGTCACGGAAGAACGTCATCCATAAGTCGTGGTCGGGCATACGGGCAATCACGTGGGGCTCATCTTCGAAGTTCACGTTCTTCCCTTTCAGTTCGGAGAATGCTGACTGAATGTCGGATACGGCGAAGTACAGGATTGAGCTGGGGTGGTCAAACTCCGGCTTTTCGGGATGATCGATCATCAGACGAACGCCATCACAATCGAAAAAAGCGAGTCCCGGTGGCACTTTGAAGAGTAGTTTCAATCCCAGCACGTTTTCGTAGAAGGTTGCGGCCCGTTCCACATCGTGGGCACGGAGCTGAATCTGTCCCAATCGTGAAATCCCAACGCCCTTTCGCTGTTCCGCCATCCTTCCTCCTCCTCAGTTGCGCATAAGTCGGAAATCTTACTCTAAGCGTCTCGGTAAGATTGTCGAAGCCAAAAGAATGCTGGAAAAAGCTTGGGTGCTACGTATATAACGTAATCCGCTCAACCGGGTACTAAGGTCATGTGAAAGTAACTTGCCTTCTACGGGATACTGGAGTGTCTTGTAACCAGACTCGGCTTGATTGTTTCGCAAGCATTTTATGTGCTCGGGGTAATGCGGTTCAGTCCTCCCTGTGACCGGTCCATAAATTACGGCAAGAGGAATTCTGCTTGGCACGTTGGCGCATGGTCGTGATTGCCGCCGGATTGCTGTATCTGGCACACATCGCAGTGGTTGCTCTGTGGGGAACGGCGGGCTATGGTCCGGTCCTCTCAGACGGCATCCAGTTAGCACTGGGTGGGTTACTGATTTACGTAACCGTTGAAGCCACCAACCGCTCCGAAGGACTTGCCCGTTCTTTCTGGCGTCTGACTACCATCGCTTACATTCTGTGGTTCCTGGCGCAGGGCCTGAGTGTTTACAACGATTTCGCGAATGGGGCAGAACTCGCCTGGATCATCAACCTGCTGTTCTGCTTTTGGTTCGTGCCTCTGGCGATGGCGATTTTCCTCGATCCGGAGCAGAAGTCCGGGCGCCTCGATACGCTGATGGTTCTGGACTTCATTCAGGCAGTGCTGGTCTGTATCACCGCATACCTGTATTTCTTTTATCTTCCAAAAGCGGAATCACCAGGCGAGTTGGCTCATTCGGTCTGGACTCCGTATTTTGTGGGCTATGCGCTGGTAGCTGGGGCGCTCCTTCTACGCGCAGTGGCTACTCACTCCCGCGATGCCAAGGCACTTTTCGGCCGCATGGGTGGTGCGATCGCTCTTTCCGGCTGTGTCGATGGACTCTACTACTATGGACCGGGCCGAACCCTCCGCACCGGAGCCTGGTTTGATTTGCTGTGGAGCGCCCTGATCCTGGTACCCATGGCAATCGCAATCACCTGGAGACAGGCCGAGGCGCCGGAGATCGCTCCGGAGGAACCGATCCGGGGAAAGCGTATTTATACCGAGATCTTTTATCTGCTCTATCCCTTGCTGGTGTTGTTCATGTGCGTCAGGATTGCGCGCGAGCAACTGGAATTGGCCGCCGTGGTGGTTCTATTGTCCTTCTTGTGTTCCAGCACGCGGCAATTGATCACCCAGAACCGGCTCGCTGAAGCCCAAGAGACGCTCCGGCGCGAGGCCGCGCGTGACAGTTTGACGAGTTTGTGGAACCGTAAAGCGATCCTGGGAATTCTGGAGCGCGAGCTTGTTCGTGCCGAACGCGATCGGCAGCCTGTGGGCTTGATTATGGTCGACGTGGATCACTTCAAGGTAATCAACGACACCCGTGGACACGCGGCTGGCGATGCCGTGTTGCGCATTATTGCCAGCGCCATTGCAGCGGTTGTACGTCCGTACGACTCAGTGGGGCGTTACGGAGGCGAGGAGTTCCTGATCGTTGCCCCCGGTTGCGGCCTTGCCGAAGCATGGGACCTGGCGGAACGGGTGCGAAGCCACGTTGCGGGGTGCAACATCATGACCGCGGGGGCGAGCATCAAGGTCAGCTTGAGCCTGGGGATTGCTAATGGCGACAGCGCGGCAGGAATCGAGAAGTTGCTGCAAGCCGCCGATACGGCTCTTTATCAGGCGAAGAACGCAGGCCGGAATCAAGTTGCTCCCGCCCTGGGCCGCGCTGCCGCCGCGAGCCAGAACGCCGTACAAAGCGATTTCTGGTTGTAGCTTTCGAGCTTCCTGGAAAATCTCGGTAGCCTGAATCTGTTCACTGCACAGGAACGTTCAGGATCATCCCCGGATGGAGAACGGCAACGTTGCGATTGTCGCGCTTGAGCGCTTCGACGGTCGTTTTGTAAAGGTTGGCGATGGAGTAGAGTGTTTCGCCAACCCTCACCCTGTGGTGAACGACAGTTGCTTCTTTCTCACGCTCTCGCGTTGCTTCCTCATCTCGCAGCGTTGCGATCTCGGCTGACTTGGTAGCAGGTGGTTTCGCGCTTGCCGTTTGGGTGGTCGGATGTTTCTTGATCGTGTGGCCTGATGCAAGTTCGGCAGAATGCGCGCTCGGGGAGATGGGCAAGTGCAAGGCCAGTACTCTTCGTCCCTGCAGGCTGTCGCCGCGCAGGCCGTTCCAGCGGCGAATCATTCGCGGAGAAACCCCGAAATTGTCGGCTACGGTTTCGACTGTATCTCCGCGATGAACCTTGTAACGAGTGATCCGGCGGGCGTAGGTTGCGGTATCGCTCTCCGCATGCCGCCCGGCTGCGACGGGAATAACCAGCTTGGCGTCAGTCTCGAGCTCGCTCCCATCGAGGTGATTGACTTCGATCAGTGACTTCGAGGTCACATGATAAGTGCGCGCCAGCGATGCCAGCGTATCCCCGGTATGCACCGTGTGATATCGCCACCAGAGCCGCATGTCGGCGGGAATGGACGCAATCTCGTTCTCATACTCATCTTTGGTTCCGGCCGGCAAGTGCAATTCAAATTTGCCCTGACGCGGAGTGCTCATCCGCAGCAGACGCGGATTCAAGTCCTGCAACTCGGCGGGCGTCGAGCCGACACATTCCGCAACCAACCGCAGATCTACCGGATAGTTGATAGTGACAGTGTCGTAATCGGCTGGGTGCTCCATCACGACGCTGTCGAGCCCGTACTGCGACGGGTTCTTGGCCATGATGGTCACAGCCAAGATGATGGGAACATAATTGCGTGTTTCTTTGGGCAGAACATTGCGGCGATAAAGCTCCCAGAAATCGGCATAACCGGTGCGCTTTACGGCGGCTTGCACGGTTCCAGGGCCTGAATTGTACGCCGCCATGGCGAGATACCAATCGCCGAACTGCTCATAAAGATCTTTCAGATGGCGGGCGGCGGCTCGCGTTGACAATTCCGGATCCTGCCGGTCGTCCAACCACATGTCATGGTTCAAGCCGTAACCGCGTGCCCGGCTCGACATGAACTGCCAGATCCCGCGCGCGCCAGCGCGCGAAACCGCAAGTGGATGAAATCCTGATTCAGCCTGCGCCAGATATATCAAATCCTGCGGGACGCCTTCTTGTTTCAGTGTCTTCACGATCATGTCGTGATAGCGCCCCGAACGCGCAAGGGCACGCTCAAAAACCGGCCGGCCGCGGCCTGAAAAGTAGCTGATGTAGCCCGCAACCTGATCGGTCATCATCAGCGGCAGATCGGAGTGGGTGTTCTTTACTTCCGCGGCTACCTTGGCTTTGGTGCTGGCATCAGCGGCGGGAGTGAGTCCGTTGGTTTCATCGATCGGAGCCGGCTCAGATTTTTGCTGCTGATCGGCGTCGGCGGTCTGGTTGCCGCCAAGATTCAACTGGTCCACGCCATTGACGATGCGGTCGAATTCGTTTTGCAGGCGGACGTCGGAACGCACATCGAAGTTGCTATCGAGCAACGCATTGAAGGCGTTATCGAAATGCTGTTTCGCGCCATCGGTGTCCCCAGCCTGATAGGTCGTAAGTCCGGCCTGATACTCCTTTTCCACGCGGGAAATCAGATCGGCAATGGCGTCAGGAGGCGCCGTCTGAGCAGGTGGCGTTGCTTGAGAATCGTCAGTGGACGGAGGATCGTTCGTCGTCTCTTTTGCCTGTTGCGAACCTTGAACAGCCGAAGCTTGCGCCGAAGCCTGGGTTGTTGCCGTGCTTTGGGACGGAGCTTTAAGAGCGGGGGCAGTTGCTGGAGGTAACAGGGAGACTGGCTTCTGGGCGCTCTGGCAGGCGCAAATCGACAGAAGGAAAGAAATTAGCGCAACGATCCGTATTTGAACGGCGGCAAATCGCATGATGGACCGGAGGAACGCGTACGTTTCCCCGATAAACTTCTCCAGTTGTTAACGCCCGGTGAATTCTACCAAAAATGGTACCGGGTGGTCGCACCAGGGTCAATGCGGAAAAAGTACCCGGTGCGGTTACTTTTGGTACCTCGTCTCAAAGGTTACCGGCGGAGAGACCTGACATCCTAATAGGCGTTTGATGTCCGCCCGCACGAGCAAGGTTGGTGCGGCTTTTTACCGGTGAGCCTGCCCCGTAAACAGCTTTTGCCATTATTGCGGAGTAACCTGAACCTTTC
This sequence comes from Verrucomicrobiia bacterium, assembly GCA_035523795.1. Classification (GTDB taxonomy): domain Bacteria; phylum Acidobacteriota; class Terriglobia; order Terriglobales; family Acidobacteriaceae; genus Sulfotelmatobacter. The sequence continues at coordinate 30,164 of DATKQB010000089.1, read as the reverse complement.
TTCCGCTCTTGTGTTTCAAAATCATTGAGGCAGCCGAGTCCTGGTCCGTGCTGAGATCTGGATTCGAGGGTATGCCGATGACCGCACGATTGCCGGCTATATCGGAAAGTTCGAAGGTGGGCAGACCGGGCGCATGCAAGCACAACGAGCCACTCGCATCCGATACTCCACCCAGAGCCGTGCAGGCCTGATCTTCATTCGCACTGAGCCAAACTTTCGGAACACCGCCGTCAGCCCCACTTAGAGTCAACATCGCGGTTGTGCCATGCAGCGACATCGAGGCGGATCCGTTCGCTCGCGCGGAATGCATTTCCAGACGCCCACCGTCGGAACCTGCCCGGAATGACGAGTACAGGGTATTGTTGTGGAAGAGGTTGACCGAAGCACCCTCCTCGTAGGCAGTGACCGGAATGTATAGGTTCAATGTCGCCTCCTCGCCGCGCCCGAGCAGTGCAACCCGTCGTTCTCCGCTTGAAGCGAACACCTCAAGTCCGGATCCTTCCGGAAATATGGTCATGCGTGCACGAGCATGACCTTCTGAATCGTTGACGATGATGTCTCTTGTGACCACCTGGTCAGTGCTTACCCGACGATGATCGCCGATTCGGAATACCACAATGATCAACAAGAAAATGCCGATTGCGAGGGTCCCCAACCGTCTCATGCGTGCGACCTCGCGTTCCAGTTGACTCACTCTTCGAGTCAGAAACTCGTGCTCGTTTGTCTCCGCATTCATAACTCACCTCGCCACCGACAACCTCGATGCATTTCATCGAGTACAGCGCACCGGCCGTCCCGAGGGAATACAGGCAACCCAGCAACACCGCACCAGAGTCAACCGAGAACTGGGAAACGTTCGTCGTATCAGTAATGCTTGTCGTCAGTCGCTGTAGCAGCATCCGATTAAGCGATGAAGATCAACCTTCCAACGTCTCTTGAGCCGCTATCAGAACGAGCCCTCTGGCGGAAGCATTCTCTTGCCGGCAAAACTCTACTTGTCAGCTTGATCGTGATCGGAACCAACGTGGTCGCGAACTACGCGCTGGAACGCGGTTTACGGCAGATCGGCGTGGTCGAATCATTGTCGCCGGCGCCTTATGTCCGAGCCTTTGTTCATCCCTGGGTCGCAATTGGCGTGATCTTCATGTTCGCCTGGCTGACAACGCGTCTGTCTCTGCTGAGCTGGGCAGATCTGACCTATGTTTTGCCGGTGACTTCGTTCTCTTACGTGATCAGCGCTGTTATCGGCGCTGTTTACCTAGACGAAAAAGTCAGCGTTTTGCATTGGCTGGGGATTTCTGTCATCACGCTGGGAATTTTGCTAGTGGTTGTAACCTATCCGAAAACCAGCGGGGTCGAGTCCGGTTCATGATTGCCCTGCTCGTCGCACTGGTGGTGATTCCCGGAGCCGTTGGAGACCTGTTGAACAGCGCCGGAATGAAACGCTACGGGGAGATTACCGACTGGACGCCTCGGGGTTTGCTGCATCTTTGTCGGGATCTGCTGCACAACTCTTATATTCTGGCGAGCATCCCTGCGATGGCGATTTCGTTTTTCGCCATGATGGCGTTGCTCTCGGCAACCACACTCAGCTTTGCCGTGCCCATCACCGCCTCCAGCTATATTCTCGAGACCGCGCTCGCCAAATACTGGCTGAAAGAGCACGTCGACTGGCGACGCTGGGTGGGCACCACGCTGGTTGCCATCGGAATTGCCTTGCTCTCTTTCTGATGGAGATTTGTGTTCGGATTCGTCAAAAACGGCGTGTTCATGGCAATCGCCGCCCACGGGCTGATTGGCATTTCTTTGATCTGGGACAAAGTCCTGCTCCGGCATCCCGGAACCAAAAATCTGTTCAGCTACGTCTTTTGGATGGGCAGTTTGAGCGTTTTCGGCGTGCTGTTGGTTCCGTTCGGTTATAACTCGCCGTCCTTCAAACTCATTGTTCTCGCCTTTGCCGCGGGAGTCATCCACTTGGTCGGCGTGTTCTTTTACTATGAGGCGCTTAAGCGCGGTGAAGCTTCCGAGACCCTGGCCGTGATGGGAGGCTTCTCGCCGCTGGCTACCGCTCTGATCTCGCTAGCGCTGCTGGCGCGGCCGATGTCGCATGCACAAATTCTGGGATTCGCCCTTATGACTGGCGGCGGTTTTTTCATGTTCTTCTCAGAAAAGCTCCCGCTGAAGCGCCTGCTTCCAGCAGTTCTTCTCGCTGCCGGATTACTCGGCCTAGTCAACGTGCTCGAAAAGGTCGTATATGATCGCACCAACTTTGTCAGCGGATACGTCTGGTTCACTATCGGAACATTCGTGGGCGCACTCGGATTGCTCATTCGATCTTCGTGGCGAAGGCAGATTTTTTCTGAAACCGCGCAAGACAATCCTCGCAACCGCTTCTGGTACTTCGTAAATCGCTTTCTCTCCGGGGTAGGTTCATTCCTGACTTTCTATGCCATCAGCCTTACCCACCCCTCGATCGTCGACGCCATCTCCGGGCTACGCTACATCCTCATTTTCGCGGGTGCGCTGGTACTCACGAAGTTTCGCCCTGGCTGGCTGCGAGAGAATTTCGGCCGCCATCAGTTGATCTCAAAAGCTATCGCAACCTGCCTGGTGGTCGCGGGGCTGGTGTTCGTAGGGCTAAATAGCCGGCAAAAGGAAAGCACAACGTCGGCAGTGGCCATTGTCGAGCGCCGCTAAGCGAACTCACGGGCGAGGGACTTGCGTTCCAGACTCGACAATCCGGCTGAGGATTCCTGATTTACACGCGCCAATAATCCGGCCGCCAGTTCTGAATCGCTTTCTTGATATCGGCGCGAGAGAGCTTTTCGTTAAGCGCCCGTTCGGTTAGTTTGGGCAGCTCGGCGTCCGATGCGAAGCGCAATCCGCACAGCTGATCTTCGGTCAGTTCCGGAATGCGAGAGCGTAGCGGATCTGTGAGCAGGCGATGTAGGCGCAGCTGCTCTTCTAGTCGAATCACCCGATCCTGCACTTTGAGCGGGTACAACCGCACCTTCAACAACATCACCAGAAATGCGAAGGCAAGCACAACCAGCAGAAAAGCGTGAATGTTTCCGAACCAGCCGTTGTGGGTCAAGTGCGCGAAAAAGTGAACCAGCGACAGTATCAACGCGATCATGAAAACCGGCCCCAGAAAGAAATGAAACCAGGGATCGAACCGCGCGTGATTGGCCAACGTCTGTGGATGCTTTTCCGACATGCAGCACCTCCTCGAGATAGGCTGAAAGTTTAGCAGAGCCTGCTCTCCGGAGTGGGCTCTTATAATGGTCCGGCACATAGAATCTTGCTGCGATTGAAACGAATCCAACACCTTCATGAAAGCAATTCAAGTCAAGCAAGCGGGTACGGCCGATGCGATGGAACTGGTCGATCTTCCGGTTCCAGAGCCGAAGGCGAATGAAGCGATTGTGAAAGTTGCGGCCGCCGGCGTGAATTTTATCGACGTCTATTTCCGCGAGGGGCGCTACAAAGCGGCGCTGCCATTCATTCTTGGACAAGAAGGCGCAGGAACGGTAACCGCTGTCAGCGGCGATGTGAGATCGGTGAAGAAGGGCGATCGCGTCGCTTGGACTGGACTGCTCGGTTCTTATGCCGAATACGCGGCAGTTCCCGCAGACCGCCTGGTTCCGATTCCCAACGGTGTCAGCGATCAGCAAGCCGCGGCTGCCATGCTGCAAGGCATGACCGCGCATTATCTTTCGCATGACACCTATCCGCTCAAGCGCGGGGACGCCGCGTTGATCCATGCCGCGGCCGGTGGCGTGGGATTGCTGCTGGTACAGATGGCCCACAACATTGGCGCGCGAGTGATTGGGACGGTTTCCACCGAGGAAAAGGCTAAGCTGGCGCGCGAGGCTGGCGCCGATGAGATTATTTTCTACACACGGCAGGACTTCGAAGCAGAAAGCAAGCGCCTTACTAGCGGCAGAGGCGTGGACGTTGTTTACGACTCTGTTGGCAAAACAACATTTGAAAAGGGACTGAACCTCCTGCGTCCGCGCGGCATGATGGTGCTGTTTGGAGGATCGAGCGGCGCCGTCCCTCCGTTTGACCCGATCATTTTGTCGCAGAAGGGATCTCTGTTCTTAACGCGCCCAACGCTCGGACACTACATTGCAACGCGCGACGAGTTAGCCGCGCGGTCCGGTGCAGTGTTTGGGATGATAACCTCCGGCAAACTGAAGCTGCACCTCGAACATGTCTATCCGCTGGCGGAGGCGCAGCACGCACATCGCGATCTTGAGGGAAGAAAGACCACTGGCAAGCTGCTACTGATTCCGTAGCAACCGGTTATTATTCTGGCCGCGAGTAGTTCCTGACATACTCGGGGATTTCACCCTTCGGCGCGATGTTGGGGTCGTCAATCGGCACGCCCGTTTTCATTTCTAGTGGCAACACGCCTGCCCACGTTGGAAACAGATAATCCTCTTCATCGTCGATCGGTGGGCCGGTTCGCACTTTCGCGGAAAATTCTTCAATCGGCACGCGGAGCACCGATGTCTGCTTGAGTTCGCGATCATTCGGCTGGCGCGAATCGTCCCAGCGTCCAGGCAAGATATGCTCCGACAAGACTCGGAGCGCGGCGAGCTTCTCATCAGCATCTTCCACCAGCGTCGCCTTTCCTAGAACCATGACCGATCGATAATTCATCGAATGATTGAACACGGATCGCGCCAGCACGAGTCCATCAAGCAGGGTCACCGTGACGCAGACTGGTTCCCCTTGTTTCATCTGCCGCAGCATGCGGCTCGCCGCCGATCCATGAACGTAGAGGTTCGCGTCCTTGCGTCCGTACGAGGTCGGTATGACGAACGGTTGCCCTTCGACGGCGAAGCCGATGTGGCAGAGAAATCCTGCGTCGAGGATGCGGTACACCGTTTCGCGGTCATAGATTCCACGGTGCGGTTCGCGGATGACACGCGTCCGCGTGGTTGGCATGGGCATTTCGGGCATTGCGAAAGGACTCCGGGCAAGCGCCAAGGATGGTGAAGCAAAAGTGTATCACTCGTGCGCGGGTAATCAGTTTCAAGCGAACACAGCTGGGGAGCTGCCCCCAGGCGCAACTTGGCGCACCTACGTTTTCATTCTCCTTCTCATCTGCTGCTATTGGTCTTATCACATGCAGGCCAGGAGCCTTCGATGGATTCTTCGAACACCGCGCCACGCCATACGGAGAGATGGAGAACGTTGTATCACTCAGCCGTACTGGAACCGAACTACACGCTGCTATTTGCGCGGATAGAAGAAGCGCGTGTCGCCATTCTGAGGCAAATCGAAACCCTTCCCTTACATCCCACGGGCGAAGAGCGAAGGGCGTTGAGCACCGCACTCAGAACTCTGGAAGCCCTCGAGGGCGTTGCCCATCGTCGAAAAGCATAAGTGGCCCGAGAAACATGCCATTCAGACAGGTAAACGCAAGTTACGCCGTCCTGCATACAGCGCGATGCTCAATGTGACGAATCACTACAACCCACGCTACGCCTATGAATCCGGAATCAATCCCAGCACCGGCCAAGTGACGGTGAAAAACATTGCAGGGCCATCCCATTACTCCCACCGCGGGTCTAGTTTTTCAGTTTCTGATCGCCTTGCTAAGCCTGCGTGCTGAATCCTGCGCGCAGCGCTCGAAATTCAGCCTGATAATTGTTCTCACGATATGCTCGCGCAAAAAGCACGGCTACGATCAACAGCACGATGGGAGTAAAAACGCTCGCTTCTGGACCTACGGTTCCTCCCGTCAGCCAGGCCGGCCCGCTGAATTTACACGCGAAGAGGCTGTGATAGGGCAGCAGACCGCTATCTGGCACGCCATAGAAAAATGTCTGGCCCCAGTCCCATCCGGCGTGAAATCCCACCGCCCACCACAAATTTCCGGTGCGCCGCAGGAACAAGCAGAATAGCAATGCGAACAGCACGACAGAAACCAGTCCGAACTTGCTCTCTCCCGGATTGCCTGAATGTGCGAACCCGAAAAGTAGTGAAAGAACAATTGCTGATGGCCAGAAACCGATTCCTGTGGTCAGCGTGTACTGCAGGTATCCGCGAAAAGAAAATTCCTCGGCAAGGCCGACAAACACAAATGTGATACTCCAGCCGATCACCGCGCCGACCAGCGCCTTTCCGTGCGTAGCAATTCCGGCGAGTTGGAAACCATGCAATGCGAAGATGGCCAATAGGCATGCACTGATCGAAACAAATCCGACAGCGATTCCAACCCAGAAATGCTTGCCGAAGGCAGAGCGCCCCGGTAAACCGTATTGCGCCCATTTGCGGTGCTCGATGCGCGCCATGATCAGCGCGGCGATGGCGGTGAGCAGAAAGATGCTTCCTTCCGAGATGCTTAATTGCAATGGAGTCAATTGCGCCATTCTGCCGACGTGAGCGCCATGGAAGATGAGCCGAAGCAGGATACGAAGAGTAACGAGGAGCGCGGCCAGAATAGCAACAAAGATGAGCGCGCGCCATCCCGCACGAATTCCGTTTGGGCCGCGGAAAATCGTGTACTTCGGCGGCGCAGGCGGAAGGGCGGGTGGCGGCGATGAGCTTATCGGTGAGATTGAAGGTTCCGGAGGACCGGGAATTTCTGGATCAGCCATCTTCTAGATCGCCTTTCTGTTACTCAGCTTAGAGTACGCTTTCAGGCTGACCAAAGTTCAGAAAACCGATTCCGTGCTGCGAAACCTGTTACAACACTTGATCTCCAGAGACCACCGATCCTTCGCTTCTACCAGTTGATTTTCATCGCAAACTGGAACTGCCGCGGATCATACGCCGCCGTCGCTTGTCCAGCATTGGTAAACAGCGGGCTTACGGCAGACACGTTCATTTTGTTGGCGATATTGAACATGTCTGCAATCAGATCCGCGCTGAAGCGCTCGCTGAAATTAATGCGCCTTGCGATGCGCAGATCGTCGAACACGGTCCAGGGTTGAACGCCCGCGTTGCGGCTGAGATTGCCATCTAAAGACAACAACGACACAAACGGGAAGGTCGTTGCGGTTGCGGAACTGGGAGTGAACTGGGCGTAACAAGGTTCCTGGAAAAATCCCGTCTTCGAGTACTGCGACGCAACAGTTTGATATCCGCAGGCATTCGTCGGTGTTCCCGCCGGAACGATATTTGGGCGCCCAGTGAGAGAAGATAGCTGAAAGTTGTCGTCGCTTCCCGTGATGATGTTGAATGGCCGCCCCGATGCCACCTCGATAATCGGCGCGATCGTCCAATTGCTCAGTAGCTTTCCTTCAAAACCACTCATGTTCACTCGCCCGGACTGATACACGCCGCTGAAGACGAGACGATGCCGTTGATCAAAGAGCGAAGTTGAACGGTCCAGGCCGGGGTAATAGCTGTCCTGGGGCGTTAGCGTCGATTGCAAATCGGTCGAGTCATCGATCGAATGCGACCACGTGTAAGAGGCAAGGAACTCGTAGTGCTCGGTGAAGCGCTTGCGCAGATTCGCACTGAATCCGTGATAGATCGAGCTGCCATTAGAATAGTTCGCATCCATGTCGCCGAACGGGATGCAGCCGGCATAACTCGATGGGAAATTGATCGCGCTGTTGTTGCATGCGGTGTTAAATCCGGCTGTGCTGTAGCCGATGGCGTTGAGGTATTGCATGACAGCAGGCAGTACCATTGTCACGCAACTACCTGCGCCGTTGGCTGCCAGGAAGTTAGCGATCGAGGGATTGATCCCGCCCGGGCGGAAGAAATTCGTCAGAGCTGCGGAAACCCATGGCAGGCCATTGTTCGGATTGATGTTGCAAGGCAGAGCGCCCGTTCCGACCTCCAATGGTCCGCCCGCGGCGCCGGAATTCGGATCGCTGTACGCTGCCTGCCAGTTTGCCGTTAACAGATCGCCCCGAATGGCGTTCGCGTTGATTGGACGATTCAGATGCCGGCCACCGTTGAAGTTGTAAGCGAGATTTAGCGCGAACCCTCCACCCAGGTCGCGTTCAATGCTGATATTCGCCTGTTGCGCGTAGGCGTACACGAATCCTTTTGCTTGCGGATAACCGAAGGGCTGAAATGCCAGCGGAAATGCCGCTGGGGCGAATGGCGAGTTTGTCAGATACTGCTGCTCAAGGAATAGCGATTGATTCGACTGCCCCACAGGGAAAAGCGAACGAAACTGCTGCTGATTGGGCAAATAGTTAAGCTGACTGACCGGCATGCAATTGGAGTTCGAAAGTACGCCTGTAAAGATGCTGGCAGCATTCAGGTTGCTCGGATTGAAGGCAGTGGAGGCCGAAGTACAAGGCGCACCGCCGGCAAAAGCTAGCTGCCCGCTCGTCGAACCGTCCGAGGCGTCGCCAAGGAAATAGAGGCCCAGCAGGGGATGGTCATAGAAAACGCCGTAAGAAGCGCGCACGACTGTTTTTCCATCGCCCCTGGGATCCCACGCCATCCCCAGGCGAGGTTGGAAATTGTGGGTCGCTGTCTGAATTCCCTTTTGTAATGCGAGTAGGTTATACCCGGTTTGCGCGAGCCCGCTCGGCGGAGTAAAGCTCGGTGGGATCTCGATGTCGTAGCGCAGGCCGTAGTTCAGCGTCACCTTGGGATTCACCCGCCACGAATCCTGCCAAAAAGCACCGATGGGAATGTTGTGGAAAGAATCGCTCGGGCTTCCGATGCCTTGGATGAAGTCTTGCGGCAGGCCAGCTCCATAGGCCTGAACCGCATTGAACGCGGGGAAGGGTTGAGGGTAGGGACTTACTTCGCCGAAATCGTATACGCCCCCGTAGTTGACGGTGAAGGTTGCTGTCAGCGGTAAATAGTTGAAATCGACCCCAAATTTGGTGTTGTGTCGCCCTATGGTCCAAGAAAAATTATCCGTAAACTGATACCGTTGCTCGGCGCGCTGGATGTAGGAATACGGTTCCCGTCCGAAGTAGGCGTATCCCGGAATATTCACTGCGGGGTCTGATCCTCCTGGGATCGCGGTGTTGTAGAAATATGACAAGCCACGGCGGGCATATTGGAAGCGGAACTCATTCACTTTGTTTGTTCCGATTGTCCAGGTGTCTTGGACCACACCAGCTACGTCTCGAAATGTTTGCTGTGAGGTGCGTGAATAAGCGTTCTGGCCGAAGGGTTGATCCTGCCCGCCTACTTCAATCCCTGTAATCGTGCTTGGACTCACGTTCGCACGCAACGTCAGGCGATGGTTTGCGCCAATGTTATTGTCCAGGCGGAACGCATAAAGGCTGGTGCCTTCAAAAACCGGGAAATTACCGATTTGCGACCCAATCGTCTGGTAGGACGCAGGAACGAAGCACGGGTTTGGAGGCGCGCAGGTCGTCGGGAACCCAGCATAGCTTGAAAGTCCGCCGAGGGTAAGAGCCTGCACCATCCCTGTGGGCCACGATCCTTGAAGTGCCTGAGTTGAGGAAGCCCCGGCAAGCACCTCGTAGGGGACGACATTGGGCGCAAGCGCCCCAAACAATGACGCGTCCGTCTGAGCAATCTGCTGCAATTCGGGTCCAAGGAAAGCAGCCTGCGCTCCGGTCACTTGAATCGTTCCCAGGTCTGGGAAAATACCGCCCCCCGCAGTTGTAGAGGTGTCGAAATTCTGCAAACCGTAATAGCCGATGTTGCTCGCCGGCGCAATACTAGAGAACCCAGTCTCATGCCGCCGCGTCACTTCGTAGGAGAAGAAATAAAAACTCTTGTCTTTCTTGAGGGCGCCACCGAATGCTGTTCCCGCCTGCACCCGCGTGTACGCCGGATTGGAAACCGTGCTGAACGGATTTACCGCCTGAAAATTCCGGTTACGCAAATATCCGAAGACGTCGCCATGAAACTCGTTCGATCCCGAGCGAGTGATGATATTGACCACCCCGCCCGCCGCGCGTCCATATTCAGGCGCGTAATTGTTGGTAATGATCTGGAACTCTTGAACATCCTCTTGGGAAACCGTCGATCGAACACCGTTCACCGAGTTGTCCGTCGCATCTGCTCCATCGACGTTTACCAGGTTGGAGCGTGCTCTCTGGCCGCTCATGTTCAGGCCGGAGGTCGGCGCTGCCCCTGTATTGGGCGCGTTATCGCGGACAACCTGCGAGTCGGTCAGCGTGAAATTGATGTAATTCCGGCCATTGATCGGGAGATTATCAATGCGGCGTTGTCCGATGGTGTCGGTCGTCGAGCTGCGGGAAGTCTCGACCAGCGCGGCTTGCGCGTTGACTTCCACCACCTGCGTAGCCGTCGAAACCGAAAGCGTGATCGGCAGTTCGACGACGCCACCCACTGTGATGAGAACACCTGTGTTCTCGACCCTGCTGAATCCCGGCGCGACGACCGTCACTGAGTAGGTCGCCGGCGGCAGTTGGCGTGCGCTATAGCCGCCCTGACCATCGCCGGTCGCGGTGCGCTCCAAACCTTTGGCCACGTCCTGTACAGTCACCGTGGCGTTGGCAACACCGTTTCCTCTGGGATCTTTCACGGTGATGTGCAAATCGCCGGTTGCAGCGCCGCCCTGGCCGAACATCAAGGTGGAAAGCAGAAGGAAACACACAGACCCGAAACCGCTTCTGATTCTGCGCAGCATAGAACTCTCCCTGGCACTCGCGCAGGCGAGCAGACCGAAATTATCGCAACAGCGGATTGCTGATGTGAGCACGAATGGATTGGACCGCTTAATCCCCGCCCCGCAGGGTTTTATACCAGAACGATGCCTCAAGACAAGCTGGAATCGAAGGCAGGTCGTTCCTGAGTTAACCTCCGGACGACGCATCAGGGATCAGAAAGGGGGAAAGCCACGTATATTGCGTTTTAATCACTAAGAAGAAATACGCAACGGCGCGACCGGATTTTGGAGCCGGGTCAGCAACTGTGCAGAACCATTGACTTGTTCATAGCCGCGCAGCACGGGCACAACTGATTCACCGCGAAATGGCAAGACCAGAGCAACATGAATCCGAATTAGCGCGAAGGCGCAATTGCGCCGCAAGAGCAATGCCTGATCCACCAATTGCCGTGCGGGCTCTGCGGTGCTTGCGTTGGACGAAACCAGAGCCATCTGTCCGAGTTGAATCAATACGCCAGCATTCCTGCCCGCTACTTGAACGTAGGCCGACGTTGCGCGCAATCGCTCGCGCCGCACTCGGCGGTAATCCCCCACTGGCAGGCGCTTGCGAAGGTATGCCTCTTCGGCTGGATCGGTGAGATTGCGGAAGGCTTCGATGTCGAGAGGCTGGATTTTCCACGGGCTGCCCGTTGCGGAAACCTCCAAGGCCTTGACCGACACGCGCAGGATGACCGCCAGGCTCACGGCGGCTAACACAACGAGAATGATCGCGATTGTCATGGATGCAATAGACGCCCCACTTCTCGGTTCCAGACTTCGAGGTTGTGTATGGGGGGCATAGGGGGTCCCGAGTTGCTCTTAACTTTCACAGGGACCAGAACGAAATAGAACCAGATCAAAACGCAGGCATGGTAAGTCGCCATATTGAGGAAGACGAGTGGAGCCCGTTTTGAATTGGGCAGACCACCGCTTGCCATTACCGCCCAACTTGCCAGATGCACGCAGGCAGATATCGCGAGACCGACAGCGATTCCAAAAACAGGCCGCGGCGGGCGTAGTTTGAAAAGAGCCGCGAGGACGAGCACCGCGAGCAGCAGTCCCGACTCTACGAGGTAGATCCCTTGTTCGAGCGAGTGTTCGCCAGCGATGATGCCAAAGCGCCCATCTTGAGGCCCCACCGCCGCAAGGACTGCGGATGCCATAATCAAGGTTACTCCAACGGCGCGAATCAGGATTCGGCCCAGCTTTGCTAGCGCATCGTAGGAGCGAAAATTTCGATCATAGATTTCTGCAATCAGGAAAGCCTTCAGCACACCATCAATGATGAGACTTACCCAAGCCAGGTGCCACCACGTTTCAGGACCTACTACGGGGGAGACATCCGCCACATACATTCCAAGTTGCGCGAAAGCGTCTACCGTGATGAAAGCAAAAAAGGCTGGAAGTTCGCGGGCAAGCCCTCGCTTCCACATACAGGCCGCAAGGACCAGGAGCAGGACATTGGGCGCAACCCAGAGATAGTGCCAGAGAAATGAGTGCGCCTGCAGCATAGCGATTGCTAGGCACTATATCGCTGACCGCTGCAGGCCGCAACTAGAGGGCAATCTTTGTTCTGATTTCGTAAAGCTCAAGCCTACGCATGCGTACTCGTGTGGCTTTGATGTTAATCTGGTTTTTTGTTACGGTTTGCACATTACTTGGCCGCAGTTCGTGCCGTTCCCTCCCCCGTCAGTCTTAGCTGCCGTTGGGATTACCAAAGTGTTTACGAACAGTACTGCTGCTGCAACTACGAGTAGCACATGTTTCACGGTTGTTCTCCTTGGGTTTTACTGCGATTTGGACAGCAATAGTTTCATGGCCGGCGGTAACCAGACCAAGGGAACGAAAGTCGTAGAACGTTCGGAATTCGTAACGGAATTGCGCTCAAGATGACGTTTAGATCCGCGCTTCAGGACCTGAAGGAAAACACGCTGGCATCGGTTGCCGGCCTGCTGGGCAAACTCGCTTATCTCGCCTCGTTACAGCGTTCTCAAGGCCGGTATGAGCATTGGGGGATGCAATCGCTTCACGGCGAAGATGCGGCGGTCCGCGCGCTCAGAACGGCGCACGCCGAGGCCGTGGCACAAGTGCTCCGCACTCCACTGCCTGACTTGTTGGAAGATCTGCCCGAATCCAGCCGCGGCGGCGGTCAGGAGTCCCTGGAATATATAGAGAGGATGTCCGCGCGGAAGGACTTGCTACCCAGCGATCGGAACGACACGCCTTCAGCGGCCCACCTTAATTCAGTGCTGGTGGCGCTTTCGTATTTGGAGCGGAATCGAGCGCGCGCCACTCAGTCAGTTTCATAGCCACTCCCACCACTTGGCCGATTACTTCCGCTTCCTGCGGATGCCGCAGCATACGCACCTGGACCGGAGAAAGTGGGTGCGGCTGCAAAATGATGTCATCGCGGCGCATGCTGCACCAGCAGCAGGTGTGGCCTTCACGCGTTTCCACGAAATAAATCGGACGCTCGTACTCCGAACGCCATGATCCTTCCGCCACGCGGGTTTTCGACTCATCCACTTGGATGAAACTACCCGGTGGTAGGATCGGGTACATCGTGAAATCCTGCATCCCGACGTAGCCGTACGTGAAATCGCTGTTCGCGAACTGGGCGAGATAGGCAAATGGGACCAGTCCCCACTTTTCGACCATGCGGCCCAGATTGGTGGTGCGGCGTTCGTCAAAGGCGGGGTCCATATGAAGCGGCACCTGCACCGACCCCAAGCCAGCAAGAGCATCGGAGACGTGCGATTTGGGAGGCGAAACCAGCCCGAGATCCGCGGCAATATTGTTCAAATCCACGCCATACCACGACATGAGCTCGCGCAGATCGCGCCGGTAAATTACCGAAAGCGTATAGAGGCGGTAAATGCTGGGTAGTATTCCCTTGGTTTCAATGTCCGACAATCGGCTGGGCGGGATGGAGAACTCTTCGTTGCGGTATTTCTCGGCAATGCACGCGCTGGAATTCTCCACGTCGCGCATGGTGAGGCCGAGCTTTTCGCGCAGGGTGCGAAGGCTTTTACCAGCGGGCAACATGGGCCGACCTCCAAAGCGTGGGAGGAATCATATCAAAGTGCGACAGGCTTGTGGTGTCAATTTCGGGAAAATCACAGCCTCATGAGCCGTTACGAATTCCGAACAAGCTTCGACCCCCCATGAAAATTGAATGTACGACAGTTTCTCGGCTGAAAACTGGGGCGACGAGGCTGCCCCCTCCGCATTATGTCTTTCATCGTTCCGTTCGGATTTCGTAACTGCCCCATTATTCGCCCACTCCTACTTGCATAAAGGGACGACAGGTCCTCCCGAATCTCCCCTCATGCGAAACCGATTTCCGGAAAACGCACAAAGCAGAGCTCAATTATTGAAGGCCGGGTTCGCAAATCAAGCCCGTAATGGCTTCCCTCGCAGGTCCATGACATTTGTCACGCCACATTCGTGATGGATGGCACTACTGCTTTTTCTTGAGATTCGCGATGATGACATTGCGGCAGGAGATATCTAAGACCTCCTGCCGAAGACGCGATGAGCGCGAAGGAGCCACACATGATCGCAATCACGGAACGCCCTCAGGCTATTGCACCGCTCCCAAAGACCTCGCCTGCAGAATTCGTGGTCGCGAGGCTCGAATCCGTGAACAAAAACTATGGTCCGGTTCAGGCCCTGCGTGGGGTCCATTTCGAGGTTCGTAAGGGAGAAGTCGTCGCCCTGGTCGGCCCGAACGGAGCGGGAAAGACCACCGCCGTGAAATTGTTCCTCGGACTTATGCCGCCAAACTCCGGCAAAGTGCGTGTTTTCGGTGCCGACCCAACCAATCCGGAAAACCGGTTGAGGACCGGGGCAATGTTACAGGTTGGACGAGTTCCGGAAACGCTGCGGGTCCGCGAGCACATCGATCTTTTTTCGAGTTACTACCAGAAGCGTTTGTCTTTGTCGCAGGTTCTAGCCGCAGCCGGACTCGAAAAGTTGAGCGAGCGCAAGTTTAGTGACCTGTCGGGCGGGCAAAAGCAACGGGTGCTCTTCGCGCTCGCGATCTGCGGCGATCCAGATCTTATTTTCCTCGACGAGCCTACAGTCGGCCTGGACGTGGAAGCACGCCGCCTGCTGTGGGATGAAATCCGCCGCATGGTGGCGCGCGGAAAAACGATTCTGCTCACGACGCACTACTTGCAGGAAGCCGATGCGCTCGCCGATCGCATCGCCGTTATCAATCAAGGGGCAATTATCGCTCAAGGTACGCCGGCGGAAATCAAAGCTCAGACCAGCGGGAAAAAGATCCGCTGCGTTACACGTCTTGGAATTCCCGAACTCCGGCGGATTACCGGCGTGAGGGAAGTGAAAGAAGACCGCGAGGCGGTCGAGATTCACACGGCTGAGGCTGAGCCGGTGCTTCGCGAGTTGTTTGCGCTCGACGCAAACGTATCCGGATTGGAGGTCATCGGTGCTGGTCTGGAAGATGCGTTCCTGGCACTTACCTCGGAATCGAAAGACGCAAATAACCGAAGTGGGCTGAACTAACCGGGTTAGACGAAGACAAGAGGAGAGAGTCATGAGCACGGCATCGATCGCATGGAGCAGCAGTTCGGCGAAACGTTCTTCCGGGCACACCGCCACAATCTATCTGAAAGAAGCCAAGTACGAATTCCTGAAGAACCTTCGCCTCCGCCTGTACACGGCGTCGCTCCTCAGCTTCCCGTGCATGTTCTACATTCTGTTTGGGTTGGTGCTGAACCAGAATGAAATGATCGGTGGCATGCGCGTCCCCACCTATCTGATCGCTACCTACGGAACGTTCGGTGTGATGGGAGCTTCGCTTTTTGGAACCGCGGCCGGCCTGGCGTCAGATCGCGGCCTGGGATGGCTCCAGGTCAAGCGAGCCAGTCCCATGCCACCCTTCGCTTATTTCGCCGCCAAAATCATCACCAGCATGATCTACAGCACGGTTGTCGTGCTCGCCCTGTTCGCGCTTGGGGCCGCATTCGGGCATGTGCGCATGCCGATCGCGCAGTTTTCCAGATTGCTTGGAGTGCTGATGGTGGGATCGCTTCCATTTTCGGCAATGGGACTCGCCCTTGGATATTTCACCGGGCCCAATTCGGCGCCGACGACTATCAACCTGATTTATCTACCGATGTCGTTCTTCAGCGGACTGTGGATCCCGTTCATGTTTCTGCCGAAAGTTGTGCGGACGTTTGCATTGGCGCTCCCTCCCTATCATCTTTCGCAACTTGCCCTGGGCATGGTGGGCGCGGGATCGCGCCAGTCCAACAGCGCGCATTGGGAAGTGCTGCTGGCATTTACGCTCATCTGCCTGGGAGTAGCGCGCATCGGCTTTCAACGCGATCAGGAAAAGATGTATGGCTAATGCTGCCATGTTTTGAAAAGGCGCGGCTTTCAGCCACGCCGTGAGGCAGGAAATCGACCACATCTTTAGCCGCTGACAAGATCAGAGAAAGCGAGGACAGCATGAGCGCACAAGCCAAGACAAGTTATAGTTCGACACTGGCCCTGATCCTGTTGGGTGTGCTCGCCATGTACGTAGGCGCTCGCTGGTTGCCCGTGCTGATCCCAGCGGCAATCGCCATCTGGTACGGCGTTCCCATGATCAGAATTGGCCGGAATTGACGTGTGGGTGAAAATAGACCTATGCCCATAGCAGCTTTCGATAACCAATTCGGTTGCGAAAAGGGAAGCCGGTGGAAGCTGAAGCCGTGGAGCGTAATTCTGAAAGACAAAGACCACGGCTGGAGCCCGCTTTTGTGGGTGGTTTATCTCGGTTTCTTTTTCATCCAGCCTATCGTCGACCATGCCAGCCTGAATACCTGGCTGCTCGACGGCCTGGGAGCCTTGGTATTTCTGGTTCTGTATTTCGGATTGTTTTTCCTCGAGGACCCGATAGCGCTCGGCCACATCGCTGGCATGGTGCTTCTTGGGATTCTTTTCCAGGCTCGTGATTCGAACGGAGCTACGTTCTTCATCTTTGCCGCGGCGATGGTGCCGTTTTGCGTCGCGACCCAAGCCGCGGCTTGGGTGGGCTTGCTCCTGATCTCCGGCATCGGGGCGATCGAAGGCTGGGTGTTCCATTCGAATGGCTGGGTTTTGTTCTTCTCCTCGGCGTTTCCGTTGTTCATTGGCGCCGGCAACACGTTCTTTGCCGAGCGCAACCGCATGAACCATAAACTGCGCAAGGCGAACGAAGAGATCGAGCACCTGGCAAAATTGGCGGAACGCGAGCGCATCGCCCGCGATCTCCACGATGTGCTGGGTCACACTCTCTCGGTGATTACTTTGAAATCGGAACTCGCGGGTAAGTTGATGGAGCGCGATCCCGAACGGGCAGGGAAAGAGATTCGGGAAGTTTCTGAGATCTCTCGGCAGGCTCTTTCCGACGTGCGCGACGCCATCCGCGGCTATCGCGCCAAGGGACTTGCGGCGGAACTGGCACTGGCGAAATCCACTTTAGAAACCGCCGGACTTGCGGTGCAGTGCGACGCGGCCACTACAGTACAGTTGCCGGCGATGCAAGAGAGCGTTCTTTCGCTTGCTGTGCGCGAGGGCGTGACCAACGTAGTCCGCCACGCCAACGCCAAAACCTGCCGCTTGCGCATTGAGCAACACAATGGCTCCTGCCAGTTGGAGATTCAGGATGACGGTTTGGGATCATCGAGCGAAGAGGGTAATGGGCTGCGCGGCATGCGCGAGCGCGTAGAGATGCTCGGAGGCACCTTGGTCCGTGAAACCACTTCCGGTACCAAGCTGACAATTATTATTCCCACCAAAGATGTAGCTGTGAATGTGCGCGACGAAGACACGATGGATGAAAGCGTGCCGGCTTCCGAAGAGGGTCGTCGCCTTTGAATCCCACACGCGAGGGACGCAAGGGAATTCGCGTGGTACTGGCCGAGGATCAGGGCATGGTTCTCGGAGCCTTGGCGGCGCTGCTTGAAATGGAGGGCGACATCTGCGTCGTCGCCAAAGCGCGCAATGGCCAGGAAGCTCTCGACGCGGTGCTCACCCAGAAGCCTGACGTCTTCATTACCGACATTGAAATGCCGCACATGAGCGGTCTCGACGTTGCGGCGGAGCTGAAACGCAGAAAAACCGGAACGCGCGTGGTGATTGTGACGACGTTTGCTCGCGCCGGATATCTGCGCCGCGCGCTGGAGGCAGGCGCCTCAGGTTATCTGTTGAAAGACATGCGCGCAGAAGACCTTGCCGACGCCGTGCGCCGCGTGCATCAGGGTTTGCGGGTGATTCATCCCGAGTTAGCAACTGAAGCCTGGGCAGAAATGGATCCACTGACCGATCGCGAACGCCAGGTGCTTCGCCTTGCTGGCGAAGGCATGGCCAGCGGCGACATAGCCGGCGAGTTGGGATTGTCGGACGGCACGGTGCGGAATTATCTCTCCGAAGCCATCAGCAAACTTGGCGCCAGCAATCGCGTCGAAGCCGCAAGAATCGCCAGAACCAAGGGGTGGCTGTAGAGTCGAAGTCTGCCCTACGAGTACGGTCTCGTTTTAGCCTTCGCGAATCACGCCCGCTTCTTGCCTCTTTACTGTCTTGTATCCCCAGGCCATGCGGGAAGTGTTGTGGGCGATGCCGAAGTGGCCTTCGCGATCGAGAACGATGATGCCCCCGTGTCCATTGACGCGCTGCTTGAGATAGTTCATCGCTTCCTGCGATGCCCATTCGGGAAGATTGCCGGCGGCGATGCGGTCGGCGGTCCACTTGGCCAGCACCAGCTTCATGATGGGCTCGCCCCATCCAGTCGTCGAGGTGGCGGCACTTTCGTTGTCGGCATAGCAGCCGCATCCGATGAGAGAAGAATCGCCGAGACGGCCGGGAGCTTTGTTGAGCGTGCCTCCGGTGGACGTGGCGGCGGCGATGTTGCCGTTGCGATCGAGAGCGACCGCGCCGACGGTGTCGTGCGAAATCGTCACGTCGTGGCTGCTGGGTGCGAAAAGTTCATTGCCGTGGCTGTTGGCTTCTGCTTGATAGGCGCGCAGACGCTCGACTTCACGCGGAATCACGAGGTCCTCGTTCTTGCACAGCGGTACGCCGTGAGCTGCGGCAAATTTTTCCGCGCCTTCGCCGACGAAATAGACATGCGGGCTCTCGCTCAAAATCTTGCGCGCGGCGCGCACGGGATTGCGCAGGTGCTCGACGCATCCTACGCCGCCAGCACGCAGCGTGGCCCCATCCATGATGAGGGCATCGAGCTGAACACGGCCGTCACGATTGAGAAAGCTGCCGCGTCCAGCGTCGAAAGTCTCGTCGTCCTCCATGATGACGACGGCCTCCTCGACGGCATCGAGGGCCGAGCCACCGTGATCGAGGGCGCGCCATCCGGCAGCCAGCGCGGCGGTGACGCCGCGTATATGCGCGTCGACCATATCATCGGGCATGGCCCAGGCGCCGCCGTGAACTACCAGAACTGGATCGTTTGGCATTCGGATTTGAGAGTCGCGCGTCCCCAATCGCGAGAAGAAGGCGAACCCGATAGGATAGCAGGCTCCGGCGAATACGGTGGGGAATCGAGGTCGGCCGCTAGTCCAACCAACGTGCGGGTTCTCAACCCAATCAGCGAGCGCTTTATCAATGGCAATAAGCCCGCATTACTCGAGGGGTTCGGAGTAAAGACTGAGGTCTTTTTCTCCGGCTGCTTTTTTCTCGGCGTATTTCTTCATCCACGCTTCCCAACTTTTGCCAGCGGCCGTATCGCGTCCCGTGAAGACGAGAGCGGCAATGTCGGAGTAGGGGATGGAAATTTTTTCGTTGGAATTTTTCGGGTAGAGACGGACGAGAGAATCCTTGAGCGTTAAGGCGGAACGGCGGTCGAAAAGATAACCTTCGATCTTGGATCCGTCTTTGCGCGTGATGGTGATGTCGCCGCGATAGTCGAAGGCCTTTTCGAGAGCCTGGCGAAGCTCATCCTCAGAGGCAAGAGGGGGAATCCAATTTTCGAGGTTTTCGTGGGCGGTGCCGGGAGCGATTTCGAGGGCGTCGGGATTCGCCGCGTGCGAGGGGTGTTGTTCGTTATGGCCAGCTTCCTTACCTGTCATAAACTTTCCGAACTCGAAATCTCACCACAGAGGACACAGAGAGGTTAGACGCCCGTTTCCTGGAGGGATTCGCTCGTTGCGGCGATCTGCGCCTCAATCTGGATGAGCGGATGTACCGGGGTTTGCGGCTCTTCGAGCATGCGCAGTGCTTCTTTGTCGGAATAGCGCGTGAACAATGTCGCTTTCACCGTGGCAAGAAATCCGCTGAGAGAACTGAACGTGGCGTTGACCGCTGAAGCTTCGTATCCGCTGTGCACCATACAGTTGGCGCAAGCAGGATTGCCAGACTCGGTACCGTAATTCTTCCACGCTGTCGTTTGCATGAGTTCAGCAAAGGTGTCAGCGTAGCCATCTTGCAATAGATAGCAGGGCTTTTGCCATCCGAAGACATTGTAGGTCGGCATGCCCCACGGCGTGCACGGATAAGTGCGCTTGCCCATGAGGAACTCGAGAAACAGCGGCGAGAGATTGAACTGCCAGCTCTTTTTGCGATTCGACAGGATGGCGCGGAACATGCGGCGCGTACGGGCGCGTCCGAGAAAATGTTTCTGATCGGGAGCCTTGTCGTAGGAATATCCGGGCGAGAGCATCATGCCCTCGACGCCCAGTTCCATCATCTCGTCGAAGAAGGCGCGAACAGATTTCGGATTCGCACCGTCAAAAAGTGTCGTATTGGTGGTAACGCGGAAGCCGCGCCGCAAGGCTTCTTTTATGCCTTCGACCGCGATCTCGTATCCGCCCTCGCGGCATACAGCCAAGTCGTGCTCTTCGCGCTGGCCATCGAGATGAACGCTGAAGGTTAGGTACTTGCTCGGTTTGAATAAGTGAATTTTCTCTTTCAACAGCAGCGCATTGGTACAGAGATAGATATATTTTCGGCGCGCGACCAGACCCTCGACGATCTTATCGATCTGCGGATGCATGAGCGGCTCGCCGCCAGGGATCGAAACCATGGGCGCGCCACACTCATCGACCGCGCGGAAGCATTCTTCCGGCGAGAGGTCTTTCTTCAAAATGTGGGCCGGATATTGGATTTTGCCGCATCCCGCGCAGGCGAGATTGCAGCGGAACAACGGCTCCAGCATCAGCACCAGCGGATACTGTTTGCGGCGGGCGAACTTCTGCTTTAGGACATAGCTCGTAACCGTCCACATTTGTGAAATCGGAACTGGCATTCTCTGTGGGTGAACCCCTAGCCAATATTCTAGCAGGTCGGCCACGGCTCGCTCTGAGGTGAACCCTTCTTTTGCCCGGTGACGGATACTGTAGGCTAACCTTTTTCTTGCGGCCAATTTCTTGCGGAGAATGACGAGGTTAACGGAGGACGATGGAGCACAGACATCCCTTCGATCGTTTCGACGGGCCGCTTTTGCCTCATAATGCCGGTCATCGACATTCCCGCGTGGGCAGCCTAGAATCGGCGCATGGGCAGCTTGGGACAACCATCGCCTGTTCTGGAAGAGCGTGATTCGAGCCGCTTGATCATTGTCGTCGCGGTCGTGGGTGTGATCGCGGTGATGGTGGGGATGGCGTTTCTGCTGCGCGAGCCCCCGAAGACCACAAAACCAGCCTCGCCCTACATCGCAGACCTCAAGCTTTCAGACTTCAAGATGAGCGCGGCCGAGAATTTTATCGGCGCCACCGTGAATTACATCGACGGAACAATCACCAATAACGGCAACAAGACGGTGACGAAAGCCATGGTCGAGGTAACGTTCAAGGACTCCATCGGACAGGTCGCACAACAGGAGGAGATGCCGCTGCGGGTCATCCGCAACAATGGCGCATACACGGAGCCCGTCGATCTCGCGACCGCACCGCTGGGTCCGGGCCAGTCGGAGCTGTACCGGCTAACCTTCGACAGTATCTCGGCGCAGTGGAACCGCCAGTATCCCGAGATTCGCGTGACTGATGTGACTACCAAGTGAACCTGATCCCGAGCTGCAAACGAGAGTAAACTGAAGGCAGGTTTGCGGAGCGGGCAGCTATGCCCAGGCTTTCCCTCTTGCGCTATGCGCGCGTCACTTTCTTCCTGCTGCTGTTGCCGTGTCTCGTCACGGCAGCAGGTGCGCAACACGGCGGCGGGGGTGGCGGCGGCCATGGCGGTGGTGGTGGTCACTCCGGCGGCGGTCACGGCGGAGGCCATTTTAGCGGCCACTCGCACGCGAGTTCCGGCCACGCCAAAGGACACTGGGGCTGGCTGCACTTCGGGTCAAAACACCGCAGAGATATTCACGCAGAGGACGTCCCGAACGACTTCGACGTCGGAGCGTCGGGCATAACTCGGCGATCGCGCCTTCACGGAATGCCCTCCACATCCACTTCGATGGGCCCTGTACTCTCGCACATGCCGTCGGCAGGTGAACATTTCTCAACGTACTCACGATTCCAGCATCGTGAGTATATGTATGGCGGTTTTCGACATTTTCGAAGCTCCGGATGTTATTTCAATGGCTTTAACCAAATCTGCGGGTTGGAGCCGGCATGGCCGCTGTTCTTCTTTTCAACAGGTTTTGACTGGTTCCCATTCGATTTTGGTTATGACGACTCCGGCGATATCCCTGACGCGCTCGACTCAACGAATATGACCACTGCGCCTGAGCCCGAGACGGAGCCCGAAGCGCCGGACGGCAATGCGCCAAACACCCGGCAAGAACTCCTTGGGCGGGGTCTTGATCCGCGATTTTTCCTTTTGATTTTGAAGAATGGAACGGATGTGGTGGTCACCGACTACTGGCTCGCCAACGGCTACATTGAGTACATCAGCAGCGACGGCTCGCAAAGTCACATTCCTGTGGATGCGTTGGATCTGCAGGAAACGCTTACACAAAACTCCGCCCGTGGTCTGAGTTTTGTGCTGCGGTCAGCGCCATAAAAACCCGGTACGCGCGAATTGCCGCGCGCCTAAGATAATCTGACGTGCTTCGCACGCTTCGGACGTGACCTGCCCTCCGCTACAATGGCTTCGTGCCAGAAACCAAACCATTCCGGCTGACGGCGTCGGTGAAAGCTGCGGGTTGAGCATCCAAGCTGAGTCCGGCGGCGCTGGACAAGGTGCTTGGGAAATTAGCCCGGCAACACGATCCGAATGTTCTGGTCGGCTTCGATCATGCCGACGATGCGGGAGTGTATCGCATCGCAGCCGACCAGGCGCTGGTACAGACTGTCGATTTCTTCACGCCAATTGTCGACGATCCTTTCACCTTCGGCCAGATCGCCGCCACCAACGCTCTCAGCGACGTGTATGCCATGGGAGGAAAACCGCTCACTTCGCTCGCGCTGGTTTGCTTCCCCGATAAAGCGGATCTCGAAATTCTGGAACGCATTCTTGCAGGCGGACTTTCGAAGATGATCGAGGCGAATTGTACCGTGATCGGCGGCCACAGCATTCGAGATGAAGAAACGAAGTTTGGTTATTCGGTGACTGGAGTGGTTCATCCGGACAAAGTTCTCGCGAATGCGGGTGCGAAGCCGGGCGACTCCCTGCTGCTGACCAAAGCACTCGGCACGGGTGTGATTTCCACCGCGATCAAACAGAGCAAGGCGGCAGCATCGTGGATCGACTCCGCCGTGCGCTCGATGACGACACTGAACAAAGCCACGGCGGAGGTCATCATTAACGGCGATTTCCGTGTGCACGCAATGACCGACATCACTGGATTCGGATTGATCGGGCACGCACGCGAACTCGCACTAGCATCGGATGTGTCCCTTACGATCACGGCAAGCCGCGTACCGGTACTTGAAGGAGCGCTGGAATGCGTGCGCAGGGGCTTCATTCCGGGCGGATTAAGAAATAATCGCGATTTTGCAGAGTGCCTGGTTGACTACGACGACCGCGTGTCGGAGGACGTTCGAGCCATCCTGTTTGATCCGCAAACCGCGGGCGGATTGTTGATCGCCACGCCCGATGGCTCGCACCTCGTCGCGGCACTCCAGAAAGCCGGCATTCCTGCGGTCGAGATCGGTAACGTGTTGCCAGATCGCAAGCCGCACATAATTATTGCCCTCTAGTTTGCCCATCCACTCACGCCGGATGATGCCGGGCAAGTCCGCCAATTCCAGGATACATTTGCAGGAAGCGCAGCACTTGGGTGCGCGAGAAAACCCCCTCCAGTTTCCCCTCGGAAACTACCGCGAGTTCATCGGCGTGTTCGCTGCTCATCAACTCCAATGCCTTTAAGGCAGGCATATCGGGAGACACCGTTGGCATGTGATTCAATGGGCGCATCACACTCTGCACGCTGGTCTGATCCCAATCTTCTCGATTGACCTTCTTCGCCTCATTCGCGGTCATGAGCCCCACCGCATGGTGATCCTGCATCACTACGAAGCAGCGGCCGCTGCTGTGAAGAAGGCGTTGTTCCACAAAGTCGCGAATGCTGAGATAGCCCTCCACCGTGGCGCAGTCGCGCTCCATGATATCGGCCACGCGCTGCCCGCGCAGCCCGGCCGTAAGCCCCACCTGCAAATAACTGCTGCGAGCCGCATCCAGAAGAAACCAGCCGATAAACGCAAGCCACAGCCCGCCGAAGTTTGCGCCCACAAAGAACCGATAAAGTCCGAAAACGATGAACAGCAAGGCGACCGCTTGCCCTACCTGGGCAGCCAATCGTGTCGCACGCTCGCCGTTTTTGTTGAACCACCAAATTACGGCGCGAAGGACTCGGCCTCCATCGAGCGGGAAACCAGGGATCATGTTGAAAGCCGCCAAGGCAATGTTGATATATCCGAGCCAGAGCAGCACCGCAACCCACGGATTAGCCGGCTCCTGCCCTGGGACGTATCCAACAACCCTCACGATGCCAAGAAGCAGGAATCCGATCACCAAGCTGGTAAGCGGGCCGACAATCGCGATCCAGAACTCGGATTTCGCATCCGAAGCTTCGGATTCAATCTGGGACACCCCGCCCAAGGCGAACAACGTGATTTCGCGAACACGTAGCCCACGTGATTTCGCGACTAAGGAATGCGCCAGTTCGTGAAGCAACAGAGTTACAAAAAACAGCACTGCAGTGATAATCGCTGCCGCCCAAGTCGCAGTTATATTCCATTCCGGGCGGACATCATGAAAATGAGCAGCGAGAGAAAAGGCTATCAGAATGGCGATGATGAACCAGCTGTAATGCAGGCCAATGACGATGCCGCCAATGCGGCCTAACTTGATCTGGGAGCGCATGCAAGAGTCCCCCCACCTAATTAGATGCCTGCGGGACGGTGGAGGTACATCAGATTCAGGGAACGTCCGCCAAGCCGCAGTGATGTGATGCCGCGGTTCAGGCAACGCGTTTCAGCCTTTGAAAGCCCTCCCGCGGCGATGATCTCCGCTTTCTGATCGAGCCGGTGGCAGCGGCGGCAACACCCAGGCCCGCGGCGACGAGAAGCAGCTTGGGATGTTCTTCCAGCCACGCCTCCACGCTGTAGGATCTCGCTCGATTATCGAAGTCGCCGTGAGCCCCGTGATCGCCAGCCACAGGCTCATAGAGATTATTGGGACGATTCGGGTCTTCTGCGCCATCGTACTGCTGCGAATCGTAGCCAGTGCGCGCGAGGTAGTGGTCGGCAAGCGAGGGTGCGATCTTGTTTCCAAAAATCGCTTTCACAGCGGGCCATCCGGGATAGTACTCGCGCTTTTCGGGATGATGCGCCGCGTAGTAAATAGCGCGCGCGGCGACCTCCGGCTGAAAAATTGGCGGTACAGGTTGTGCTTTGCGAGTCAGCCGGCTCTTCACCCATCCAAATTGCGGCGTGTTTAGCGCCGGCATCTGCACCATGGTGGTCTTCACATTGCTTCCGTCGTGGAGGAGTTCCGTGCGTAGCGAGGCGAAGAA
This sequence comes from Verrucomicrobiia bacterium, assembly GCA_035523795.1. Lineage (GTDB taxonomy): Bacteria > Acidobacteriota > Terriglobia > Terriglobales > Acidobacteriaceae > Sulfotelmatobacter. The sequence continues at coordinate 4,677 of DATKQB010000089.1, read as the reverse complement.
ACCCAACACGGCGTGCTTCGACGCGCAGTACGCGGCCTGCAAGGGGATGCTGCGATAGGCCAGCGCCGAACCTACGTGAACAATCGCGCCGCGATCACGCGGCAACATGCGTTTCAACACCGCCAGCGTGCAGTAAACATATCCGAGATACGTGACCTCAGTCACCCGCCTGAAATCCTCCGGCGTCATTTCTTTGATCGGCGAAAAAACCGAAGCCATGGCATTGTTCACCCATATATCAATCGGCCCCAGCTTCTTTTCCACCTCATCGACGGCATGCTCAACGGCTTTGTGATCAGCTACGTCGACGGGAAGAATCAGGGCCTCGCCGCTAGCCGCCTCCACTTCCTTTGCGGCGCCGCGCAAGCCATCCTTGCCGCGCGCGATCAATCCTACCGATGCACCGTGCCGCGCAAACTCGCGAACTGTTGCCCGTCCGACTCCCGCCGACGCACCTGTGATGACAACGATTTCATGTTTCTTCACGGCTCCCCCGCCTTTTACTAGAAAACTAACTTCATTGCTTCGATGCGGAGGGACCGATATCGTTTGCCGTCGCAGAGGTCGAACACTCTTATATCGTGAAAAGATCTACCGCGGGCTCGACCGATAATCTACTTGAGATGGTAGAACGCTCCCAGAATCGCCCCGAAAATGGCATGCGAAAAAAGGACCGCCAACGGCGTCCGCCTACCGTAATGCAGAGCAAGAAAACCGGGTGGCTCGAGCATGTTGTGGGCTTCAGGGCCATGCTGCTCGCTGGCCATGCGGGGATGCAGCCCCGGCATTATCGACATCACGACCAACAAAATAAAGAGGGCATGGATAATTCCGATAATTGCTCCACGCCACCAGCCTGCTGCGCCGATGGACTCAAATATGAAGATGTAAGCCAGCGAGACCGCCCAGCCTACTCCGACGTGAACCAGATACCCATACAACCTGGCCCGGTCGCGATCTGGAGTAAGCACTGCCCCGAGCATGTACGGCAAGTTCATGCGAGTGAGACCGAAGCCCTGGGCTGCGGCATCGATCATTGTCAGTACGACAGTTGCCAGAAATCCCCAGAGCAACCAACTCGACCAATTCATGTGTTTGCCTCGCGAGATGCCTTCACATCTGAGCCAGTGCGAATGGCCGGTTGTGCTTTGCCGCGCTCTCGTTCCGCAAGCGTCAGCGCTGCGCTGATCAAACCAATGTGCGTGAAAGCCTGAGGAAAATTACCCAATGGGTGGCCGGTGTCCGGATGGATTTCCTCGGCATACAGACCAAGATCATTCTGGTATGAGAGCAATTGCTGAAAAGCTTCATGGGCCTGACCGAGGCTGCTCTCACTGAGCGCCAGATGCTCGACGCCCCAGAATCCGCAGACTCCAAACGCGCCTTCCCGCGGTTCCCGCCGATAACGGTAGAGCAAATAATGTCCCGCTCCGAGCTCGTATTTCACTTTCTCGTAGGTTCGTTTCATGCGGTCTGAATCCGCGTGCTCAAATCCATACCAGGCAAGCCGCAGTAGCGTGGCATCGAAGCTATCTCCATCGAGAGTACTCACATAACTTTCCAGCTCCTGATTCCAGGCGCGCGATTCGATCTGCTGTCGAATGCGATCGCGTTCGCGGGCGAACCATTCCCGAGGAACGCCCTCCAGCCGATTCTTCTCGCTCAAGGCAAGCAAGCGATCCAGCGTCGTCCAGCACATCAACCGGGAGTGCGTATTATTCCTGCGCCCTGACCGAGGCTCCCAGATCCCCTCATCCGGCTGATCCCAGTTCTTGGCTACATATTTTCCAAATCCGATCAATACCCGCTGGGTTAATTTGTCGAAGCCCCCCAACGCCTCGGCGTACTGTGCGGTGGCTTCGACAACTTCGCCGTACACATCCAGTTGCAGCTGGTGGCGAGCGCCGTTGCCTACACGAACCGGCCGCGAATCAAAATATCCGTCTAGATATTTCACTTCCCTTTCGTCGCTGCCATGGATCCGGCCATACAGGTTGTACAGAACCCGCAGCTCCGGTTGGGTCAGCCGGGTTGCGTGCAGCAGCCAGGTAAGAAAGCTCTCTGCTTCCGGGTGATATCCCAGGCCTAACAAAGCTCGGATCGTGAGCGAGGCGTCGCGCAACCAACAGTAACGATAATCCCAGTTGAGACCGTCACCAATTCGCTCTGGCAGCGAGGTGGTGGGCGCGGCGACGATCGCACCCGATGGCGCATACGCGAGCAGCTTCAGGGTCAGAGCGCTTCGCGTAACCGCATCGCGGTAGGGCCCATGATAGTTCGATTGAGCCGACCACTCTTGCCACCATGCGACCGATCGCTCAATGGCATCGCGAACTGTTTCGCCCAGTGCCGGAAGCACCGAAGGTGACTGTTCAGAGTAGGTCAGACAAAATTGCGCCGTATCGCCCTTTTTCAACGTGAACAACGCGCTCGCACGATCGTCCGCGGGTCGCAACGCAACCGTGCTGCGCAGCCAATACGCTCCCTTGCCAACGTCAGCGCGTAAACCGAGCTGTCCCATCGAACGGAAATTTACTGGAGAACGTCCATAATCCGCGCGCGGATAGAAATCGAGCTTGATCTCAACCTGTCCCGCCGTGCATTGCACCAAACGAATCAACTCGTGATCGGGGCACAGGGTTCCCCGCTTGTATTCCTCCGAAAACGCGGGCATGAGGTCGGTCAGCATGGCTATGCCCGAAGCGCAGGCGAACTCCGTCTGCAGGACATTTGAGCTCGGGATGTAGGCGCGCTTGACGTCAAAAGACTGCTCTGGACGGATGGACCAATGTCCCCCCTTTTGCCTATCGAGAAGGGCCGCGAAAATGGAGGGGCTATCGAAGCGGGGCCAGCAGAGCCAGTCAATGGACCCATACTTCGAGATCAGAGCGGCGGAGCGACAGTCGCCGATGATCCCGTAATCGTCAATTTTCGGAACCTCGCCATCCCGTATGGGCACAGCCAGTAAGATGATGTACAAGCAATGAAATGATGCCGTAGGCTTTCACTCAAAGATCAGAAGATCTCGCTTGGTCCTGCGTTCTTCTCAATCGTGAGATGCCCAGGGATCAATAAGGTCGAAACGGATCGGCGGGCCGCCAAGATGAGAGCAAATGACCGCAGGAAAAAGGTCAGCAAGAGCGCAATGGCCGATTTCAACTTTTCCCCAGGCTTTTAGGTACGCTTTGAGCTATAAAATTGCATGGGGGCCCGCGGGAGAGCTGTTGTGAAGCACCAAGCGTGACCTGTCCTCCGCAAGAATTCGCGGGGCAACAACTTTCCTTCGGCTGAGCATCACAGTCCTATGCGTTACCTGGTTCTTGCGACCGATTACGATGGCACCTTGGCTGAAGATGGCAAAGTTAGTCACGAAACCGTGGCTGCACTTGACCGTTTTCTTCAAACTGGACGCAAGTTAGTTCTAGTCACTGGAAGGCATCTGCCTGATCTCCGCACAATTTTCCGGCCGCTCGATTTATTCGCTCGCGTAGTCGTCGAAAATGGTGGGTTGCTTTATCGGCCCGACACTCGCGAAGAAAAGCTGCTTTGCGGTTCGCCAGATCAACGGCTCCTCGATCGATTAAAGGAAAGGAATATTCCATTTGAGCTTGGCCGTGCAGTCGTCGCCACCTGGCGACCGCACGAGAACGTGGTGCGCGACGCGATTCGCGATGTCGGCCTGAATCTGGAAGTCACCCTCAACAAGGGCTCAGTTATGGTTCTCCCTTCGGGCATCGATAAGGCGACCGGCTTGCAACATGCGCTCAACGAACTCGGTATTTCTCTGCAAAATGTCGTTGCCGTCGGTGACGCCGAAAACGACAACTCCCTCCTGCGAATTTCTGCCTGCGGCGTAGCGGTAGCCAATGCTTTACCTTCGTTAAAAGAACACGCGGACATCGTGCTCGACTCTCCCCGCGGTGCCGGTGTGGTTGAACTGATCGATGAAATCATCGCGAACGATCTTTCGAAGTTCGACGAGGCATTGCGGCATTCCGTCAGTCGGGGTGGGTCGCGTGACCAACCGGGCAATGAGGATGGCAGCAAGAACCAACGGTCATCCCTCCGCCCAGAGCAGGCCTTTTGATTCGCTCCTAGCCACATCCACTGAACCGCGCATTTTTTAAAAGCGCGCTACGGTTGCATTGCGCCGCTTGCTTGTTGACAATCGTCCGGTGGAGAAAAAGGCTTCCATCCCAAACCTAGCCAAGCCACGGGACCCATTTCTTCCGGGAGCCGTGGTTGTTGTCACGCTTTCCAATCCGCGAGAAAAGTTCTGGGGAATGATTCTCGCCCTCAGCGTGGAAGGTCTTAGGCTGAGCGGCGCCGAACTTGCCTCGTTTGAAGATCTCGCGGTTATGGTAAAGGACGGCGAACCATTCACTCCGGCGGTGGTTTTCTTCCCCATGCATCGCATCGAGCGAGTCGAACTCGATCTCCCCGATGGCAGCCTGCCGTCGCTCTCGCAGCGCTTTCTGTCGAAGACTGGCCTTGAACCCTCTGCGGCGCTGATGCGGGAAACTCAAGCGGGCGACGGTATAAAACGGTCGGCAAATCGCGCCGTCAAGGAGCGTGCGTGAGACGCTCGGAGATCTTAACCGCCCCCAATCAACTCACCTTGCTGCGGATGATTTTCGTCCCCTTCGCCGTGATCCAACTGGTCGACGGGCACTATGG
>DATKQB010000088.1:0-55317 GCA_035523795.1 Verrucomicrobiia bacterium | reverse complement strand
GCGTTCAGTTGGTTGTACGTTTCGGCAAACAGATTGCCGTCAGCATTGGTGAAGACACCCGTGAACTCGGCTACGAGTCGCTCCAAGTCCGCTTTGGAATGCCCATAGAGCACGATCGTCAATGAGAAATCGCCAAGCGATTGGCCCTCACCGAGAACGCGAAGGCAATCCCCGAGATTTTCGATATCGGCTTGCTTCGATTCATCCACCAGCACATCGCGCGGGTTTGTCTTGGTCGCGTCGTTGCCCATTTGCGAGACGAAGCCCGTCTTCGACACATTGAAATGGCGACGGCGCTTGTTCACTTCTTTGCGCGCCTTATCTGCGGGAATCGGCGTCCACTCTGTGATGACCTGGAAGTTGCCGGGAATTTTCAATAATGAGTCGAGAACCAAGGGTCTGGTTTCCGTAATGGCTTCTTTCATCGTCAGGACACGGACGATGTGATCGCCTACACGAAGGTGGTCGCGTTCCGCCTCGATATCGGAATTGACAACCTGATAGTCGAGAAACTGCGTTGACTTCGGACGGCCAGCGATACGCCAGCCGTCGTAGTTCAGTAAGCGGCGAAAGAATGTGAACTGCTTCTCCTGGTTCAGAACTTCGATCTGCATGAGGTCTGCTAGCTGCCGGCAGAAAGCAAGTACCTGCTGGTCAAGCTGCCGCACAGCTTGTTCGATCTGGGTACGCAGCAGCGTCTTCATGCTGTCGTTTGTGAACTGCGCTTTCAATTCGCCAACGCCGCCGGACGGGTCATGGAAGAGTCGGTTAAGTGCCGCGCCTACACCTGTCTTCGAGCGAGGACCTTCGAGCAAGATGCAGTAGAAGATTTCAATCTGATAGAGGTGATCACGTTTGGCTTCGAAGAACTTCCGGCGTTGGTCCATCGCCGCGTCTACGACCGGATCGTTGTATTTGGCGAAGGGTATGTCGGGGCGATTCGATTTGAACAAATACTGGTAAACATGGAAGCCCGGCCCAAAGGCTTTGAGTGCGGATTCCAGCCGCTTTACTGCGTATTCCTGCTCTGAGCGGTCAAGACTTTCGTAGTCCACGCCGGTAACGCGGAGGACCATGCCGACATCGCCGCTTTTGGTAAGGAACGTCGTGTCATTCCAAAAACCATAGAGGTTGATGTGCGCATTCAGAGCCGCGCTCTCCTTCCATGGCTTGATGACCCTGTCGAGCCGCAACATCACACTACCTCCACGCGAGGGATTTCTTGCTTAGCTGCGTCATACCGGAGTTTGTAGCGCTCGGACTTCGCCAGAATTCTGAGGAACGCCGGGTCACTGTTGGTGACCCAATGACCGAATGCGAAGCCTCCAATGAAGACCGCGACACCGGCAAGGATGGAATTGAACAGATTGAAGGCACCGACAGCGCCTACGCAGACGAAGTAAAAGAGTGTCCGCTCAACGCCTAGATAAGTGAGCGGCTTGTGCAGGCTCTTGAAAACCCGATTTGTGCGACGTTTCTGTTGTGCTTTGTGGGTCATGTCGTTTCACTTCTCTTCATAGGAGACTCGACGAAATCGAAACCTGGTGGGATCGCTACACACCCCACAACCAACTCAGAACATTGACGGCGAGGACGGCAATGCCCGTTCCCGCAGCAACTCCCGCGAGCGCCTTCTTCGCGCCTGGTTCGCCATGAGCAAAGCCGTAGCCGCCGATGACGATAGCAATCAGGCTTGCGACTTTCGCGATGGTCCCAGTGAATAGTGTCTGAAGTGCATTGAAACCTGTGTCGAACGGGCTTCCTTGAGCATGAGCGGAGGTGGAAGCAAGCAGCAGACTGGCAAGGATCACCAGAGCCGAACCTCCGAATCGGTTGTGGGACTGGAATTCTTTTGCAGGAAGTTTCTTGAGGGCCTTCAGGCGGTACATCGTGACCTCCAGCTGCGAATTCAAATCGCCGCTATTCGCACACCGTAAGGCTGATCAATTCCCTCTGTCCAATAACTTTTCGATGGGACGCTATTCCGTGTGGTTATAACGCACTGAACTTCCCACAAAACTGCGCGGTTGCTGATGGAAATCTGCATTGATTCAACATCGGTCGCTCGCGACTAGATCTGCAATAATTACGTTCCATGTGCGGTCGGTACCGGCTATCGCGAAGAAAGCAGATCATCGAAGAGCACTTCGATGTGATCTCTGACGAGGAAGATTGGGCACCCCGGTACAATGTCGCGCCAACGCAACCCGTACTTGTGATTCGACAGAATCCTGCCGATCCAACTAGAAACATGTCGCAAATCCGCTGGGGATTGATACCTTCGTGGTCGAAAGATATGTCCGGCGCTTCGCGAATGATCAATGCACGGTCTGAGACGGCTCATATTCTTCCCGCATTTCGCGACGCACTGAAGCACCGAAGATGTCTGGTGCCAGCCGATGGATTCTACGAGTGGAAGCGGGCCGGAAAGACCAAGCAACCATACTGCTTTGAAGTGAACGGAGGCCAGCTCTTCGCGTTTGCCGGATTATGGGAGAGGTGGAAGGCTCCGAGCGGTGACTGGATTAAGACTTGCACGATCCTTACAACCACGCCCAACGCAGTCACGTCTGGCGTGCACGATCGGATGCCTGTGATCTTGAACGCAAGTGACTACGACTTATGGCTTGATCCTGGTTTGAAGGATACAGCGGACGCTTTGGAAATGCTGAAACCTTACGATGCGCTCCAGATGCGCGCCTATCCGGTAAGCAGTCGTGTGAATCAAGTGCAGAACGATGACGCGGATTGCGCGAAACCTGTCGAGCTGAAATCAGCGCCGCAGGGTCAGCTTTTTGGATAAGGGGTCGTTTGCGCGAGCAAAATTCTCTTCTCACTCAGAGCACAAATGTGGGATACTCGGCCTGTGATGAGTGAGTTGGGGGCAAGAACTCGAAAAGATTTTCGTACAATAAACGTACAATGGAATCGGCAATGGTGCCTTTTTTGCCCCTCTGGCCCTACGAAGAATCAATAACTTACGTGCTGTCAACACCCTGAATAGTTCGACTCCCGCCGCCTCCACCAGTATCTATTTTGTTATCTATTGTTTACGGTAGTTTTGGGCGGGTTCCTGCCCGCCTCTCTCAACTTCTTTGCGATCAGCGGCTTTGGCTGACGTCTTTTGTTTCGTAGAATTCAGCCCCCTTTTTCTCGTCGGACAATGTTCGTTCCGCGACGATATTGCTCTGCTTGGTACCAATAATCGCTACTGCCGTGACACCATACGCATTTGCTTGTAGTTAAGCCTGCTATACTATTTGCAACGCTTTTGCTACGGTTTGCTCGTCACGCGGTGGTCACTTCTTTAGACCAGCTTCATCTCCGCCTTTCCTGCCCGCCGTTTATTTGCGTGAATCCAAAATCAAATGGGCGGCTTCGCGGCTTTCGACGTGTGTCTGAGTGTGCGCGACAACTAGCCCCTCAAGAAAGAAACAAAGTCGAATGACAACATTTTCAGAACTGCCCCTGGCCTCTGCTCTACAGCGGAAACTAGCGGCAGCCCAATTCATCAACCTCACACCCATCCAGGAACGTGCGATTCCGCCAGCTCTCGCAGGCCGCGATGTCATCGGGACCGCAGACACAGGAACTGGCAAGACACTGGCGTTTCTCATTCCCGTCATTGAGACGCTGAACCACGAGCCCGCACGTCGTACGGTCGCGCTAGTGCTGCTGCCAACGCGGGAGCTCGCGATGCAAGTGCACGAGCAGTACGAGCAACTGCGCACGAAAACCATGCCCAGGGCTGCGCTCGTTATCGGTGGCGTCTCCGAAAAGCCGCAAATCCAAAGTTTGCGCGCTGGGTCCGAACTGGTAATTGCCACTCCCGGACGACTGCAGGATCTGGTCAACCGCAATTTCGCTGACTTGCGCCAAGTCAAACTGCTCGTACTCGATGAAGCGGATCGCATGCTGGATATGGGATTTCTGCCCGCGATCCGACGAATCTTGTCCACGCTGCCCAGGCGGCGTCAGACGCTATGTTTCTCAGCCACGATGGAGCAGTCGGTTGCCGGCCTCATCGATGACTACATGCAGAATCCGGTGCGGGTCGCTCTAGGCTCAGTGCTCAAGCCTGCTGAAAGCGTACAACTCAGGGCCTACGAAGTGCGGCCAGGAGAGAAACTCGACGTTCTGCGTCAACTGCTCTATGCAGAAACGGGTCAAACGCTGGTCTTTACCCGCACCAAGAGAGGCACCGAACGACTGACGAAGGAACTGGTACGTGACGGTTTTGCGGCCGCCATGATTCATGGCGATCGCTCGCAGTCGCAGCGCAACGGAGCCTTGAACGGGTTTCAGGAAGGCCGTTTCCAGGTGCTGGTGGCGACGGACATTGCATCGCGGGGTCTGCACGTGGACGACGTGGCCCATGTCATTAACTACGATGTGCCCAAAATGGCCGAGGACTTCATCCACCGAGTTGGCAGGACTGGGAGGGCGGGGCTCCAAGGGCGCGCCTCGACGTTGGCGGCAGGAGCCGAAGTGCTGGAACTGCGCCAGATCGAACGCACTCTGAAGCTGAAGATGGAACGCCTGCAGTCGGACACGGCGCCGGCGGGGCCATCGCGCCGAATGATTCAAAACACGCTGGTTTCGCGGACTCTCACGGCTCTGCCTGGCGAGGTATTTGTGTAGAGGCACCAAGTCCTGCTGCCGGGGCGTCAAGCTCCGGCAACTTGCAAGCGTCATGTTACTCTCTGAAATTACTTGTCATTCCGACGCGAGTCGGTCGCAGACGAACCCTCTCTGCGGACCTTTTTACGCGCGCGCTTCCTTGCCAAGGCGCTTTTCACCCGACGTTTCTCGCCCGGCTTTAAGTAGTAGGAATGACGCTTCACCTCTTTGATAATGTCTTCGGATTGAACCTTACGTTTGAATCTACGGAGGGCATTCTCCAAGGATTCGCCCTCTTGCAATCGGATTTCTGCCATGCTCATTCTCCTAAATTAGTGCGATACGGATCTTATAGCCGACGCTAGACGCACAACTTGTTTCTACAGGGCATCAGCCTCGCAAACTTGGAACTCGAGTTACTCGCTCACTTGGTCATCCTGCGTGGAGGGCTCCGCGGTGTCCTCGTCTTCTGCGCCGAGATTGAAGAGCGCTGCCTGCTCTGCAGCGTGTTTGCGCAGTTCGGCCATCTCGTCGATAGTGCCTGCAACAGTTTCTTCTTGTTTTCGCTGATTCCTGCGCTCTGCTTTGTCCCGTTGTCTCTGTTGGCGCGTGTGTTCCTTCTGGCGCTTTGTGAATGTTGATCGGCCTCTTGGCATACGTACCCCCCCGGAATCTCTTATTCATCGCCGACAGGCATTTGACTGCCCTGGCCGGACGCATTTCGTCCACTCGAAAAAGCTACCAGCGCGGTTCGCGCGGCTGCCGCGGATGGCCGCGATAGTCGTCGCGCCCACGGCCGCCTCCACCGCCAAAACGATGGCCTCCACCCCGAGGACGTTCGGCTTTAGGTTTGGCCTCGTTGATGGTCAAAGTGCGTCCGCCTAGGTCGGACCCATTGAGCATCGCGATAGCCTTGTCGGCTTCACTGGCGTTCGCCATTTCCACAAAGCCGAACCCACGAGAACGGCCTGTATCCCGGTCGGTTACGAGTGTGATCTTTTCCACGGCTCCGTGCGCTTCGAAGAGGTTTCGCAACTCGGCTTCGGTTGTGCTGTGGGGTAGATTTCCAACATAAAGGTTCTTCATCGCAATTCCTCTTTCAGCAAATCGTCTAGGCTGGTCCGTATCGCAGTTGATTTTTCAGGTCGTCCTTCGGAGTCCCGAGGCGGAGGAGGCAGGGCGCGCATCGCTTGCGTGCGAGCAATGGACGCCGAGCGGACAGCGGAGATTCGCCGCGAAGCTTCGAGAATGCCCCACCGCTGGGCCGCCTCCCCCGGAACAACGGGAAAGGTGCCGTTCGCTTTGCTAATGGCGGCCTGCTGGTCACTGTTCTCCAGTGCCGATTCCTGATCTTCGCTCGGTAAATCGGCGAGATATTCCGGCCGGCCAACCAGGAAAGCCAATCTCTGCGGGGGAGTTGCGCTTCTCACGTCATCACAAAACTTATCGCGTTGGCCCCGCCCCTTTTCCATATTGATCAACACGAGGTCGTACAGGGCGGGTTTCCACCATACACGGGCTTCCACGATGTCAGCGGCGCTATCGACGTCGATCCCGAGCTTCCGCAGGACCTCGGCACGTAAATCGCGCTTCGCGTGCGACGTGTCGATCAGCAACACTCGCTTCTTTTTGACTGCATCGGGAATTGGCGCGGAGACCGGTAACGAGAGCAGCGGAGTATTCATGCCGACACCGACCGTGGCTGTGCGCGTACGGTGGTATCCGCTGCCTTGCTTCCATTTGCTGCGCGCCCCAACATTTCGTGGATACGCTTCCGTCGAGCGATCTTTTGTTTTCGCTCACGGTTGAATCTGGACTTGTCTCCGTTCCGTGCGGACATAGTGAACTCCTGATATGAGAGGGTTAGCCAGCTGTGGATCTGTACAATCGACGGTCGATCGCGCGGATCCGATTAAAGGCAACGGTGGAATGCCCACGGACAGAAACAACGGATGTAAGGATCACGCCTCTCGATCTCTCAATCGCGAAGGGCGCAAGGTGTTTAGGCGTGTCTTCGAGGTTAAGCACTAACAGTATATCGCGTTTCGAATCGCAGCGCCGGAACGCAGCGGACTCTGTTTGCGTTTGATCTTGCCAGTTGCGAGTCTGGAGCGTAGGGTAAGCAGTGCGTTTGACCGAATCGGTCGTGAGCAGCTCTCGCCCAATAAGCTAGTAACCTGCCTTCAGTACCTCCGAATCTCTCCAGCGTAAATCAATCAAAAGGAACACGAGTATCCATATGGCAGAACAAGGAACAGTGAAGTGGTTCAACGAGGCCAAAGGCTATGGTTTCATCAGCCGCCAAACTGGCGAGGACGTTTTTGTGCATTTCTCAGCAATCCAGGCAGGCAGCTTCAAGAGCTTGCAGGAGGGTCAAACCGTGCAGTTCGATGTTACGAAGGGCCCCAAGGGCTGGCAAGCTGAAAACGTACAGCCTCTCTGAGAGCGCAAAGGCGATCTGCATCAAGATCGCCTTTTGAAAATTCCGCGTTCGTTCCTGATCGCGAGCTTTCAGGCAAATCAACAAGAGAATGGACTCGTGATTAACGTTTTTGTCGGAAACTTGGATATTACTGTGACGGAGCAGCAACTGCGGGAACTGTTTGCAGCCCACGGTGCCGTCGAAACCATTACCATCGTCAAGGACAGGGATACGGGCGAACCTCGTGGCATCGCGTTCGTGGAGATGACGCAAGCGACTGAAGCCCGGGGCGCCATTTCCGCACTGAACGGAAAGATGCTTAACGGCCGCCCGATGAACGTGAACGAAGCTCGCCCGAAGCTTCATCGAGATCCCATGCGCGATTCGGATCGAAGGGATCATCGGCGACACAGGATGTGAATTGCGAACTCGTCAACTATCCCTCAATCGATTCTCAGCACGTAATGAAATGAGCTCTCTCTGACACGCGACGATCTCACGTCTTCCTATGTCATCATCCGCTATAACAGTCGGACCTACCGGTCCGCCGGAGTGGTTTCTGTTGTTAGTGGCAGGCACAATGCCGAGTCAGAATTGAAGAAATTTGAGGACTCTCAAGACTCCTCAGATCGCCATGAGGGCTGGCGCTACCTCATCGATAGAACGGACGTAAAAGCCGGAACAGACCCGGCTGAGGCTACTCGGCATCGCCAAGCAGAACTGGAAGCGCGAGAATCGAAGGCTATGCGGGAGTCAAAGACTCCGGCCATCCCTCCGCCACATCCTCAGAAATGAGCCCTTCAGCATAGATTGGCATTGCTGATTCGGGTCCTACTATTCCCGCTCATTCGCATGCGTCTTCGAAGAGGGCCTTGAGTTCGCGGGAGCGCGAGTGATGGCGTAATTTGCGCAGTGCCTTGGCTTCGATCTGGCGAATGCGTTCTCGGGTGACTCCGAATGAATGGCCAACTTCCTCGAGTGTCCGCTCCGAGCCGTCCTCCATACCGAAGCGCATCCTGATGATCTTTTCTTCCCGCGGACTGAGAGTTCGCAAAACGTGCGCAGTCCGCTCCCGAACGTTGACGCTTATGACTGCTTCGGCCGGCGAGATTTGTGCTCGGTCCTCGATAAGGTCGCTAAGGTGGGAATCCCCCTCTTCGCCAATTGGCGTTTCCAATGAGATCGGCACTCGCATGATCTTGCGAACCTTACGCACCTTTGACTCAGGGATGTCCATCTGCTGGGCAATCTCTGCCGAGGTAGGTTCGCGGCCCAGCGTCTGGACCATTTGCCGCGTGGTACGAACCAGCTTGTTGACAATTTCGATCATGTGCACTGGGAGCCGGATCGTGCGTGCTTGATCGGCAATGGCTCGGCTCACTGCCTGTCGAATCCACCACGTGGCATAGGTGGAAAATTTGTAGCCGCGACGGTAATCGAACTTGTCCACTGCTTTCATCAAGCCGACGTTTCCCTCCTGGATCAGGTCGAGGAACTGAAGCCCGCGATTGCCATACTTCTTAGCGATGGACACAACGAGGCGCAGGTTGGCCTCGATGAGCTCGCGCTTTGCCTGCTCCGCTTCCATCTCACCCTTAATGATTCGACGCTGCGCGCGTTGCAGTTCCTGGAACGTCATGCCGGCTTCGTTTTCCAGTCGCCTCAGGTCGGCACGATGCTGTCGGTGTCTGATGCGGTAGTTTTTCTTCAGTTCCTCGGTGCGTGTACACGAAATCTTCTTTTGGAGGTCACTGATCTGGCGGTCCAGCGAGCGCATGATTTCGACCGTTTTGCTTACCCGATCGGCAAGGCACTTGCGCTCCGAATTGATAAGACCTAGGTTGCGAATGATGAGCGAAGTCCGAACCATCTCGCGACTCAGTCGCCCCCGGCAGCGACGGTACTCGCGTGGCTTCTTCTCCGCTGGGACGGCCGCCATCTGTGCTGCCAGCCGGAGGGCTGCCGTGTAATGCTTGTGGACCTGATCGATGCGGCGCGCAACCTCTTTGACACGGTCCTGCAGAATCTCCTCGCTGATTTCTTCTTCATTGAAGACGACTATTTCTTTGATGGACCGCTGGCCCCGTTTCAAATCCACGCCCATCGCCAAAACCTCACGGATCACAATGGGTGAGCGTGAGAGTGCTTTCAGCATGGAGAGTTGTCCCCGCTCGATGCGCTTGGCAAGCTCTACCTCTCCTTCGCGGGTGAGCAGAGGTGAGGCACCCATCTCGCGTAGGTAAACGCGCACTGGGTCCTTGTCCGCCTCCTCGGCACTCGGCGATGGGCTGACGTCGATTTTCTCTGCGGCTTCCCCAAGCCTTTGGTCCCGAGCTGTATCAGTCAGCAGGTCCGGCCCTTCAAGCACGTCCAGGCCCTGGGTGCGAAGGGTAGTGAGCAAGTCGTCTACTTCCTGCTCTGAATCTACGTCGTGTGGAATTGTGTCATTCACTTCGTTGTCCTGCATAGCTTTTTCGGGGCGTTTCCCCGCGTGGAAGAGGCGGTTGTCATCTTGAAAAGTGCAGCAGAGGGCAAGTAACAAGAAACTAAGTGATCCTAGCACGTCGGGCCAGTAAGCGGGTTCGGCTTGAGTGTTCGCCTCTGCCAGCAGCGCCGAGGGGCTCGATGTGCGGCTTCCGGGCAGGCTCGAGGCAAATATCCACTGCGCCTGACATTCGAACATCTCTCGCGCTAGACGTGCTGTTCACAATCAGGCAGATTCCGGAACCCTGAAAAGCGGGATCGGAAGTTGAAATATGCTTTGGCAGTAGCAGGAAAGTGTGGAATACTCCGCTGTTGATGGGGCCTCTGCGCTATGGAGACGCGAACAGATTTTCGTACACTAAACGTACAGTGGATTCGGCAATGGGACCTTTTTTGCCATTCTGGCTAATACTAATGAAGAATTAATAACTTACGTGCTGTCAACATGCTGAATAGTTCGACGCACGCCGCCTCCACCACTCTTTCCTCAAAGCTGAATGAGAATCCAGTTGCCCGCTGTCACTGTCAGTAATTCGGGTCTGTCGAGCCGTGGGGGCGAGCGGTAGCGACCGTTTTAGAATTTGGGTTCTGGCCTCACAACTCTCGCGATCGGGTGAAAGTCCACCACTGTATGAATATCGTTGCCGCCACTGCGGAGATGTTCTTGAGTTACTGCGCCATATCAGCGACGACTGCGCTTTGGAATATCTAAAGTGTAGATCCACGGATGTTGAGCGCCTGTACTCCACATTTGCTGCAGGCGGATGCGGCGGATCGGGCGCGCGTGGATTCTCCTGAGCAAAATAGATACGGCCGGCTGGTCGCTAAGAAGCAACACTGCGGGATATCGTCGCCACAATTGTTCAGGCTGGGCGCAATCCCATTTTTTTCAGCAAGAACATTGCCGGGCACCAGTTCGTGATCCCCGACTGGAGAAGATTTAAACCAACGAATGCGGTGAAAAGATACCAGCTGGGATTCACCCAATGGCCCAGCGCCAGCGAAAGCAGGATAAAAGTTCCTGCCATTAATCGGAGTCCACGTTCTACTGTCATGACCACACCTCCATAGGATGGTGCTTCATCTCTTTGATGGAACTATGAACTGCTGAAGTCTCACGCACCGGTCTCCACCACCTCCATCGGATTGATCCATTCCGTTTTGTCGGCGACGATCTCAAACGTGGTGTGGAGAGCAGCTGTCTTTTGCACCATGGCCCCGACAGAGCAATACTTCTCCTCAGAAAGATGAATTGCCTGTTCGATTGCAGATGCGTCGATATCGAATCCACGGACGACGTGGTGAATGCGGACGTTGGTGAACACCTGAGGCGGACGCTCGGCCTGATCCGCTTCGACGCGCACCTCGTAACCTGTGACCTTCTGATGATATTTCTGGCGAAGAATCGTAATTACGTCGAAAGCGGTGCATCCGGCGACTCCGGCTGCGACCAGCTCGATCGGCTTCGGGCCCGTGCCCCCAGCGGCGTCATCGAGCAAAAGAAAATGTTCGCTGCCCGTTCGTGCGACGAATTGTCGTTGTTGGCCAAACGGCTGTGTCAGTTCGACTTGGGCGGAAATCATGAGGTCTCCTTCGTTGGCTCGCCTGTTCGGGCTGCCATATCAAGGAATGCAAGTTCGGTGGATTCTGTTACAGGGGAAAAGACGAGAGGCGAAGCTAGAGCAGAGACGCGCGGGTCTCTTAATGCGATTACTTGGCGCTGGCGGCAAGCGCCCGGCTATAGGTTGCCAATAGTTGTTTCCGCAAAATCGCAGTTTCTTCCCGGTCCGGGCAGTCCGCGGGAGAATTCTGGCAGCTCTGTATGGCTGCTTTTAGACTGTCAAGAAACTTCTTGCACGGTTCGCAACCCTCGAGGTGCGCTTCGATCTCCTCACAGGAAAAATCGTCCAACTCCCCATCGAGATAATCGGAAAGCCCGGCAAACATCTTCCGGCAGCGACCGTTTCGTGGCACAACTCGCACCGATTTCTGAGAACGTGCATGTTCTTGCTTGTTCGTCAATTCTCTCCGCACGAAAAGACGTGCTCGATGAAGCCGGATGCGGATCGTTCCTGGGCGAAGACCAGTGATTTCTCCCACTTCCTGATCAGTAAAGCCCTCCATATCACGGAGAACGAGGACAATGCGGTAATGGGGCGGGAGGGCCCGAATGGCTTCTCTTAATCGCTCAGCCTGTTCTCCGCGAATCGTCGAGTTCTCGGGATTAGGGATTGACGAACTGTCGAGCTGCTCCAGCTCTCCGCGCTTCGGCATTAGCTCATCGAGAGACAATTCTTGCTTTGGGGCAAATTTGCTCTTGCGGCGGTTCATCAGACAACGATTCTTAGCCACCGTATATAACCATTTGGCCAAGGCTCGGGAGTTGTCGAACTTTGGCAGGTACGGGATCGCCTTCACCAGCACTTCCTGCATCGTGTCTTCGGCATCCTCCCGATGCCCGCAGACTCTCATCCCGAAAGCAAAAACAGCTCGCTGCAGCAGTTCGACCGCTTTCTCAAGGGCGTTCTCATCGCCTTGCCTAAGTAAAGTGACGGCTTTTTCAATATCAGACCGCATTGCGTCGTCTCCCACGAGTGGCCCAACACCTATATTCCTGTATAATTATATAGTTCTTGGTTAAGATCGGTGGCACTGGTATATGGTGAACCACAAAATGATAGACTTCGTCGCCCGCCGATTCCAAGTACTCGGAGAGCCTTGCCGTCTTCGAATCCTGCAGGCGCTGGAAGGCGGACGCATGACGGTTGGCGAGATCGTCGCTTGTCTTGATGGCAATCAGCCGAACATCTCAAAGCATCTGCAGATTCTGTTTGACGCAGGACTCGTCGGCCGCGAGCGGACGGGAAACAGCATCTTCTACAGCATCGCTGATCCGGTGGTATTCAGGCTTTGCGACTTGGTTTGCCGCAGCACTGCGCGACATGCCGCAAGTTTACAGAAGTACGCCCTGGTCTCCTGGAACAAGCCACTGCGGCATCGTAGGTTGAAGTTTGGTTCAACGCAAGGAGTGAATTAAATGCCAGAGTGGGCCTGGATCTTTCTGGTTTTGATCGCCTACATCGCGCTAACGCAGTGGTTACTGCCGAAGCTAGGCGTTCCGACGTGAAGAAGCAATTCCTGTTCCGTCGAGTCTCGACGGAGTAACGCATCCGGAACCAAAACCAGGAGTTGAACGCAATCTCTGTTCAGTTGCTGAGACTATCGTTCCCTGTATGCAACAGAAGTGAACTCGCAGAGAGGAGGATTCTTTGCCCAGTGGTCTTTGCTTCGAATCCTACTCCGAGAGAGTGTTAGCGGCAGGCCTATCCAAAAAAGCATTCAGGATACTCAAAGCCTCGTCTCTTCCAAGCTCGATTCCAATGTCGCCAGTCTCTTGCGCGCAGCTTCCACGGCTGGGGCGCCCTGTTCTCGCGCCGTCTTCGCATGATTGAGGGCTTGCACGGCAACACGCGTAACTTCGTGAAGAAGCTTGCGAATCTCTACTTCCAGACGGGATCTGCTTTCCTGGACTCGATCCAATACATCGCTCTGCACTCGGGTGCTATTCGTTACAACCAGTCTTTCTAGGAAAGCCCGGCCTTCTTTGGTGATGACTTTGCGAGCGCCCATCATCACCAAAATACAATCGGCCATCCAGCGAAGGGGCGAAGCCGGCTGAGCAAGCTCGATGAGTTCCTGGAAGGTGAATCTGGAACGAATGCGAAAACCCGCTTCAGGATCAAGGGCGTGTGGTATACGCGCAAGCTCGGGTACACCTGCGGCCGCCAATCTGTTTAGAAAGTCATTGGCCATTCGAACAAAACGCTGAGAGACTTGCCGATATTCTCGTTCCCCTTCTGCCTGCTCAGGCCGCAACCACGGAAGCACTCGAGATCTGGCGACATCCTGCGCCTGATTCATAATTCGACGCCGGTAAGCCGGCCCAAAGCCATGTCTGAACGGCGCGATGGCTCTGTCAAATTCCTCCGTGGCCGCAGGCAGGGTTTCTGCAACGAAGGTTTTGTGGCGATCAACGAACGAGTCGGACAAGCGTTGCTGCTCGGCCATGAAGAGGTATACGAGTTCGCGCATGGATCGTTCAGCCTCGGAGATAGTCACCTTCATTGACGCAATTCGCTGCTCGGATTCTTCGATGGGACGCTGTAACGCTTCGCGCTCCTCCCCGATAATGGCCAGCAATTGTTCACTCAGACGGTTGATTCCCCGTTCACAGGCGGAGTGAATCAGATCTCGTCCAGATTCCTCGACCAGGTTGTGAAGAGCATCGAGCAATCTTGGCCAGTCCCGTTCGGCTCCCTGTCCGGCGAGACGCTCAGCGGCACTCACTTCGAAAACTGGGCCTACGTTTCGTCCGAGGCTCCGCCGAAGCTGCCGTTCTGCGAAGCCGATGGCTGCGGCTTTCTCCTCTGCAGTGCTCTTGTCCGCCTTGTTAAGAACGATGACAAGGTTCGCGACCTGTTTTCCGACGGCTTGGACAAGCGATAGTTCTTCGCCAGCCAGCGGGGGATCGGCGCCGATCACAACTAGCGCTGCATCGATGTGCGGAAGGAACGCTTGAGTCGCAGCCGTATTTCCGGTGAAAACGGATCCCAGCCCGGGCGTGTCGACGAAACACATCCCGCCAGACAGCATATGACTGGGGACGAAAACTTCCACACCACGAATTCCCTTGGTGTTTTCAGGATTGCATTCTTCCGACACGTACTGCCGAAGCTCGAAAGGGTCAATATCTCTCCAGGCGCCGTCGCGAATCTGAACCCGGGCGGCGCGTCTCCCATACCTGATTACCGTGGGAACCGCAGTAACCGGCGTGAAACCTACGGGAAGAACGGAATCGCCAATCAAAGCGTTGATCAGAGTGGATTTGCCGCGCTTAAATTGGCCGATGCAAGCGATGTACAAACGGCCTTCCGCGATTCGGTCCGCCAGAGCCCGCGCGTCTTCTTCAACACGCTGGGATCCGAGACTGGCGGCCACTGAAGCCAGCCTGAGCAGACGGGCAGCCCCATCACTTGCCTGGTCATCTGTACCTCGTGGAGGCCCAATATCATGCGCCGCGTTCACCACGACAGGCGAGTTGCCAACATCGTCGGCCATTGCGTTAAGGTTGCGACCGGACTCCGTCCTGATGCACGTACTTGATTACTTCTACGTCTGACATGGCGATCAGTCCCTCGTCGACCATCTGATCCAGGGCTGGAAGAAGCTTGTTGATGTTTTCCTGAGTATCCACGACCGAAACCATGATCGGGCGATCGGAGGAACGTAGCAGATGCGCTTTATGAATCAGCGTACTGGCTCCATATCCTTCAATTCCGCGGTAGACAGTGGCTCCCGCCAGGTCGAGTTCGCGGCATTTCTCGACGATTGCCTCGTAAAGCGGTTTGCCGTGCCACTTATCGTCCTCTCCGAAATGAATGCGCAGCATCTTGGCTTTGCCTTCGAGTTTCATGGCCGTTTCTCCTGACGGCGGTCTGTTGATTCGTAATCGTGCGTGTACTTGATGACATCCACGTCAGAGAGCACCACCAGACCCTGCTGCACCATCTGATCCAGGACCGGCATAAAAGCAAGGAGTTTTTCCTCGGTGTCGACAATCGAGAGCAGAATGGGGCGATCGTGCGAAAGACTTAAGGCTGCATCCTTGTGAATTCTGCGGTTCGCTCCGTATCCGAGAATTCCCCGGTAAACGGTGACGCCCGCGACGTCGTGAGCCCGCAGGCCACCGACAATCGCTTCATAGAGTGGCTTGCCGTTCCATTTGTCATTCTCTCCGATGTACACCCGCATCAGCTTTGCCTTACCTTCGCTCTTGAGCGCGATTTTTGGGACAGCTGCCGACTGTTCTTTCTTGCTTGCAGCAGGTTTCACAATCGTGGTGTCGTGCATCTCGATCAAGCCGCCGCCCACCATGGATTGCAGCTTGGAGAGTAATTCCTGCACCTTTTCTGGAGTCTCAATGAATTCGATTTTCACGGGAAGTCGGGTGGCAACGTCGACAAGCCGGGTGGTGTGCATCTGATGGTCAGCGTCGAACCCCGCAATACCACGAGTCACTGTTGCGCCGGAAACCCCACGGAAAAAGAGAAAATCCAGGATGGCAGCATGGGCAGCACTGCCGTGGTATTGCTGGTCTTCCGTGACGTAGATGGCAACTTTCTTTGCTGGCCCTGAAGTGAGCACTTTCTCGCCTCCTATCTACAGCCTTAGTATCCCACTGCCACTGTGAGAGCCTTCACGGGATAGACCTCCCGGCGACTGCCCCCATCCAGACGCCAGCAAACCCGATAATGACGCTCATCGTTACGTTCAGCAACGCGCTCATCACCTGGCCATCCTGAAACAACCGAAATGTTTCGTATTCAAACGTAGAAAA
Source organism: Verrucomicrobiia bacterium (assembly GCA_035523795.1). Lineage (GTDB taxonomy): Bacteria > Acidobacteriota > Terriglobia > Terriglobales > Acidobacteriaceae > Sulfotelmatobacter. The sequence goes on along the minus strand of DATKQB010000088.1, from coordinate 39,394 downwards.
AGTTGTGTAGCCTCCAATGAACCCAATGGGAATCAGATAACGCCAGTTCGGGCTCCAATTGGTTTTCTCGGCCATGATCGTGAGTATCATGCCGATGAAGAATGAACCTGTCACGTTAATGACAAAGGTGCCATAGGGAAAGCGGCTCCCAAATCTGCCCCCGATCAGGCTTCCCAGCCAGAATCGCAGGACGGAGCCCAGAGCCCCTCCGATGCCAACCGTCACAAACTTGAGCAAGTGGTTCGGTTCCTTTCTCGATCACAAACCATCGTCTGGTCCACAATGGTTGTTTCCATTTTTTACCTGTTCCGATCGAAACACAGTTTTACAGCGCCTGCCCGACATTTGTGGTGATGTATCGATCCAATTGAGTGCTCAACGCGAGCAGCGTAGTAGCAATAGCGTTCAATTCGCCGGCTGCCTCAGACGAAACCTCGCCGTAGCCCCGCATGTATTTCGGTCTCAGCTCTTCAGCTGCGATTGCGATGAAAGTAAGAACAGTATGTAAGTATCGACTTACCGGGATCGAAGGTGCCGGATGGTCAATGCCTAAACCATCAAGGACGCCCTTCAACTGAGCACGAATTTTAGCAATGGATTCCTCGATAATTTGCCGTTGCCCCGGCGTAATGTCAGACGAGTACTCAGGAAAGGCTTTCCTCGACTGCTCGACGGCAAGTGCACCCTCCATATCAGCAAGCAGCTTGTCTATGTAGCGACAGGTTACCAGTAAGCGTCGCGCATGATTCGAACTGAGACACTCCTCTGCCATCAGACTCCGCACACGCACACGCCCCGTTCACATGTGATCGGTTAAGTGAGGAATCTCTTGGAATCCAGAAATTGGCGGGGAAAAACGGAAGCGCAAAACCCCTACCAAGAGAAATTCCTTCTTCTTCGTAGGAGTCATCTGCCCGAGACGGGCGGTTAAAGGTGAACTCCAACACCCACGCCGATTATGACAACTGGCAAATTTCAAGTCAATGGGACCAGTTCAGTCGAAAGTCGATGTACAAAGGAGAGATCTTGATGTGCTGGTCGATGCGATACTTCGGGTACTTGGCCATCCGCAGCATCGATAGAATCGCTCCGGGGTTCCCTTCGCTCAGTTCGAGAATCTTTCCGATAAATTCAGACATGTTCGAAGCAAAGAGTCCAGCCTGTTTCACCATCTCCTTCGCGAATTGCTCGGCACTGGCTAGATCGAAATTTTTCAATTCATACCGATCGTGGCGATCGGAATACAACGGCTGGAGGAATCCAGTGTCCTCCATGTGGTATGACCGCGCCACGGCAATCACGGGAGTCGAGCACCAGCCCATAATCTCCCGAATGGTCACAGCAAAGTTGCGGGACGGACGCTCCACGTGGTCTAAAACAACTGAGTAGCCACCTTCGCGCAAGGCATCCATGACGATGCCCCTTAGCGAAACTGCCGATTTCCCTAGAACGCCATCCCTGTCTCGGCAGGCCCGAAGAACGCGCGGCGCGCTGCTTGCCAGCAGGCCTTGCGCAACACTGCGAAACACCGCCTGAGTGCTTGAAGAGCTCGGACAATAGAGAACGGCAGGCGTCTTCTTCATAACGCAACGAAGAATGAGCGTCTTGCCTACACCAGTTGGTCCACAAAGAAGAAAAGACTTCCTTCGCGAAACACGCTGCGCAATCGCCCGCGATTCTTCCGTTCGGTAGAGGATCAAGTCACTCATCGTTTATGTCGCAGAATCCCGGCCGACAGCGCCAGCCGTGACCTTTCTGAATTTGCTTTTTTCTTCGGTTCTTGCCGGAAACTCCGACAAGGGCCTGCTTGTCAGGAGTCATCAGCTGTTCCCGGCTTAAGGTAGACAGCGATTGTCGGTGAACTCCTTCACCGTCACTGCACAATAGCATGATGCGATTCAGCAGGCACGCAGTCAAGCGCATGTGCGCCGGGACCGAAAAGGCAGGGTGCCGGACGGGACGATCCGAGGAAAGCTGACCGCATTCTGTTTCCAGTTAGTCGGCGGCGGCTTCGAATGCCGCGGAATTACGCGCAGGGCGGCGCTGAAAAGCGGCTCGCTCCGTTTCAAACGATTCGAGATTTTCTCCGAGGGCCTGTTCATTCCAACCGAGGACGGCACCGATGCGAAGAGCTGCCTCGCGGCTGCAGGACTCGGACCAGCAAGGCCCCAGCGCGACGGGAACGCGACGCAACAGAACGTCGGCCAGTGTGATTGCGAATTCTCCGCGATACGCCTCGACGACTTCCGCGACAATATGAGAAGTGTGCGGGCAGATCGGCGCGCGCAAATCCGCGCTTACCAGGGCCATTCGAGCGATCTCGCGGGCGCGCCTGCCGTGCCACTCCACAATGCCTCGTGCCGACTCCTCGCTAATGGATCCGGCTTCGGCGATATCGAGCACCTCCTGATCCATCAGCGGATCCAGCGACCTGCCCGGCCCAACCGCAATGGCTTTCGATTCTGAGACATTGATTCCAATTTTGCGCGCGCACTCCCGCGCCAGCGAAGCCGCGGTCGTGAGTTTACCGCCAAGCACAGAGATCATGCGGGCTGCGCCATCTTCCTTGTGATCATGCAAAATGTGACGCCGTGTGATCGCGGATGGCTTTTCCGAAGGCGAATAAGGCAGAGGCCGAACTCCGGCAAACGCGTACTTGATTTCGCGGGTCGAAAGTTTGGCCTTGGGGAATAACTGAGATACGGTTTGCAGCAAATATTGAATTTCTTCTCTCGACGGTTCAGTCTTCGCCGGATCACCCGAGTCCGGAACTTCGGTCGTGCCGACGAGAACTTGATCATTCCAAGGGACGACGAAAACCGGACGCCCGTCGGAAGCCTCCGAGTAGACGGCAGCGCTGGGTGACCCCGGAAAACGTGGAAGGACGATGTGCGATCCGCGGACCCCGCCGATCAGCGGTTTGGGCGTGCGAACTGAAGAGCGGGCGCAGATGCGGTCGGCCCAAGGACCGGTACAGTTGAAAATCCAGGCGGCATCGACCCGCTGATCCTTCCCGGAGACGTGATCGCGCAGCAGAACGCCGCGGGCACGTCCCTGGGTGACGTCGACGGCCAAGACCTCGCAATGATTGCGCATAACAGCTCCCGCTTCGGCAGCCTCGGAAAGCCACTCCGCGACCAGGCGCTCGGGAAATTCACACTGCGCGTCTTCATAGTTGAGAATCGACCATTGATGGCCAGCATCCAACGCACGCTCGATGCGTTTGAGTTCCATCTCGCCCACGTCTCCAGCCTTTTTCCCGGCGATGCGCTGATAGAGCCAGAGGCCAGCGCGAACTTTCAAGGCGCTGCGCTGGCTTTTTTCATTGAGGAGAAAGAGAAAGTGCAGAGGATGAACCAGGTGTGAGCGTTCTCGCAGCAGGCGCTCCCGCTCGCGAACGGATTCGCGGACCAGGTCGAGTTCACCGTGCTCCAGATAGCGGATTCCGCCATGAATAATGCGCGTCGAGCGGCTGGTCACGCCAGACGCAAAATCATTCTGTTCCACTAACAGCGTGCGCTTGCCGGCCCGCGCGCATTCGCGCGCAAGGGCGACACCGTTGATCCCTCCGCCAATCACAATGACGTGAAAGTGCTGCGCTTCCAGCGAAGGGCGCGGTTTGAGAGCTAATGCCATGCCTGAAGCTAACCTACACATCGAACCAAATCGGGTACACGAGTACCGTTCTTATTGTCACTCTTTGCCGGACGGACGACAAAGATGACGAGAGTCCACAAAGGCCCGGTTCCGGATGGGCAGAAAAGTACCCAAGCAGATGATGCCGAAAGTAACCAGTCGAAGGTGGCTTCGACCCAGCACACTGGCTTGTTTTCGAATTCGCACGAAAAAAGTCCGGCTCAGCCCATAGTTTCCAGGGCCGAACCGGACCTGATGCGGGGATCCGGTGAGCTACGCTGTCTTTCTTGTCGATGCCGGTTCGCGCTGCCTTTCCACCGAGCGGCGCGTACCCTCGGCGAATAGCTGAGTCATCTCGCGATTGAATGCAGGAATGTCGTCTGGCTTGCGGCTGGTAACGAACTGGCCATCGCGGCTGACTTCCTGATCGACCCAGTTCGCGCCGGCGTTCTTGAGATCGGTTTTGAGCGATGGCCACGACGTCATCGTGCGGCCCTTAACCGCGTTCGCCTCAATCAGCGTCCACGGACCATGACAGATCGCGGCAATCGGCTTGCCTGTATCCACAAACTTGCGCACGAAGTCGACTGCTTCCGGATTCATGCGCAGATGGTCGGGATTCATTACTCCGCCGGGGAGCAGCAGGGCGTCGTATTCGCCGGCGTTCGCCGACTCGAGGGGAACATCAACCGGGACTTCGTTGCCCCATTCCTTCATGTTCCATCCCTTTACTTTTCCGCCCTCGGGAGAGACGACTTGCGTGATTGCGCCCGCTTGATCGAGCGCTTTTCGCGGTTCGAGCAGTTCGATCTGCTCGAATCCGTTGGCGACAAGAATGGCGACTTTTTTTCCTTGCAGATTACCGGCTGGCATTGCATTTTCTCCTGAATGAAATGAATTGAGTCATCGACGCGGACAGACCCCGAATGAACCCGAGCAAAACAGTAACTGGCTGCGGTTAGGATGCTGATCGCGCAATGCCGGTTGGCGGAGAAACTACTCGCGCGCATTGCCTCATGCGATGGCGGTCATTTACAGTGGATTGCCGAATGCCAACTACAGGAGAGCGTTTTGAACGCGCCGTCTCCATTATGGAGCGGCTGCGCGCGCCCGGCGGGTGTCCCTGGGACCGCGAACAGACCTTCGATTCCATCAAGCCTTATACGCTCGAAGAGACCTATGAGGTGCTGGAGGCAATCGACAATCGCGATTGGCCCGAATTGGCGGGAGAACTGGGAGATCTGCTGCTGCAAGTTCTGTTTTATGCAGAAATCGCCAACGAGCAGGGATCGTTTTCGATCGATGATGTGCTGGATCGTCTCTCGACCAAGCTGATCGACCGTCATCCGCACGTGTTTGGCAAGGTGAAGGCCGACACGGCCGACGACGTGAAGCGAAACTGGGAAGCGTTGAAGGCGGAAGAGCGCAAGAAGCGCCAGGCGCCAGAAGACAAGCCGCAAGGGAAACGATCCGTTCTCGACGGAATCTCGTCTTCCATGCCGGCCATGCTGGAGGCGCAGAAGATCAACTCGCGGGCCGCGCAGGCGGGCTTCGATTGGCCGGACATCGAGAGTCTGTTTGATAAGCTTCGCGAAGAGACCGAAGAACTGAAAGAGCAGTTGAAGCACTATCCCGAGCCGGGGCCGAGGCCGCAAGGCCGCGGTGTGGCGGGATCGGGGAGGACGGTCGTTCCCGAGGCGTTGCAGGTGCGGCTAGAGGATGAAGTTGGCGATCTCTTTTTTGTGCTGGTGAATGTAGCCCGGTATCTTGCTGTCGATCCGGAATCGGCGTTGCGCAAGACGAATCGCAAGTTCAAGCGGCGCTTTCAGTGGATGGAGGAGCGCCTGCGCGCGAGTGGACGTTCTGCCGAACAGGCAGGCATGGAAGAATTGGAATCTTTGTGGCAACAAGCCAAAGTGGAGGAGAAACGATCGTGACGGGTGATTCCGTTGTGGTGCGGAATTGTAAGGGATTTGAAGACATGCGAGCCTGCGTCGCTCTGCAGAAAGAAGTGTGGAACTTTACTGACGCTGAACTGGTGCCGCTGCGCATGTTCGTGGTCGCAGAGAAAATTGGCGGGCAGGTGATGGGCGCATTCGATGGCGAAAATATGGTGGGGTTCGCGCTGTCCATCCCCGGCACGCGCTCCGGGCATGTTTACCTGCACTCGCACATGCTGGCGGTGCGCAAAGAGTATCGCAACGGGGGGCTCGGACGGCGCTTGAAGCTGATGCAGCGTGAGGACGCGATCGCGCGTGGAATCGAACTGATCGAGTGGACCTTCGATCCGCTGGAAATCAAGAATGCATACCTGAATATCGAAAAACTGGGCGCGATTATGCGGCGCTACAACATCAATCAATACGGCATCACTTCTTCGCCTTTGCAGGGAGGCTTGCCCAGCGATCGGCTGATTGCCGAGTGGTGGTTGAACTCGAAGCGGGTGGAAACGCTGCTGGGAACAGGAAAGAATCCATCGTTTCAACGGCAAGTTGAGATTCCGGTCCCCGCGCAGATCTATGAATGGAAAGGAGCGCCGGAAACTCGCACGAAAGCGCAGGGAGTGCAGGAACACAATCGGAATGATTTCTTACGCGCATTTCATGATGGGCTGGCGGTTCTGGGGTATGAGCGCGATGCGGCTGGAAATGGGAAATTCGTGCTGGGAAAGTGGGACGAGGATTGGTCCTATGCCTCGAAACCGGCCGCCTGAGGCTGGCTTGAACTGCAAGCCGTTAGACGGTTGACCTCGGGCCGTCGGAGTGGGGTCGGCTGTCCGACAAAATACTGACAACCTTGCAAAGCTTTCCGGCTACTCTTGATTGATTCCGTCGTCTTTGATTTCAGGGATTAAGAAATCATATGAAGCGCGTGAGCCGGCAGGAAATCCTTGACTCCAATGATTGCCCTCCCGACGAGCGCGCTGCCTCTTTACGAGATTTGAACCGCATCAACCGCTGGTTTGGCGGGGTCACAACCACGCGGGAGCTAATCGAACGCGTCGTCGAAAAAACCGGCAAGCGGCATTTTTCAATTCTCGAAGTTGCCGCCGGGTATGGCGAAGTCCCCAAGGTTGCAGCCCGGCAACTTTCGCGCAAAGGGATCACACTCGACGTCACACTGCTGGATCGCTTGCGCTCTCACCTGCTTCCCAGTCCGCACTCAGTCGTTGCCGACGCGTTGGCGCTTCCTTTTCCCGATAATTCTTTTGATCTCCTGAGCTGCAGCTTGTTTGCGCATCATCTGGAACCGCCGGATCTGAAGCGGTTTTCTGCCGAGGCGCTGCGCGTGAGCCGGGTGGCTGTGCTGATCAACGATCTGATCCGGAGCCCAATACATCTGGCGCTGGTGTATGCAGGATTCCCGCTGATGCGCAGCTACATTTCAAGGGTGGACGGTGTGCGCTCCGTGCGGCGCGCCTACACGCCGGAAGAGATGCGGCAAATCATCCCTGCTGGCGACGGCCGTCGCGTCGAACTCTCGCGGACGTTTCTCTATCGCATGGGAGTGATTGTGTGGAGGGTCCAGAAAATCAATTGAAGTGCCTTAATGCACGACGCATTTGACGCTCGGCGAAGAAGAAATTCAGGAATCGATACGCCTCGAAAGCCGAGGCACACGCCAGCAGCGCAGTGATGATCAAGCCGACCGTATTCCCCGCCCTCCCGACCTCGGGGCGGGAATAGTCTTCAGCAATGAGGAGCACTCCTCGCAGAAAGAGAAGGCACGCAAATCCCATCAATACCCCAATCGCTAATGCGAGTTCTGGCTCGGAGCTTCAAGACGGTATACCTACTGCTACTTTAGGTTCAGGTTGATTCGAGGGCAAGATTACGCGGGTTTCCAGCAGCCAGCCGTTGTAGGCAGTGGATTTGTTTGCTTACCTCACCACCAGCACTTCTCTCACATTGTCCCTTGCGAGAAAGAACTTGATCGAGGCAAAGTCGCGGAAAAGCGTCTCGATATGCCGGTTGTTAAATACACGCTGCAGGCGGAAGCCGTCCGTGATCGCGGTGTGAACCGCGCCGGTTGGGCCGCGGCGGGCTTCGCGCTTCAGGATGATGCGTTGCATCTGCAAGGTGTCTTTGTCGACGATGTGGAAGCGGTAGCAGGGTGAATCGGGGCCGGCATCCTTGGTATGAAAGAAGGCGAGCAGCATGCCTCCCGGCTTGAGCACGGACCAAAGACGCCCCATGACGGGGCGCACCAGGCTTTCATCGAGATAATCGGGCAAATTCCAGCAAAGCACGAAATCGAAGTGCGCGGCGGGATAGACGAGATTGTCGGCCAGGAATTTCCTGCTATCCAAAATCACTTTGCCTTCCTCGTCCTTAGTCACCAGGTTCGGATCGGTCGAAGCCACCAGCAGGTCCTCGCTGTAGATTCTGTGGCTGCGCTCGGTGAAGTAGCGAATGTTGGTGGGTGAAGTCGAACCAAGATCAAGAACGCAAAGCGGAGTATCGACGTCCCATGCGCGAGCCAGCTCGCCCAGTCCACTCGAACGGCGGGTGAGCTTTTGTTCGGCATTTGCCGGCTTGATCTCTGACTCGCTGGAAGAACCGCGAAACAGTTTCATGAAATTCTGAGTGACTGATGCCATTAATCTAAATCGGGTTCCGCATTCTGAGGAGTTACTTTCCTGCAGCCTTTTCGGCTCGGCCCTGTATATCGATTTTGCCCTTCAAGTAGGCGCCTTCCTCAATGGAAATGCGCTGTGTGGTGATGTCGCCGGTCACCATGGCCGATTTGCGCAACTCCACTCGGTCGCTGGCCTGAACATTTCCCTCGAGCTTGCCCTGCACGATAATGCCTTTGGCCTCCACGTTGGCCTTGACTTGGCCGTTGGGCCCGACCGTTAAGCTGTTTCCCTTGAGAGCGATACTGCCCTCCACCTTACCGTCGACGTAGAGGTCCTCACTGCCCGACAGCTCGCCCTTGATCACCACAGACTTGCCAATCTGCGCCAGATCGGCTGACAACGGAGCGCTCATGCGATGTTCTCCTTCCAGCAAAATGCCTCTCGACCACACAACTTTGGGGGTGGCAAAATTCAAGTGGCTGGAAAACGCTTGCCTATGACTATACGCAGGGCGCGCGCAGGCGGCAAGCCGGGAGACTAAACAACCCCCTGCCGAGATTGTTACACTAACTCTAAAGGATGGAGAATTCGCAGCGAAGGTCCCCAATTCGGCGGGTCATAGCAGCGGTCACATACATCACTCTGATATTTTTCGTGCCCGCCAGCCTGCTTCCGATTTTTTCGGCGCCGCTCCGCGCCGCCACCCATGCGATTCAAGGAAATGAAAACCGCCCAACGCAAAGCGGTCCGCCCCAGGAGTCGGCCGATCAACTCGTGAAAGAGGTCGTCCAGAACGAGATTGCGGCCGACAACAGCCCTAGCCTCAAGCACATGTTCACTTCGCTCAAGAAGACGTCGAAAGGAACGCAGACCCATATTTACGTGGAAACGAAAGAGGCGATGGCGGGCATGTTGGTTGCGGTGAACGGTTCTCCGCTTACGCAGCAGCAGATGCAAACCGAGGATGGCCATCTCCAATGGCTGGAGAAAAACCCGGATCAGTTGCAGAAGAAACATGCTAACGAGAAAGCAGATTTGGAACGCTCGGTACGCATCGTGAAAGCGCTCCCCTATGCATTCAATTATCAGTACGATGGAACCGTTCAGGGCACGCCCGCTTTGGGCGCAGCCGGCGTGGAGCTTACGAAGCTGAAGTTCTCGCCTAATCCGGCTTATCAGCCTCCGACGCGCGAGCTGCAGGTGCTGGGCGGAATGCAAGGATTTTTGCTTATCGATCCCAAAGTCAAGCGCCTGGCAGAGATCGATGCGACCCTGTTTAAAGATGTCGACTTCGGCTGGGGACTTCTCGGCCGGCTCGACAAAGGGGGACATTTCCTGGTTGCGCAGGCCGACGTCGGCGACAATTCGTGGGAAGTTACCCGAATGAACCTGGACATCACCGGCAAAATTCTGCTGGTCAAGAATCTCAGCATGATCTCAGACGAAGTTCTTAGCGATTTCCGTCGCGTTCCAGAAAATCTGACATTCGCGGAAGGTGTGCAACTCCTCAGGGCGGAGCAGGAAAAGATTGCCCACGTAGCACCGAACTCAGCTGGATCTCGCACGGCTCAGAATCAATAGGACGCGCCCGCACCCGGAAGCTGGCCTAGGCAGAGAGAATCGTCTGTTGCAAGGGAGCGGCCCAGCTGCCCCCGCCATCGCGGAGACAGCTCATCATATCTTGCATCCTCGCAGCACTTGAGGCCATCTCTACTAAGGCGCGCGCTGGGAGATTCCGTCCGATAGTTCCATCGGTTACAATGCATGGCCTCACGCGTCCAAATGAAAATGATGAGTCCTGAGCCGGCAAACTGCTTCCGCACTGACCTCTGTGAGGAGCGTTGCCGGTGAAGGCACATTGTCTCCCCTTCTCCCAGATTCCGCATACTACCCGGCTTTTTTCCGATTACCTCGCCTATTCGCCAGAAGTTCAGCAGTTCTATCCGCGCTCCCCTTATTTCGCCGAATGGCTTAAGGACGAGTCCGCGCACATCGATTACCCGGCTGATCGCCGTGGGCGAGTCGCGGAGATCCTCGAACGCCAAAATCGGTCGTGGAACGCTTCTGAGAAAACCTTCGCCAACATCGAACGACTCCGCCATGGCGCGGCCGCGATCGTCACCGGGCAGCAAGTTGGCCTATTTGGCGGGCCGATGTTCTCGATCTACAAGGCGCTCAGCGCCGTCAAGCTCGCCGAAGAAGCCATGCGTGCGGGAGTGGAGACTGTTCCGGTTTTCTGGCTCGCTACCTACGATCACGATCTCGCCGAAGTGAATCACGTTGGCCTGCCAACGGCCGACGGCAGGTTGCAAACGATCACAACTTCCAGCCACGGTCGTTCGGGTGCGCCAGTGAGTTCTGTGCTCTTGAACGATGAGATCGCCGTGGCCATTGAACAGGCTGCGAATCTACTGGGGGACGTCGAAGCAACGCACCTTCTGCGTGAGAGCTATCGTCCAGGCGAATCTCTTGGTACGGCTTTCGCGCGCCTTTATGCAAGCGTGTTCCGTGATTACGGCGTAATCGTACTGGATGCGTCCGATGCGGAGCTTCATCGCATCGCCAAGCCGATTTATGTGAGCGCGGTAAAACGGGCTGGCGAAATCGCTGAGGAACTGCTGGCGCGCGGGCGTGCTCTTGAAGCCGCCGGATACCACCAGCAAGTCAAGGTGACCGAATCGTCAGTGCTGCTTTTCACCATGCATGACGGGGCGCGCACTGCGATTCACCGTCGAGTCGAGAGCGACGTCGCTGAGTTTGTCATTGGCGGCGAAGATGCCCCGGAAAGGATTTCGCAGGCAGAACTGGTACGCCGTGTCGATTCTGCAGCGGAACACTTCAGCCCCAATGTTCTGCTGCGACCGGTCATCGAAGATTATCTTTTGCCCACACTGGCGTATACCGGCGGCGCGGCGGAGGCCGCTTATTTCGCGCAAGCCGGGGTGGTCTATAGAATCTTATTGGGCCGCATCACTCCCGTCCTGCCACGGTATTCAGCCACCATCGTTGAGCCGAAGATGCAGCGTCTGCTTGAGCGCTATCAGTTCACTGTCTTGGACGTGTTCGGGGATTTCGAATCGCTGCGCCAGAAACTCGCCAGTCACAGCCTGCCGGAAGACTTGCTACAGGCGTTTGACGAAGCAAGCAAATCGCTGGAGGCGAATCTCTCCAGGATTAAGGAAAAGCTCTCCAAGCTCGACCGCACGCTTGTGGATGCCGCGGAAACTGCCCGCTCTAAGATGGAGCATCAGATGGAAAAGTTGCATTCGCAGGCTGCCCGAGCCGAGGCGCAGAAGGGCGAACTGCTCACGCGTCACGCGGAAACATTGATCAACGCGCTATACCCAGAGAAAGGGCTTCAGGAGCGGTCCGTTGGCGGGATTTACTTCCTGGCTCGCTACGGTCGCGAACTTCTCGATCAGATTTACCAGTCGATTCACACCGATTGCCACGATCATCAAGTGCTCGAACTTTAGCGGTTATTTCGCCTCGCCCGCAACCAGATACGTTCCCAGCCCGATCATAATTGCGCCCGTCACGGTTCTCTGCCGGCGACGGAATTTCGCTGACGAGCGAATCTTCTCTCCCAACGGCCCAGCCAGAGCGATGACTAGCAAGTCTGCAGTGGTATTCATGCTGACGGAGATCGCTCCTAATATCACGAATTGGGCAAAGACATGTCCGCCGCTGCGATCGACAAATTGCGGAATGAATGACAGGTAGAAAAGAGCTGTCTTGGGATTCAGGACTTCCGTCGCCATCCCTTGCCACAGCGGATTCCGAACCGGCCGTGCGAGCGTGGGCTCGACGGAAAGTCCGCCCCTATCCTTCCGCGCGTCCAGAATCATCCCCACGCCCAGAAAGCACAGATAAGCCGCACCGACGTATTTCACGGCGGCAAAAGCAGCGGCCGATTCCGCCAAAACAATGGACAATCCGAGCGCCGCTGCTACCACGTGAACCATACCGCCCAGAAACGTTCCGGCCGCTGAGAGAATGCCTTCGCGTTTTCCACCCGCGAGACTGCGCGCCAGCACATAGAGCATGCCCGGTCCAGGGGCGATGGCCAGCAGCAATGCTGCACTCAAGAAAATGAAGAAACGAGTGGAATCGAACATTATGCTTCTCCCGATTACCTGTTCAGCCAGCGTTGCAGTTCGTCGAGCGATTCGACTCGCGGAAGGTTTCTCTCGCGGTACGCTCCGGCAACATCAAACAGCAGGGATTGCATGCCGGCCTTCGTCGCGCCGACGTAGTCCACGGAGTACACGTCGCCGACGTAGAGACTATCAGCCGGATCGGCTTTCATCGCCTGCAGCGCCGCTTCGAAAATTGCGGGATGTGGCTTCTCGTGGCCGACGATGCCGGAATCCGTGATAGTGGCAAAACAGTCACCGATGCAGCAGCGCCGCAGCACGGCGTCAATCTTGCCGTCAGCATTCGAAATCACGGCAATCTCGTAGTCCCGCTTCAAACGCTGCAAAGCTTCGAATGTGCCCGGTAAAATCTGATCCCAGTTGGCGGAAATGCGAGTGTTCTCGACCAGCGAGTCGCGAACCATATCCTCGTTATGGATCGGAATGTCTTTTTTCCTGAGTCCGTCAATCAGGTAGCTGTGAAAGGTCCACCAGAATCCATGGTCGACCTGGCCCGCCATCATGCCGGCATCGAAGTCGCGCTTGGTGCGCCGTTCCAGGGCCTGCCACTGCTCAAGCGTTGGATGATGCTCTTCCGGCAATGGCGCCAGCATCCTGGCACGATTGGGAAACAGCAGCGTGTTGCCGACGTCAAAGAAGAGGAAGCGCGGACGGGCCATCGATCCATACTAACCAATCCGTTGCCTTACTTGCTTCCTCATTGAATTGTCGCGCACAAACTGTTAGTAGGGGCACGCAGGTGGCGTGTAATATCGATTTTTTATTGCGCTGACTGGCAGGCGCATGACGCATGGCTCTGAACCAAGCACTCTCGATAATCTCCGGAGGATCCCCGAAAGGAGAGCTCGGCACCCGTGTGCCCGTCGCCGCCTTGGCTGCCGGTCTGTTGTATCGCAGCGCGTCGCGCGAAGACCTGTATAACATTCTTTGGGCCGTGGTCTTTGGCTTTGCGACGCTGAACATCCTTAGCCTGGCGGCGAAACGGTTTGAGCCTTCGCGACGCGGCCTCTCGTTTGGTGAACTGATGGCGGTGTTGGTAGTCGTGATCTCCATCATCCTGCTGGGATGGGAAATGCTGAACCTGTTTCACATCTTTCCTATCAGACTGCGTCGCTAGGTCAGCACCTTCCCCCAATAAGCAGTTTTTGCGGTATGATTCGCTCAAATGGCGAAGACTCCAGCAAATTTCGAAGTGACTTGTCCCTGCTGCAATGCGGTCTTAAAGGTCGATACAGCTACGCGAGCGGTGATTGCGCATACTCCGGCAGTGAAACCGAAAACCTTCAGTGACATGGAAGCTGCCGCCAAAGCCATGCGCGAGCAAGATAGCCGGCGCGAATCGATCTTTCAGCAATCGGTAGAAGCCCAGAAACATGCATCTGACCTTCTTGAAAAGAAGTTTCAGGAAGCCTTGAAGAAGGCCAAAGAGACCCCAGACACGGGCAAGCCGATTCGCGATTTCGATCTCGACTGAAGAGAGGTACCCGATCCGCTCCATGGGAAAGAAGATGGGTTTATCGGAGCGGGCGCAACCGGCTCGCGAATTCGTATAATACGAATTTCCACAACCAAGCTTCCCTACGGCTGCATCCAGCATGAATCTAGTTAGCGACCTTTTTCTTCGATCCGTTACTGCTGTGCCTAAGGCTATATCGCTCTGGCGACGGTTTCCCGTCGGGTCTGTGGCTTTACGCACGCGCTACGGTGCCTGGTCTCGCCCGCAATATGCCTATGGAGTATTTCATGCTGCCCAGCAAGCCAAGCTGTTAGGTTTGGGTGGCATTTCTGCCATAGAGTTTGGAGTCGCTGAGGGTGACGGCCTGCTCGCTCTGGAGAACATCGCGCTCGAAGTCGCTCGGCATTTCGGAATCCGAATTTCGGTCTTCGGCTTTGACACAGGAGAAGGCATGCCGGACGCCGCCGATTTTCGAGACTTACCATACGTTTGGGCCAAGGGCTTTTATAGGATGGACCAGGCACGCCTTAAAGAACGCTTGGGCCCAGCAACGCAGCTAGTAATTGGCGATGTTCGTGAAACTGTTCAGAGCCTCTTGCGAATAGCTGATCCCATAGGGTTTGTTGCTTTCGATCTGGACTACTACAGTTCAACCACGCAGGCCCTTGCGGCCTTCGATTTGCCGCACCCTACCCGCCTGCCTCGGGTGTATTGCTATTTTGACGACATAGTGTATCCAGAATTCGCGTGCCACAATCCATGGACAGGGGAGCTATGTGCGATTCGCGAGTTCAACGAGCAGCGGACAGATGTAAAACTTTGCCCGCTTCACCTGTTGCGATGGATGCGGGTGCATCCCGAGCCCTGGAACGACCAGATCTACGTACTACATGATTTTCTTCATCCGCTTTATTCGGTGAACATCATGCCGAGATCACGACAAACTCCGTAGCTGACTTGGCTAACGGCTCGGAATGGGAAAACGCATTGAACAACAGAGTCGTCCGTTGCTGCTTGGGCATCGCGGTGCGCGAGCGGTATGGTCCATCCCGGAAAACACACTTCCTTCGTTCGATCGCGCCCTGGCGGACGGATGCGACGGCTTCGAGTTCGACGTGCGAATGAGCGCGGACGGCGAGGCCGTGATCTGTCACGATCCGCAATCGCGTGAACTTGACATCGCACGCAGCCAAGCCCGGCAGTTGCATTGGCTTCCGCGACTAGAAGATGTTGTTGCGCAATATCAAGACCGGGCGTTCTTAGATATCGAGCTAAAGATTAGCGGCCTGGAAAGAGCCACCATAGAGCTTGCGAAGAAACATCCACCCAAAAAAGGCTATGTGATTTCTTCCTTCCTTCGCTCGGTCTTGCAAGCGCTGCGCGCTGCGGATGCAGGGATCCCGCTTGGTTTGATTTGCGAGACGAAAGAGCAGTTGCGGGGATGGAAAGAGCTTGGAGTTGACTACGTGATTCCCCGCCATGACCTCGTGAATCGCGACCTGGTTCGAAGGATTGAGGATGCAGGCAAGAAGATATTGGTGTGGACCGTGAATGACCCGGCAGACATGCTTCGCCTTAAGGGCTGGGGCTTGGATGGCATCATCTCGGACTCGACGGATGTTCTGTGTCAAACGATCGGGGAATGAGTCTGCGCCCTGTTAAGACTGCGGATCAAGTATTTTGATGTGACTTGCCCCACGCCGGGCCAACCTTGCGGCGGTTGACGCATCTCAATTTTCGCGCTTATCATTTTCGTTTGGCCTTAACTACAGGGACGCCTGCTAGTGGCGTCCCAAGACTTTTTGTTGCGGGCCGAGTTTACGAAGGCACCTATGGAAAAGAAGAAGCTCGACACATTCAAGAAACGGTTAGAGACGCGGCATCAGGAACTGCTCCGCACGGTGAGCCGCACGCAGGCCGATGGCCGTGTGGCGGACGAAGATACGGCGGCAGCCGATATTGCCGATCGCGCTGCGAGCTCGTACACCAAGGAATTCCTCTTCAGCCAAAGCAACAATGAACGACAGTTGCTGTACATGGTGGAAGGAGCGCTCGCACGGATTCGCGAAGGCAGCTTCGGCGAATGCATTCACTGCGGAAAAGAAATCAACGCCAAACGCCTTGAAGCTGTGCCTTGGACACGGCACTGCATCGAGTGTCAGGAGAAGCTGGAGCAAGGAATACTGGAAGAAGCTCCGCGATAGTCCTCCGTTTCGGGAAATGAAAACGCCGCCTCGAAAGGCGGCGTTTGCTTTGAAGAGGACTTTGCGCGGCTTCAGAAGGGCTTGCGGACGACGACTTCGGCATCGCGAATAAAGAATTGGGCGGAGCAGTGCTCTGACCCGCAGATTACGGGAATGAGCCCGTTAATTTGCTTCCGCGTAATCAGGCCCAGCATGCCGCAAGAAGGGCATGACAGGACGGCCCAATAGGGATCTTCTTTTTCCCCGATTTCCCCGGCATTTTCCAGCACAAAGACAGTGCCGGGCTGCATTTGTTCCGGAATCCACTCATTCAGGACATCCAGCTCACCGACCATGTCGTCCTCCCGCTTGCTGGTATTGAGATGCAATTTTCAAGCGATCCAACTGCTATCATCCCTAACTGCAAGGCTACAAAGCTCTTTTAGCATGCCCACGGTAATTCAATGTAGTTACCGAAGTATTCGACTTTCGGGAAAAGACCTCCGAGCGAATCTGCCGCACAGCGTCGGTAAGACACACGGCCGGAATTGGCTGCCGGGAATTTTTCAAGATGTCGATGATTTGCCGCGCCGAGGTCTCCAGGTAGAGCCGCGCACCGTCAGTCAGCAGATGGTATTCGGAATTTCGGCCCAAGAGATCGGCCAGTCCCTTACCCAATTCTCGATCCAGGAAGCGCATGACCTTGCGCACGCCTTGAAGGGAAAATCCCTTGCGACGTAGTTGGCAGATGACAGCGACCTCAGTGACTTGGTCAAAAGAATAGAGGCGCCGATGGCCTTGCCGATCAGGCTTCACGACGCCACGCTCGTCCCACCACTGTAATTGGCGAGGCGTGATACCGGTGAGAGCAACGATCGCTCGCGATGTAAAACCATCCTGCATAAGCGCGCAAAAGTCGTTGAAACAATCTTGGAGCAAAATGTTTCAGATATTCTAGGCATGAGGTGCTGTGGATGAAGCAAAGAAAAGAAAGGGGTTAGTAACTAAGAGAGTTCTCCCGAATGTGCCGCCTAGACCCGATGTTCAGCTGGATTTTGAGAAAATCACTGCCGCGTTCCGACCCTCATTCTGCCCCTCCACCGACGAAGTGAACAATTTCCAGGCGATCGCCCTCACGAAGCTGCGTTTGCTGCCAGCGATCGCGGGGAACGATTTCGCGGTTCAGTTCGATGGCCACGCGATCGGATTTGATGCCGAGAACATCCACAAGGGCGGCGACGGTAAGGGGAACGGACGAAGCTCCGACCTCTTGCTCTTCTCCGTTGATTTGGAGCTTCATTACTCGGCCTTGCGGAGCATGAATTTTCTGGTAGCGGTGCGGCCTTCGTAGTTGGCTTGCACCAGGAGTGAGGAATCGGGCAAGGCTGCCTCTTCCACTTCGATCGAGATTTCGGCCGAGCCGCCGGAGTCGGCTACCGCCTGCGTATAAAAAGGAGAAGCACCAGGACGGGCAAAGCGGAAGATGAGGCGCGCGCCGCCAGCAGCAGAGCCGCCTTCCGTCACCCTCAGTTTCATGGTGAGATTGCGGTCGGCATGAACGGAATCGGAGTTCAGCCAGTGTACTTCCAATTCTTTGACGGCGGCGAGGACTTCAGGCTCAGGGCGATCGAGAGCCTGATCGAGCTTCCCTTCCCGGATGGCATCGAGCACCAGCCGATGCTGTTCGCGAAGTTGCTGCTCCTTCTGCGTATCGGGCAAAGGAACGTCTCCAGCGCGCGCGTAGGAGGTCGCTTTCTTGCCGATGCAACGGCCACGAACGAAGACCTGTGTTTGCAGCACCAGCTCGCTTTCGCGGGCCTCGCTCTGCACGTGGTAGATCGTGTCTCCGTGCTTGACATCAGTATTGAAGCCAAAAATCATAGGGAATTTTGTAATTTGGTAATTGTGTAATTTAGCAATTGAAAATCGCTCATCTGGTGGGTGACGGCATCCCCTCCACGATCTTCAATTCCTTAATTACCCGATTACACAATCATAAAATGCCGCTCGCTTCTCTTGACACTCTTAAGCGACACCCCATACTCTAGAATGTTTAATTAAGCGCTTGGCGCGAATTATATATACCTCCTCCTATGCCGGACAATTACTTCGCACGCTACCTCCCATTCCTCATCCACATGGTGATGGCGGGTGCCCTTGCGGCTGGCATTGTGGTTCTCTCCTGGCTCATCGGAGTGCGCAAACCTACCCGGGCGAAACTTTCTCCCTATGAATGCGGTATGACCCCGGTGGGCGACTCGCGTGAGCGCTTTTCCGTCAAATTTTATCTGGTGGCGATGCTGTTTATCTTGTTCGATGTAGAAGCCGTCTTCATCTATCCCTGGGCCATCATTCTACGGGACCTCAAACGCTTCGGACTGTGGGAGATGCTGGTTTATATCGGGATCTTTCTGGTGGGCTTCTTCTACGTGTGGAAGAAGGGCGTTCTGGATTGGGGTGAGACGGCGTCCGCGCGGGGGAAGCGTTAATGCCGCCAACTCCCCCGATCACTGACCTGGAACAGCTGAAAGGCCATCCTGCCGTGGCGCGGCTGCGTGGCTGGAACTCACAAGCAGTGCAGGGTGTGAAGTTCGATCGCGAGGAAATGACGATCTATGTCCGCCGCTCTGCGATCCGCGAAGCTGCGGCACTCCTAAGGGACGATCCGGCTTGCCCGTTCAACTTCCTTTCCGATATCACTTGCGTGGACTGGTATCCGTCGGAGCCCCGGTTTGAAGTTATCTATCACCTGCTCTCGATCCCCAAAAAAGAGCGCGTACGGCTTAAGGTAAAGCTCGATAGCGGGAGTCCGGCGGTCGAGTCGCTGACGCCAGTATGGCCGGGTGCGAATTACTTTGAACGCGAAGTCTTCGATCTGTTCGGCATCCGCTTTACCGGGCATCCTTATTTACGGCGAATCATGATGCCGGAAGATTGGGAAGGCTATCCGCTGCGCAAAGATTATCCGGTCGAGGGCTACCGTTGATGGCACACCTTGCCCCCACTCCCGTTCTGGAGCCCGGCCAGGATCGCACGATGATCCTGAACATGGGGCCGCAGCATCCTTCGACGCACGGCGTACTGCGCGTGCTCTTGGAGATCGACGGCGAAACCGTCGTGCGACTGATGCCGGATATCGGTTACTTACACACTGGAATCGAAAAAACTTGCGAGGCCAAGTTCTATCAGCAGGTGGTGCCGCTCACCGATCGCATCGATTATCTGTGCCCGCTGACTAACAATCTTTGCTATGTGCTTGCAGTCGAGAAGTTGCTGGGCCTAGAGATTCCGCCGAAAGCACAGTGGTTGCGCGTGCTGCTGAATGAACTGACCCGCATCAATTCGCATCTCGTGTGGCTGGGCACCCACGCCATGGACATTGGGGCAATGACGGTCTTCCTGTATTGCTTCCGCGAGCGCGAAGAAATCCTGAAGATGT
The DNA here is from genome assembly GCA_035523795.1 of Verrucomicrobiia bacterium. Taxonomy (GTDB): domain Bacteria; phylum Acidobacteriota; class Terriglobia; order Terriglobales; family Acidobacteriaceae; genus Sulfotelmatobacter. The sequence goes on along the minus strand of DATKQB010000088.1, from coordinate 19,944 downwards.
TTGAGATGGTCGCGGGGCAGCGCATGATGACGTCGTACTTCCGCGTGGGCGGGATCGCGCTTGAACCGCCGCTTGGATTTTTCGATCGGGTGCGCGATTTCGCCGGATACTTCCCCGAGAAAGTGGACGAGTACGAGAACCTGCTGACCGAAAATCCGATCTGGGGCATGCGGACCAAGGGTGTGGCGTTTCTTTCGGCGGAGGATGCGATTGCCCTGGGCGCGACCGGCCCGACACTTCGCGCGAGCGGAATCGATATTGATCTGCGGCGGGACACGCCTTATTCGAGCTACGAGAAGTTTCAGTTCAAGGTACCAGTGGCGAAGGAAGGCGACGTGTTCGCGCGGTACATATGCCGGGTGCAGGAACTGCGCGAATCGATCGGCATTGTGCGCCAGGCTCTCGATGGCATGCCGGAAGGTCCGATCAAAGCGGATGCGCCGCATGTGGTTTTGCCCGATCGCGAGAAAATGAAGACGCAGATGGAATCGCTCATCTACCACTTCAAGATCATTACCGAGGGATTCCAGGTTCCGGCAGGCGAGGTTTATCAGGCGGTCGAGTCGCCGCGCGGTGAGATGGGCTATTACATCGTGAGCGATGGCACCGCGAAACCCTACCGCGTGCATATGCGTTCAGCGTGCTTCGCGAACCTGCAGACGCTGGCAAAGATGTGCGAAGGCAAACTGATTGCGGATGTAGTGGCGGCGATTGGAAGCATTGATATCGTGCTGGGAGAGATCGACAGGTGAGGTTTTCTGAGCAATTCGAAACTCGGTTTGCGGAGATGGTGCCGCATTATCCGACGAAGCGGTCGGCGCTGGTGCCGACGCTGCTCTATGCGCAGGACGAAGTTGGATATCTCTCGGACGAAGTCATTCAAGAGATCGCGTCGCGGCTCGATGTGACCGAACTGGAAGTGCGCAACGTGATCAGCTACTACTCGATGCTGACCACCAAGCCGCGCGGAAAATACAACGTGCAGGTGTGCACGAATATCAGCTGCATGGTGCGTGGAGGAGAAGACATTCTGCATCATTGCGCGAAGAAGCTGGGCATTGGGCACAAAGGCACGACTGCGGATGGATTGTTCTCGCTTGAGGAAGTGGAGTGCATTGGCGCCTGCAGCTGGGCTCCGGCAGCGCAAGTAAATTATAACTTTCACGAGAATCTGACGCCGGAGAAAATGGACAAGGTTCTCGACGATTACAAAAAGAAAGGAACACAGTAGGAATTTGTAATTTGGTAATCGGGTAATTTTGTAACTTATAGCTGGCTTCATATCTGATTTGGTTTTCAATTGCGAAATTACCCGATCACGAAATTATAAAATCAGGAAAATGGCTGATCTGGTTTCCCATCCCGACGAGGTAAAGGTCGTCTCCCGGCGATTCGGCCTGGGTGCGACCAATATTGACCGCTACCTCGAACTGGACGGCTACAAAGCCGTGCAGAAGGCGCTCGCCATGGAGCCGGACTCCATCATTAATGAAGTCAAGAATTCCGGGCTGCGCGGCCGCGGCGGCGCAGGATTTTCGACCGGGATGAAGTGGTCGTTCGTTCCCAAGCAATCGGCGAAACCGAAATATGTGCTCTGCAACGGCGATGAAAGCGAGCCGGGAACATGCAAAGACCGGCTGATCTTCGAGCACGACCCGCACTCCGTGATTGAAGGCGTGATGATCGCCGGCCTCGCGGTCGGAGCGAAAAGCGGCTACATCTACATTCGCGGAGAGTACCGCTATCTGTCGAACATCATGCAGAAGGCGATCAAAGACGCCTATGCCAAAGGCTTCGCCGGCAAGAACATTTTCGGCAGCGGACGCGATTTCGATCTTTATTGGCATGGCGGTGCCGGAGCCTATGAGGTGGGAGAAGAGTCGGCGCTGATGGAATCGCTCGAAGGCAAGCGCGGCGTGCCGCGGATCCGGCCTCCGTTCCCTGCCGTGGTCGGGCTGTGGGGAGGGCCAACTGTCATTAATAATGCGGAGACGCTGGCCAATGTCCCGCACATTATTCTCGGCGGCGGCGAGTGGTACGCGAAATTGGGGACTCCGAAAAACGGTGGTACGCGGCTGTTCTGCCTGAGCGGCAATATCGCCAAGCCCGGGGTCTACGAACTACCCATGGGTTACAACCTTAAGAAGATGATCTACGAGGTTGGCGGCGGAATCCCGAACGCCCGATCTTTGAAGGCGGTTGTTCCAGGCGGTTCGTCATGCCCGTGCCTTACGGCAGATGAAATTGATGTTGCGATGGATTTTGATTCGGTCGCAAAGGCCGGATCGATGTTGGGATCTGGGGGCGTGGTGGTAATCGATGACGCGCAGTGCATCGTGAAATTCGCGCTGCGCACCATGAAGTTTTATCAGCACGAAAGCTGCGGATGGTGCATCCCCTGCCGCGAGGGAACGGATTGGCTGAAGAAGACGCTGATTCGATTTCATAACGGCGGCGGGGTGAAGAAAGATATCGACAACATGCAGTACCTGTCGGAAAACATGTTGGGACGAACGTTTTGTCCGCTCGGCGACGCGGCGGCGATGCCGACGATCGCGTTCGTAAAAAAGTTCAGAAAAGAATTTGAAGATCACCTGGACGGCCACCCGTGCCCCTATGAGAAAGAGGGCGCGGTGGAGATGCTCCCAGTGCTCGCGCACTGAGGATTTCATCTATGAAGCGCGCGCTGCGTTGCGTCTTTATTTTGTTGATGCCTGTGGAAGCGAGCACCGCGCAGGATGTCGCTTCGACTTGCAAGGGGACTGCAAACCCGGTGGTTGGAAAGTGCTTTCGGTTCAGAGGGCGATTGGGTCTGTACAACGGCGGCCATACGGATTGGATCTGGCGGGTAGGCACAGACACAGGTACTGGGTAGAAGGAGATCTTCCTGCGACGATTGATGAGAAGAGTCTCGATTGGAATCACTGGTACTGGGGAGACTTCGAGGCCTGCCCAACCACGGCGTTTCGGAAGGGCCAGGCGCAAGGCATTTGCCTTCAATCCGCAAGCAGTCTTACAGCAACTGAGCGAACAAATTAAATGCCAGATGTAACTCTTACTGTCGACGGCAAGAAGATCACCGCACCTGCGGGGACGTTGCTCATTGAAGCCTGCAAGAAAGTGGGCATCGAAGTGCCGTCGTTCTGCTATTACCCGAATCTCTCGCTGCAGGGCGCATGCCGCATGTGCCTGGTGAAGATCGAGAAGATGCCCAAGCTGCAAACGGCCTGCACAACCGTTGTCGGCGAAGGCATGGTCGTCACCACGGAGAGCGACGAGATCAAGCAGGCGCGCAAGTCAATGCTGGAACTGCTGCTCGGGAACCATCCGCTGGATTGCCCCGTCTGCGATGCCGGCGGCGAGTGCGAACTGCAGGACATGACGTTTTCTTATGGCGCTGCCGAGTCCAAATTCATGGAGGCGAAGAACCATCGCGACGAGCAGCAGTGGTCGCCGGTGGTGTTCTTCGACCGGCCGCGCTGCATCCTGTGCTACCGCTGCGTACGCGTCTGCGGCGAAGGCATGGACGTGTGGGCGCTGGGCGTGCAGAACCGCGGCGTGAGCTCAATAATCGCGCCAAACAACGGCGATCACCTCGAGTGCGAAGAGTGCGGCATGTGCATCGATATCTGCCCGGTCGGCGCGCTCACCTCTGGCGCTTACCGTTATAAGACGCGTCCCTGGGAAATGAAGCACGTCGGCACAACCTGCACCCATTGCGCCGACGGTTGCAAAACGACACTAGGCGTGCGGCGTTCCGACACCGGGATGGAGATCGTGCGCGGCGACAATCGCGACAAAAGCGGCACGAATGGGGATTTTCTTTGCATCAAAGGCCGCTACGCGTTTGATTTCGCGAGCAATGAAGAACGAATCAAGCAGCCGCTCATTCGTAAGGATGGCAAGCTCACGCCCGCAACCTGGGAAGAGGCGCTGGAACTGGTCGGCAAGAAATTCGCTGAGATTCGCGAAAAAGATGGCGGGCAGGCGATTGGGGTGATCGGCTCGAACCGGACGACGAATGAGGAGTCTTATCTGCTGTCGAAATTCGCGCGAGTCGTACTGCAGACGAATAATGTCGACCACCACCGCACCGCCGACTTCCCTGCATTTTCGGCTGCTCTTCGCGGCAAGCCCGATACGACGGCCAGCATGGCCGATGTTTATACTGCGCCGGCGATTCTGCTGATTGGCAATGATCCGACGGAGCAGCATCCGCTGCTCGCATGGCAGATCCGCAACAATCTTCGCCTGCACCAGGCGAAGCTGTACGTGATCAACTCAAAATCGATCAAGCTACGAAGGCAAGCGGCTGGTTTTCTGCAGATTCCGCAAGGTGCCGAACACAAAGTGGCGGCTTTCCTTGGCGGCGACGATTCATCGGTGGATGCACTGGTTTCGTCCGCAGCAACGAAAGACGCCTGGAACGCGTTGCGGGAAAAACTTCGCGGCGAACAAAATCTGATCATCATTTTTGGATCGGAGATTCGCGGCGGTGCGATTCAGCAGTTGATCAAGTTCGGCGCGGGCATTGCGGGAGCCAAGTTTATCTGCCTCGCGGATTATGCAAATTCACGCGGTGCGGCAGACATGGGGCTCTACCCGGATCTGCTGCCCGGATATCACGCCATTACGGGAAACACCGAATTTCACCGCGAGTGGGCCAACATTCCGCAAGCTCCGGGATTGGATTTGCCGGGGATGGTGCAAGCGGCCAAGGATGGCAAACTGAAAGCGCTTCATGTGGTCGGCTCAAATCCGATAGAGCGCATGCAGATTGACCCATTCGCATTCTCGAAAGCTTTCGTCGTGGTACAGGACATGTTCCCGACCGAAACGGCAATCATCGCAGATGTCGTGTTGCCGGCCGCAAACGCCTACGAAAAAGCTGGGACGTTCACCAATACCTGTGGCGATGTTCAACTCGTAAAAAAGGCCGGGGACGTTTCCGGCACGAAGACCGATTTCGAGATGATTGTGCGCATCGCTGACGCAATGGGATTTGACGTTCACCAGCTTGTACCCTTCGGGGGCGGAACGCGGGCCGATATGGGCCAATCGCGCGGAGCACAATCGGGCGAAGCTGATCGTCACGCGGTTTGGCTGCAGGAACAGGGATTGGAACTCAAGCTCAGTCCGTTTGATCCCACGGCGATTCTCGACGAGATCCAGCGCCTGGTTCCGGGATACGACATTTCGCGCCTCAATCTGTTGGCGGGTAACAGCGAGCACACGGAGTTAGCGAATACCGGCTCGGGCGCGCAGCACAAGCCGGAATCGGTCATTCCGGCCAATGACAATCTGTTTACTTCAGGAACGCTGGGGCGTTATTCGCGCGCCCTGAAGTCGGTCCTGGAAAGTCATGAAGTCAAGCATTCGGAAGTCGCGGCAGACTAGTTTCCACAACGTTCATCCCAGGACGCCGCAAGTAGTTGCAGTTGCAGATCAGGAACTAAAGAGGAAGAAAGCGTTGCCACTTTGGCTCTACATCGTATCCTCAGTCGTGAAGTCGGCGATCGTGCTGGGTGTTCTGCTTACGGCCGTAGCCTACACGGTTTGGCTCGAGCGCAAGGTTGTCGGACACATGCAGAATCGCTGGGGACCGACGCGGGTCGGGCCATTCGGCCTGCTGCAACCTGCCGCCGACGGATTGAAATTCCTATTCAAAGAAGACCTGACGCCGCCGCACGTCTATAAGCCGCTTTACATTGCGGCCCCGATGATCGCGGTTATTTTCGCGCTCACCTCGATTGCGGTCATTCCGTTCGGCACCTATATCACGATAGACGGATACAACATCCCTCTGCAGATCACGACCGACGTAAATACGGCTCTGCTGCTGATTCTGGGAGTCACTTCGATTGGTGTTTACGGCGTTGCGCTGGCCGGATGGTCTTCCAACAACAAATATTCTCTGCTGGGTGGCCTGCGGGCCAGCGCGCAGATGGTGAGCTATGAGATTTCCCTCGGCCTGTCGCTGGTGGGCGTGCTGATTCTCGCGGGAAGTTTCAGTTTGCGCGACATTGTTAACGCGCAGGGTGGATATTTTCTCGGCTTCATCCCGCGCTGGAATTTCTTTCTCCAGCCCATCGGATTTTTCTGCTATCTCATGGCTGCGTATGCGGAAACCAATCGTATCCCATTTGATTTGCCCGAGGCCGAGACCGAACTGGTCGCGGGATACCACACCGAGTACAGCGCAATGAAGTTCGCCATGTTCTTCATGGCGGAATACGCGAACATGATCACGGTGGCATGCCTGGCCACGCTGCTTTTCTTCGGCGGGTGGTTGAGCCCTTTCAACGAAAATGTATGGCTGCAAGCGCATGGGGCTCCGCAGGTCGTTCTGGCTTTATTACCGGTGCTCTGGTTTGCAGCAAAGGTTGTCGTCTTTTTGTTCATATACATCTGGGTGCGCGGCACATTACCCCGATTCCGTTACGATCAGTTGATGGCATTTGGATGGAAGTTCCTGTTGCCGTTGGCGCTGGTGAACCTGATTGCGACGGCAATCGCAGTAGCGTGGTAAGTAGCAATCATTGATGATCAGCATTCACTTAGCTTTGTTTTTGATTTTCGGCGTGGTCGCGGTCGCTGGCGCTGTCAATCTGCTCGCGCAGAGGCATCCGATCAACGCGGCGTTATCGTTGATCGCAGTGATGGCCGCGCTAGCGGGCGAATACATGCTCCTGGGCGCGGAATTTCTCGCGGCGGTGCAAGTCATCGTTTATGCAGGCGCCATCATGGTGTTGTTTGTATTCGTCATCATGCTGCTAAATGCCGGAGTCGAAGAACGTACCGAGGGTAGCCGCGTGGCCATTATTTTCGGTATTCCGGGAGTGCTGCTGGGAAGCATTCTAGTGGCGTGGGTCATCCTGCGTTATTCCGAAACGGAAGCGGTTCCGGCGGGAGCTTTGCCCGGAGCTCCGAGCACCATCGGTCAGCTGCTTTTCCACGAGTTTCTGTTGCCTTTTGAAATCACTTCGATCCTGATTCTGATCGCCATCATGGGCGCGGTAGTTCTGGCGAGTAAACCCGAGCCGGCTGCAGGCGGTCCCTCGAAGAAACTTGCTACCGAACAGAAGGTGAACGACTAATGGTTCCGCTTTCTTACTATCTCGTGCTCAGTGGAATCCTTTTTGCCTGCGGTGTGGCAGGATTTTTGATCAAGCGCAACATTATCACGATTTTCATGTCGATTGAGTTAATGCTCAATGGCGTGAATCTTTCGTTCGTTGCGTTTGCGGCGCACTGGCACGCGCTGGCCGGTCAGGTATTCGTTTTCTTTGTGATGGTCGTGGCTGCCGCGGAATCCGCCGTTGGTTTGGCCATCATCATTGCGGTTTACCGCACCCGCGAGACGCTCAACGTAGATCACGTGAATTTGCTGAAACTATGAATCCCAACCTCAGTCTCTGGCTGATTCCGGTCCTGCCGCTGGCGGGTGCGGCGATCAACGGGTTTTTCGGCAGGAAGTCCTCGCGGACGGCAGTGAGCACGGTCGCACTCGTCTTCTCTGGCACGGCCTTCCTTTGGGCGTTGACTGTGGCCTGGCGAGCCTCGTCGATCCCGCTTCCCTACCAGGAATATCTCGCCCACTGGGTTCGCTCCGGCAGCTTTAGCGTCGATTTTGCCTTCTATCTCGATCAACTTTCCCTCGTGATGCTGCTGGTCGTGACCGGCGTCGGCTTTCTGATTCACATTTATTCGATCGGATACATGTGGGAGGAGCCCGGCTATTATCGGTTCTTTTCCTACCTCAACCTGTTCATGTTCTTCATGCTGACGCTGGTTCTGGCTAACAATTACCTGGTAATGTTCATCGGCTGGGAAGGCGTCGGGTTGGCGTCATATCTGCTGATTGGATTCTGGTTCACGAAGGATTCCGCAGCTTCGGCTGGAAAGAAAGCGTTCATCGTGAACCGCATCGGCGACTTCGGATTCTTGATCGGCCTGTTCCTCCTCATCCAGCATTTTGGGACGCTGAACTTTACGCAAGTATTCGACCAGGTGAAGCCGCTGGCGGTTGAAAGCAGCGGCGCGGGTCTGCTGACCGCGATCGGCATTCTGTTCATGGTCGGCGCGTGCGGCAAATCAGCGCAGATTCCGCTTTATGTCTGGCTGCCGGACGCGATGGAGGGTCCCACACCGGTTTCCGCTCTCATTCATGCCGCAACCATGGTCACCGCCGGCGTCTATATGGTCTCGCGCTCGCACGTGATCTTTGAGAAGGCACCGATCGCTTTAGCTATAGTCGCAATCATCGGTACGCTCACCGCATTGTTCGCCGCGACGATTGGGGTCACGCAGACCGACATTAAGAAAGTTCTCGCGTATTCCACCGTTTCACAACTCGGTTACATGTTTATGGCATGCGGCGTCGGCGCTTTCTCCGCGGGAATCTTCCACCTCATGACCCACGCGTTTTTCAAGGGCCTGCTTTTCCTGGCCGCGGGGTCGGTCATTCACGCCATCGGCGGCGAGCAGGACATGCGCAAGATGGGCGGCTTGCGCTCTTATATCCCGTGGACCTTTCTTACCATGGGGATCGCAACTCTGGCGATCTCCGGGATTCCGCCATTTGCCGGCTTCTGGAGTAAGGACGAGATTCTCTACAAGGCATACCAGACCAGCTGGATTTACTGGCTGATCGGGGTGATCACCGCCTTTATCACCTCCTTTTATATGTTCCGCCTGCTCTTCATGACGTTTTTTGGCGATTACCGCGGCGCGCACGTCGACGAGCACGGGCAGCTTCATTCGGTGCACGGTCCCGACCTGCACCGGGATGATGCACATGGGCATGGCGAGCCGCATGAAAGTCCCTGGGTGATGCTTGGTCCACTCGTTGTGCTGGCATTGCTATCGACCATCGGCGGATTGGTGGGAATCGGAAATCATTTCGAGCACTTTCTCGCGCCCGTGTTTGGATCGGAGTATCCGCAGAAAATTGCCGAGGGCTCAGGAGTAAATGAGCTTCTGCTGATGGTGATCTCGGTGATTCTCGCACTCGCGGGCGCGACCGTGGCTTACGTGCTTTACGTGAGCAAGCCAGAACTTCCAGAGAAAATTACCGATCGAATGCACGGCCTTTATGAAGCCGTACTCAACAAGTATTACGTCGACGAATTCTATGCAGCCCTGTTTGTGAAGCCGCTGATCGGCGTTTCCACCAGCGTGCTGTGGAAGGGAGTCGACCGCAAGATTATCGACGACTCGATTAATGATGCCGCCGAAGGCGCTCGTCACGTTTCCGACAATGTGCGCCATATGCAGTCCGGCAATTTGCGCTCCTATGCCGGATGGATCGCCGCCGGATCGGCTGTAGTGATCGCCTACATGGTCTGGCTGGGGGTGGGACGGTGAACGGCGATAAGCTCAGTACGATCATTCTGACCCTGGTCACATTCGTTCCTCTCGCCGGAGCACTGCTGCTGATACTGTTCCCGCGGCGTGATCGTGATATCCGCGTTTTCGCTCTCGTAATTTCGCTGCTCACCTTTGTTCTTTCGCTGCACCTGCCCGTTCGCTTTCATCGCGGAGTGTCAGGATTCCAGTATGAGATCGACAGAGCGTGGATATCTTCGCCGAATATCCATTACCACATGGGGATCGATGGCATTTCCATGTGGCTGGTGGTGTTGACGACCTTCCTCACTCCACTTTGTGTTCTGATCTCGTGGAAGTCAGTTCATGATCGAGTGAAAGAATTCTTCATTCTTCTCTTGATCCTCGAGACGGCTCTCATTGGAGTCTTCACCTCGCTCGATCTGTTCCTTTTCTATTTCTTCTGGGAAGCGACACTCATTCCGATGGCGCTGCTGATCGGCATCTTCGGGCATGAACGCAAAGTCTATGCGGCCGTCAAATTCTTCATGTACACCATGATCGCGTCGATGTTCATGCTGGCTGCCATCATATGGCTCTACGCTCAGACCGGAAGCTTCGATTTCGTCTTCATCAGAGATCACATCAACTCGATTCCTAACTTTCCTGCCGCGGGCCAGTGGCTGTTCTTGGGATTCTTCACCGCCTTCGCCGTAAAGGTCCCCTTGTTCCCGTTTCATACCTGGCTGCCGGATGCGCACGTGGAAGCGCCCACGGCTGGATCGGTACTTCTCGCGGGCGTTCTGCTGAAGATGGGAACCTATGGAATGTTGCGCTTTAACCTCGGCCTGTTTCCAGAGCAGTCGCGCCACAATGCTCCGTGGATCGTGGTATTGGCGCTGATCGGCATCATCTACGGCGCGCTGGTGGCGATGGTGCAGCCGAACATGAAAAAATTGATCGCATATTCCTCGGTCAGCCATCTCGGTTTCGTGGTTCTTGGCATCTTCAGCTTCACGCAGGCAGGCTTGAACGGGGCCATGTTCGTTATGCTCGCGCACGGCGTCTCCACCGGCGCACTCTTCATGCTTGCCGGAATTCTGCACGAACGGCGCCATACCTACGAGATCGAGGAATTCGGCGGCCTCGCGGCGCCTATGCCGATCTATGCCGCTTCGTTTCTCTTCATTGTTCTGGCTTCTGTGGGACTGCCACTGCTCAATGGATTTATCGGCGAGTTTCTCGTCCTCAGCGGTGCCTTTCAATCGCACGCCATTTATGGAATCCTGGGCGCCACAGGCGTGATTTGGAGTGCCTGCTATCTGTTGTGGATGTACCAACGCGTGTTCTATGGAAAAGTCACGCATGCGGTGAACAACTCGCTCCCAGACTTGCTCGGATTCGAAAAAGCTGCGGTGTGGCCATGTGCCGCGGCAGCCCTGGTCATGGGCGTTGCGCCAATTCTCTGGCTGGGAGCGATTGATCCCGCCGTCCACGCAGCGTTGACTCCATTCGGAGAAGTCATCAGCAAGGTGGTGGGCCAATGACAATAACGAGCTTCCACGCCCTGCTGCTGACGATTCCGCAGATCGTTCCTCAAGGCCAGGACTATGTTCGGATTCTTCCCGAAATCGTCCTTTCCATCTTCGGTATCGCCGTCATGCTGCTCGATCCCATCGTGGATGAGGAACGCGGGCCAAGAACTGCTGGTGTGGTTGCATTTATCGGAACGCTGGCTGCCTTCGTCGCGACCTGGTTCATGGCGCAGTCGCCGGGTTTTGCCTTCTCGAACATGGTTCGCGTGGACTCCTTCAGTGTCTTTTTCCATGTCCTCGTCATTGCGATTGCCGCGGTGGTCATATTGAGTTCGTTCGAATATCTGTCCGTGCAGCGGATTCGCGCCGGCGAGTTTTACGCGCTGATTCTTTTTGGTACCGTCGGCATAGCGCTGATGTCGTCGGCGGTGGAGTTAGTCCTGATTTTCATTAGCCTCGAAATCTCGTCGATCTCCACCTACATTCTGGCCGGCTTCCGGCGTCACGAGGCAGCGAGCAGCGAGTCCTCGCTCAAATATTTCCTGCTGGGATCATTCGCCACGGCCTTTTTCCTCTACGGCGTGGCAATGATGTTTGGCGCCACGGGATCGACCAATATCGACACGATCAGCCATACGCTGCAGGCATCGCCCGCCCAACCCCTCGTTTTCGTTGCCATTGCTTTGATGTTTGTCGGGTTGGGGTTCAAAGTGGCCGCCGCACCGTTTCACGTCTGGACTCCGGACGTTTACGAAGGAGCACCGGCTCCGGTTGTGGGATTCATGTCGACGGCTCCGAAAGCGGCAGCCTTCGCGGTCCTTCTGAGGATTCTGTTTGCCATCAATGCGCCCGGACGTTTCTGGCTGATCTGGGTCGTAGCCGCTCTCTCGATGACACTGGGCAACATTGGCGCGCTGGTGCAAACCAACGTGAAGCGCCTCCTCGCTTACTCGTCGATCGCTCACGCAGGATACCTGCTCGTGGCATTCGCCATGACCGCGCCGGACAACTCCGTCCCCGGCATCTCGGCGGCGATGTTCTATTCCGCGTCGTACGCCGCCATGAATGTGGGAGCGTTTGCCGTAGTGAGCCATTTCGCGAGCGCGGGCGAGCGCTACGTCACTCTGGAAGACTATGAAGGCTTGGGACGCACCTCACCGATCCTCGCGGCGACATTAACGATTTTTCTGCTGTCCCTGATCGGCATTCCGATGACCGGCGGCTTCTTTGCCAAATTCTATGTCTTCAGCGCCGCGCTACGGGCTAACCTGGTCGGACTCACTCTGATTGGCGTCCTTAACAGCGCTGTCGGTGCCTATTACTATCTGCGCATCATCGTCGTGATGTACATGCGCGAGCCGCGAAAACAGGTTCCCGTGGCCCCAATCCCGTTCGGCCTGGGCTTCGCACTGGCGGTGAGCATAATCGCCACGCTTTATCTGGGCATTCTTCCCAATCGCGTGTTGCAATATGCGCAACATTCGGCCCAGGAGCTGCTTCCGCAGTCATCCGTTCAGTCCCCGGCAGTCGCCGCTCAGCCACGCAGCTTTCCACAGCGCGGCTACTAAATTCCTGCCAATTCCGGCATTGACAAGCCCCGCTCGGGGCGTGCATTATGGCTGCACTGAGTTTAAGTCCTTCCGTGTCGACATACTGAAGGCACCCCCCGGAGGCATAGAATGCTAACCCAACTTCGCAGGCTTTGGTCAGAAGAAAGCGGCCAGGACATCGCTGAGTATGCAGTGATGCTCGCGGTGATTCTGGTTCTGGTAGTAGGAACGGTGCGACTGATCGGATCCAATGCCAACAACGTATTTTCTAACGTAGCCAGCTCCATCTCGCAATAACTGGAGGGGCGGTTCTTGGATCCTTTTCGAAACCCGACCGCTATAACAAACAGATCATGAAGCGATTTACCTCAGGCTGGCGATTTAGCGGCTATTGCTGGTTCAGGGCAAAGCGGCTGCGGCGTAGCTTGAGGGGCGCGGACTAAACTTACCGGACTCAAAACAAGCTTGACCAGTAGCCGCGATCCCAGGGATCGCGGTTTTTGTTTGTCCCAATTTCCCAAGGAGCAGAAGCGAGATGATTGTCAATATGTCAGAAGGCGCCACCGAGCAGCAGATTACCCACATCATTGAGCGCATCCGCGAAGCCGGTTATCAGCCGCATGTCACACGAGGCACCGAGCGCACTATCGTTGCCGCTGTGGGCAGCGGACGGAGGCACGAAATTGAAGCACTGCAGGTCGCTCCCGGCGTGGATAACGTGGTCGCCATCGCCCAGCCCTTCAAGCTGGTCAGCCGCCAGGTACGCCCCGAGCGCTCTATCGTACAAGTCAACGGCGTCTCAATTGGCGGACCTGAAGTCGTAGTGATTGCGGGCCCATGCTCGGTCGAATCACGGGAACAGTTGCTCGACACCGCCCATGCCGTGAAAAAAGCCGGAGCCAGCATGCTGCGCGGCGGTGCTTATAAGCCCCGCACTTCACCATATGATTTTCAGGGCCTGGGTGTGGAAGCTTTAAAAATATTGCGCGAAGCGCGCGAAAAGACGGGCCTGCCAGTTGTCACTGAGGTCATGAGCACGGAGGACGTGGATCTTATTTGTGAGTACGTCGATATGCTGCAAGTCGGAGCACGCAACATGCAGAACTTCGCCCTGCTGCGGCGCCTGGCAACGATAAACAAACCCATTCTGCTGAAGCGTGGCCCCTCGGCCACGGTAAAGGAATGGTTGCTGGCTGCCGAATATCTGCTTGCCGGAGGAAATTCTCAGGTCGTGCTCTGTGAGCGAGGTATCAAGACATTCGAAACCGAAATGCGCAACACCATGGATCTCGCCGCGATCGCGCTGGCACGCGACTTGTCGCATTTGCCGGTGATTGCCGATCCCTCGCACGGAACCGGCAAACAGAGCTTGATTGCTGCAGTTTCCCGGGCTGCCGTCGCGGTTGGCGCCGACGGCCTGATCATCGAAGTGCATCCTTGTCCGGAACGCGCACTCTCGGATGGACCTCAGTCCCTGGATTTTGCGGGCTTTACCCGGGTGATGCGGGCGCTCACCGAACCGCTTCGCTCCACCGCAACCCTTTCTGCATCGAGTCTAGCTTCCTGACAGATCGTGAAGCAGAGGAAAGTTGGGGAAAAAACCGTTAGTTGGTTGTCGAACCGCCCGTCGGCTGCTTCACTTGCATTGCGGGATCGCCAAACAGAACGAATGTGCGTCGCACCGCGGGGTCAATGATCTTCGACTTGGCCTTCAAAATTGATTCGCCGAGCGTCGCGTGTGACGTATTGATCGCATGCTGCACAACCAGCGCGTCGAGCCTGGTTTGCGGCGCCGCTTGGTTCAACCCGGTGGACGCCAGCACTCCGACTGCTCCCCCATTTGGAGCCAGCAGAAGCATAACGCCCAGCGGCTGTGCATAAACGTCCTGGAAGAATCCATTCAGGCAATCCATGATAAGGAACACTGGAAGCTGGGCACCGTTGGTTAACGATCCCACCGTGTTCACGTCAAAGATGTCCGCGCCGGACCACTGCTCTTCCGAGCCATGTCCCAGATAATTGACGAGCAACTGTCCGGAATTGATGCCTGCGATAATCTCCTGCTCTGCCGTGGAATCTCCAACACTCCCTGCAAATATGTCGCTGGCATGGATCGTCGATGGCAGTTGCGACTGTACAGTCTGCGAGTCTTGGGTGAAGTTTTCGGTGTCGTTTTTGTCGGCAACGAATAAGGCCTGCGAGGTCCACGACCCGTTTGTCGGCTGGCCTTCATAGGTCACTATCTTGTTGATTACTATCGTATCTTCATCCGCCGAACTAACCGGCAATCGCCCGGTGGCGATCGTGGGCATGCCGCTATCGGTAAAGTCCGAGAACCAGTCGTCGGATGCGGTCATCAATCCCGTCATGGGTAGAATTCGCGTCGGAACCAGGTCCAGGTTACCAAACCCAAGATAGTCGCGCGGATCAAATGACGCCCGCCCGTTCAGCAGCAGGTAAGTCGGAGGCTTCCTCCAATTTTGCTTGGCAGACATCAAGAATTGGCGGATGACGAATGGGCTGTGCTCCCCGAAGTTGAATTCGTCGTACAGCTCGCCAATCGGAACCACAACCGACGATTTACCCTCCGCGCGATGCGCCTCGACAAGGGGGGCGAGCGCCGAAGAAAATTCTCCGTACGTGACCATCGCGATGTCGGCGCCAGGTCGACCACTATGCCATTGTGACGGATGGTTCGGGACAACAGATGGCGGAGCTAAAATCCGGTCGGCGGCTACTGCTAGCAAAGTGTGCCGCGCCGGCGAGCCAGGATTCGTTGTAGTCCATGGTACTTGCAGCGCAACCGCATAGTTGCCGTTATTGGCGGCTGCCACTCCGGCCACCTGTACCGGACGGTTGGGATCGGTAATATCAAGAATCGTCGGCGCGCTGCTGAACCCGCTGATGTTTACTTCATCGCCCGCGCGTCCCGTGAATTTCAGCTGGTCGGAATCGGCCACATACAAATGCGGATACGTGATGCGAATGGATTGAACCAGACTCATGTCATATTCGCCATTCTCCGCCGTTAAGGTAACCGTGTTGGCCCCGTTCTGCAGCAATCCGGCCGGAATCGTGACGCTCAATCTCCCTTTGTCCTGGCCGGTGTAGGTGATGCTGCCGAGAGTCGTGCCATTTAGCACAACCTGCACATCATGCGGATAGCCGGCGACCACCCCTTGCAGCACGATGTCCAGCCGCGCCGCTAACGTTGATTGAGTATCGAAATGCGGCGTCGTGACCACCTGCTCCACAGGAGTTGGGGATACTAACGCTCCGAAGAAACTTTCGTCATTCGGCGTGAGTAAAGCTCCGAAATAGGTGGTGTGCTGGGCCAACTCGCATATCGCGAGATAGTCCACCGGCGGCTGATTCGAACCTGAGGACGCAGGCAAACTCGGAATGCGGGCACCTGCTCCCTCCCCTGCGACCAGCCAGTAGACGCGCGTGCCGGAAAACGGCGTGTTGATTCCTGTCCCGTAGAAATAGATTGCGGCTTGCGGTCCTAATCCGCCCGGACCGCCTGCGGCTCCCACAATCTGCATCGGCTGTTCGTGGGCTTCGGCATACAAATGCAGGGACGCCGGATCGACATTCGGATCAAGCCCAGCTTTTACGAGATCTGGCTGTGGCACGCGATACCAGCCCTCATGGCGCACCTGGATCTTCACGGCAGGGTGGGCCGCAAGATAAAACTGTTCCTGCATCTGCGCCGGAGTCGTCGCCGCAACTGCTGCAACGCTTTCAACGACATGACTTCCCTGCTCAGAAGACGCCGGAGGCTGCGCCTGATTCAGCTGACTCAGCATCTTCGTCTCCGCCAGGCTGGTATCGTCGGCAGCAGAAGTTTCCACCGAAACCGGCCCGTGCATGGTGCGCGCCCCATCTACATCGATATCTTCGAGCCAGTAGAACGCGCCCGAGACTGGCGTAGAAGGATCAATCCATGCGTAGCTTCTGCCTGAATGTTTCGGAAGGGCTCCGCTCATCAGCAGTGCCGAACCCGCAATCAGCGAAGAATTCAAGCGTGCGCGGTTGCCGTTTCGTTCGCGATACACATTGAATCCCAGGTTGTGCGATTCTCCTCCCGTCTTCCACGTCAGCAACACACGGTTTGCACCGTTCTTGTCGGTACCAAGATGAGCCGAGAACGATTGCAACTTGATGGCAGTCGCCGCAGCCACGGTCTCACTCCAGGTTGAGCTGTTGTTCGTCAGATTCGGATCGGTCTGGTCCGCACTCACCGTTGCCGTATTCGAAACGGTTCCTGGCGAACCCGGAATGGTCAGGATCGTTATCGTCGCGGTTCCGGCATTAGCCATGGTGCCAAGCAGACAAGTCACCGCTCCGCCTGCCTCAGAGCATGATCCCTGCGTTGTGCTCGACGAAAGATAAGTAAGAGTTGCAGGAAGCGTGTCGGTGACAATCACATTTGTCGCCGATGCCGGCCCGTTGTTCGTTACGGCAAGTGTATACGTCAACGCAGTCCCTTCACTCACCGGATTCGCCGTCGCGGTCTTCACGATCGCCATATCGGCGCTGTTGGCATTGCCAACTACGACCGTGGCGCTGGCCGTATTCGAGGTCAGGGCAGGAACAACGTTGCTTGCCGTAGATGTCGCCGTGTCGGTAATGTAAGTTCCCGAAGGCGTAGTGGACACTACCTGCAGCACGAGAGAGAAGTTCGCGGTATTGGCTGATCCTGCCGCGAGAGTAGCAGCGGTACAAGTGATCGTACCGGTTCCGCCCACAGCCGGCTTGGTCGCACAAGTCCATCCCGCAGGCGGAGTAATAGATTGGAACGTTGTGTTCGGCGGCGTGTTCTGAGTAAAGCTTACGGCCGTCGCGCTAGCCGGTCCGTTGTTCGTAATGCTTTGCGTATACGTAACGTTGCTGCCAGCGGAGACCGTCGTCGGAGACGCCGAGTTGGTGACGATCAGATCCGCTTCTGTTGCTGTCGCCACTACATCGCTGGCGGTCGCCGTGTTGTTCGCATTATTCGTATCAGTGATCGAAGAACTCACCGTCGCCGTGTCGTTGATGGCAGTTCCCGCCGCAGTGCCGGCATTTACCTGCAGGACGACCTTGAACGTTACCGATCCCGGTGCAAAGCTTGCGTCGGTACAGGTAATGGTACCCGTTCCGTTAACCGCCGGAGTTGTGCACGACCATCCCGAGGGGATCATGATTGACTGGAAATTCGTATTCGCAGGCGTCGTCTCCGTCAGCGTTGCGCTGGTCGCAGTGCTGGGCCCGCTGTTGGTGAACACCTGCGTGTAGGTGATGTTATTTCCGGCCTCGACAGGGACCGGGCTGGCTGTATTTGTAATTGCAAGATTCGCTGAACTCGCCACCTGCACAGTGGCAGAAGCGCTGTTGTTTCCAGCATTCGGATCGCTGGTCGTCGACGAAACCGAATCCGTTTGAGTAATCATCGTGCCGGAAGCGACCGTGCTGCTCACGGTCACCACAAACGTGAAGTTGGCAGTACCGGTTGCCATCGCCGATCCATCGGTACAGGTCAGCGTCGCCAGAACACAGGTCCAACCCGATGGCCCCGTCAGAGAGACCGCAGTTGTATTCGCTGGAAGCGTTTCGGTGAAGACCGGCGCATTTGCGCTCGCCGGCCCGGCGTTGGTCACGCTCTGGTTGTAAGTAATATTGCTGCCTGCATTAACGGCCAACGGACTCGCCGAGTTGGTCACGCTCAGATCGGCTTGCGTACCCGATGCCACGCCAATGCTGTAGGTCGCCGTATTGTTCGCCGTGTTCGTATCCCGAGATGTGGTCGCGCCGGTCACAGTATCAGTGATGACCGTCCCGGCCGTCGTTCCCGAGTTGACTTTGTACACTGCCGTGATCGTGCCTGTTGAGCCCGGTGGAACGCTCGGGTTCGTGCAGGCAACCGGCGCCGCGTTCGGACAGGTCCAGGTTCCACCTCCGCTCGTGGATACCGACACCGACACAAACGTTGTGTTCAGTGGCGTGGCTTCATTGAATGTCGCTGTGCTGCAGTTGCTGGGACCGGAGTTGGTCACGGTCTGCGTGTAAGTAATGTTCGCACCAGCAGTAACCGGGTTCGGCGTTCCCGTATCCGTGACCGCCAGGTCGCAAATTACGATCACGGGAGTTGTAACAGTCGTGGTGTTGTTTGCCGTGGTTGGATCGCTGGTCGTTGCGGTGACGGCAGACGTCGCACTGATACTTGCCGCAGTCACAGTCGAAGGCACGTTGACGACGACAATGATATCGGCAGACGCATTCGCAGCCAGCGTCGCGTCGTTACAGGTGATTGTTCCGGTCGCTCCCACAGCGGGCGCGGTGCAAGTCCAACCCGTGGGAGCAGAAACCGACTGGAACGTTGTGTTCGTCGGCGTGCTCTCGGTAAAGACCACGCCGGACGACGAGGCTGGCCCGTTATTGGTAATGGTTTGCGTGTAAGTAATCTGGTTCCCGGCAAAAACGTTGAGAGGTGTCGCTGCCGTCGTCAGGGCTAAATCCGCTTGCGTGGAGGACGCGACAACATCCGTCGCGGTCGCAGAGTTCGCTCCGAATGCCTGGTTCGTGGCATTGACAGTCGCGATATCCGTAATGATCGTCCCACTGGCCGTGCCTGAGGGCACTTGCAGGACGATTTGCACCGTTCCACTCGATCCCGCCGGCGCGCTGGCTGCGGTACACGTGATCGTTCCTGTCCCTCCGACTGCCGGAGTCGTGCACGTGGTTCCTGGCGGAGCGGAGATCGACTGGAAAGTTGTATTCGCTGGTGTGGTCTCCGTCAGCGTGGGACTCGTAGCCGCAACACTGCCAACATTCGTCACTGTTTGCAAATACGTAATGTTGTTTCCCGCCACGACGGGATCCGGTGATGCGGAATTCGTGACCTGCATTTCCGCTTGAGCGGTTGTTCCAACGATCGTCGAGGCGCTGGCGGTATTGTTCGTTGTGTTCGGATCGGCCGTGGATGAACTGGTGGTGACCACGCCAGAGATCACCGTGCCGTTCGCGGTTCCGGTATTCACTTTTACGACAAGTGAGAAGCTTGCCGCTGTGGAACCAGCCATATTGAGATCGGTGCAAACGACACTGCCGGTCCCTCCGCTGCCGGGCGCAGTGCAACCCCAACCGGATGGCGCGGCAAGCGAAACAAAAGTTGTATTCGAAGGAACCGGCATGACGACCGTGGCGTTATCAGCCGCGCTAGGCCCATTGTTCGTAAGCCCCGCCGTGTAAGTGACAGCGCTTCCGGCTGCGACGGGATCCGGAGATGCCGCATAGGTCACGCTCAGATCCGCAGAGGAGACGACATTGGCAACATCAGTTGATGTGTCATTCAGCGGACTAATGTCTCCTCCGCCGCTGATCGTTCCTGTGTTGGTAATCGTGGCAGGTGCCGATTGAGACACAGCAGCGCTGACCGTGATTGTCGGATAACTGGAAGAACCACCTAGCGAATCGGATCGGGTGCAGCTGACGGTTTGCCCGGAAACGGAGCACGTCCATCCCGTCCCGGTCGCACTGGTCGGAGTGAC
>DATKQB010000087.1:0-4077 GCA_035523795.1 Verrucomicrobiia bacterium | reverse complement strand
AGACCGAAATCGCGGCGCTCTGAAAAAAGAAAAACGGAAGGCGAAGGGCGAGAGGCAATCGGACGCATACCCGCAAAGTGTTGCGAACCGGAAAAATTAAGATGCCTGTTTTCAACAGGTTGAGCCGATTTCGGTTTCGGGGGGTGTTGCGAACCGAAGTCTATGGGGACCTCACTTTTCCCGGGGGCGAGCGGGGGGAGAATTTGCGGTACAGGATGGGTTTGAGAGCCTGTCCTGAAACTGTCCTGCGGGCCAGTGGAAACACACAATCCGGGTGCCTATCATCTCGTGTGATGGAAACCGACGGCCGATGGTAACCTAACGGCCACGAAGGATTGGGGATGAGAGACATGAGCCGCTGGACACGAACGATCATCACTGCGCTGGCGATATTCGTGGGGTTGGTGTTTGCCGCTCCCTGCTTTGCTGCTGGCGGCAACTGCCCCACCGCCAGTAATTACGTAAATCCGGCGAACCCGACAGGGCCGCTTGTGACACTTTCGTCTCTGGGGGTCGCGAGCTGCTATTTTGTGGGCGGCGGCGGTTCGGATACCAACCCGGGAACCTCGAAATCGTTACCGTGGTTGCACGCGCCGGGAATGCCGAATTGCACGGGCACATGCGGCAGCGCGAGCATTTCCGCGGGGACAGGGATTATTCTGCAGGGCGGGATGACGTATCACGTCTTTGCGAGCACCAGTGGAGCAACGGACGTGCCGATGGGGGGCACCTGGACGTGGAACCACAGCGGCACGGGCAGTAGTCCGGTGTATGTGGGCGTGGACCCCGGATGGTATACAGGCTCGTCGTTCGCGCGACCGATTATCACTCAGGACAATCCGTTAAGTACCAACACTGTATCCAGTTGCGCTCACGCAGACGGAGAATGGTTCAATGGCGGATCCCCGACGAACGTAATCTATGATGGATTCGATTTACAGGGCGTGTGCGACACAGGCGCCAATGGTCCTGGATTCGCATATGGCTCAAATATTCTCGAACGTTCATACGCACACGGCTGGACGCTGACCGCTACGTCGGGCGATGACAGCTACAAGCAGCTAGCGGGCGACAGCACTTCGGGTCGCGCGCTGTTCGACGTAGTTGATGGGGCAGATTCCACCTACGGAGCCAATTGCACTAACTTTTCGTCGTGCGGGTCAGGGTGTGGCACTTACGACACTCAATGTGCTACGGGATGGGCCTTCTCTCCTTGCTTCGACGTCGAATATAGCGTGATCCGCCACGTGTCGAACGGCCTCGAATGCACAGACCCGCGAATCGTGATAGGTAACTTGTTTGAGTATATCTTCGAGCCATCATTTGGGGGACGGCACGGGAACGTGATCGAGAGTCTCGGTGGCTCTCCTGGGAACACGTGCGAGTACATTGGAAATCTGACGCGATACAACAACAATGGCGAGATTTGGGACCTTGATTGTGCGACAGGCTTCATATTCAACAACGTGTGGTTCCAAACGGGTGCGGGAAACGGAAATCTCATCCTGCAACCTCCAGGCAGTTCCGACGTCCCCGTTCTGACGCAGTACTTTTTTGCGAACAACACGGCCGACGCTAGCACCCAAGCATATGCATATCCCGGCAACGGAGCTAGCGCCTATTGGGCACCGGGTAGCACCATAGTGATCGAGAATCAGCACATGATCGGCGTTAGCTCAGTTTTCGGATCATCTCCATGGTTCAGCTGTCACAGTCCTTCCAGTTGCACCGAAACAGATATTGGCGGCGAGGTGATTATGTCCAGCAGCGCGGCGACGGCCGCAGGCTACAGCGCCTCCAACAACTTCGCTCCTACCTCTAGTTCAAGTCCAACGGTCGGGCAGGGCATTAATATGACGAGTCAGTGCTTGACCTATTCGAGCGATTCGGAGCTGTGCAGCGGCACGGCGGGAGCCGTGCAGGTGCAGGTCGGCTGGGGTGGTGAAGTCGCCTTCTATCCAGGTATAGCAATGCCGAATGCGCGCGGATCGAGTTGGGACGCGGGAGCTTTCCAATACTCGGCGTCGACTTCGGGCCAGCCCTTGGCCCCGACGGGCCTCACCGCTGCTATACAGTAGTGTTCGCCAGGCGATTGAGCCGACTATGAGCATTCATTACTTTTTTGCCGTATAACTGGCGGCCGTGATGGCATTTTTCAGTTCAAAACCACACCTGAACGATTGAATCGAGCGACATGAATCTGGGGTTTGAGGTAGAGATAGCCCGCGACATCGTGGGTGTGTGCCGTCTGCGTGACGATTGGCAACGGATGTGCCTCGACTTTAATGCCGACATCGATTTTTACCTCGCGGTAACCGAGGGTGAGCCCGGCGTTCTCCGTCCGCACGTGATCGCATTGAGAAGAAAGGGGGTAATTGTCTCAATCTTGGTCTGCCGAATCGAGCGCCAGAGTTTGGCGGTTTCGCTGGGGTACAAGAAGCTCAGGCTCCCAGCCATGCGATTTTTGACCGTCGTGCACGGCGGAGTGTTGGGAGAGCCGCCGCACGACGTAGCCAGCGCACTTCTCGAAGCGGCGACGTCGGCACTAAGGGATGGAGAGGCCGAAGCCCTATGTTTTCACGGACTCGAAGCGGATTCTCCCTTTCAGGATCTTCTACGGACAGCGGGAGACGCCTTGACTCGAGACATGTGCCCCGAGGTAGTGCATCGGTGGCGAACCCAGTTTCCGCAGACGTATCAAGATTTCTACCGCACACGCTCGGCGAATACACGGCATAACGTGAAGCGATACTCCAAAAGGCTAACCGACGCGTACGGCGACCGCCTTTCGATAAAGACTTTCCGTGGGAATGAGGACTTCGATGCCATGGTCGCTGACACGGAAGAGATCGCAAAGAAGACCTATTTGCGGGGACTTGGTGCCGGCTTTCGTAATGATGCTCAGATGCAGAAAACTATGCGACTGACCGCAGATTGCGGTTGGCTGCGAGCGTACATCCTTTACATCGACGGCGAGCCGTCTGCGTTCTGGAACGGAGTCCTGTACCGTCGAACCTTCTTCACATGGACGACCGGATACGATCCGAAGTTGAACGATCTGCGTCCCGGGACGTTTGTCCTACGGCGGATGCTCGAGGACCTTTGCGACAGCGGAGAGGTCGATGCAGTGGACTTTGGGTTTGGCGACGCGCAGTACAAGCGCGAGTGGACCGACGTAAACCGATTGCATACAACGTATTTTTTATTTGCTCCCAGACCAAAAGCTTTGTTCGTCAACGCGGTGCGGGGGGCGGCGTTGGGTGCTTCAAAACTTGGCAGAAGGTTGCTAGACCGTGCCGGCGCGTTGCAAAAACTGAAGAAAAGGTGGAGGGCAGTTCTGACAAATCCTGGTTCGTAGCCTCAAGAGCATAGGCGAAGCCAATGCATAGTTCCGGCGCAATTGCTCGGATTGGGTTTTGTGCTGACGCCTCAGGCTGGCAGGTTCCCCGCGGTTCGCTTTGTGTTTTGCAGATGATCAAAACACTACTAGATCGTTTTTCCGTTCTGATGGCTGAGGGTGGCAGCCGCAGGGTTGCATCAGGTGCTCGAGCTGCTCTTTTGAAGCTCGTTCGACGACGAGCTGCGGACTTATTTGACACCGAGCTCGGAATAGAAACCGCGAAGGAGGTGCCGCTGTGGGGGCTCGAGATTCCTTCCGAGAATGTGAAATTCGGGGCCAGGTATTCGACTGTGGAGCCGCCCGTCTTTCTTCGCGTTGTCGACCGTGTGTCAATAAATCGGCAGGCTTATAATTTTGTTGACCTTGGCTGCGGCAAGGGGCGGGCGCTCGTTCTCGCGGCGCGAATGGGATTTGCGCGAGTCGTCGGCGTGGAGTTCTCGCCGGAATTATGCACTATCGCGCGCAAGAATCTTACGTGCGCTGGCGCTGGCGCAGATGTAGTCGAAGGAGATGCCAGCCGGTATGAATTCCCCGACGCAAATCTACTGATCTACATGTACAACCCATTCGCAGAGCCGGTCCTTGATTCTGTTTGTGATAACTTGATCCATTGGCGGCGCAAACACGCCAAGGAAGGCTATATCGCGTACCTGAATCCTCGTCACTCGGCATGTTTC
>DATKQB010000086.1:0-27186 GCA_035523795.1 Verrucomicrobiia bacterium | reverse complement strand
GACTGGCGACGCACCTCGGCCACATCAATCTCGCGTCCACGCAGTGGTATCTGACCATGACACCGGAACTGCTGGCGGAAGCGTCCATGCGGTTCGGCAACTATGCAGCGGAGGTGATCGATGCGCAAGCATGAGATGCTCGGTCCGTGGGTGCGCAGGTTCCTGCTCGATCATCTCGTTGGCGAGCGCAATCTGTCACTGAACACGCAACTCAGCTATCGAGACGCTCTGGCGATGTTGCTGCCGTTCGTTGCCAAGCAGCAGCGCAAGTCAGTTGACCTGCTGGAGGTGCATGACATCTCTGCCCGAATGGTTCAAGCGTTCCTGCTGCATCTGGAGCAGGAGCGCAAGGTGAGCCTGAGAACCCGCAACCTACGGCTCGCCGCAATCCACTCTCTGGCCTACTTCATCGCGCAGCATAGTCCGCAACATGTGGCATGGTGCGGGGCTGTTCGAAATGTGCCTTTCAAGCGGCATGTGCGAGCTCTCGTGTCTTATCTCGAAAAGAACGAAATCGAGGCGTTGCTGCATGTGCCCGACAGAAGCACCTCCGGTGGCGCTCGCAACTATGCGCTGCTCTTGTTCCTCTACAATACTGGTGCGCGGGCGAGCGAGGCAGTAAACCTGAGAATCACCGACTTGACGTTGACTGCTTCCCCACGTCATACCGCCAGTGTGGAGTTCCTTGGCAAAGGAAGCAAGCGGCGCCGATGTCCACTCTGGCCCAAGACCGCAGAAATACTGAGAGCTTTAGTCCACAACCGCCAGCCGGATGAACGGGTGTTCCTCAATCGAAGAGGGCAGCCCATGACCCGGTTCGGCCTTCATGCAATCATCAAGACCTGCGTCGCAGCGGCTTCTGAAAAAGAACCATCGCTTCGCAGTAAACGAGTGGGGCCACATACTCTGCGGCACTCCACCGCGACACATCTGCTTCGGGCCGGCGTGGACATCAACACCATCCGCGCGTGGCTCGGACATGTCTCCCTGGACACCACACTCATCTACGCGGAACTGGATATGGAGGCGAAAACCCGAGCACTCACAAAATGCACGCCCACCTATCTTCCAATGCCAACTGTAGCCGTGCCTGAACCCCTGATGCACTTCTTGCGGTCGCTGTGAAATCAGTCTGCTTATGTGGTCTTCCGTTCTTCCAAATGCTACCCAAAAGTAGCACGCAGGCCTGGAAGACCACATAAATTAAAACAACACATAAGCGCAGTTATGTTTTTAACAACATAACTGCGCGACGTATGCAGGCGATTTGCCGCACTTGGCCGCGATCTGCTCCACGGTGTAATCAAGCTTCAAAAGCGAGACATAGCCGGTCGCTTCGTCCAGAGGGTGAACATCGCGCCGTTGCAGGTTTTCAACGATGCTGGTTTCGAGGGCCTGCGCATCGGTCAGTTCCACGATGCGCACGGGGACGGAATCGAGTCCGGCCAGTTGCGCAGCGCGGTAGCGCCGCGCCCCGGCTACGATCTCGTAGCTGTGGCCTTTGGGCCGAACCAAGAGGGGCGAAAGCACGCCTTGGGTTCGGATGGAATCTGCCAGTTCGTTGAGCGCCGTTTCGTTAAAAGTGTGGCGGGGATTGGCGGGGGATTCTGAGAGATTCAGAATCGGCAGGTTGCGATACTCGGATTGCATTTCAACTGCGGTCGTCATGTCGGATTCTCCTGTTGAGGTTGTCGAGCGTTGAAGGGATGAGCGGGCCTTCGCTGTGTCGCGTGCCCGCTCCGGGATTGGTGGGCTATCGGCTGCGGCTGTGCACAAAGGCTTCGTAGTAGCGCTGTGCGCGGAGATTCTTATCCCACAGCCGCGCAAACTGTTCGTGCCGCCGTTTCAGTTCGGCAAGCGTGAACAGCTTTTGCTGGTCGTCTCGGCATTCGGAATACTGCTCGATACCAAGGTAGTCATTGCGCCAGTAGTAGGCGGATAGCTCAATTTCGCCTGACTCCCGGCGCATCTCGAAAAGCATTTCCGGGTCGCGCATCGCATCGCCGTTCTGCTGGCCGTAATGCGCGACGGAAATGGTTGGCAGTCCGTTGGGGCCGCTGATGCCGATCTCCTCAATGTCGAGCGGCATCCACGGCGGATTTTCGATGTGGAGATGGAAGCCGGGTTCAAGCGTCCCGGCCTCCGTGAGAATGCGGGCGATGGTCTGCATTACGCCACCTCCGCAACAGCCTCGTTCCTCGAAGTGCCTTCCTCCGGGCGGATGGCCCGGAGGATGGTGGATGCGGTGCGCTGGATGACTTCAAGGCTTTCGGCCAGAAGTGCGGCGTTGCCTGCGTACATCTGGATGTAGTCGCTACTTGCGCGGCCCATCTCTAAGCCCACGGCCTGCCCCACGATGAAAGCCACGGCCTCGGCTTCCGTCTCGCGCACGGTCTGCGTGGTCATCGTGCGGCGCTCGGCCTTATGTAGAAGCTCGTGCGCCGTCTCGTGTACCAAGCTGACGAATTCCTCGGCCTTCGACTGGCCGGGGAGCAGGGCGATCTTTCCGCCGTAGCTGACGCCAAGTGCCGGGGCGATTTTCTCGTTGAATTCGAGCGCGATGTTTTGCTGTGCGAGGAAATCGATGAGCCGGTCGCGGTGCTCGCCCACTTCGCCGCTGATGGTGTGATCAAATTCGGGCAGGTCCGCGCCTTCAGTCTGCGCCACATCGAACACGTACACGGCACGGAAGCCGATAAGTACGGACTGAGGCTTCGTCTCTGGCTCCTGTTCCGATTCGCTGTCGCTGCTCTTCCTGCGCCGGAAACCCATCATGGGAGCGAGAATCTGGATACCCCTCTCGCCCTTCTTGACGAAACGGCCCATCTCGTTCCATGTGCGGATGCCCGCCACACGCGTGGCCGTCGGGCGCTGTCTGGCGATCTGCAAAATGTTCCCGAAGGAATAAGAGTGGAATCGGGCCATTGCATTCAGGTACGCGGTGAGGGTTTCGCTCTTGCCCGCTTCAAGCTGCTGGATGAGGTAATCCACGGCCTGCTTGATGAGCAGTTGTGTGGGGTTATCGCGCTGCGTGGTCCGCTGCTGATAGGGTGAATCGCTACGGCTCCGCTGCGCCGCATTCTTCCTGTGCGGCGCGGCGTTACGACTGGTAACTGCGCCATTGCTGGCGTTTGCTGCTGTGGTTGCTGCGATGGGGAATGGCATATCAATGCTCCTCTGTTGCCCGCTGTGGGGCGAATTGGCGTCCGAAACGAAAGAGCACCCAAACCAAATTTTTTTCGTTGAGTGCTCCCGCTTCATGGCTCTTGCAACGGGCGGAGGAGGGAAGGTTCGGTCAAGGGCGGGCGTTCGGTGCACGTCTATCGGAGCGCAGCGGAGACCCTTGACGGGTTCTTCCCGCCTCGGCTAGACCGTTGCCTGAAGCGGGGGCGCTCAGACGAGAAAGAAATATGGCGACTTTCCTATTGCTGTTCGGATGTGAGAAAGAGAACTTCCGAGCAAGGACACGGCCTGCGACTGAACAATCTTAGAATGACCCACTGCGCATACTCCGCGTTTGGGCGATAATCTGTTTGGTACGGCAATACCAATTGTGGATCTACTGCGTCGCGACTTGGAGGTGTGCTGGATGGCAGCGAACGATGTGCTCGCGCTCGAAGCGAATTTTGAGAGTTGGAGGAAGAACCGCTTTCCCAATCCTGCAAAGGGAACGAATCCATTTGAATACTATTGCATCGAGCAGTTCGCTCGGTCATTCGATTTAGGTGATAGTCAGCTCAAGGCGGGAATGGTCGGTGGTGGAGGCGATGGAGGCATTGATGCGTTCTACATTTTTGCAAATGGCGAGATGGTTGACGCTGAAACGGAGATAGACCCAAAGGATACTCCTGAGTTCAAGCTCCTCATAATGCAGGTGAAGAGCGACGAAGGATTTTCGCCTGCGGCCGTGGACAAGATGTATTGGTTCATTGATGACTTGCTCGATCTGTCTAGGAAGAAAGCGGACTACCACTCTACATACCACGCCGACCTAATCAGCTTGATTCGGGCCTTTAAGGATAAGCTTGGGATCGTTGTTGGCGACACGCCTCCTCTTACGATCGAGTGTATTTATGTGGTGAAGAAAGACGTTCAACCGAACAACGATTGCGAGAAGTCATCTGCCAAGATAAAGGAGCGCTGCGTTCACTATTTTCCGCAGGCAAAGGCCGAATTTCATTTCATAAATGCGACCGGTCTGTGGAAGCAAGTGCAAACTCGCCCGCCGCGAAAGAAGATGCTCAAATGGGCTTCGCAGCCGATGACTGTCGAGGCGGGCGACATAGGACTGGTTAGGCTCGCTGATTTTTATGAATTTCTGAAAGATGAGAATGGGCAGATAGCGGAAAGGTTCTTCGATTCAAATGTGCGAGGTTATTGGGCAAGTTCCCCGATTAATAAACGTATCGCCGAGACACTGAAGTCTTCGGACCCAACCGAATTTTGGCTGGTCAACAATGGAATAACGATCCTTTCAGAAAAAACAGAATCGACTGGCGGGTTTTTGCAGATTGACATCCATGACCCCCAAATAGTGAATGGTTTGCAGACGTCTCGACAAATCTACAATCACTTTAGCCTCAATCCCTCCGCCGGCAGCCCGGTACAACTCGCAGACCAGCGCCGAGTGTTAGTCCGTATCATTAAGACTACGGACGAGCACATCCGCGATGCAGTCATTCGTTGTACCAACAGCCAGAATGAAATGCCCGAGGAGGCACTGCGAGCTACGGACGCGATTCATCGTCAACTTGAGACCGCGTTTCACACCAAGGGCCTCTATTATGACAGGCGAAAGGGGCATTACCGCGATAAAGGTAAGCCAGTTCTGCAGATTGTCAGTGTAATAGAGGTTCTGCAGGCGATGTTGTCGATTGTGATACAGCGACCCGATGAAGCTCGCGCCCGTCCGCGAGACTACTTCAAGAAGAATGATCAGTATAATTCAGTGTTCGGTGCAGACAGATATCCGTTGACCTTATATCTTAAAGCCACGGAAATTCTGAGGCGGGTGGCTGACTTTTTGAGCGGGAAGGAAATCGAGGCCATTCATCGTCGAAACATATACTTCTATCTCGCTATGTACGCGTGCTGTGAAGCGACGACTAATGCGTTTGCTGACCCTGGAAGAATTCAGCAAATCGACATCTCCAAATTGACGGATACGACGTTAAACGCTTGTTTCGATCGCGTATCAGAGAAGTACGAGAAACTGGCTGAAAAATTCGAGAAGGATGGAGAACGTGATTACGATACGGTGGCCAAAGGACCGCAATTGTTGAAGGCTCTTCAGACTCATCTTAAACAACGGTTTAACCGAAAGAAGAAGGTGGCTGCGAAGTAAAGGCGCCAAAGGAGATTCGGTCCAGTTGTGCGGTTCCGGGACGATCTAGCGTGCACGGATGGCTAGGACGAATACTCAATCGCTGGCTAGCGCAGCTATTGGGACGAATTCACTTGAGACTGTTTTGAATGATTCGATCAATCGATTCCTGTGAAGGGAGTCGGGGGCTTGTGTGTGGACGTGATCTGGGAATTCGTCATATGTTCGTCCATCGAGAACGCGGCCGGTTTCGTGCTTGCGAACACCGCCCCATTGTTTGAAAAAGAACTTGACGCCTGAATCGCGGCATTGACGACGCAGAGAGCGTACCCAGCGCGCGTTGAGCGGGCGCGCACCGGGGCCGCTCTCTCCCCCGACGATCATCCAATCGATATTTCTAAGGTTGATGTTCCCCAAGTCCTCAAGTAACGGCTCAACGGAGAGAAAATTGACTTTAGCGCCCGATTGGCGCAGATGAGCAATCCGTGGAACGCCATAATGTTTATCCTCGACACTCACGCCCCACCAAATGTTCTTTTGCGCGGCTGCCCATGCCAGCTTTGTCTTCAATAGATCGCGCATACGCAGCGAGCGCTTTGTCAAAACCTGGAATATATGCCAGTCGGCTTGCACCATCACGTTAGCAACGGTCTCGATATAGGAATCGGGCACGCCTTCATGGAATAGGTCGCTCATCGAGTTCACGAAGATCATTTTCGGAGTTCGCCACCGCAATGGAGTTGTCAATTTTTCCGGAACCAGTCTGAGATCAAAGCCCTGTTCGAACGGGTGGCCTGCGACGCCGCGAAACCGCTCCGCGAATCTCTCTGCATAGCAGAATTTGCAGCCGGGGCTGATTTTGGTGCAGCCGCGGACCGGATTCCAGGTCGCGTCTGTCCATTCGATTGCACTGTGTACGCTCATGACGGCTCCTTTGGAAATCGTACAAGATCACGCCCTTTCAGTCCTCCCGATTTCGACGTGACAGGCGTGATCTCGATGCGTCCAAATGATCTCAGTGCCTGAAGGACAGATCGATAGTGCTTTTCGATAAATGGAAGATCCCAGGTCTTCCCCCGAATGTCATCAAATGCGAGTTGCTGGCCGGCGAATAAGCGCAGCAGGATGTCTTGCAACTCGTCAATACGCGGTGTTTGCGAAATGAGGATGCCTTGTGACTTACCGGAAAAATCAAAGGTTCCTTCTTCATCGCCGAGTGGCCACATGACCTCTTTCATGAGAAGGACAGCCTTGAGATTATTGCTGGCGTGGATCAGATAGTATTTGGTCCTGTTGCCGAGGACACGATCTTCTTCTGCATCGTAGCGAATGCGGAACGGAAGCACGTACTGAGCTGCGAGACGACTGCGGAAATAATCGAGGACGCCTTTTTCGCGCGCAGTACTCCGCTGTGAAATAAACGGCTGTTGCTTCCATGCCTCGTCACCGAAGAGCTCTGACACGTGATGTTGGACTGCAGCATTGGTCATATCCATGTTGATCCGGTACCACATGAAATTGATGAGAAGTTCACTGCGTGGCAGCGCCAAAACGTCGTTCATTACTGGAATGGAAAGCGGGTGACCGTACGGATCGACCAGGAAAAAACTCGGTGCTCGGCGTCGCTTGATCCCCTCGATTACTTTGGGAATCAATTCGTGAGAGTCGGCCAGCCGGGTATCCACCTTAAAGTTATCTGGATATGGGAGTGTGGAACTCAGGAATCTTTTAAGTTGCTTAAGTTGGGCGTCGTCATCATCAATCAAAATCATTCCGAGCTTCTTCCCGGAATGACTTGCTGCAAACTTCTTCCCTGCTTTCACTGCAATGATGGGCGATCCATCCACCACATCGCCATCGGATTCATAGCGTCCTGGTCCCGCGAAGCAATCAACATAATAGAGGAGATCGTGGCTGCTACCGAGGATGACGGCCCAGCTCGGTAGATACCGCGTCAGGATCTGGTGTTTGATCCGTGAAACGCGCTTAAGGTGCCCGAGTTCATCCGGTTCAGTCGCCATTAACCGTATCATTCGCTTTTTCTTCGCTTTCAGTCAAGGGAAAACGTAAAGTTCGAACCTGGACCGACACTAAAGGTTTCGGGAATGGGCTACCAAGGTCTATTGGGTCACCACTCGCAGACTGGAATCCGCAACCATTGCAGTTTTCGAACAGTGCGGGGATCGGTTGGCTGGATGCTACGCTTATGTTTAGCAAAAACAACGGGGAAAGGAGTTCTAGACTTCTTTCTGTTGGGAGAAGATTACAGCTCCAACATGCAGAAACTAGAAGAGTTACTTCCGAATTCCACCGTCAGGGGTGTCCTGCAGGATTGTCTCGTCAGTGTGGTGAACGTCCAGTGGTTCGGATCGACCGCTGTCGAGCTGACGTACAAGACGCCGGATGGTAAGGTCGCGAACGAGCTCCTTTACCGACACGACGAGTCGCGCCTTGAGATCGTCGAGGTGGGCCGGCCTTGGAGTTTCGATGGGGATGGTGCGAAGTTCCGGCTGGTTTCCGAAGCTCATCGTATCCGCTTGGCGCATCTTTTCGATCCCGTACTGGCTGTACATACCTCTTTGGTGGAGCCTTTGCCTCACCAGATAACGGCCGTCTACGATTCCATGCTGCCGCGGCAGCCTCTCCGGTTCCTGCTGGCTGACGATCCTGGGGCCGGGAAGACGATCATGGCTGGTCTCCTGATGAAGGAGCTATTTGCACGCGGAGATTTGCAGCGGTGCCTAGTCGTTTGCCCTGGAAGTTTGGCGGAGCAATGGCAGGATGAACTCTCACATCGGTTTCATCTACCATTCGACATCTTGACGAATGACAAATTGGAAGCTGCCCGTACCGGCAATTGGTTTCTGGAAACGAGTCTCGTCATTGCAAGGCTCGATAAACTTTCCCGCGACGAGGACGTACAGCTGAAGTTAC
Source organism: Verrucomicrobiia bacterium (assembly GCA_035523795.1). Classification (GTDB taxonomy): domain Bacteria; phylum Acidobacteriota; class Terriglobia; order Terriglobales; family Acidobacteriaceae; genus Sulfotelmatobacter. The sequence goes on along the minus strand of DATKQB010000086.1, from coordinate 18,929 downwards.
AAGCGCCTGATTGTCCTTGGGATCTGATCGTGTGCGATGAGGCCCATAAAATGTCCGCTACGTTCTTCGGCGGCGAAGTGAAATATACGAAACGGTACAGGCTCGGCCAATTGCTCTCGACTTTGACTAGACATTTCCTGCTGCTGACGGCTACACCGCACAATGGGAAGGAAGAAGACTTTCAGCTCTTCATGGCTCTCCTTGACGGTGATCGCTTTGAGGGTCGGTTCAGGGATGGGACACACGCGGCCGATGTCTCCGACCTCATGCGCCGTATGGTCAAAGAGAGTCTTCTCAAGTTCGATGCCACGCCGTTGTTCCCCGAGCGCATCGCATACACGGTTCCTTATCGTCTCTCCGACGCTGAGGCGGCGCTCTATAAGTCAGTAACCGAGTACGTGCGCGAGGAATTCAATCGTGCCGATGCTTTGCAAAATGATAAACGCGCGGGCACGGTCGGGTTTGCCCTGACCATCCTGCAGCGCAGGCTCGCATCGTCTCCAGAGGCTATTTACCAATCGTTGCGCCGTCGCCGCGAGCGGCTGGAAAGCCGGCTGCGTGAAATGGAGGTTATACAGCGGGGCGCTGCGGCATCCGCACCAATTCCAGCATATCCAGTCCTCGATCAGGACGACGTTGATGATCTGGAAGACGCGCCAGATAACGAACTTGAAGCGGCGCAGGAGGAAATTCTCGATCAGGCGACGGCTGCCCGGTCCATCGCCGAACTGAAAGCCGAGATCGAAACGCTGAAGCGATTGGAGGGCTTGGCCCAAACGGCTCGCCGCGATGGTTCGGATACCAAATGGTGCGAACTTGCGAGTCTTCTGGGTGCAGTCTTCACGACCGCTCGTCCTAGCCAAGATTCTGTACCTTTTGTTCCAGGATCAGTTGAGGCCCCGCATCCTTCTCCCCATCAGAAGCTGGTCGTCTTTACCGAACATCGCGATACGCTGAATTACCTTCGCAATCGGATTGTGACGTTGCTCGGACGCGAGCAGGCTGTCGTGATCATCCACGGAGGGATGGGACGCGAGGATCGCAAGAGAGCAGAAGGATCGTTCAAGCATGATCCCGAAGTCCAGGTATTGGTTGCCACGGATGCTGCCGGCGAGGGCATCAATCTTCAGCGGGCGCATTTGATGGTCAATTATGACCTACCGTGGAACCCCAATCGGATCGAGCAGCGCTTCGGGCGCATTCACCGCATCGGGCAAACCGAAGTCTGCCATCTTTGGAATTTAGTTGCGCAGGAGACGCGCGAAGGCGACGTGTATCACGTTCTTCTTGATAAACTCGGCGAGGCGCGGGAGAGTCTAGGTGGCCAGGTTTTCGATGTTCTGGGCAAAATTCAGTTCGAGGGCAAGCCGCTCCGCGATTTGATGATCGAGGCTGTCCGGTACGGAGAGAGGCCGGAGGTCCGTGCTCGGCTTACGCACGTTGTCGCCGACGCCTTCAATCGCAGCCAGCTTGAGCAGCTTTTGGAAGAACGCGCGCTCGCTCATGATGCGATGGACGCCAATCGCGTATATCGCATTCGGGAAGAAATGGAGCGCGCCGAGGCACGCCGGTTACAGCCGCACTATATTGAGTCGTTTTTCCTTGAGGCCTTTCAGCAACTCGGCGGCTCGATCAAACTGCGGGAGCCACGTCGTTACGAAATCACGCACGTCCCAGTGAACATCCGCCATCGTGATCGAGTCATTGGCGCGGGCGAGCCTGTGCTGCCTCGTTATGAACGTGTTGTCTTCGAGAAGAAGGAGATCGCTCCACAGGGGCAGCCGATGGCGGCGTTCGTTTGCCCAGGCCATCCGTTACTGGATGCGACTATTGACCTCACGCTGGAGCGGAACCGGGATCTCCTCCGCCGCGGCGCTGTTCTCGTCGATGAACGCGATTCGGGGACCCGCCCAAGGGTGCTCTTTTATTTAGAGCATTCCATTCAGGACGCCGGGGTTACACGTTCCGGCGAACGGCGCGTGGTGTCTGAGCGGATGCTTTATGTCGAACTGGATGCCGATAGTAGCGCGCGGCACCTGGAGTACGCTCCATATCTCGACTATCGGCCACTCGAATCTGACGAGCCCGGCGTTGATGCTTTCCTTTCTCGCCCGGAGTGCGCCTGGGTCAAGCGCGAACTGGAGCAGGCGGCGCAAGGCTACGCGGTGGCAAATGTCGTTCCCCAGCATCTTGAAGAGGTCCGGTCACGCAAACTCGATCTGATCGCCAAGACAGAAGCAGCCGTCAAGGACCGGCTGACCAAGGAGATCAGCTATTGGGATCATCGCGCGGAAGAGCTCAAACTGCAGGAGCAGGCTGGTAAGCCAAATGCCCGCCTCAATTCCGACGAAGCCCGCAAACGCGCGGACGCGCTGCAGGCGCGTCTTGAAAAGCGAATGGAAGAGCTGAAGCTCGAACGGCAGCTGTCGCCCTTACCGCCAGTGGTCCTCGGCGGAGTGCTGATTGTGCCGGCCGGGCTGATTGCGGCGATGACAGGCAAACCGGTCGAGGAAGCCGCCCCTGCAGTGGACAAACAGGCAGTTGCCGCGCGTGCTCGGCAAATCGTGATGGAGATCGAGCGTGCGCTCGGCTACGATCCGCGGGACTGCGAAGTGGAGAAAAAAGGCTACGACATCGAAAGCCGCGTGCCCGGAACGGGAAAGCTACGCTTTATCGAGGTCAAAGGGCGTGATTCCGATGCGGAGACGGTGACAGTCACGAAAAACGAGATCCTATATTCGCTCAACAAGCCGGACAATTTCATTTTAGCGATTGTGGAGTTCCTCGACGGCGGCTCGCATCGGGTCCATTACGTTCGGCAGCCGTTTCGTCGCGAGCCAGACTTCGGCGTTACTAGCGTGAACTACGATCTTGCAGAATTGCTCGCGAGAGCAGAACCACAGGGGTAGGAGGTATCGACAGAAGCATGGCGATTGAGGCGAGAAACCGCGCTTTGCCCGATTGGTTCGCACGAATAAGGACGCGCCAGATTGCGCTCCCCCGTTTCCAGCGCTTCGAAGCGTGGGATCACGCAGGTGTAACGCAGCTGTTCAATACAGTCCTACAAGATTTACCGGTTGGAGCAGCCCTGGTTCTGGAGATCGGCAATGACCAGCCATTCATCTGCCGGACTCTTAAGGGTGCGCCAACCGTAGGGGAACGGGTAACTGAGCATTTGCTTGATGGTCAACAGCGGCTGACGGCTCTTTGGCGAGGGTTGAACAATAACTATGAGGGCCGCACCTATTTCCTTTATTTGAATCCTGATGCAGAAACCGGCCTACCATTTTATGTCGATTCGGTCGGGCGCTGGCGTAATGACGGTGATAGTCAGATGCGTCCGTTTTGGGCGAATTCACCAAAGGAGCAATGGATAAGGCGAGCGGTTCCACTTGACCTCTGTGCGCCCGAGTTGGATACCGAACAACGGTTTCGGGTCTGGGCGAATGAGGCCATCCCTGATCAGAAGGAGCGAGATCGCGTATCTGACACGATGGTCATGGTTCGTCAGAAGTTCCGGTCCTTTAATCTTCCGTTTCTATCGTTGCCAGTTGGGACGAAGCCACCGGTTGCTCTCGACGTCTTTCTGAAGCTCAATACAACAGCACAGCCGCTCACCACGTACGACATCGTGGTCGCTCAAGTTGAGGCATCCATCGGGAAGTCGCTTCACGATCTTGTGGCGGATGTCCGCCAAGCATGCCCTACCATTGCGGAGTACTACCCGCCGGAGGATCTTGCACTTTACAGCAGCTCGCTTTTGCAGGGTCGAGCCCCCACCAACGCTAACTATATGTCGAAAGATTTTGGTAGTCAGCTTGTTGCGAACTGGGACCGTCTCCTGCGGGGTATCAAGCGGACGGCGAGTTTCCTTGAGGAGGAGCGGATTTTTGACGCGTCAAGGTTGCCTACGGATGTCGTCATTCCCGTGCTCGTCGCTTTATGGGCAGATGCACCTCAAGGCCTAGATGCTGAAGGTAGTGCACGGCTTCTTCTTCGAAAGTACCTCTGGCGTGCGTTCTTTTCAGACCGCTACGAAAAATCGACGACCTCCCGCTCTGCCGCTGATTACAACGAGTTGAAGGCTCTTGTCGCCGGTGGGCAAGATGCTCCTGCAGCCATGATATTCAATGAGGAGGAATACCCGTTGCCTGTCGCAAAAGAGCTAATTTCGGCAGGGTGGCCAAAAAAGAAAGACCGGATCGGGCGGGCAATTCTGGCCATTGCACTGCGAAATGGGGGACTCGATCTGGCGGATGCCGGTGCAGCGAGCCGTGCAAATCTGCCGAAGCGAGAGTACCACCATCTGTTTCCGCAAGCGTATCTGCAAGGCAACGGAGTTGGAGACGAGGAGATTAACCGCGCATTGAACTGTGCCCTTGTCACCTGGAAGACGAATCGGAACATTTCCGATAAAAGCCCCGAGAAGTATCTTGCGGAGCGCCTGGACGGCACGGGTGTGGATCAGACTGAAATCGAAGGACGGCTGCGCAGTCATTTGATCCCTTACGACGAGCTTGTCGCGGGGGACTATATGGCGTTTCTCCAAAAACGCGCGTCGATGATCCATGAGCAGATGCAGAAGCTTTGCGGTATTGCAGTGCATGCGAATGGCGAAACAGAAGCGGCCGCGGCAGTGGCGGCGAGTAACTAGAAGGCAACGAGATAAAAATGAATGAAGCGGTAAAGACTAGGAAGAAACTGATTGAAGTTGCACTGCCGCTGGATGCGATTAACGAGGCATCGGCACGGGAGAAGTCCATTCGGCACGGGCACCCGAGCACGCTGCATCTTTGGTGGGCGCGGCGGCCCTTGGCTGCGGCGCGTGCGGTCATTTTTGCGCAGATGGTGGATGATCCAGGTTCCTGGCCGGAACTATTCCCAACAGAAGAAGCTCAGCAGCAGGAGAGGGAACGGCTATTTGCGATCATCCGTGAATTGGTGCAATGGGAAAATACCACGAATGAGCGTGTGCTGAACCAGGCACGCGAGGAGATTCGGAAATCATGGCGGCGAACTTGCGTCGAGAATCAGGGTCATCCGCGGGCCAAGGAGCTTTTCAATCCTGAAAAGCTCCCGGCGTTTCACGATCCATTTGCGGGCGGAGGCTCGTTGCCCTTGGAAGCGCAACGGCTCGGTCTCGAAGCCTATGCGGGCGACCTGAATCCGGTCGCCGTGCTCATCAATAAGTCAATGATCGAGATTCCGCCAAAATTCTCAGGGCAACCGCCGGTGAACCCTGAGGCGCAAGAGCACGCGAAGCAGATGGGCAAAGTTTTTAATGGCGCTCAGGGTCTAGCGGAAGACGTGCGTTATTACGGAAAATGGTTGCGGGATGAAGCGGAGAAACGCATCGGTCATTTGTATTCGAAGGTGGAAATCACCGCTGAGATGGCTCAGAATCGCCCGGACTTGAAGCCGATAGTTGGGCGAAAGCTGACAGTGATTGCTTGGCTATGGGCACGGACGGTGAAGAGCCCGAATCCGGCATTTGCGCATGTTGATGTACCGCTTGCTTCTAGTTTTGTACTGTCACAGATGGCGGGCAAAGAAGCATGTGTTGCCCCGGTCATTGAAGATGGCGCTTATCGCTTTTCAGTTGTAGTTGGAGACCCTCAGATCCTTTCTGCGGCCAAAGACGGCACGCGAATGGCGAAAGGCGGGAACTTTCGTTGCCTAATGTCTGGTGCGCCCATTTCGGGCGACTACATCAAGGCCGAGGGGAAGGCAAAACATCTTGGGGCGCGGCTAATGGCAGTCGTGGCCGAAGGTGACCGTGAACGCGTCTATCTTGCGCCAAACGAGCAAATGGAAGAGGTCGCTCGGGCAGTCGAAGCTCCGTGGAAACCTGAGGGCGAGGTTCCCGCACGACTCACAGGTGGAACTTGTGTTCCCTACGGTTTAGAAGAGTGGGCCGAGCTATTTACTGATCGGCAGCTACTAGCACTTTCTACATTTTCGGATCTCGTCCTAGAGGCTCGAGAACAAATATGGCGTGATGCTAGTCGTTCTATGCCCGGGAAGCAGGATGATGCATCGGTGCGTCTGTATGCGGATTCTATTTCTCTATACCTCGCCTTTCTTGTGAGCAAGCTTGCCGATAAGGGTTCGACTCTTTGTACCTGGGACGCAGGGCCCGCTTCGAACCGTACCGCATCAGGGCGATCAGCTCGTGTCGCGACGGTTCGTGTAACCTTTGCGCGTCAGGCGTTGCCGATGACGTGGGACTATGCGGAAGTGAACTTTTTCAGCGATTCAGTTGGAAGCCTTCAAACGGTGCTCAACACGCTGGCAACTCCGCTGGAATACCTGCCAACGGATATACTTGCCGGACATGCTCAACAGAGCGACGCATCAGCGACAACATATGATTCAGAGCCAAAGATCATCTCGACTGACCCTCCGTATTACGACAATATCTCTTATGGTGATTTATCAGATTTCTTCTACGTGTGGCTTCGGAGATCACTCAAACAGGTTTTTCCCGATTTGTTTTCTACGCTCGTCGTTCCAAAATCGGAAGAACTAGTCGCTGCTCGATACCGCCACGGAACGAGGGAAAACGCTGAGACATTTTTTCTCGCGGGAATGACGCGCGCCATGCAGCAGCTCGCCCACCATGCACATCGCGCGTTTCCTGTGAGCATTTACTACGCCTTTAAGCAGGCCGAAAGTGAGAGCAACGAAGGCACGGCGAGCACGGGCTGGGAGACATTTCTGGACGCCGTGATCCGAGCGGGCTTTGCGGTGAGCGGGACTTGGCCGATGCGCACTGAATTAGCGAACAAGGTGTCGGGAATTGGCAGAAATATGCTTGCTTCTAGCATTATCCTGGTGTGCTGTCCACGTAGCACAACTGCCCCGATAGCAACACGCCGAGAGCTGATCAATGCGTTGAAGACTGAATTACCAGTCGCCCTCACTAATCTCCAACGCGGAAACATTGCTCCAGTTGACCTAGCACAGGCATCCATCGGCCCAGGAATGGCGATCTACACGCGCTATTCCAAAGTCATAGATTCTGAGGGCAAACCCCTGCCTGTTCGTGAAGCATTGACTCTCATCAACCAAACTCTCGATGAAGTGTTGGCCGAACAAGAAGGCGATTTCGACGGTGATACACGCTGGGCCTTATCGTGGTTTGAACAGTCCGGATTTGTTGACGGCGAATACGGAATCGCGGAAATGCTCTCTAAGGCGAAGAACACAAGCATTTCTGGGCTCGAACGATCAGGCATCCTGGAATCAAAAGCGGGTAAAGTACGGCTCCTGCGTCCCGAAGAACTCACCCCCGAGTGGGATCCGCAAAGTGACATACGACTGACGGTGTGGGAGGTGGTTCATCATCTTGTTCGGAGACTGGAGAAGGAGGGTGAGGCAGGCGCGGCGGACCTCGTTTCTGTTCTGGGCGGGATGGCGGAAACAGCACGTGAGCTCGCCTACCGGCTCTACACGATTTGCGAACGTAAGAAAAGAGCTCAGGAAGCACTGAGTTATAACGCTCTGGTGCAGAGCTGGCCAGAGATAGTCCGGCTGGCGCGCGAAGTTACAAAGATTCAGCCGCAGCAAGTGACGATGTTTTCATAAGGACCGAATCGAATGGCGATTACCAATCACGAACGCGTTGGCAAGGCACTCGATCTGCTCAAGGATGGGCTGACGCCATTTGTCGAGCGCGAGATGAAGTCGCAACACAAGCAGCAATGGCTGATTGCTGCGCGGGCCTCGGTGGCGGATACACAGACCCATCTGTTCAATGGGAGCGATCCACAATGGGATTCCGCCTCTTTGCTGGCCGTGCTGTGGAACCAGTGGGAGCCGGTGTTCAAAAAGACGCTGGGGCGATCGGATCGCACGTTGGTAAGCGAGCTTCGCGATGTTCGCAATCGCTGGGCGCATCAGAATCCCTTCTCGACCGATGACGCGTACCGGGCCCTTGACTCCGTTGCCCGTTTGCTCTCAGCGGTTTCCGCTCCACAAAGCGATGAAATTGAAAAGCTAAAAATGGAACTGCTGCGCGTTCGCTTCGACGAGCAGGTACGGACAGAGAAGCGGCGTTCAGCCGGCACAGCTATCGAGGGCCAGGTGACAGGCACTTTGAAGCCTTGGCGCGAAGTTGTAAGTCCTCATAAGGATGTTGCCAGTGGGCGCTACCAACAGGCGGAGTTCGCGGCGGACCTGTGGCAGGTTCATTTTGGCGAAGGGTCAGACGAATATAAGAACCCAGCAGAATTTTTCCGTCGGACTTACCTAACCGAAAGCCTGAGGCAATTATTGGTGGGAGCCGTGCGGCGGCTCGCGAGTGGTGGTGGCGATCCAGTGGTGCAGCTCCAAACCAACTTTGGCGGCGGCAAGACTCATTCCATGCTCGCGCTTTATCATCTATTCTCTGGCGCGAGACCAACGGACCTTGCAGGTGTGGACGCCATTCTTTCTGAGTCCGAGGTAGTGGCGCTTCCCAAAGTGAATCGGGTCGTGCTGGTTGGAACCAAGATCTCGCCGGGAAATCCAGTGAAGAAGTCCGACGGCACTGTGGTGCGAACGCTTTGGGGCGAGCTCGCGTGGCAGTTGGGCTACTCCGCGGGCGGGGTTAAGGAGGCTGCCAAAGCATTTAAGCGGATTCAGGCGGATGACGAACGGGCTACCAGCCCCGGCGACGGTTTGAGGGAGCTGATGAACGCGTATGGGCCGTGCCTGATCCTGATCGACGAATGGGTTGCCTATGCTCGTCAGTTGCACGACCAGCACGATATCCCCGCCGGCGACTTCGAAACGCATTTTACCTTTGCTCAAGCTCTCACTGAGGCTGCCAAGGCCGCTAATCGCTGTCTTCTGGTGATCAGCCTCCCCGCATCTGACACGACCGGTTCGCCGCATGCTATTGCCGAAGACGTGGAAGTTGGCGGCGAGCGTGGCCGAGCGGCTTTGGATCGTTTGAGAAATGCGGTGGGCCGCGTGGAAGCCTCCTGGCGGCCGGCGAGCGCAGAAGAAAGCTTTGAGATCGTGCGACGCAGGCTCTTCCAGCCGCTGATTGAACAATCGCAGTTCGTCGCTCGCGACACCGTTGCGCGTGCCTTCTACGATTTCTACCGGACACAGCACCAGGAGTTTCCGCCGGAGTGCCGCGATTCCGACTACGAGAAGAGGATCAAGGCCGCTTATCCGATTCATCCGGAGATTTTTGACCGGCTTTATGGAGACTGGTCCACGCTCGTGAAGTTTCAGCGGACGCGCGGCGTGCTGCGCCTGATGGCGGCGGTAATCCATAGCCTTTGGGCAAAAGAGGACCGGAATCCACTCATTTTGCCGGCGAACATTCCCATCGACGATCCGCGCGTGAACTTCGAGTTGACGCGCTACCTGTCGGACAACTGGGCGCCGGTGATCGAAAAGGATGTGGATGGGCCGAGCGCGTTGCCATTTCGGCTGGACAGCGAGGTTCAAAATCTGGGCAAATATGCGGCGTGCCGTAGAGTAGCGAGAACGATTTATCTCGGTTCCGCTCCCACAGCTACAGCGGCGCATCGCGGAATTGAGGATCGAAGAATCAAGCTGGGCTGCGTGATGCCGGGTGAGTCTCCGGCCGTATTCGGCGATGCGCTACGGCGGTTGGCGACTGCAGCGACGTATCTCTATCAGGATGGAGCGCGGTACTGGTACTCAACCCAGCCCACGGTAAAAAAGATTGCCGAGGATCGCGCTGAACAACTGACCCGCGATCCCGACAAAGTTGTACAGGAAATCGAGGCTCGCGTCCGCCTGGATGTGCGGAAGACCGGAGATTTCCGGCGCGTGCACCCCCTTCCAGCTTCGGGGCAGGATGTTCCTGATGAAACGGATGCGCGGCTGGTTGTGCTCGGCCTTGGTCATCCTTACAGCAAGGAGCCAAACTGCGCGGCGATTACACAGGCGAAGGCGATCTTGGAGATGCGCGGGAACAGTCCACGACTCTTCCGCAATGCGCTGGCGTTCCTTGCGATCGATCAGAGCCGTTTGCAGGATCTGGACGAGGCGGTGCGCTGGTATCTGGCATGGGAGTCAATCGTCGATGAAAAGGAATCGCTCGATCTGGCGCCCCATCAGGTAAAGCAGGCCGAGCAGCAAAGGGATTCTGCTGATGCTGCTGTAACAGCGCGTTTGCCAGAGGCATATCAGTGGTTGATCGCTCCGGTACAGACTTCGCCGCAATCTGAAACCGAGTGGCAAGCTTTTCGGCTTTCCGGCCAGGACGGACTTGCGGTCCGAGCCGGCAAAGAGCTTGTGAAAAGGCGCGAACTGCTGTACGTGCAGATGGCGGGAACTGTGCTGAGGATGGAGTTGGACAAGGTTCCTCTTTGGCGCGGCGATCATGTCGAAATCGAGCAACTCGTGGATGATTTTGGGCGCTACGTGTATTTGCCCCGGCTGCTCAATTCGCAGGTGCTTATTGAGGCGATACGCGACGGCCTCTCTCTGTTGACCTGGGAACGTGACACATTCGCCTACGCAGACAGTCTTGATGAGTCGCTTGGCCGGTATAGGGGTCTTCGTGCGGGCGCGCAGCTAGGCTTGAATGGGAACTCGGGGCTATTGGTGAAGCCAGAAGCAGCGCGGCGCCAGATTGCGGCGGAAGAAGCGGCGCGGGCAGCAGCGAGCGCCGGGCCTGCGGCAGCACAAGTTGCTGTGAATAGCGGTCACGCAACTCCTTCCGAAAACGGATCGGAGAGTGGCGCGCCTGCGGCTGTTGCGACTGCACCTCAACAGCTCAGGCGCTTTCACGGAACAGTCGCTCTCGATCCAACCCGTGTGGGACGCGACGCGGGACGCATTGCAGACGAAGTGATCGCGCATCTGGCAGGACTAGTGGGCTCGCGTGTCTCCGTGACTCTAGAGGTTCATGCAGAAGTGCAGGACGGAGTGCCGGAAAAGGTGGTTCGGACTGTGACAGAAAACTGTCGGACGCTGAAGTTTCAGAGCCAGGGATTTGAGGAGTCCTGATTGTGTGATTGTACCCAAAGTGTGTAAGGCCATGCTAGAAATCGTTTGGCAGGCCCGAGGACCTGATTTGGCGAACTTGATCGTCGTTTGCCAGCGTTATCCATTAATGCAAGGCAATTCGATCGCGTCACCGCGACCGAATCGCAATCCCTGATACGAGCACTCGGAACACGCCGAGTCCTTGCGAGGCTGCACAAGATCTCTCCTATGCGAGAGGCTGTGGAAGTGTTCGTAAAGGACTGGATCCGCGTTGGAGCGCAGTCCCAAGTAATCCAGAAGAAAGTCGTTGACTCCGTGCGCGGCAGCAACGGCATTGAGGCTAATGACGCTCGGATTTGGTTCTTCAACTCCGTATTCTTGTGCTTTTCGTTCTTCATCGGACTTTGCCTCTTTGGCGAGGGTAGTTGGGTCAATGAGTTCGTTGCACCAAAGGCAGCCACAACCTGGGCGAACGGGCCGATTGGCGCTCATCACTTCTGCGAGCTTTCCGTCAGTATTTTGGCGGATTTTGGAACCAAGCTGGACGCCAGGAATGAGGTATTGATGCACGAGCGCATTGAACACTAGACGAGCACGCATCGAGTCCGCCGTCAGAAACAAATAGTCACAATCCACAAGCTTCTTTGCTACCGATTGTTTAGCAATATCGTCGAGGATCACTGTCACTTTTGCGTTCCTGTTTGCCGTGTGGATGAGACGTCTCGCAATCTTTACCTTGGGCACATGTCTGCGTGTGTCTGCCATAGATGCGCCGACGATTCGTGAAAGGTTAGATTCTTCAACAGTGTCGGAGTCGATAAGAACGAATTGACCGATTCCTAGGCGTGCCAGGTATTCAACTACGAGGCTTCCGAGGCCACCAAGCCCGATGATGGCAACTTTAGTACGCGAAAGCTGCGCTTGCCCATATTTTCCAAACATGCGTATCTGTCTTTCGTGGACATTGGAATCAGTAACCTGCTGGGTTTCAGGTTTCGATTTCAATCGCTGGATTGTGCGACCAACGACTACGAAGTCGCCGAGTTTCTCTCTAATACCCCGTGATATCCAGAGATCTGCTGCGACCGATCTGCGACCAAATACGAGAGCTCCTACTGGCAGGCCGCGGGAAATCTGCAGCAGGGCAGGATAGCCGCGTTCATGGGAATCGAGATCGATTTGGCTGAAGTCAACGTCATAGTCCCCGAAGTGATTGTGAACAGCCAGATAGACAAGTCTTTCGTCGCGTGCTCGGGTGATTAGACGATGGATAAAGCTGGCATTCAGAGCGCGATATCCGATTTTGCCTTCTGTGTAATCGACTCCATCAGTTGCCAAATGAAGCTCTCGGACAAGGAGGGTCATCTGCCCGCTGCTTTCGGAGACACCCGCCAAGAGGACAGCTCCGTGCTCGTCATGGTCTCCGGGGAAGAGGTGGCGATGTAGAGCATCAAACTGTTCTTGAGCGATTCGGATTTGGTGCTTCTTTTTCACGGGAGCTTTTCCAGAAAATCCAAAATTTTCAGGATTTTTGCGGTTACTTTCTGTGATGCGGTTTGTGCTGCTCCATTTCGTCGGGAGATCTGTATTGCGGGTCTTCCTTGGAAGCTATGTTCGGGGGTCACGGGCGGCCTAAATGCGACACCGTCAACGCGCCTAACGTCTGCACCAATGAACGTCGGGTATATGTCGGCATAGGGATACAGGGCGGGAATCTGAAATCCTAGCCAGGTATGATCCGGAGCATAGCGGGGGCCGAGGGAGACGCGTTCGATTATGACGTACGCTCCCCCTTGATTGTCCTCGGCCACCGTGAAGGCCGAAGAATTGAACTGGTGCTTCAGTTCCTCGATTCCTTTGGAGACTTCTGCTTTCATGCGAGCCGCCTCGCTACGAATTGTCGTCCGGTGCAATTGCTGTGAAGCGAAGATGTTCGCGTAAATGGACCACGTCAGAATCTCCGACCACACGACTCATTCCATTAGGTAGCTCCTCCTGCAGCACGAAATTCTGCTGGATGTGAACGCCCTGCTTGATCGCTTCAGCTTTTATCTGGGCACCGGTTGCAGTGTTGTCGTACAGCTTGACCGGCTGTTCGTTCACTGTCACGGTGACTTCGTGTTTCTCATGGTCAGGGTGATCCGCAGGCTGCTGCGCACCTGAGCTGTTAGCGAACCCTGTGTTCATTGCTACCTCCTTGCAAATCTGGCATCGATTTGCTAATCTGCAATTAAGACTGTAAAACAGTCTACAACGAAAGTCAATTGCTTTTTAGCAATTCGGGGTGCAAATGACAGCACAGGAAGACAAGGGCTTCGACGGGGATGCGTTCTACCGGGCTCTGGACGCCACTGTCAAAGCAAAATCAATGACTTGGAAGCAGGTTTCAGAAGACACGGGGGTCAGTGCCTCGACTCTGACCCGGATGGCACAAGGCCGACGGCCAGATGCCGCCAGCCTTGCCGCCTTGTCGGCGTGGGCTCATCTGAACCCGTCTGATTTTGTCGATACGCCCTTCAAGGCTGCTAAGCCTGAACCGCTCGCGCAGATTTCGACCCTGCTGCGTTCCGATCCGAATCTCGATATCGACTCGGCGGAAGCTCTTGAAGCCATTGTGAAGGCCGCCTACGAGCGCTTCAGAAAAATTGAGAAGTAGGCGTTAGTACTTGCCGCGCCGCCGACTTTCAGCGGCGAGATTGCGGCGTTCTTCAACCGCCTGTGCGATCTTGGGAATTACTTCTTCCATCGCCCGCTGAAAATCGGCAATTTCTTCTGGATCGACAGGCTCTAAATTCTCCAGAAGATCGATCCTCTCGTTTTTCTCCTCGTCCATGTCTGACTCCACAAGTGTGTTGGATTGTCGATTACTTAGGGGACTTGTTTCCCTTTGATTGGTCTCAGATTTCTGTCCATGCGAGTGAATGCGGTATGCCCAGTGTCCGCAAGTACCAATGCACCCATACCTGTTGCTGAATCTAGAACGACACTCTTGCGGTTAAAGACCAGGGCTTTTTTGCGACTGTGGAATAGCCAAAAAGGCCATTGCTCGAAATAGCTCGCTGTAGCATCAATCACAGCTCTAGCTGAGATCTGTCCGACTGCCCATTCTGGTTCAGTGGCGAATTCCACGACCCAAACAAACTGAGCAAATGGAATGCTCATGATGAGCTGGATCAGTTTTGGGTCAAACTCTGATTCCCTTTCTCGTACAAAGCTCCTGAGTGATGCACCTGTAGTGATGAAATAACGGATAATTGTCTCTTCTTCTTTGGGAAGATCAATCACTTTCCCAAGTTTGAAGAGAATCGGCGTGAGCTGATCAATAGCCGTCGCAGGATAGAAGACCTTTTCCGGAAGAGGAACAATGAACACGTCAATGTCCTGGGCGGAATACTCTGTTCCGCCCGAAACCGGAATAGTCAGGTATGGGAGTTGGTTGTCATCTACAACGACAAGAGAATCAACTTGGTCCCAAGCGTATTTCAATCTCTGCGGACCGGACGCACGTGACTTTCGCCATTCGTGCCCAATAATCGCGATCGCATGCCCGCGCTTCTCCATCGCGGCAAACAGAGGAAAGCCTGATTCCACATACGAGATCAACTGCCGATAGAATTCCGGGTCATCCGGCTGATTGAGATTGCGTGCAACGCGTATAGGAAAGGTACCTGCTTCTTGGAGGATTCTCTCTGCATCTGAATCATATAGACCTCTCGACGGAACAAGTCCTCCTGGATTGAACTCCTGTGCCATCATCGTAATGTCGTGAGTCAGATGCTCGCTGTAGACGCTATATCGTTCGCTGTAGTGCCTCAGAACCGACCAGCAAACGGCATGAGCGCAGACCGCAATATCAACATGTTGGTCCATTGAGGGAAATCCCTCGATCCACAATTTGTAACCGAGCAAATGCACTTTGTGGCGCGCTGTGATTATGAACCCGCGGGCACCATTGCGCACATCAGCAGATAAGATGCTGCGTCCGATTGTCGCGATGCCGGTCGGACGCAGCACCATGTAGCCGAAATAATGATCTTCCAACCGATTGTCCGGACATGAAAGCCGCAGGCTTTTCGGATCGTAAGTCACGAGTGCGTCGAAGAAGTGGAGACGCACACAATCGGCCCGGTAGTGTTGTCCTTTCTTTGCATAGAAATTGTAGTAGGTGCTTCGATAGTCCTTATCGATGTAGTTGAATTCCACCATCACGGCTTTGACCGCGTTGGATAAGCCGTCAACCAGCCTCTGTGCCACGATTTTTGGGCTGTATTCTGCTCCGATCACCCGCTCAAGCTGAGCAAGGTCGGCGCTGGAGTTCAGTGTTAACCAGGTGTACATTCGCCCTCGTCTCCAATTTGATCGTGGCTGAATACGGCTGATTGCGTAGAACCTTCTCTAGAGTGGAATGTCGATTCCTGATCAAAATACACTATCGTGCGGGATCGAGTACACCGACAACTGCTGGCGAGTGATCCGTTGGGCACTGCGGCTTCAGCAGGTTTGGTATGGATTTGGGGATGCCAGCTTTTCCCTTATGTTCGCCTCTGGCACAACAATTCATCAGGTGCGCGATTCTCAGGTCAATTGATGCTGAGCCTCTCCGCGACGTATTCCGCGTGGCCGAGATCCAAAGCCACAGTTTTTGTCACCTCGGTTCCGAATTGTTGTGGGAGGCTGTTTACGTCATTTGTGAAAATCATCGCCTCGTGGCTAGCGCGGGAAACTGCGACGTAACCGAAGCTCGCCGGTGGTGAGATAGAGTCAGTCGTCCTGGATTAGCTCATTTCGACACCGTAACCGATGGATATGGACTGATTTATTTCGAGCGCCGCCGTTTTGGTCACTTCCGTTCCGAGTTGCTGGGCGAGCCGGGTCACGTCGTCGGTGAAAATGGTCGCTTCGTGACTGGCGCGGGAGACGGCGACGTAGCCGAACCGGGAGTTGAGCAGGTCGGGATGGACACTGGTGTCGGCGTGGATCAAAACGCGCTCGGCGGTGAGTCCCTGCGCGCTGTGGCTCGTGACGGCGTAACCGTGGTCGAAGTGCCGGTGCTCGGCGGCATTGAATTCGACGTGGCGCTGGTCGTCGAGACGGGCTGCAATGCGGCCGTCGGGCGCAATGGACTCGATAACGGCAAGATCTCGATTGGCAACCGCCAGTTGCTTGTCCGGCGCGGTGAACTGGATGCGGTCGCCGACAGCGAAATCATGCATTGCCTCCCGGTACACGCCGACTCCGTTCAGGCGCCGGGGATCGTAAGTGACAAGTTCCCCGGAACCCTTCTGAACCGTCAGCAGATTCTGCGCCGGATCGACGGTGGTTACCACGGCATAGGAGCCTGCTTCGATTCCCGCAGCCTTGCTCCCTCGGGCGAAGCGGATTGTTTCGCCCGGCTCATAGTGACTGGCCCAGGCTCGCTCCGCTCCGGTCATGTCCTGGCGCTGGGCAAGAATTCTGAAGCCGTGATCATCGTGTGACAGGCAGCCATTTGCCTTCAGTTCCGTGCGGACGGCGCGGTTCAGGTCGCGCCGGGAGGCATTGTCGGGTGAAACGATCAGGGTGTTTGCCGGCGACTCCGCGTAGTTACGCGCGATGACTCTGATGCGTTGCTGCGGATCGGGCATCTCCTGAACACGGCCCTGATGCTGGAGCAAATCGAGAGCCGCGGCGGACCGGCCGCGTGCCAGTAATTCGACAGCGGATTTGAGGGCAGGATCGCGTTGCCGCACGATCTCATCGAGCTTCGCGGTGTGCATCCCGGCCAGCTGCAACTGCTCGAAGGGACGCCCCGCTTCGACACCCTGATGCTGCCGAGTGTCGCCGATCAGGAGCACCCGGTTGTTCTGTCCAAGACGGGCAAGGAATTCACGCACCTGGCGGGTGCTCGCGAGGCTCGATTCATCGACGAAGTAAAACCGCGCCCTATCGCTCGCGGTCTCATTCGTACGGCTGCCTGCAAGGAATCCCTGCAAGGTTCCCGCTTCGATCCCGGCTTCGCGGAGTTGCCGCGCGGCGCGCGAAGTCGGAGCGAAACCTTGTACTTCGTACCCTTGTGTCTCGGCCGCGGTGCGTAGGACAGCAAGCGTCGCCGTCTTCCCGGAGCCGGCGTAGCCCTGGATTCCCTGCACGCGATCCGTCGAACTGAGTACGTCCTCCACGACTGCCTTCTGAGCCCGATTCAGGTACGGGTGATCCTCGGCAACCCGGTAGGCGCGGGGCCTGTCGAGAATGGGCTGGACCTGGCGTTGGCCTTCATGAACGCAATGCAGGATCTCCCGTTCAGCCTCGATGGTGCGGGCTGTGGTGAGCTTGCGACCAGGCATGGAGTAAGGCCGTTCGACGGCCTGGAATTCGCCCGAGGCGATGCGCGCGTTGAGGTTGCCGCGCACCTGGCTGTAGATGATTTCGCCCATGCCCCGGCGCAGGGCATCCCGGACCAAAACCCGCTCATCGACCACGGCCTCGCGCTCGAAGTTCTTGTCGCGGGAGAACGTGACCGCCTCCCGAACCCGCTGCGGCAGATTCATTCCCTGGCTTTGCGTCCGGACATGCTCCTGCGCGGCGCGGACGACGGCTTCGGCCTGATTGCCGTATTCCGCGGCCAGCTTGCGGTGGGCCGCCATGACCTCCCCGAGCGAGTGAATTTCTTTGTGATCCCGAGTCGAGTGTGCGGCGATTTCCGCGGCTTCCTTGCCGTTTCGACCTGTCCGTTCGAGGTATTCGCGTATCTGCTGGCTGCGCGGACTCGATGCGTCAAGATACTCCTGCGTGTATCCCTTGATTTCCGGGGCGCCACTCCTGCCGACCGTGATTTCGTACCCGAGCTGACGGAGCCGGTAGGTCAGTTCAGACTGGTAAATCGCCGTGGCAAACTGCTGCGAGGCGAAGAGACTCTGCGGCTGCAGAGCGCGATATTCTCCGGTCTCGCGTTGAGTCACGTTAAAGATAACGGCGTGGGTGTGGAGCTGCGGTGCGGCGTAGCCGTCCACGGGACGCGCCGTGTCGTGCTCGAACTTGGCTGCGATGAACCTGCCCGTTGCCTCGGCCGGATGATTGCCGCCGATCCGGGCCATGGTGTACGACTCCAGGTGTTCGAGGGCGGTACGCACAGCCTCGCGGTGTGCCTCGCGCACGCGGTAGTCGCTGCCGACCAGCGCCGTGAGCGACACCGATTTGGGTGCGGAGAACGTGGCGTCCCATCCGGCTCGGTGCTCCATCGTTTTGATCGGGTTCCCCTCGGCATCCTTATATATGTACGAAGCGCGCTGCCGGACAAGTTGCTCCCCCGATTGTGGGTGTTGACCTTGGCTCAACCGCGCAAAATCTTCCGCCGAGACGGCGCCGGCAAGTCCGAATGTCTCCGCCAAACGGCCCTGCCATTCACCGGCGACTTCCCCGCGCTGCGACCAGTAGTTCTGTTCCTTCGCGGTGAACTCCTTTTGGTGGTAGGTCTGCGCCTGGCCTGCCGAGAGCGGCTTGGAGATGGTAAGCATACCGCCTCACATTGTGGTCGTATCGAAGGAAAGAGCCTCCTGCTGCTCCTTCCCGGCAGATCGTCCGGTTCGCTTTGGAGACTTCTCCCGAACAATGGGCCGCACCACGTCGCGAAGGTCGCGTTTAAAGATTTTCTCTGCGACTTTGGGCAGTTCCACCTTCGGAAGACGGAAACGTGTTACGCAGTTTTCGTATTTGAGATACCCGTGCAGATCGGGCAGACCCTCAATCTCCGAGGCCATCACCAGCGGTTCGATCTGACGGTCGAGCGCGAAACTTCGCCCGCGCCGCGTACCGTCGTAGCGGCTCTCCTTCAGGCGCTCGATCTCCACCTCGCCGATTGCCTCGCTGATCCACTTCGCCGATGGGGGGTCGGTCACCCGGAAGTACATTTTCGAGCTCGGCTGCGAGAGCATTGCGCTGGCTTCCTTGCCGTAATGGGCTTCGATCTGCGCCGGGTTCTGGAAGCCGAGCACGAT
>DATKQB010000085.1:0-53164 GCA_035523795.1 Verrucomicrobiia bacterium | reverse complement strand
GTGGAGCAATATATTCAGCGAATCTTAGGTCATGTGGAAGGCAAAGATGCGATGCACGTGCAGCACTCGACTGCGATCCGGATAAAGAAAGCCATTCAGGGACTGACGGCGAAGCAATTGAAATGGAAGCCGGAGCCGGGGAAGTGGTCGATTGCAGAGATCATGGCGCATTTGGCGGACGCTGAAATTGTGGCCAGTTGGCGTTTCCGCTCGATCATCGGACAAAATGGGGTTTCGATCCAGGCTTTCGATCAGGATGCGTGGGCCAGGGTCTTCGATTATCCCAATCGCGATGCAAATCTGTCGCTGGAGGTATTCCGCGTGTTGCGCGAAAACAATATGGCGATGCTGAAATCCCTCCCACGCGAAACGTGGGAGAACTACGGCATGCACCAGGAGCGGGGAAAAGAAACCGTTGCCCACCTGACGCGTATGTTCGCGGGGCACGACACGAATCACGCATTGCAGATCGAAGGCATTGCCGGGCAGCTGAAAAAGAAACCCAAAGGCAAATCGAAAAAGACGGGAAGGAAGTAGGTTCGTTTGCTCTTGGCTGAACCGGCAAAATCCTCCACTGTGGGCGCGGCGCCGGAAGGCGCGCGCGATCGCGATTCCGCCGCCCGCGCCGTGCGGGAGATGTTCACCTCCATCGCTCCGCGCTACGATCTGCTCAATCATCTGCTTTCGTTCAACGTAGATCGGATGTGGTGGCGCCGAGCATCGCAGACCTTCCGAGACATTCTTTCGCGTCCTGATGCCTGCGTTCTCGATCTCTGCTGCGGCACCGGCGATATGACGTTTGCACTGCGGCGCGCAACTGGGAAGAGTTCGCCGCGAATTCTTGGCGCCGATTTCTCTCATGCAATGCTACAGCGCGCAAGCATGAAATCTCCGGCGTTCGGATCAAGTCCGGGATGGATTGAAGCCGATGCGCTCACGCTGCCGTTTCCCGATGCGCATTTCGATTTGGTCACGTCAGCCTTCGGGTTTCGTAATCTGGCAGATTACGATGTCGGGCTGCGCGAAATTGTCCGAGTGCTTCGCCCCGGAGGAGAATGCGGCATTTTGGACTTTGGAGAGCCCAAGGGGATGATGGGCTCGCTTTATCGCATCTACTTCAAACAAGTCCTGCCGCGCATCGGGACGCTGATTTCCGGAGTACGCGGCCCTTATGCCTACCTGCCGGCGTCGGTGGAACGCTTTCCCGAGCCCGAAGAAATAATTGCCCGCATGAAAGCGGCTGGTTTCGCGGAAGCGTCTTGGACAGCCTACACATTTGGGATCGTCGGCCTCTATCGCGGAAAGAAATAGTGCGATGGCGCTTCTTAACTTGCGCCCTGCAGCAGTTTTGCGAGCGCCTGAATTTCCTCGGTGTTCACGTCTCCGACAATGAAATAACGGAGGCCGTTCTGCGACCAATTCTCTAAGCTGAAAGAGAGTGCCCGCATCGCATTCGAGGGAACGCTCATGATTGTTCCCCGATCCTGAAAGATGAACACTGAAATCTCGTGTTTTCGCAGTTGATAAATCAACTCTACGCCGGGTTCTTGGCCGAGATACGAGATTCGTCCTCCCTGCAAAGTGAACTCCGATCCTTGCAGCTCAGGCAGATTGAACGTGAACGGGATTTTTCCCTGAAACCACGGCTTCACGGTGTGACGATCGGAAGAAACCACATCGAGCGGCGACGCGCTCGCCAGCGTTTCCACATGCAGGTCGACGAGTTCGCTGTACACACGTTCGCGTCGAGATGTTTCGCGAGACACGTAGAAGCCTACGAACAGTGAAATCGCCAGCACCGAAACGGCTGGAAAACCCAGAACCAACCACTTCCAGCCAGTGCTGCGGGCAGCCTTCGGGCTTACGGTTTTCATGATTCGGCCCCGAAATTCTGCGCTCGGGGTGTATCTTCGCCCAGCAAGAGCGATCGCTCGTTTTAGTTGCACTCTCTCAAAGATCGACGCTGAGCACTCGCCACAAGCGCGAACATGCGAGTTCAGTTCGGCTGCTTGATCGGAGGACAATTCGCCGTCCACATAGGCGTCGAGCTTGTCGAGCCAGGCATCACATATCATGACGACCTCGCTTGAGCTTCTCTTCCAACAAGCTGCGCAGAGCCTTGCGCGCGCGAGACAGCCGCGACATTACGGTTCCAATCGGAATCGAAAGCGTCTCTGCGATCTCCTGGTACGACATTTCCTCCACCTCGCAGAGCAGCAGAATTTCGCGAAAGTGAACCGGTAGTTCTGCCATCGCCTGCTGAAGGAGTGCCCGGCTCGCCTTTTCCAGATAAAGGCTCTCTGGAGTCGTCATTACCGCGGCCATGCTGTTTTCGGGACCTTCCTCCGTGAACTCAACGGCGGTTTTCAATCCAGCGCGTGAACTCAAGAACAGATTGCGCAGGATGCGGTACATCCATGCGCGAAAGTTCGTTCCGGCTTGAAACGAGGAGAATCCGCGCAGCGCCTTGGCATACGTTTCCTGCAGCAGATCTTCGGCTTCAGAGGTGTCCTCGGTCAGCCAGCAAGCGAAGTTATAAAGCTGGTCGAACAGGGGCAGCGCCAGATCTTCAAAGCCTGCAGCATGGGATGTGGCGTCGCGCAAAGGGTGGTCCGGCACCTCCATAGCATAAACGGCGGGCCAGGAATTTTATTCCATGCAAGAGAAAAAATATTCTTATCGGGAGCGATGGAATAAGTCGCCGGGAAATCTGTTTTCCTCCACAGCAATGCAAGGGCAGGAGAAAACATGAAACGTGTGGATCGCAGATCTTTTCTCAAGATTTCCGGATCGTCGCTCGGCATCGGCGTTTTGTATTCTGCCTGTCCGGCGGCCTTAAGCGCGGGTGAAACTGGCAGTATGTTTGCCGCCTTGGGGCGAGCCAACGGGGAAAGGGTTTCGCCATTCTCGTTCGTCCAGCTCAGCGATGCACACGTGGGCTTCAATGGTCCGCCCGACCCTTTAGGGACCAAGGCGTTTGAACGTGCCGTGGAAATGATCAACGGATTGCCGCAACGGCCCGACCTCATTGTGTTCACAGGTGATCTCACGCATGACACCGAGGATAAAGACGTTCATGCGCAGCGGATGAAGCAGTTCCAAGAGATATCGAAGAAAATCAATGTCCCGCTGATCAAGTGCGTTGCTGGAGAGCACGATGCGGGTCTAGACAGCGGTGCGCTGTACCGCGAGTTTTTCGGCGAGAGCTATTACTCGTTCGATCATCGTGGTGTTCATTTCGTGGCGCTGGATAACGTTTCCCGCGCCAAGCCCGAAGTCGGAGTCGAGCAGTTGACGTGGCTCAAGAAGGATCTGGCGCGCTTCGAAAGGACCGCACCGATCGTTGTATTCACCCATCGTCCACTCTTCGATCTGCGTCCGGATTGGGAGTGGTTTACCAGCGATGGCGACGAAGTGATGAATGTTCTGTCCGCTTATGACAATGTCACTGTCCTTTACGGACACATTCACCGGGATGATGAACACCAACTGAGCAACGTGCACCACTATGCCGCGCGATCGCTGATTTTCGCCTTTCCGGATCCGCAGGGAGTATCCGGGCCACGCAGGCCTGTGCCGTTTGATAAGGATCATCCCTTCAAAAACTTGGGGATTCGCACGGTGACCGTCAACGGGAAGTCCCGGCCCGGATCAAAGACGCTGTCAATCGAGGACATTGAACTGACGGCGCGCGAATTCCGCGGCATTAACGGCATTCAACAGCTTCTGCGGGAACCGCAGGTGTAGTACCCAAATCATCGAAAGAAAAAAAGAGGAGTTGTGTTGCGAGCAGAAGTAAGAAAAATATTTGCGCCTATCCTTTGCCTGATGAGTGTTGCGGTTCTCTCTGGGGCCAAAGTCCGACCCGCCGACAAAACTGCCGTAGTGAATATCACGGCGAAACGATTCGCCTTCACCCCTAACAAGATCACGCTGAAAAAAGGTCAGGCGGTGAAACTTCGCATCCACAGCGAGGATGTGACGCACGGTTTTTTTCTGCGTCCGTTGAAGCTTGATGAGGAAATTCCTGCCGGCGAAACCGTGGAGGTGGTGGTCACACCGCGGGAGGCTGGAACGTTTATGCCGATTTGCGATCACTTTTGCGGGGCGAATCACGGGAACATGAACATGACGATTGTGGTGGAGTGACAATGCGCCTGAACTTCACTGCCGTCCATATCTCCTGGACGAGGATCGTCACACCGATGCCGGTGGCGCTCCTATTTTTGTTCACCTGCTTTTTTTCGGGATGTCAGATGCGAACGCCGGGAAGTTTCGAGACCAGATTCATGCAAGTTGCCAAACGGCATGTGACGGTTGGAGGCAAGAGTGATGTGAATCCCTTATCGGATACAGAGGAAAATATACGTGCCGGACGCGCGAACTTCACTTCCTATTGCATGGTTTGTCACGGTCTGGACGGGCAGAATACAGGCGTCCCGTTCGCAGAGAAAATGTCGCCACCCGTCCCCACGCTGAATTCTCCCGCGGTGCAGGCGTATAGCGACGGGCAATTGCACTGGATTATTCAGAATGGAATTTTTCCGTCAGGCATGCCGGCCGCGAAGCGGATGTTTCGCGAGGACGAAATATGGCAAATGGTGATCTACATCCGGCATTTGCCGCCCAAAGGAAGTTCGGGCGAGGCGCAGGTTTACGGCGGCAGGGGCACGCCGAGGGATGCGTCGAACTCGAAGTGAGAGATTCAAAGAACGGAGAGGGACTTAAGCGCTGATGGGCGAACTCGACCTAAAACTGTCCCCGAACGCATCCGCCATGGTGTAGCGGATGACGTGCTCATATTCCGGACCGAGAAAGCGCCGCAGGCGGTCGGTGTTCATAATGTACTGTCCCGTCATGTAGGGCAGCGCTTCCGGCGGAATGGCTGAGATCTGCTGTTTCCATAGGAAGTTGAGGATCTGGCGCATCACCCATCTCCCGGGCACGCGAATCAATTTGGCTTGCGCCAGTTCGATGCAGCGGGCGAAGGTGAGCGGTTCGCCGCGTCCAGCGACGTTCAAGATGGTCAGACGCTGCATCTCCGGTTCACGCTGCAGGATGTGCTGGATGAGCCTCGCCATGTCGTCGACGTGGAGGAATTGAATCTTGTTGTCGAGATATTTCTGCCCGCGCGGCAGCATGCAAGGCAGGCGCTTGCCCTCGCTGCGCATTTTTTCTGCGCGAGCGCTCTTGCCGTTGGGAGTACCGCGGAATGCCCCCATGAGGTAATTCTCAACGCTGGCTCCCGCAAAAATGTGCGGCCGCAGAATGTAGACGCTGCAATTGCGCATCGCGGGTGAGCGCTGCTGCACGACTTCGTCGGATTCTTTCTTGTGAATGGCGTACGGCAGCGTGTGGGCCGCCAGCGGCGATTCCTCCGTCGCTGCTTCGGGAAAGTCAGGGCCGTATGCGGAAACGCTGCTGGGAAAAATAAATTGCTGGACGCCGATATCTGCGGTGCGGTTGACTTCGGTAATCGCTTCCATCACTCGCGCTGTGCCTGCTACATTGATCTGCCACATGCGATCAACGTCCAGCACGCCCGTTCGCACCGGATCGATGACGAAGGCAAGGTGCACCACGGAGCGGGCCTTGGTGTCGCGCAGCAGATCATGAAAAGTCCGAGTTGAGGACTCCTCTCCGAGGTCGAGTTGCTCGAATTGCATTTCAGCATCGGCTCGGGGCGGACTGACATCCACCCCAATGACCGAATAACTGCCCAACATCGGTAAGAGCCGTGAGCCGAGGTTTCCGGCGATGCCGGTAACGACAACAACGGGTTTAGGCATTAGTCTTGCTTCGTCTCCGGAGCTTTCGCGGGCGGAGCTTGAGCAGGAGCCTGCGGAGCGGCATTGGGTTGCGCAGGCCCAGCGCCCGGACGCGGAGCCGGAGTGGTCGGCGAAGGCACCATATGCGGCCGCGGCATACGCGGAGGCGGTCCACCAGGTCCCGGAGGTCCAAAGTAAGCTTCGTTGGTTACGACGGTGAATGAATTGTTCACCTTGTCCATCATCTCGCGGGTGCGCTCATTCTGTAGCCTGCTGTGAATCTCGTTTTCCACCTTCGCGTCAAGAGGCAGTTCCTCTTTGCTGATGACCTTGTAAATGTAGTGTCCACCCGCGTCGCTGATGATCTGCGAGACGTCCCCAGGCTTTAAATCGAAGACAGCAACGTGTCCCGGGGGCAGACCAGTGCGGCGCACCGAAGGCAGATTGACGGTTGGAGATTCGATCTTCATGCCGGCTGCCTCGAAGGCTTCCTTCTGCAGCTTCATGAAATCTTCGCCGGCGACGGCGCGCTGACGAAGTGTGTCGGCCAGCTTGGTCATTTCCTGCTCGCCCTGCTCCTGCTTGGCTTTTTCGTCCTCTTCTTTCGCTTTCTTCTGGTCGTCAGTCAGTTTTTCATCTTTGCCGGGAGCCTCGCCGGCCTCGTTCTCCTGTTTTGTGCGCGGAACAAACAGACGGTCCAGATTGAACTGCTCGAAAGCGTCAGGGTGATCTTTGTAATATTGCTCGATCTGGGATTTGGGAACGTCCGCGGCTTGCGCTTGAATCTTTCGCTGCAGTTCACTGGTGAGAATCTGCATTTTGGCGAACTTCACCGTCTCCTGGAATTGAGGAGTCTTGTCGAGACCTTTTTGCTTGGCCTGCGCCGACATGGCAATCAGGCGCGGCAGGATGCTGGCAAGTTGCCGTTTGAGCTGCGGGTTCACGTTCGGCGCGAGACCGCTGGCCAACTTCTCGAATTCAGCCTTGGTGATAACGGTTTTGCATTCTGCAGCCGGGGTCTTCGAAGACGCAGGTTTCGCGGCAGCCTTAGAGCCAGCCGCGGTCCTTGCCGGAGTTGAGCACACACCCTTTACTGTGATAACTGCGGCGTTAGCCGGAACGCTAGCCGACATGTCAGGTGGAGGGGTTGGCCTGGCGGGAGCCGATTCAGCAGTCTGCGCCGGCGGCGCGGCCGGTGGGGCTGTGGCCTGTCCCCAAGCCATGGCTCCTAATAAAACACACACCAGCGAACTCTTACGCATAACAATTTCCTCCGAGGATTGTTCCACCAGAAAGGTGACAAAATGCCAAACACGAAATCCTAGCACAAGAAGCGGTCCTCGCCGCATCTTGCTGCGCAAGAAAAGTTCATGCCGCATTGATTGGGATGACGCAAATCACAACCGTAAACTCAAGGGTCTCTTGGCGCAATGCGCACGCAACAGCGATAATGCCAGCATGTCGGGGAGTTCCGCGGTCTCACCTTCCGATCTCGTACGCGCCGAGAAACGCTCGGCGGCGGGAGGGTCTGTTCTTGCGGCGATTTTTATCACCGGACTTAAGCTTGTGGTGGGATTCACCACGGGCAGTCTTGGCATTCTCTCTGAAGCGGCGCATTCCGGGCTCGACCTGATTGCGGCTTTGCTGACGTATTTTTCTGTTGGAGTCTCCGATAAGCCCGCCGACGCCGACCATCAGTATGGCCACGGAAAGGTCGAAAATTTCTCGGCGTTTATCGAGACCGGCCTGTTATTGCTAACCTGCGCATGGATCGTCTATGAAGCGATCCTGCGATTGTTCTTCCGTCGCATTGAGGTCGAGCCTTCGATGGCCGCATTCGCAGTTATGCTGCTTTCGATGGCCATTGACTGGTGGCGTTCGCGGGCGCTGGGACGGATCGCCACAAAATACAACAGTCAGGCGCTGGAAGCTGACGCCCTGCACTTTTCCACCGATGTATGGTCAGCGGGAGTGGTCGTGGTGGGATTGTTGCTGGTCCTGGCCGCGCGCTCGTACCACATTGATTGGCTCCGCGACTCTGATCCCATTGCGGCATTGTTTGTGGCAGGGGTGGTCATTTCGGTAAGTTGGCGACTGGCGCGCCGCACCATTGATGCGCTGCTCGATGCCGCACCTCCGGGTGTCCGCTCGCAGATTCAGGATGCTGTTGGACATGTCGAAGGCGTGCTCGAAGTCGACCGAGTGCGCATCCGCCGTGCGGGGAATCATTATTTTGCCGATCTGACCGTCGGCTTGGCGCGCACGGTGACGTTTCAGAGATCGGAACAACTGGCAACCGCTGTTTCCGCCGCCGTGCACCACGTTTTGCCCGATGCCGATGTCACCGTCCAGTCCCTACCGCGAGCGATCGGTTCGGAAAATATTTTCGACCGGATCCGTGCCGCGGTGACACGCCAGAACCTCAACGTGCACGACATCAGCGTGCAAGATGTCGCCGGCCGTCTGCACGTCGAGCAGCACATCGAACTGGATGAGCGCCTGTCATTGAAAGAGGCTCATGATCAAGTCACCGAACTTGAGGCCGATATGCGCCACGACGTTCCGGAGATCGCGACGATTCTTACGCACATTGAGAGCGAGCCGGCCACCATCGAGACACCCGAAGAGGTCGTTAGCGATGCCGCGCTCGAGCGCCGTTTGAAGGCCGTTGCAGCGCAATTTCCGGAAATCCTCGACATTCACGAATTCATCTTCCGGCGCGTTCGCGGGCGGCTTTACGTCTCGTGCCACTGCACGTTTCCCGATAATCTTTCGCTGGCGCGCGTCCACGAGATTCAGACCGAGCTGGAGATTCGATTCAAGCAGGACACGCCGGAACTTTTCCGAGTTCTGATTCATCCAGAACCTAGTACAGACAATCGGAGGTAGACCGCGTCATGATCTCAGCTAAAGCTATCTGGACGGACAATGAGCGTTATATCGGTGAGGCCAGTTCCCGCCATGCGCTGGTGATGGACGCAGCGTCCGAGAAGACGGCGAACTCGCCGATGGAACTCGTGCTGATCGCCTTGTGCGGCTGCACGGCGTCTGATGTGGTGGGAATCCTCAGAAAAAAGCGCGAACCATTCACGCATCTCGAAGTTCACGCGGAAGGCGAGCGGGCCTCGGGATATCCTGCTGTTTATACGGAAATCAAGCTGATCTATCGTGTTGGCGGCCAGGTTTCGCACAAAGCGGTCGAAGATGCCGTGAAGCTCTCAAAAGAAAAGTACTGCTCGGTTTCAGCCATGCTTCAGAAGACGGCGAAAATTACCTTCACCATAGAATACGAGCCTGTACGTGAGAAGGCCTCTGTATGACTGTTCGCGTGGTGATGTTTACGCAGCCTGGCTGTCTCTCCTGTGAGTTGATGCGAGTTTATTTCGAGGCTCGTGAGATTGCAATCGAGGAGCACGACATTACGTCGGATGCCGAGGCGAGACGGCTTATGACCGAGGAGTACGACAGCAGCGAAACACCTACGATTGTCTTCGTCTCCGGCGACAGTGCAGAGGTCATCGTCGGTTTCGATCCCGAACGTCTTGACCAGTTGCTTGCTGCGACTCCATCATCAGATTCGGTGAGCGGATCCTGAATCGCATCGATTCCAATCAGCGCGATGTTCATCCGTTGAGGGGATATTTCTTCATCGGATCAGCTGCGTTTCTGTGGGGCATTTCTGCGGTGTTGGGACGGGCAGTTTTCACCAGGAAGCTGGCCTTGGCCGGAGAGGCGTTCCATCCCATCGATCCCTTAATCCTGGCCCAGACTCGCACCTCGTTTTCTTTGCTGGTTCTTTTGCCGATTCTGGTAGGCCGGCGAGGATGGGCTCGCATCTCGCTTCCTAGCCGCGATCTTGTGCAGTGTCTCATTCTCGGCATGTTTGGCGTCGCGGCATCGAATTACTTTTATTATGTCGCCATCCAGAAAACGAGCGTGGCCATAGCCATAATCGTGCAATACACCGCACCAGTTTGGGTGCTGTTATATGTAGTAGCTCGCAAACAGCAGGCACTGACGTTGCAGAAAGTCGCGGCCGTAGCGGTTGCGCTGGCTGGCATCGCGCTGACAATCGGAATTGTTGGGGGAAATTCGGGCTCACCGCTGCGGCTGAACACTTACGGCTTGATCGCTGCCCTCTTGGCTTCGTTTTCATTTGCGTTTTACAACGTTGGCGGGCACCGTATTCTCGCCCGATTTGACCGCTGGCGTGTGCTTGTCTGGACCCTGACTTCCGCCGCGGTCTTTTGGCTGTTCGTAAATCCTCCATGGAAAATCGCCGGGGCACACTACACTGGGTCGCAATGGGTATTTCTTTTTGCCTTCTCGATGATCTCGGTTTTGGGCTCTTTTTCGCTGTATTTCCTGGGACTACAACATCTGGAACCGACTCGCGCCATCATCGCCAGTTGCCTCGAGCCCGTGTTCTCAATCCTGCTGGCGGCCTTGTTTCTCAGCGAAACGGTGCGGCCGATTCAAAGCCTGGGAATTGTGCTGGTACTCGCTGCTATCGTAATCGTGCAGCTTCCTGGGCGCGGAGCGGCGGCTGCCGTAGATTCGGTGGTTGTCGAACCAATCGAATAGATCGCCGCGAGTGTTACCGCAGGTTACTTCGGTGCAATCCGTGACATCTTTTTGACACATAAGCGCTGGAGCTTCGTTAATCTCTGTTCATTCCCCCATTCATCAGGATTTGCGAGGCCGTGTATGAAGATTCGTTCCGCCATCTATTCGATCGCGTTTTTGTTGGCGTCGTTTTCCCCGTGCTTCGCGCACCACATGGCCGTTGTTGTGAACAAAGACAACGCTGTCGAAAATCTTACGTCCGCTCACCTGGCGAAACTTTTTCGCGGCGAAGTGAAAAAATGGCCCGATGGCAAGAACGTAATGCTTATTCTGCATAAAGACTCGGAAGGCGAAACCGAGACGCTCGAGCGTCTGAATAAGATGTCAGCTGCGGAATGGCGGGAATTTCTGGCGGCGCACAAAGATTCGATCCTGTTTGTCGACTCCGATGCGGACGTACTGAAGATGGTTCAGGCCGAACCGGGAGCGATTGGATTGATCGATGTCCGGTCGATTGATGGCACCATCAATGTGGTGCACGTTGACGGGAAGCTTCCTATGGAATTCGGATATTTGCCGCATTGAGAATGGGAGCAGATGTGGGATCTCGAAACCTGCGCCCAGACGCGATGCGACCGCGGACTCAGCTTCTTGCACCTTGCAGCAAATGAAAATACCGTCGAGCTTTTTTAACGTCGCGCGCGATCTGCTCGCGCAGCGTTTCTACCGAAGGAAATTTGATCTCGTCCCGCAGTCTCTCAAGGAAGCAAATCTCCACCTCGGTTTCAGGTGTCAGTCCCAATGGATGGAAATTCAGCAAGTGTGTTTCGATGGCGAACAACTCGGCGCCAAATGTCGGACGATTCCCTACATTCGTTACTGACTCGAATCGCTCCTCGCCGATGCGCGTGCCTGTGATGTAAACGCCATCTTTGGGAACGAGTTCTTCGTAACGGGCGAGATTAATCGTCGGGACTGTGTATTTCGAGCCGTAGCCGCGTCCCCTCCCCGGCACGCCTAAAATCGCGAATGGACGCCCCAGCAGATGGCGCGCGCGGCTGACTCGCCCGTCGCGCAACAACTTGCGAATCTGGCTGCTCGAGACGGTCTCGCCGCGCAGTTTCATCTCTGGATAAACTTTTACCTCAAATCCCATCTCGCGGCCGAACTCGCTGAGCAATTTGGCGTCGCCGGCAGCTTTGTGGCCGAAACGGAAATTGAATCCTTCGTGTACTTCACGCACATGCAACTTGTCGCGCAAGATATTTTCCGCAAAGTCGCGCGGACTCATCAGCGACAGGTCGCGCCCAAAAGGAAGCAACACAGTCGCATCGACTCCCGTCGCGGAAAGCAGGCGAAGTTTCTCAGGGGTAGGAGTCAGTAGTTTCAAGGCCGTCTCTGGCCGCAAAATACGCGAGGGATGGGGCTCAAACGTCACGGCGACTGCCTTGGCACCGCTTTCGCGCGCCCGTGAAACGATTTCTCGCAGCACAAGGGTGTGCGCCCGGTGAACGCCATCAAAATTACCTACGCTTACCAGTGACGGTCCGAAGCCGGCAGGAATCTCGTCGAGTTGGTGGAATATCTGCATCCCAAAAAAGAATTTCTGCCGCTGAGATCGCCGACTTCGCGGCGAGAAACTTGGGACTCTAGTCTTAGCGCACCTGCCCCAAGGTTTTCGCTGCGCCCTTCGCATCCTCAGCGGTAAATTGTTTCTTACTCCTTAGATTTCAAATTCCAGCTTCAGGCCGTCATGCGCCAGCCGCACATGTTTAGGCAGCGTCGCGTTGGTCGCTTCGTGTGGCAGATCGTGACAGATATGCGTGAAAAACGCCCGCTTGGGCTTGAGTTGGTCCACAATCGCCAGCGAATTCTTTACCGTCGAATGCGTGGGATGCGGTTTGTGCCGCAGCGCATCCAGAAAAAGTATGTCGAGGCCTTCTAGCTGATGCATCGACGATTCAGGAATCTCGCTGTGATCAGTCATATAAGCCGCCGATCCAAATCGATATCCATAAATCTGCGTCTCGCCATGAATCAGAACGACAGGCTCGAAGCGCACACCCAGCACATCGATTGGACCATCAATGGGCCGCAGTTCCAGCTGAGGAAGTCCGCCGAATTTGTAATCGGCGTCAAAGATATAGGCGAACATGCGACGCAAGAAAGCCGCCGCCTCCGGCCGCGCATACAGCGGGAGTTTCTCTGGCTTGTGTCGATAGCTGAGTGGCCGCAAGTCGTCAATCCCCAGGATGTGGTCGGCGTGCGTATGCGTGTAAAGAACTGCGTCGACGCGGGTGATCTTCTCTCGAATCGCCTGCGCATAAAAGTCCGGAGTCGTGTCGATGAGCACGACCTTGCCATCGTACTCAATCATGATCGACGGTCGCGTGCGTTTGTCATGTGGATCTTTGGAATGGCACACGGCGCAGTCGCATCCAAGCGTAGGCACGCCCATCGAAGTGCCACTTCCCAGCACGGTAATCGTTGCTTTCATCGTCCGGAGGTTCCAGTCCCACTCTTTCCGCTGCCCGGGCCGGATTGTGGTGGATGCGCTAAAGCGTTAGTTACTTCCACGTACGCCATGCGCAACTCGTAGAGGCTGTTTTGCAGAAAATTCTGTTCAGTTGAGGTGAGATTGCCTTTGGTTTTTTCCGCGATCAGGCTAAGCGTGTCGATGGTCTGCCGCGCCCCAATAATGTCAATGCGTGGCTGGCCGCCTTGCTCGCGCATCAATCCAAGCTGCAGCATGGCAGTCATGTAGAGTGAGGCCAGAAAACGCTCGAAGGTCATCTCGAACTCTTTTGCCGAATGGCCGCTGATTTCAACTTGCGAATCGAGGTCCTTCGAGGATTGTCGATACGCGTCCGCTTGCGCCTGCTGCTCGGCAGCGGTCGGCGGAGGAGGCATTTCGGTCACTTTGTCGGAAGCTTCCTCGTTTGGTGAATCGGGCGTCCCCAAATCTGGAACTTGGTTCGCCTTTCCGTCCGAACCGGGGGCTGAGGCAGTCTTGGCGCGTGGTGGTGTTGATTCCTCCTCCGCGCCCTCTTTTCTTAGCTCGCCGTCTGACGTGAATAGGCGGCGATCGGTCACTGTGAAACCGGTATCTTCGCGTTTTTTCTCTGCCATGAATATTTCCTCAATCAAAGTTGTTTTCCTGCGAGTTTTGCGAGGGTGCAGCCGCTTTCGCTTCGAACTTCATGCCGGGTGTCGAAGTGACGCAGTCACAGGCGCTTCTGCCGGGAGCGGAGTCACCAGAGCCCGCAGGTTTCCGATCATGAATTCGCGTCCGGGAAGGGCAAGCTCTCTCCGAATGTAGCCTAGCGCGATCATTCTTTCACTCCCTGGGAGCTGCAGTACGGCGGCGCTGGTGACTTCACCAACTTCTTTTTCCGCAGAGGCAATCTTCATGCCCGGCTTGATCTCGCCGCCCCCCTCCGCCATAAACCCCGTGAACTTGCGATGCACAGCGCCCCGCGAGCGAATACGCTCCACAATTTCCTGGCCAATGTAGCAGCCCTTATTGAAATTCAACGCCCGGTTTTGCTCCGTTTCCTGC
The DNA here is from genome assembly GCA_035523795.1 of Verrucomicrobiia bacterium. Classification (GTDB taxonomy): domain Bacteria; phylum Acidobacteriota; class Terriglobia; order Terriglobales; family Acidobacteriaceae; genus Sulfotelmatobacter. The sequence continues at coordinate 39,271 of DATKQB010000085.1, read as the reverse complement.
GGCAGATCGCGCTCGCGGATGTCGACACCATACAGCGGAATTCCAGAGACAATCCGCTGCAACTCCAGCGCTTCGTAACCGACCGGCGTAGCTCCATGCTCGATCAGCGCATCCCATGTCTTCCGCACGTCGCCGGGAGAAAGCCATAACTCGTAGCTTTCGAGTTCACTGTCCTCTCTGCGCACGCCGGTACACCTCACACATTCACAGTCGCAGGTGCATTTTGCTTCGAAAACTTCAAGCGGCTCCGCTTCGGAAAGTTCGATGCCGCATGCCTTTGCGATTTCCCGTGCCTTCGACCCCGAAATTCCCAGAGCGCTGATCTGCTCGCTCAGATTCGCCACCTCGACATCATCCATGATGATGTAATGATCGAACGTCGCACGAATTTGTTCGAACTGGCTGCAATCGGTGTCCACGGTCAGTGAATCGCCGCAATTGTAGGCATACAAATCGCCCAGAATGTGTCCCTGCGGATTGAGCAGAAACGCATAAACACCGCGGTCTACCGCGAGATCGCGGATGTTATTGGTAACCATGCCGTTCAACCAGCGCACACGATCGCCTCCGGTCAGCCCAATCTTGGCGCGAAATCCCAAATCGTAGACCCCACAGCTATGGCGCAAGGCAGCATATTCCGCCTGCGGATTCGAGAACGCCGCCGCCGTGGTTGCTCCACGGTATTCGCCAACGCGAATCGCGCCCAAGCCTTCGCCGCTTGCCTGCAGTGCCGTGAGACCCATATCTATATTCGATTATAGCGAGTGTGCTAACGTTCCTGCCGTGGACACGAAATCGAGCAAGATGCGTATTGCCGTTATTCCAGGCGACGGCATTGGCAAAGAAGTCATTCCTCAGGCCGTCGCAGTCATCAAGGCTAGCGGAGCGGACGTCGAATTTCAGGAATTCGATTGGGGCGCCGACCGCTATTTGCGCGATGGAACTACAGTTCCGCCGGACGGGTTCGCCGTTCTGGCGTGCGATTTCGACGCAATTTTCGTCGGTGCCTTCGGAGATCCCCGGGTGAAGACCAATATTCATGCCAAAGAGATTCTTCTCGGCATGCGCTTCAAAATGGATCTTTACGCCAATGTCCGTCCTGTCCGCCTGCTCGATGCCGCCCTGTGTCCACTCAAAGGTGTTGAGCCGAAAGACGTGGATTTCGTCGTGCTCCGCGAAAACACGGAAGGCGTCTATACCGACGCAGGCGGTATTTTCAAGCAAGGGACACCCGATGAAATTGCCACGCAGGAAGACATCAACACGCGAAAGGGCGTGGAGCGCATCATTCGCTGCGCGTTCGACTACTGCAAGACGCACACCAAGCTCGACGGTTCGCCGTGCAGCAAAGTCCTGATGTGTGACAAATCCAATGCCATGACGCACGCCGGGAGCCTGTGGCAGCGGACTTTCCAGGAAATCAGCAAAGAAGTCAGCGCGGAATATCCTCAGATTTCCGCGCAGCACATGTACGTCGACGCGCTCTGCATGCAGATGGTGCGCGACCCGCGCCAGTTTGACGTAATAGTCACCAACAACATGTTTGGCGACATCATCACCGATCTCGCTGCCGGGTTGCAGGGAGGCCTCGGCATGGCCGCCAGCGGCAACATTCATCCCGGCTGTACTTCGATGTTCGAACCGGTGCATGGCTCGGCTCCGCCAATCGCGGGGAAGAATCAGGCGAATCCGTTCGGCGCGATTCTCACCGCAGCCATGATGTTGCGGCATCTGGGATTTGAGAGAGAGCCAGACAGGATCGAAACGGCTGTGCTCGACGCCGTTCGTCAGAAAAAGACCACGCAGGACATCGGTGGGAGTTTAGGCACGAGAGAAGCGGGCGAGTGGGTAGCGGGTCACGTCTCAGGACGAGGGTGATCCTAAGCACTCCGGGCTGCTAACGTATAAACTCATTCCTAATGAATACCGCCGTGTCCCTTTCCCTGCGATTTCGATGGCTGCTTTGCTTGACCCTGCTGTTTCTGCTGGGCGCACCGGATCCCGTCCACGCGCAGGCCGCCCCGTCCCCAGACCAGAAGCCCGCGCAGTCTCAATCACCAACAGCGCCGCCTCCGCCATCCGCCGATCAGGATGTCAAAATCACGCCTGACCAGGCCCAGGCGCTGTTTCATTCGGTCGACGAAATTCTTGATTTCGACAGCAAGCAGACGGGCATGCCGATTCGCCACGACGTCAAGCGCAAACTTACCAGCCGCGACGAAGTCGTCAAGTTCCTTACCAAGCACATGAACGACGAAGACACGCAGCGTTTGCGACGGTCAGAACTCGTGCTGAAAAAATTCGGACTGCTGCCACCCGACTTCGACTTGGAAACTTTCTTCGTCTCATTGCTGCGCGAAGAAGTCGCCGGCTATTACGATCCGAAAACGAAAACCGTCAATCTGCTCGACTGGGTTCCAATGGAAGAGCAAGAGCCGGTCATGGCGCACGAGTTGACCCACGCCCTCCAGGACCAGTCGATCGGTTTGGATAAGTGGATGAAGAAAGGAGACAAGGACCTTGCCAAGATCAAGCGTCCGCTCACGCCGCAGGACATCGAAAATGACGAACTCGATGACGCTCGCGAAGCCGTGGTGGAAGGCCAGGCCCAGGCTATGACGTTTCAGTACGCGATTGCGCCAACCGGGCGCTCGATCACCGATTCTCCCGACATGGTCGATGCCATGGAAGACGAGACGCTCAACGGAGATTCCAGTACAAAGGTTTTCAATTCGGCCCCCATCTTCATCAAAGAGTCGCTCACTTTTCCCTACAGTTACGGCATGGATTTCGTGATCAAGGTTCTGCAGAAATCCGGCAAAGGCCGCGCTTTTGAAGGCGTGCTGCATGATCCTCCACACACGACGCGGCAGATCATGCAGCCGGAAACCTATCTTTCCGGGGAGAAGATCGAGCCCATGCCCGTGCCCGACTTCAAACGCGATTTCAAGGATTACCAGAAGTTCGATATCGGCGCGATGGGTGAGTTCGATGTCGCGGTGCTCATGGAGCAATATGCCGGCAAGCCGATCTCGAAGTACATGTATCCGGAATGGCGCGGAGGTTATTACTACGCCGCCAAGCCGAAGGCAGACAAGAGTTCGGTTCCGCAAGCGAATGCTCCGCTCGCGCTGCTTTACGTCTCGCGCTGGTCAAGTCCGCAAACGGCCCAGGAATTTGCCGGAATCTACGCGCATTCTCTGCCGCAGCGATATAAACAAGTCGAGGAAACCGGCCCCCCAACAACCGAGAAAAACGCTCCTCGACCCACGGCTTATACTCCCGATTCTCAGCAGGCGCTATCAGATCGCAACGCAGATTCGGACGCGAAAAAGGCCAAACAATCGCCGATCACTTCGCTCGCGGGACGCCACGTTTGGAACACCGACGAGGGAACTGTAGTGATCGAAGAGCAGGGCGATACCGTGCTGGTCAGTGAGGGTTTAGATCCCACTACCACCCAGACACTCGAAAAGGAAGTTTTTCTTGGAAATTCTCCTAGATGACAAGGCCAAATAACGAGCCCAGGACAGCCCAGTTAGCCATCCCCAGATAACCAGGGCCAAATCGCCCGCATCGAACCGCCGAGCCGTTATAATCTCTGGCAATCAGGGATATCGGGAGGTGCGACATGCGCAGATTGTTCGTATTGCTGCTGATTTCAGTCGCGGCATGGGGACAGACGGTAAACGCACCGACCGCAGCGGCTGGCGTAGTCCAACCTAATCTGGCGCCAAAGGCCCAAGCACAATCCCCGTCCTCCAGCAACATTGCACGGCGCGAAAACACCGTCATCATCCCCGCCGGCGCGAAAGTTCCTCTTTCTCTGCAGCAAGCCATCTCAACCAAGAATGCCCGCGAAGGAGATCCGGTTTATGCTTCCACCGTGTTTCCCTTCGTGCTGAACGATCACATTCTGATTCCGGCTGGAACGTACATTCAGGGCAAGATCACCCATACCGAGCGCGCTGGCCATGGCAAAGGACGCGCCGAAATCCTGATTCACTTCACCACCCTGATCTATCCCAGCGGCTACACGGTCATGCTTCCAGCCTCGCTCCAGAACACGCCCGGCGCCGACGACCATGACGTCAAAGACAAAGAAGGAACCATCCAGCAGGACAAAAACACCGGCAGCAAGGTCGAAGAAGCGACCAAGGATGCGGCCGTCGCTGGAACCGCCGGTGCCATCGCTGGCGCAGCCGCCGGAGGGCTGAACGGAGTGCGCTATGGCGGGCTTGCCGGCTTGGGCGCGGGCGTCGCCTGGGCTCTGCTGAAGCGCGGTCCCGACGTCAAGCTCGAAGTCGGCTCCTCGATCGAGATGGAAATCCAGCGCGACATTCCTGTCGATGCCAGCCGCATCCAGGTGGTCAAAGCCGGCTCGTAACACGCTGCCGACGCATAATTCCCCACCTTGGGTTAGAATTCTCAGCCGCAGACCTCGGAGGCGTTATGCGAGCTTGCGCGCTCTTCGCCCTGACTTCAATTCTTCTTTGTGCCGGTTCCTTTGCCCAGACTCGCGGAGGCGGCAGCCGCGGTCCGACCGTTACCCCCAGCCCGCCCGCTCCAAGCCCTAACCGCGGGCCGATTGGCGGTGGTTCCGCGCCGGTGCCTCTGACCAGCGCCAACGATGAAGGAAAGATCGAATTCCGCACCCAATCAATTCTGGTGCAGGTCCCGGTGATTGTTACCGACAAGAGCGGCAATCACATTCATGGCCTGACCAAAAATGATCTTCATAGCTTTGAGAATGGCAAAGAGCAGCCTATCTCCGTTCTTGAGGAAATGGTCTCCAGCAATGCGAAAGTTCCGCCGCCTCCCACCCAGCCGGGAGAATTTCGCAATCTCACTATCTCTGAGGATCAGCCACGCAACATCACAGTCATTGCCCTCGATACGGTCAACACTCCATTTCTCGATCAGACCAACGGCCGCCGTGAGCTGGTGAAATATCTCGCCAACAACGTCGACCCCACCCAGGTGCTCGCGCTGATGATCATCACCAGCAGAGGATTGCGCGTGATCCAAGGGCTGACGGGCGATCCTGAGCAACTGGCGCAGATTCTGAAGAAAGTAAGCGGGGAATTGCCGGCCATGCAGACGGTCAACCCCGACATTCAGGCCGATGTTGCTGCAGGCGATGCTCCCGGCATGCCCACTCCGATTTCGCCCGGCTCCGACCCGACGGCGGCGATGCAGGCATTTGTCGATCACGGAGATGCTCTCTACGCGCAATTCGCGCAACAGAACGCGATCGAGACCACGCTAAATGGTTTTATGGGAATCGCCTGGACGCTCTCTGGCTTGCCCGGGCGCAAATCGCTGATCTGGGCGACGGGAGGATTTCCTTTCACAATCGGCGAGCCCGCAACTGTGCCCGGTGGATATCTCTCGACACTTTATGAGCGCACGATGCAGGCGCTTTTGCAGGCGCAGATTTCGGTTTATCCCGTAGATGTGCGGGGTCTGGTCACCGCCAGCCCACTCGTCGACGCTACACGCTCGGGCGTACCGAGCATGCGGAGCGTGAATAATCGATCTTGGTTGCAGCAGTCAAAGATTGACACCCTCAAAGAGTTCGCCGAGATGACTGGTGGCAAGGCTTTCTATAACACTAACGACCTCGCCACCAGTTTCAAGCGCGCCGCCGAAGACGCCTCGTCTTACTACATGCTCGGCTACTACCTCGACTTGCACAACAATCATGCCGGATGGCGCAATTTGAAAGTTAAAGTCGACCGGAAAGATATCGAAGTCCGCGCACGCAAAGGATTCTTCGTGACCAACGCGACGCTCCACATGGATTTGACTCGCGGCACCGACCTGAACTTCGCTCTCACCTCGCCAATTGAGGGCACGGGCGTGCCCATCGATGTGAAGTGGCTCGGTGTCTCCGGTGATGGCACGACGAAGAAAGCGGGATTCCTGGTGCGTTTGCCATTCAACGCGTTGATGCTCGACCCGAGTGGCCAGAACAAGGTCAACTTCGATTTTGCAGTGGCTGCGTATCCATTCAAAAGTAAAGATGGCAAGCCTGCCAGCACGCTCGGCAAGAGCTTTGCTCCATCGCTGACTGAAGCGCAAGTTGCCGAAGTTCGCGCCAAAGGCGTGGGATTCAATTACGCCCTCGATCTTGCTCCCGGCCAATATACGGTGCGATTTGTCGTGCGGGACAACGTCTCGGGGAAAATCGGCAGCTTGACGGCGCCGCTCACGGTGAATTGAACCTCCATTTCCTGTGCCGCCGTGTCTTCTGCGGTGACGGATTTTTCGACTGCTTGGCCGCGCATCAATGCAAGCAACTTTGCCGCGCACGATTTGCGCGCCGTGCGCGTCTAGCTGCTATACAATCCGCCGTAGGGAGCGTGTCGAGGCTTCATCGGGGAGGCTGCCGTGGAAGCGTTTAGTTTTGGGTTTGGGACAATCGTTGCCGTCATTGTCGCGATTTATATTCTGAGTTCTATCAAAATTCTCGCGGAGTACGAGCGTGGCGTTATCTTCCGCCTCGGACGTTTGTTGCCAGTCGCGAAGGGGCCGGGAGTAATTCTTGTCTTTGCGCCAATCGATCGCATGGTGCGCGTTTCATTGCGCCAGGAAGCTCTCGAGGTACCGCCCCAGGACATCATTACCCGCGATAACGTTACGCTGAAGGTCAATGCCGTGATCTTTCTTCGTGTCATCGAGCCGCGCAAAGCGGTAGTTGAGGTTTCCAACTACGTCTACCAGACGTCGCAATTCGCGCAAACTACCCTCCGCTCGGTTCTTGGTGAGCAGGAACTTGATGAACTCCTTGCCCACCGCGACAAAATCAACCTGCGCCTGCAGAGCATTCTCGATACCCACACATCGCCGTGGGGCGTGAAAGTCACGAACGTCGAAGTCAAGCAGGTCGATCTGCCGGAATCAATGCTGCGTGCCATGGCCAAGCAGGCGGAAGCCGAACGCGAGAAGCGGTCAAAAATCATCCACGCCGAAGGCGAATTTTCTGCCGCACAGCGGTTGGTCGACGCCGCTCGTCTGCTTTCGGATGAGCCGGTCAGCGTGCAGTTACGCTACCTGCAAACGCTCACCGAAATCGGCGTAGAGAAAAATACAACCGTGATTTTCCCCGTGCCGGTAGACTTTTTCTCAGGCATTCAGAAATTGCTTTCGAATCCGTCAGGCAGCGGAAACGCGCCCGCGGCAACGGCTCCGGCGCCCGCGAAGACGGCATAAGAGATGAAGACCGCATAGGGAAAGGGGAGAATTAGAACATCTGGCCCTGCGGATGCGTCCGCAGAATAAAGACTGCGCGCCAAGTGGAGTGGATTTATGGCTTCGTCACAAGATACGGAAATCACGTTGGGCACAGGCAAACTGCTGGTGTTGTTCTTCGGGCTGGTTGCAGTTTGCGCCCTGTTTTTTGCTTTGGGCTACTCTCTGGGACGCAGGTCTGAGCCCGCAATCACTACCGCCAATGCCGCCGGACAACCGATCCCGACGAGCGGAAAAACCAGCACCGGCTCGCAGCCCGCAACGCCCATGACGTTCTACAAGTCGGTTGAGCAGAAAGATGTCAATCCCCAACTCACTTCTCCCGGCGACGCCAAGACACAAACTCCCGCCGCGCCAGCGGAGACAAATTCCGCGCAGACACCCGCCGCGCCCGACTCGTCCACCGCGCTGCCCACTTCCGGATATTTCGTGCAAGTCGCTGCCGTCAGCCGTGAAGAAGATGCCCAAGCGCTGGTGGAAGCACTGAAAAAGAAGGACTATCCGGCCTTCATCTCGCCTGCTGGGGATAAGCTTTTTCGCGTCCAGGTCGGTCCCTACAACGAGATTAAAGACGCGGAAGCCATGCGCACTCGCCTGATCGCCGAAGGTTATAGCCCGATTGTGAAGAAGTAGTCATTAGTCACAGCGGACCAGCACCCCTTTCATATATTGACATCCATCGATTCTCGCGCTATTCCTTATCCATCATGTCCTCTGATGCATCGCTTGACCGCGCGCTGCACGCCATTGCCGATCCCACTCGCCGCAAAATTCTGTATGCGCTGCGTGAGGGCGCGAAAGCGAAAAGCCAGAATGGAGCCGACGCGTGCCTCTGCGCCGGCGACATAGAAGAACGCATGCGGCTTTCGCAGCCTACGATTTCGCATCATATGTCGATTTTGACCAAGGCCGGACTGGTCGAAGCCACGAAACAGGGCCAATGGCGCTGGTATCGCCGCGATGAGAAAGCGATCAAACAAATCGTAAGAACCTTGCGTGGCAAGCTGTGACATTTCCGATTTGGGCGAAACTTAGGGCGTACCCAGCGCCCACTTCTCCAGGCCTCCCGTCGCCCGCAATAACGCCAACTCGGTGCGCTGCAATTCAAGGGTGACATCTTGCAACGTGATGAAATGCTCGCTGGCCTGCGACCGCGCGTCATCGAGATCGTGCAGGTTCGCCGTTCCCGCGTCCATGCGCGTTTTCACGGCGTCTACGTTCTTCATAGCGATTTCGTATTCCAGCTCAGCGACCTCGACGGCGGCTTGCATCTGCACCACCGAGTGCTCCAGCCGCATCGTTTCCTCGGATGCCTGGTTGCGAGTTGCTTCCGCCTGCTTCGTCGCCTTCAGCGCATCGGCATCGGCGCTTGCTGCCCGCGCACGTTGCGCGGGACTGAAAAACGGGAAGCGGATGCTGACTCCGACCGTCGCGTTGTTCCTCTTGAAGACGTTGTCCTGGCAAAGAACCGAAACTCCCGCTACCGTACACGGTTTCGCAGGGATGTAGTAGTACTGGAAATTGTTGAACGTCGAAAGCAGCGCGTATTGCGCGGCAAAATCAAAGCTCGGCCAGAAGGCGCGGTGCTCGCCTTTTGCGCGCAAGTACTGGGCGCGTGCATGCTCCACGGCGGCTTGCACCCCCGGGCTGGCGTCAGCCGCCTTCGCGGGTAGGTCCGGATCCTGCGGAACGGCAGGGAACTCTGGCAGCGCGTTCGACTCCGTCTCGATCGCGTTGGCGGGAAGTCCGGTAAGCTTCGAAAGATGCTCACGCACCACCGCCGCAGAACCTTGCGCCTCGGCAATGCGCAGGTGAATCCGTGCTGCTGAAAGATGTGCCCGGGTCGCGTCCATTTCCGTGTCCACGCCCTCCTTTAACCGATCGGCGACCGCGGCCTGCAACTTCTCCGCCTGCTCCGCACTTTGCTGCAGGCGGATGAGCCGCTGCTCCCACTTCGACAATTCCGCATAGCTCGACACTGCGTCTTGAATCACGGCGTTGCGTTCGTCTTTGTTTTTTAGCGAGGCGACGGCCGCGTCCAGTTTGGCTGCACGAATGGACTCCCGCAGCGCCGGATTGAACACTGGCGATTGCGCGTTCACATTGAACAGAGCAGGGGCTGAACCCTCGAGCCCGAGGGGAAATCCATAAGACCACCCCAATCCTGCCCCGGTCGTCAACTGCGGAATATAGCCGCGGTGGAGCGCGAGAAAAACCGCTTCCTCCTGCTGCTCTTCGGCGGCGGAGATAGCGATTCCGCTGGCGTGCGCCAGCGCCAGTTGTACGACCTGTTTGAGCGGAATTGGTTCGGCCCACAGGCACGTGGAGCTTAGAAGAATGGCGAAAATGCAACAGGCAACGCATCTCACCTGAGAGGTAATTTTCATTGGGTCCCTTTCACTGCGGGGAGTGGGAGCAAACCCACGCTAAATTGGTGCCAGCGGAATTTTAACGGGAGATCGGGCCAGGCGGACGACCTTTTGCGAATCGGATGGTGCAGATGGGGATGCGCCCAGAACTCTTAATGATCTAACTGCTGCAAGTCTTCCTGCGCGCGCTTGTAGTTGTGAGCCAGGGCAAGCGAAGCGTGGAATTCCTCGGCGGCCGCTTTCTTGTCCCCTTGCCTTTCGAGCAACTCGCCCATCAAGGCGTGTGCCTTGAAAGCCGCCCCTTCTTCCACAGGATCGCTCAGATAACGCCGTAGTAGTCGGACGGCGAGAGGCGTGTCAATCTGCGTCTTGAATAAGAGCCCGGCTCCGTCCATGAGCGACTCACGCCGATCGAGCGGCGCAGTTTCAAGATGTCGCAGGGCCTCTTCCATCTCGCCCATGCGGCCGGCGTGTCTCAGAAAGGCGGCATAATCGAACCACTCCCGGGCAGCGGAATGGCTGGCGATAATGGCAGCGCGATATTCCGTGTCCGCTGCCTGCGAATCTTTGTTCTTTTCGTCGATACGGGCCTGAATCCAATGCGCCATCCCTGGATTCAAGGCCATTAGCGCGTCGGCCTGCTGATGGGCTTTATCCTTGCCTCCACCCACGATGGCGGGCGCTTCGAGATAGAACTCGGCGAGATCCGTGCGTGCATCGGCATTCTTCGGGTCTAACTCAACTGCGTGCTCAAAAGCCGCATGCACCTTCTTAGCCAGAGCTGCAGCTGACAAAAACATTACGTGATCTGCTTTTTCTCCATAAATGCGGCCAAGCCATAGCTCGTAAGTGCTGCTGGTCGGGTCCAGATCCCGCGCCCGCTCGCAATTCGGGATTCCTTGATCCCAATCATCCATTTCAAAGTAAGCCCGGCAGAGCAGGTTATACGCAGAGGCGTCCTTCGGATTCTGACTGATCTGCTGCTGCAGGCTGACGATGGCATCATCAACGCGTCCCGCGTCGAGCAATTGCTTGGGAGTGAGCGCGAATGCCGAGAAGGGAAAAATGATAAGAAACAGCGACGAAAGCGGCAGTCGTAAAGCACAAAAGAAATGCTGCCAACTTTCAAAAGGGTGCCCCATCGTCTACTGCACGACCTTTACCAGTGTTCCGTCCGACAGCGGCCTTATATCTTCCCCCGTCAAAGCGACGCGGTCGCCCTGGTTCAACCCAGAATCGACTTCCACTCGAGTCAAATTCTGCAGTGAGATATTGATGAACTGCCGCTTCAACCGGTCGCCCACAATCTGAAAGACATAGGGTCTGCTATCGTCCACGTGCACAGCATCTCGCCGCAACGTCAACACGTCGCTCTGCTCTGCCACGATGATCGTCACACCAACATTTACATTAGGAAGCAACTTCAGATCCGGATTTGCAATCGTGCAGGTTGCTTCGCCAACATTGCGGTTGATGCGCAACTTCACCGTGGAGGGAACGGTGCTCACCGTGCCATCCCAGGTGCGGCCGGGAAGAGCGTCCCACGTGACCTCAACCTTTTGCCCGATCTGCAGTCGGCCGATATCCGGTTCGTCTACAAACGCGCGCACCAGCACCTTCGACAAATCAGCTTCCTGCAGGAGCAAATCGCCGGCCTGGACGAATGCCCCCTGCTTGACGGGAAGGGAATAGACAATACCATCAAATGGAGCGCGCACATTCGATTTCCGCAGAGCGTCTTCCGCTGCTTCGTAGGAAGCTTCGGCCTCACCGGCCAATGCCTGAATCTTGGCAATTTCCGGTTGTGAATAGCGGTCGTTTTTCTTCTGCTCGAGTGAGTTTAGATCGGCCTGCGCTCGCTGCAGTGTATCCTCGGCCTGGCGTACTTCGCCCGGGGAAGCCGCCCCATCCTGCTCCAGGTGGCGCATTGCGTCCAGGTTGTGTTGCGCCGTATCGAGCGTGCTCCGTGCTTTGATGATCTGGGCATTCAAGTTGATGACTTCCTCTTGCGTTCCCCCGGTTTCGAGCGCGGCCTGATCGGCTTGAGCCGCGCGCACCTGTTCCTGCGCTTTCGCGGCCTGCGTTCGGATGTCGTCATCATCAAGCTGGAGAAGCAATTGTCCCTTGCGCACGCGATCGCCCTCCTTCACCAGCAGGCGTTTGACTGTCGTGGCTATGGGGGCATGGGACTCAAAATAAGAATTCTGAATGGGTTCGATCTTGCCGTTGGTCGAAACCACGCTGCGAATTGGTCCCCGTTCGACCGTTGTGGCATGCACGCGTATCGGTGTCTGACGAAAATAAGGGATTATGATGAGCGCTGCTGCGATCGCGAGCAGGGGCCAAATCCACCGCCGGCGCGGCGGCGCAGTCGAATTGTTCGTCGAGGCCAACCTCTTTGTCTTTCAGGGTACGGCGGGAGATCGGTGAAGTAGTAATTTACCATTCCCCGGGAGCCCACACTCAGAAATGACACTCCCAAGCACGCTGATTCCTTTGATGCGCCTTCCAAGGTCCCGGCTGCAAAAAGGAACCGATACAATAAATGCATGCCGAAATCGCCACGTTATACGCCGGAGCATGCCGCAGCGGGCCTGGACGCCAAATTTCCTGAAATCGAAACCTGGCCCAACCAGTTTCCCGGATACGAAATCGTTGTCGATGACCCCGAGTTCACTTCGGTCTGCCCGAAAACTGGCCTGCCCGATTTTGGCGCGCTCACCATCCGTTACATGCCCGATAAGAACTGCCTCGAATTGAAGTCGCTCAAGGAATATCTGCAGTCGTATCGCAACCTGGGCATCTTTCAGGAGAATGTCGTGAATCAGGTGCTGGAAGACGTGGTGAAGTGGGCGAAGCCCGTGTGGGCCGAGGTGAAAGGCGAGTTTCGTCCCCGAGGCGGAATTTCGACGACGATTGTCGCTAAGTGGCCGACACCGAGAAGCTAAGCAACGAGTGTGATTTTCGACTCATGCTATATTCGCTCGACGGGTGGCCCAATCCGATCTCCAACCGCGCACCGCGCTGATTGTTCTTACAGCGCTCAATCTGCTCAACTACGCGGACCGCAACGTCCTGTTCGCCGTCCAGCCGCTGGTGCAGGCGGAATTTCACGTCGATAAAGAACACATCGGATACCTAACCAGCGCCTTCCTCGGTTTCTACATGATTGCGGCGCCTTTTGTGGGCCCGCTGGCTGACCGCTACTCCCGCAAGCTGATTATCGTTCTCGGCGCAATTTTCTGGAGCGGGCTCACGCTGCTGACTGCCGTCACGCACAATTACACCGAGTTGCTGATTCGGCACACGCTGGTCGGTATAGGCGAAGCAACGTTCGTAACCATCGCTCCGACCTTCGTGGCCGACCTTTTCGAGGAAAATAAACGCGGGCGAATCTTAGGAGTGTTTTATCTTGCGATTCCGGTCGGCTCGGCGGCGGGATACCTTCTCGGCGGCTATCTTGCTCCCCATCACGGCTGGCGTTTTCCGTTTTATATCGCGGCCGCGCCGGGTTTTGTTTTAGCCATTGCCGCAGCGTTCCTCTCCGAGCCGGAGCGCGGCTTGCACGACTCACTGAAAGAGACTCCTGAGCGCGGCACGATTCTTGGTCTTGCGCGCAATCCGGCCTTTCTCACCTCAACTCTGGGCATGGCTGCGATGACCTATTCGCTCGGAGGAATCCAGGTCTGGATGCCGCAATTTCTTTACAGCGAACGTCATTACACGCTCGAATCCGCGAACTTCATGTTCGGGATCATCATCGTGATCGACGGTATCCTCTCCGCCCTCGCTGGCGGATGGCTGGGCGATTATCTGCTCCCGCGCATGAAAAGCTCCTACTACTTTGTTTCGGCGCTGAGCATGGCTCTTGGGATTCCGTTCATGATCGTCGCGCTGTTTACCAAAGGGCCGCTCATGGTCCCTGCGATCGGCGTTGCCGCGTTCTTCCTGCTATTCAACACCGCCCCGCTGAATGCGGCTGTCATCAACTCTGTAGACGCCCACATTCGCGCTACGGGTCTTGCAGTAAACATCTTCATCATTCACGTTCTTGGGGACGTGCCGTCGCCGACCATGATGGGCTGGGTCGCCGACCGGCGGTCTTTGCAGGCCTCGTTTATTTTGCCGATCATCGCCATGGGCATCTCTTCTGCCATACTGTTTTATGGGATGAAATTCGCGCCGCACGTTTCCGTTGATGGCGCACACGCTGAGGCAGGGAAGCCCTAACTGGATGATTTATTTTTGGTGGAGCGCGGGAATCGTTCTTGCCCTCGCATGGTTCTCTCGCATTGTTGAGGCCGCACTGGGCATGCCCACCGTTGCCGACATCTCCCGCCCGGAATGGGATCGGCCCGTTTCATCTTCGGGCAATCCTAAAATCTCAATCATTGTTCCTGCCCGCAATGAAGAAGAAACGATCGAAGCGTCATTGCGTTCGCTGCTCTGGCTCGACCACGACCACTACGAAGTCATTGTTGTGAATGACCGCTCGACCGACCGAACAGGCGAGATTATGGACCGATTGAAAAGCGAATGGGATGAAAGCAGCACAGGGGATGCCCCATGTCTCGCCGATTTTGCGAGACGTGGGAACCGCGGATCCAGACGCCCGATCCTGCGCATGATTCATCACGCCGAACTTCCCCATGGCTGGCTCGGCAAGACCCATGCCATGTGGACCGCTGCGAACGCTGCGAGTGGCGAATGGCTGCTGTTCACTGACGCCGACGTGATTTTCCGCCCCGATTCGCTGCGCCGCGCACTGGTCTACGCCGAAGCTGAGAAAGCCGACCATGTCGTGTTGTTCCCGCGCATGATCATGAAGACGCTAGGAGAGCGCATGATGATCGCGTTTTTCCAGACTCTGTTCATGTTCGGACATCGGCCGTGGAAAGTCGCCGATCCCAAGGCTAACGATCATATGGGCGTGGGCGCTTTCAATCTGGTGCGGCGGCGGGTCTACGATGCCATCGGAACCTACGCGGCGCTGCGCATGGAAGTGGTCGATGACATGAAACTGGGCAAACTCGTAAAAACCTCTGGTTTCACGCAGCGCAACGTCTTCGGCGATGATTTGATCTCGATTCGCTGGGCGCGTGGCGCCATTGGGGTGGTCAACAATCTCACGAAGAATTTTTTCGCCGTACTTTCATTCCAGCGCTGGCGCACGCTGGCCTCGGCATTCGCTCTGACCTTTTTGAATCTTGGCCCGTTCCTCGGCATCTGGCTGGCGCATGGATGGGCGCGCCTGGCCTATGCCATCGCTCTGGCTTCAATGTTCTGCATTTATATCGGGATATCGCGGCGATCGTCGGTACCGGCGTACTATTTTTTCCTGCATCCGGTGAGTTCCGCTTTATTTGTCTACACGTTGTTGCGCTCGATGGTGCTCACGCTTTGGCATGACGGCGTGATATGGCGAGGAACAAGGTATCCGTTGGAAGACCTGCGAAAGGGATTGGTGTGACGGACCCAAACTCCATCTGGGTTGATGTCGTCGTGCTGGGATCTCGCGTCTGTTGAAAGCAAAGATCGTCGATGAAAGCTGCATTCGCTTGGTTTTCGATCTGCGTGTTTTTGATTGCTTGTTGCTCAGCGCAACAAGCTTCGCGTACGGAAATATTTGGCGGGTATTCCCTCGAACATATCTCGGCCTGCGGAGCGCCGGGGGATACATTCCTGACCTGTTCGCAATTCATCGAGACGGGCACCTCAAAGCCAGCGAATTACAACGGTTGGGAAGCCTCACTAAAAGTCCCCGTTTACAAATTCGTCGCCGTCACTGCCGACCTGAGTGGCCATTACGGGACAACTGTAATCCAGGGAAATGGTTTACCCTCCGCCTCAGTGTCTCGCGTTAGCTACATGTTTGGTCCCACGGCGTCTCTTAGGAAGGAGAGATTTGCCCTGTTCGCGCATGCTTTATTTGGAGGCATGACTAATAAGTTCGGTACGTTCGGATCGGGCGAGGATACAGCTACGGTTCCCACCTATACCGTCTTTGCCTCGGCTCTCGGTGGTGGAGTCGATTTGAATATGGTCTCGCGTTGGGCGGTCCGTATCGGCCAATTCGATTTTGAACGGGTGGGCGTGCCTTCCGCTGGCCCCGGCAGTTATCCGGGAGTGAACGGGTTTCGCTTTGCCTCAGGAATTGTTTTCAAGCCTTAGGCTGCTATGGCGGATCCTCGCCCTCGACATCGTACCCGTAAGTTGCCGTCGCGTTTGGAGTCGGCTTCGCAGCTTTCAGCCTCTTCGAGTACAGATGTCCGGCGCTGTAGTGTCCGCGATTCTCCACGTCGTAATTCTTCGGGAGCGGCGGGATCATGGCGGCTCCGCCGGTAATCTGGCTGATATGCTTCAGAATGATTTCAGGCCGGCCATCGTAGAGCTTGATCGGACCTTTAATTTCGATCGTTCGTCCCGCCAGCCGGCGCACATCTCCCACGTCCCGCAGATCAGATGGAAACACCACCACGGTGAAAGGGCACGCCATCTGGTCCTCGCAGAAGTCGAGGAAATGCACGCCCTTCATGCCAATCTTTACCCGTTGCACGTGGCCGGCAACGCAGGTGTTCTGGCCCACATGTTGGTTGGCTTCCGCGATGGGAATGCAGTCGGAGGCGCATAGCGGCGGCCTCGCGCCTGGAAAGACAAGCAGCCCGACAAAAGTGGAGGCGGAGACCACCCACCGAAGCCAGCAATGCTTCGCACCCTGCAGGAATTTAGCTCGCTTCCCAGCCGCGGTTCTCCATCCGTTCGCAGCGCTCCACTCAGTCACGAGCCCATTCTAGGAAGCGGATGTTCGGGAAGTCTGTGACCATCGAACAAAAAAAGGCCATCAGTTCCAGAATGAAACAGTCGGTCGTTTCCTCTTTCTGCACCTAAAGCTGAACTATGGCGGATCGAGTGGAGGAAACGCGCTGTAAGCCAGCGCAAGAGGCCCGGAGCCTGCTTGGAAAGGCGAACTCGCCGCCGCACTAATCGAGCCGTTCGACAGATTAGGGACAAAGCCGCTGATGGTGTTCGAGGAGGCGTCGGGCAGGAAGAGTTCGCCTTCGACGAACAGGACATCCCCGGAAGCTGTTGTCGCTGTAAACGGAGAGCCACTGGTCTGAGCGAGAAGGCCCGTGCTCGCATCGATGCTGTAAGCTGAAATCGTACCGTCGAGACTGTTGGACGCGAACAAAAAGGCATTCGGACCGCAATCACAGCCCGACAAAGACAGCGTTCCTTTGCCGGCGGAAAACGGGGAACCAGCAATGGGGCTCAATGAGCCGTCGCCGTTGATACTGAATCCGGCAACGGCATTGGCATTTTTTAGAGCCACATAGAGGTCATTCTCTCCACTCACATTCAATCCTTCTGGACCGCCATTTGGAACGGTCGAGAAAGGCGAACCTTGCACCGGGGTCAGCGATCCATTCGAATTAATCGTAAAGGCCGAGATGCTGCCATTCGGATCGTCGGAGTTGGATCCATATAGAAAATTCGAATTCGTCAAGTTCGCGACCGCCAGATGGGACAACCCCATGCCGGCAGCGAAGGGCGATCCGGCCAAACCGGTCAGCGATCCGTCGGAATTCATCGTAAAGGCGAAAATCTCTCCCCCGGAATTCGCCACATACAGCGTTTGCCCAAACGAAGCCAGGGCGCCTGGCGTGGCTCCAATCGCAAAAGGACCGACGGACGCCGGCGAGAGGCCAGGCTGCTGATTATTAGCGATGTACACTCGGATCGTACTGTTCCCCGGGTCGGAAACGTACACCATCGATCCGAAAACAAGAATGCCCGCGCTATTGGCCGGACCCGCCGTCGTGCTTGGTGTTAGCAGTTTATAGCCAAGCGGAAATGGAAATGTGAGAATCTGCCCGGAATTGGTCGTTGCGTAGATGGCTTGCTCTTCGGGGCAATTGGCGGTACAAGTCCCGATCTTATTCGAGTGGCTGCCGCAGCCAATGGTGAAAGTAGAAGCAAGGATGAGAAGTCCGCAAAAAACGAGCCGGGTGGACGCCATGGAAACCTCCCTAAGGCGCTGCAACCCACTTTGATGCGAAGAGTTGCGTCAGCCACTGCAAAATTGTGACCGACGTACAATGCTAGGGCGGAAAGCAGGAAGGGGACTGGCGAGACCAGCCCCCTCCGATATTTCGAAACCTATCCTTGCTCAAGGCGACTCCCTATTTGAACGACTTCACGGCGGCCGCTTCATCGTCTTTCACATCGAAAACGGTGTAAAGCTTGGTGATCTGCAACAGATCGTTGACTTTCTTGGTCAAGTTGAGCAGTTTCAGTTCACCGCCCTGGTTCTTGGTCGTGGTGTAAGCGCTGACCAGTTCGCCGATACCCGAGCTATCGATGTAGTTCACTTCGCCGAGATTCAGAACGATCTTCTTATTGCCCTTCGAGAGCAGATCACGAACAGTGTCGCGCAGAATCACGCTGCCTTCACCCAGCGTGATGCGCCCGCTGCAATCCACGATCGTCACGCCGTCCACTTGTCGACTACCAACCTTCATGGTCACTGGGAAGCCTCCTTGCCGCCCGCGGTTGGCCCGTGGACGTGCTTGATCAATTTAAGTTCGGTGCCCGCCTGCGATGGGCGGATTTCCACCACATCCATGAACGAGCGCATAAGAAATATTCCCCGGCCGCTGGTTTTCAGCAGGTTTTCCGGAGCCAGGGGATTCGGAATCCTGCTCAAGTCCATTCCCGGCCCTTGGTCGCGAATGGAAATGATCAGATCGCCGCCTGTATGCTCAAAAGACAGGATTACCTTCTTTTCCGGCGAATAGGCATTGCCATGCAGAACGGCGTTGACTGCGCCTTCGCGCACCGCCATGGAAATCTGCATGATCTCATCATCGCTAAAACCCAGGTCGGTAGCGATGCGTGTAGCCTTTTCCTCGGCGCTGTCTATCGTTTCCAGCGAGGAATCCAGTGTGTAAGAGACCCGTTGCTCGGTCATGGCCATGTGGCGAATCTTCGAAATGAGTATAGACTCAGGCAGCCTGGCGCGCTTGCGGAAAGAATGCTCGCCCAATCGCGTTCGCACCGAATCCGGTAGTTTGCCTGTGGATGCTCAAATTGTCAACGATTGCCTGATAAACGATTGCCTAATTAGGAGTGGTGGCTCAATTTGAAATTTCCGTTTGTGCGTCATCCCGATGCCCTGCGTTCTTGCCAGAGGCCGAGGAATCTGGCGTGGAGCGCTGGTGCCGCCGCGGGCGAGATCATTCGCTCCGCCTGAATAAATGGCTCCGCTCAGAATGACGCCAACAGGGAAATCCAAATTGAGCCACTAGCCTAATAGGAACCGGGATTGCCTCACATTACAGCGGTGCAACGGATGCGACCGAATATAATCTCAGCCGCATGGCAATGAATTCCCGGGCACCAAACCTGAGGCAGAAACTGAAGGGGATCTTCCTGTGGACGATCGGCGGGATCGTCGGAGTTGCCGCAATTGCGTTTTTTCTGGACTACGCCATTTTTGAAATTCGCGTTCTCACTAAGCGGAATCCCTATGGATCTGTCACGGTGAACCACTACTATGCGGTTCTGCTGAAGAACGGCAAGACCGAGTTTATTTTCGACCCTCCGGCGCCGCAAACCTGCGTAAACGCACTCTTTCCGCATGCCGGGGCGTTGCCATGCTGGTATCTGACCCGCCATCCCGATCAGAGGACCGATATTTAGCGCTGAAAGACTCGCAATCTACTGTGTTTTGTTTTCGCCGCAGGAGCAGCGGTCATATCGGCTAGAATGGTGCGACTCACGGCGGGGCGAATTGAGCCGGCAGAGCCTTTCGGGAAAATCTCCTCATCACGTGGCGGCAAAATGAAAATCGAAACGAAGAATCACACAGTGCGAATCGTGGCAATTGTGGGTTTCGTCCTGGCAATCAGTCTGGCAGCGCTTGCTGCAGGATCGAAAACATCAGTGAAGAAGGGATCTTCCGATCCGCGGCTGGAGAAGGCCTATCGCTTTCAGCGCGGGGGATGGACCTACGTACATCTGGAAGGCTCCCCTGCCGACATTGGCTATCAGCACGGATACCTCTTGTCCGCCGAAATCGCCGATGGTCTGGCTGTCGTCAAATTGATTGATACGCACCAGACGCAGCGTGACTGGCAGTTCTTTCGCACCACCGCGCGGCAGATGCTCTGGCCTCACATTGACGCCGAGTATCAGCAGGAAATGCAGGGAATCACCGACGGTGCCAAAGCGCACGGAGTCGAAGTTGATCTGTGGGATATTGTCGCGCTGAATGCCTTCGAGGAAGTGGCGGATTATTACGTCCCATGGCTGAACAAGCAACAAAAGTCGGCGCGCAACCCGAAGCTGGTTGCACCCGGCAATTGCAGCGCCTTCATCGCCACTGGAAGTCTGACCAAGGGGCATCAAATCGTCATTGCCCACAACAACTGGTCGAGTTATCTCGACGGTTCGCGCTGGGTCATGATGTTCGATATCGTTCCCCAACACGGCAATCGCATCCTGATGGACGGCTACCCGGGGGTCATCGTTAGCGACGACGACTTCGGCATCAACTCCGCCGGCATCATGATCACCGAGACGACCATCACCCAATTCGAAGGCTGGGATCCAAACGGCAAGCCGGAATTCATGCGCGCGCGCAAGGCGTTGCAATATGCCAACTCGATTGACGATTATGTGCGCATCATCAAAGAAGGGAACAACGGCGGATATGCAAACGACTGGCTCATTGGCGATCGCAAAACGGGTGAGATCGCTTATCTGGAGCTTGGTTTGAAGAATACGCCGCTGTGGCGAACGAAGGATGGTTACTACGTCAGTTCGAATTTTCCGCGTGACCCCAAGCTGATTGCTGAAGAAACCAGTGGCTTCGATCCCAATGATCCATCATCTTCGATGAACGCCCGGCACGCGCGCGCCGAAGAAATGGTGCAGGAGGCGAAGGGATCGATTGACGTAGACTTTGCCGAGAAATTCCTCTCCGATCACATCGACAGCTTTGACAAGAATTCATCCGAGAAGCCGCAAGGGAACGAGCGGACATTATGCGGGCACACCGATGCCTCGCCGCGCGGAGTAAAACAATGGGGCGACGACCCGTATGATCCCGAAGGTGCAGTTCAGGGTAAGGCGACCGATAGCGCGATGGCAGGGAACATGAGCCTTGTGGCCCATGCCGGACATCCCTGCGGACAGGATTTTCTGGCGGACCACTTCCTCGAGCAGCATCCGGAGTATTCCTGGCAGAAGCCGCTGCTGCGCGATATGAAAGCCGGACCGTGGACGACGTTCACCGCTGGGGAAAGACCCTAGGAAGGCTTGCTGATTTAAAGTTTTCTGAAATGAAGACACCGCCGACGCCTCTGGAACAGTCACCGCACCTGTTAAAATAGTGCTCTGCACAATCTGATGGCGCGGAGAGATGGCCGAGTGGCTGAAGGCGCGCGCCTCGAAAGCGTGTATACCTTAACGGGTATCGGGGGTTCGAATCCCTCTCTCTCCGCCAGTTTCCGACTTCCTTTTCCCCGTACAAGTACCGCAGAAACTAAACAGCTACGCGGCACTTAGCCCCGCCAGCCGCATGCGCGACACGTGCGAGACCGGCTTTTCATGCAGCAATAATTCCGTAGCCTGTACTCGACGACTGCTGTGGAACCAGCGCTGTACCACGTCGTCGCAGAGGAAGTTCGCCAACGCGAGAAGGGTCATGCCCTGGTGATGGGCCATCCACTGATGCACGATCTGACAATGGCCGCGGCGGGTGCGTTCCGGGGAGAAGTCAGCCGCCTCGTAGAATCCGCAGGCGCCAAATGCTCCTAGACGATCCAGTCGTCGCAAGTTGCGCAGCGCCTCCGCTGAATTCACGTTCAATGCGAGGAATGTCGCGTAGGGAGCGATCACCATGGGATCGGACTCGTATTTCATGATCGAAAGCTGCGGAATTCCGAATGCCTGATAGTGATAGTTCCCCGACTCATCCAACTTCGCATAAGACGACTCAGAGATGCCCCATGGAATCCCTTTCCGCATCGCGTATTCGCGTTGGCAACTCACGACCGGTCCCCGGCTGCGGGCGAGCAGTGTGTTGGGAAACGTGCGCAGCCACATCGTGGGCATGAGGTATTCAAACATCGTGCCGCTCCATGAGATTAAGACCGGCTGTCCTCGAGCGAGTGTGTGCGGACGTCCCATGCGGAACCAGCACTCCTGCGCGACATCCTCTTTGGCTACGGCGATAAACGCTGCCATGCGGGCTTCGCTGGCAAGTAGGTCATAGCAGGCAGACTCGAGTTTTTGCGTCTGCAGATTGAAGCCGACCGAAAGCAGCTTGCGTTTTCGGTTTAGCAGGAAGGCGAAATCCATGGCGTCGGCGAGCTTTCCGGCCTCGGCCGCGGTAATCCGCAACGACTCGGCCAGGTGAATCGCATTCGCGTGAGCCTCGGGCAGCATACGAAGCAACTTTTCGTAGGCAGGCTGCTGCTCGTCCGGCGCCGAGAGCTGTGCGCGCTCCAACCGCTTCTGTAGGTCTTCGATGAACTCTGGCATTTGCCCGAGCGGAGTCTCTTTTTTGAAGAGGGAACTGAGATCGGCATTCGCACGGATCGCGGAAAATTCAAGTAGTTGCCACGGAGCGTAGGAGCAAGCCAGTTCCCGGAATTGCTGCAGCCGGAGACGCGACTGTTCGCCAAACCAGCCAATTTGCTCGGCATGGCGCGACTTCTTTCGGGCCTCCACCTCCTGAGGGGTAGACATGTTCAGGTTTAGGGCGCAGGAGATCCAGTCCTGCGACTTCAGACTTTTTTCCAGGCGGGAGAGCCGCCCTCGAGGATAAGCGCGACACCGCGCCAAGGCGCGAAAATGATCGAGAATTCCTTCGGCCAAACTGTCCCGTAGCAAGGGCTGATACAGGCAGTCGAGCAGCCCTTGCTGCAGCGTCCACAGCGAGGCGACGAGGTTTCCACTGTCGACTGCTGACACGAATTGATGGGGCAGCGGCTTCAGGGTAAGCGTGTCGTACCAGTTCAGCAAATGGCCCTGATATTTTGGCAGGCGTTTAAGTGTTCCTAGCGTGCGCTGAGTCTGCTGGGCCAGCTCCGGCACAGTCATGTAGCCGAGTTCGCAGGCAACTTGCTGGGAGTTGAGGAGCATGCCGAGATTTGTCGGCGAGACACGCGCGGCGATGGCGGGCGGCTCTTCCTGTACATTGTCCGGAATCAGCCAGTTCTGCTCTTCATTGCAATGCTGTACGAAGTAGCGCCAGGTATGCAAAGCGGAGCGTCGCAGCAAGAGCAGATCCTTGCGCGCGAGTTCTTTGCGCGGCACGACTGGCGACCGATTCAGCCACGCAGAGACCAGCTTGCTGCACGCCCACAGGATCAATATTGGTAAGGCGACCGGCAGCGACCTTGGCCTTACCAGCCAGACCAGAACGCCGATAGCCAGTGCCAGCACAGGCATCCAGTTGAGATAACGGTCCACCGGAGTGAGGCTTGTGTTGAGTTCAGCCTCGGCCGCTGTTTCCCACTCGAGCAGCCGCTCGCGTGTAAATGTTCGCCGCACGCTGGCGCGAACCACCGCATCGAGTGACAGCAATGTCTGGTGCGCGAGAAAAACTAAAGTTAGAAAAGTGGTGAAATTTGTCGTCAGAAATGCCCGGACCGCCTCGCCCGCCACCGAGCGCTTTTGTTCGGCGGTCGCCCGGCCCATGGCAAATCCCAACTCAAACCACGCCGGAAGGAAAAGCAAAACAAGGGCAGCGATAGTCCAGCCAAGGGCCCAAATGCCGGGCATGAGCCAGGCGAAGAGAAACAGTACGAAGGTGGCGGGTTCGACAAGGCTGCGCCGCAGATTGTCGAGAATCTTCCAGCGCGAAACCAGAGAGATGGGATTGGGCACGCGCTGGCCGGATTGATTGGGGACGGCCGAGAAGAGCCAGCCAGCAATCTGCCAGTCCCCCCTCAGCCAGCGGTGTTTGCGGCGATTGTAGGCGCTGTAGTGCGAGGGATAATCCTCGATGACTTCCATGTCGGTGGCGAGCCCGACTCGTGCGTAGGCACCTTCGATCAGATCATGGCTGAGCAGGGAATTGGTCGGAAAGCGCGCGTCCAGAACACGGTGAACTGTGTCGAGCTCGTAGATGCCTTTTCCCGTGAAGATTCCCTCGCCGTAAAGGTCCTGGTAAGCGTCCGAGATGGCGCGAGTGTAGATGTCGAGTCCGGTTTCGCCTGCATAGATGGCTGCCAAACGTGAGCGGACGGTGCTCTGTACGCTGACTCCAACGCGAGGCTGCAAAATCCCATAGCCCGCCACGACAATGTTTTTCAGCGGATCGATAATCGCCTGGTTCAGCGGGTGCGCCATAGCGCCAATCATGCGATGCGCCGTGCCGCGGGGCAGCTCCGTGTCGGAATCGAGGGTGATGATGAAGCGCACCTTTGGCAAGATGGAAAGATCGCCGACTTTTACCGGAAAACTATCAAACTGGCCGCGTAAAAGCCGATTTAGATCGAGCAGCTTGCCGCGCTTCCGTTCCCAACCCATCCAGCGTTTTTCGCGCGGGTTGTAGATGCGATGGCGATGCAGTAGAAAAAAACTGCCGCGATGATCCCCGGCGTATTTTTCATTTAATTCGCGAATGAGGTTGGAGCACAGGTCAATTAGTGAGCTGTCTTCGCGAGTCTGATGCTGAGCGTCGGCCAAATCAGATACGAGCGCAAAATGAATATTGGGATCGTGATTGCCGAGAAAGCGGACTTCCAGATTGTCCACCAGCCCGCGAACCTGCTTTTCACTCAAAAGCAGGGTGGGCACGGCAACCAGGGTCATGCATCCGTCTGGCACTCCCTTTGAATAATCCAGTTTGGGCAGAATTTCCGGGCGCAGCAGGGCAGTGATGACGTAATCCATTAACTGCACCGCGCATTGCGAGCTGGGCAGGAGCAGAAGAAGCAAAGAAAGCAGAATCAGCCCAAGCGAGCTGTCTGACGGGGTCACGATCAGCATGACCGCTGTCATGATCAGGCAGGTGAACAGCGTAATGCCGGGAACGAAGAATTCATCGGGATGAGCGCGCAGCCATCGCCGCAACCGGTAAAGAAAGGTGGGTCGGTGACCGATCCTGTCCGCCAGCAGGTCTTTTCCTTCCGCAGCCAGATAGTAGCCGATATGCGATTCGCGGCAGTGAATGCGAGGGTCTGGATAAATGCGCGAGTGAGCCTCTTGCGCCAGAGCGAGTGCCTCTTGCGCAACCTGAATTTCGGTGAGATCGGAACGGGCGGCCAACTCGGCGATTTTGTCGCGATAAAGATCGCGGGCGTCGAATTCCATCTCGCCATAACAGGCGACGGGATCCTGTCGCAGCACGTGATCAAAGAGAATTAACGGTTCCAGCGCTTCCTTCCAAAAGACTTGCGATGCCTCGCGCAGGCTCTGCATACAAATTCCGAGGTTCTGCGGTTCGATCTCGTGCCTTGAGCGCAGTCTTTCAGCGCGAGCGGCGATCTCCTCGAGCAGAGCCAGTTTCAGGGCAGAGGGTAGCGCCTTGAATTCCCTGAGCTCGAATGGAGTGTGCTGCTGAAATCCGTGGCAGTAGGCGTTGAATGTCTGTTCAGAAAAATGAGATCCGGTTTCGGCGACGTATCCACGGACGAATGCCAGCACGCGCGGAACAACATTGTTCTGGGGCGTGTGCACGTGAGGCAACTTTGCCCGCAATCGGAGATCACTTGAGAGGATGATCAGTTCAGAACAAACAAGATTCTGATTCTCGCGGAGGCACCGGATGTCGTCTGGCAGCGGTGGCTTCGAAGCCTCTGCAACGGCCATGACCGGTCCGATTTTGCGCCCAAGCTGGTCGCAGCGATTCGCGAAGGTACGGGAAGACGTGATGCGCGGTACCCACGCCAGTTCGGCGGCGAGTTGTTTGCCCTTGGCCTCGAGAACCTGGGCCTCCGGATGCGCTACGTCTTCGTCTGGGGTCTGGTTTTGCGGCGGCTTCATGACGATCGGTACGTGAGCGTTCAGTGCCATAGACTGAATCCTTAGCGATAACTTGCTGCCTGCATTTCGAACATCTCAGC
The DNA here is from genome assembly GCA_035523795.1 of Verrucomicrobiia bacterium. Taxonomy (GTDB): domain Bacteria; phylum Acidobacteriota; class Terriglobia; order Terriglobales; family Acidobacteriaceae; genus Sulfotelmatobacter. The sequence continues at coordinate 13,569 of DATKQB010000085.1, read as the reverse complement.
GTACCGGCCACCAAGATGAGTCAAATCTTCGTGTTTCCCATCTTCCACGATGCGTCCGTCTTCGATCACAACAATGCGATCGGCCATGCGCACGGTCGAAAAACGATGCGAGATGAAGAGCGCCATCTTTCCTGCAGTCAATTCGGCGAAGCGTTGAAACACTTCAAATTCACTCCGTGCATCCAGCGCCGCGGTGGGTTCGTCGAGAATCAGTACCTGGGCTTCGCGCAGATAGGCCCGCGCCAAAGCAACTTTCTGCCACTCGCCGCCTGATAAATCGACACCACCTTCGAAGCGCCGGCCCAGCATCTGCTCATAACCGAGCGGCAAACGGTCGATGACTTCGTCTGCCATACTTTTGTGCGCGGAATGATGCAGCAGTTGCTGGTTCTGGAGTTCTTCGATGCGTCCGACGGCAATGTTCTCTCTCGCGATCATTTCGTAGCGCATGAAGTCCTGGAAGATGACGCCGATCTCGCGATAGAGGCTTTCCAGGCTGTATTCGCGCAGGTCGATGCCATCGAGCAACACCTGGCCCTCGACTGGGTCGTACAAGCGTGTGAGCAGTTTGACGATTGTGGTTTTGCCCTGGCCGTTCCCGCCGATCAAAGCAATGCGTTCGCTCGGCCGAAAGCTGAAATTGAAATCCTTCAGCACCAGGCGTTGCGCGCCGGGATAACGAAATGAAACATTGCGGAATTCGAAACCTTGCTGGATCGGCCTCGGAACCTCAATCGCCGATGGCTTGGAGCGAATGGTCGGTTGCATCTGGAGAAATGCAACCAGATCGGTGAGAAACAGCGCCTGATCGGCGATGCCTGAGACAGTAGAAAAAATCTGCTGAATGTTGGAACTGCATTGCAGAATCGCGCCGGCGAGAAAAGTGAGCGAGCCAATGGTTATGGCTCCGATCACAGTTCTCCAGATCACATAAACATAGGCGGCGTAATAACCCATCGTTCCCAGCACGGACAGCAGCGATCCGGCGATCAACTTGCGCCGCGCCAGCAAAACGTCTTCGTTATAAATCTCGTCGGAAAGCCTGGTGAAGCGGGCAGTGAGGAAGTCTTTCAGTCCAAAAAGCTTCAGTTCCTTCGCCGCTTCTTTACTGCCTCCGAGAATGCGCAGGTAATCCAGTTGCCGTTTGATGGGAGTCTGTTTGAAATTCTTGGCATAACCGAGGAATGCGAAATGACTTTCGCCGAGGAACGCCGGAACCACCCCCACGACCAGCAACAGCAAGAGCCACGGCGAGAACATCAAGATAGAAACCGAGAGGGCGATGGTAGTGACCACCTGCTGAATCAGCCGTCCGATCGACTGAATCATGCCCAGGCGGTCGGTGGCCTGCACGCGAGCGCGTTCTAAACGGTCATAAAAGATCGGATCTTCATACGCCAACAAGTCCAGTTCCGAAGCGTGCTTCATCACCAGAATGCTGACGTGGCGCGTGTAGTTATCGGCCAGAAGCGAGTCGAGATAATCGACGATGCGTGCGATCGTACTGGCGATCACCGCCAGTCCAAATTCCGCCGCCACCAGATACCAGAGCCGCGTTGGGACCGCCTGATGCGTGGTGACTACGTGAACTACAGTATCGATGATCAGCTTGGTGACCCATAGCAATGCGATCGGCAGCAGGGAGGCAACCAGACGAAACCCAACGCCCAGAGCGACAACCGTGCCTCCGGATTGCCAAACGATGCGCAATACCACCGGCACATTGCGAATCGCTGAGAGTCGCTCCTGCCAACTGCTTAAGAAGTTTCGGCGATCGGGCATGTTCTCGAGTTTCGCGGAGAGGCCGAGGACCGTGGCCCATTTCCGTGGGAAATCTAGTTTTGGATGAAGAGTTGCTTCTGTGGGTTGTGTGAGGCCAGATCGCGAGGGTTTTAGTACCTCTTGAATCCGGCGCGCTGCATACCGCGGGAGGCCTCTTCGGCTTTCATGAAAGTTTTCCACACGAAGCCGCCGCGCAGATTCTCCGCCATCAGCATGGTGATGCCTGTGTCAATGCCGATGACATCCGGGTCGTACCAGTTGGTGAGAGGATTGAAGGCGTTCACAAAACCGTACCTGCTCCACGCTCCACCGTAATGCTGGCGAACGTTTTTCAAGACGCGCAGTGTGGCTGTCGGCAGAAAAGCCAGCGACCCTCCTGTAGCGCTAGGGACGATGGTTCCGTCGATCGGCCCGACTTGCGGTGGCCCTCCCCAGACAATATAACCATGAGGAGAATCCGAGGCGCTGATGCCCCAAAGATCATCGCTATAGTCGTGGAATTGAGGCTGTAATTCAAGGCAGAAACGGCGATGCACTTCCGTGGCGATAACAGAATTTTCAAAATAATCGGCGAACTTATCGCGCTTGCCGCGGAAATCGAACCACGCTTGCGAATACTGATGTACGAACAATGGGGCGAAAGATCCAATATAGGTCAAGCCGTCATAATCGAAGGTAAGCCGCTTCCAGCTGTCCCAGGTCTCTTCTTTGAGTGGATGAGAAGAGGAACCCAAGCCGAGCAGATACATCATCATCAGTTCGCTGTAATAGTCCCAGCGCGAGGGCAAGAAACCGATTTCGGGAGTCCAACCGTGAGAAAGCAGGCCGGTATCCTCCGAAAGCCAGGTCCAATCGACGCGGTTGAAGACAAGATTCGCGAGTTCGATTAGCGCCGGGTGCCGGAAATACTCGCGGCAGGTGAGAACGCCGCACAGCAGAATCGCGGTATCAACGGAAGAGACCTCCGACTCCCAAACCCGCTCGCCGGTGTTGATGTTTCCCCAGTGGTAGAAAAAGCCACGGTGATTGGGGAGCTTTTTCCACAGAAAGTTTAGGGCAGCAAATACGCGCTCCATGGCCTGGTCGCGCGGAATAAAGCCGCGTTCCGCGCCAATGCAAAGCGCAGTCAGCCCGAAGCCGGTGGCGGCAATGCTGGCGACAATGCCCTGGGGCCCTCCACGGACGTTGGCGCGATCCTCGACCATGCCGGTTTTTGGGTTGCCCTGTTCCCAGAAGAAAAGAAAACAGGCGTTCTCGATTTCGTTGAGGAACTGGTCGTCTTCCGGCGCGAGAGTGAATTGCGCGGCAGCTTGCTCTACGGCGTGATCGCGGTCGAGTGCGGCCTGATCAAATGGGGTGGGCGCCACGGCAGAGGCCTGGGCGAAAGCAGGCTGTTCGAAAACACTCCGCGCGCAGGGCAATGCTAAGCCAGTACCCAAGACTTGCCGCAGCAACTGACGACGCGATAGCTTGTTTTGGGGGATATCGCTCATCTCCGCAGTTGGATGGCAGACAAACTCCTACCGCAAATAGGCAACAAAATACAGATGCCGCCGCGTCCAATACGGATGCCGCGGGTTTCCATCCCACAAAAGAAAACGAATCGCGCGGGTTGCAGGCCCTAACCTAGGTGAACAAACTTCGACGATTTGGATTCGAAATTCTTCTGGTGTTTGGGGTCGTAATTGCGGCCGGGGTCGCCGTGTTCTCAAATTGGCAGGCCCATAAACTTCGTTCGGTCCAGGGCGCGGTTGTGATGAAAGATTCCGATGTTCGCAAGGAAGTCCCCATTCCCAATGTTACCGTGACGGCGTTCTTCGGTACGAAAGCAGTCACAGCCAAATCAAACTCCTCCGGATTTTTCAATCTGAAAGTGCCGCCCGGCACGCGCCGCGGCGAAAAAGTCACCTTTGAACTCCGCCAGTCCGATTACCGCCCCATGGATCAAGAGGATTACGTAGGCGACCAGTTGTATGTCATCGCTATGGTGCCGCGTACAAGCTCTGCGGTTGCTGGTCACGGCCCGGAAGTACTGATCAAGAATGTGACTGTTCGCTACTCTGTGAAAATCATGACGCAAGCCAACATCGGCAGCGCTGTGAAAACATTCGATGTGGCGAACAAGGGCAATGTGCTTTGTAGAGGTCAGAATCCATGCTCGCCTGACGGACGATGGAAAGCCGCCATCGCTTCTACGGAGTTGGATGCAGGAACAGGAAATGAATTTCACGACATTCGCGTGTCGTGCATCGCCGGGCCATGCCCGTTTACCAGAATCGAGCCGGAACGATTCTCGAGAAACGGCGAGGTTCTCACGGTGGCAGCTCGCGATTGGTCAGACACCACAACCTTTCTGGTCGAGGCGGAAGTGTTGCATCCCATGCAGACCGAGATCGCGCACGAATTCTACCCGGTCATTTTCGGCAGGGGATTGAGCTTTACTCTGCCGCCGCAGATTGAAGGGGTCACGATTGAAGCGGATGTCGATAACCAGGACATTTTTTTCCCCTTGGGCCCGGCACTGATTCTCACTTGGGCGAACTGTGACACGACAGTTGCTGCAGACCAGAGCAAGCTCTACCGTTGCGAATTGAAGCCGGGCTATCGGTTCCAATGATTCGGCCTGGAATTGAAAAGGCCAGCTGATAGCGAACGCCGTCGCACTTCCAATCAAACAATTTCGCCAAGTTCCATCCGGCGATGCGCGGCAGCTAGAAAAATCCCCCACCCCGGCATTAGCCAGCGTGGGGGAGAGAATGCTTCTAATACAGGCGATCAACAACGATCGAATCTCTTACTTCTTGCGTTCGTCGCCGTGAGGCGCCTGCCGCTGCTGCAGTTGCTGACGTTGCTGCGTCTGCCGTTGCTGCAACTGCTGCGTCTGCTGCTGGTGACGCTGTTCCATCTGCTGGTGCTGAGCCTGGCCGGCATTGGCATTTCGCTGATGTTCCTGCTCCTGCCGCTGCTGTAGTTGCTGGCGCTCCTGCTGCTGCTTGGCTTCGAGCTTCTGCTGCTGCTTCTGATATTTCTGGTCCTGCTTCGCATTTCCGGTATTGGGCGCCGGCATGTGCTCCGCTTGTGGCAACTCGTTGGGATGCACGGCTGGCCGATTGTTGTTCTCAGCTCGAGGAGCGGCTCCGCCGCGCTCTGCCGGCGGATGATAAGGCGCCCCGGCTTCTCGCGCCGCCACTACGTTTGTGTGGAAGTCGCTTGGCCGCGCCGTAGCCGCAATCGCCGGCCTCCCGTGATTGACCGAAGCCCGCAGGTCGCGGTTGGACTGTGCCTCCCGAATATGTTGTTCCTGCGCCGCCACAGGCCCGACGTGGTGGTCGCGGTCGGCAAGCTCGTCTTCCGGCCGTGGCCGCGCATTGATGCCGCCCGGCCCGCCGTTGTAGCTGACGTTGTTGACGTGCACGTCCACTTTCTCGTTGTAGACGTTATGAATGTTGACCACATTCACGTTCATCACATCGCGGTTGTAGAAGAAATGCCCGTCCTGCCAGCGGCCGCCGACGAAACCTTCTCCGAAATAACCGAAGCCGTAGTCGATTCCGCCATACCAGCCGATGTGCGGCCCCCAGAAACCGGCGTGAAACAGAAACGCGCCGTTCTCCCATCCCCACCATGGTGGCGTCCATAAATAGCCCACTTCCGGAGCCAGAACCCAGGTCCCCGGAACCCAGTAATAGTCTTGCCCATCTGGATCCCATGCCCAATAGCCGGGGGTCCAAAGATAGCCGTCTCCAGGGCAGACGGGTTGCTCATACACGGGCAACGCCGGCGGTCCAAACGAAACCGAGATGGCGACCTGTGCTTGAGACGTGGGAGGTGCGCTCAGTACCAGCAGAGCGAGCAGACAGGCACACAGTACGGCAAACGCTGTTTTGCGCATCATGTCTCCTCTTCGTGATCTTTGAAATTCTACTGATTCACTCGGAGCAACATCAATGTACCGCTTTCCAGCTTCACATTGCTCTTGTCCGAGCTGACAACTGACCCCTGCTTGCTATCGGGCGAATTCAATAACTTGTAATGCTCCAGGCCAACAACTCCTTCGGTCTTCGCAGTGATGGGCGGCCGCGTGCTGGCTTGCTGGGTGCTGGGCGCGTTGCCGGTTTGATCCGCGGGCGGAACATTTGAAGGTGGCGGCGTTCCCCCACCCTCCATGCCCGGACGACTTCCCCCAGAAGGGAATGCCCCACCATTGGAAGGTGGCGCCGGCGCGTTTGTACCTCCGCCATTGTTGTTGGGAGCCACTGCCTGCGGCGCAATCACCGCCTGAATGGACGCCGGCATCGGCACGTTATTCCCATCCTTCAAGACAGCACGGTCGAACGACAACCCAAGGTCGGATTCTTTCTCGCCCTTACTGCGAGCTTGTGCCTCCGTGACATGTCCCAAAATTTCAGTATCTTTCGGGATCAGCACCTGGCCGGTGGAGGCCTTCAGATCCTGCGTCACTCTTGCCGTTACCTCTTCGCCAGTTTTGGCCTTTTTCGCGTCAACGCTCTTCGTCAACTGGACCGGAATGATGCTGCCCGGGGCGATTCGGATCGCATGCTGGGCAGGTTGCGCCCGCTCTGGAGTGCTGGAGTTAGCAGATGGTTGACTGGCGGCTTGGCCTGTGTTCGCTTGTCCCCACGAAAGGGCGCAGGACAGAACGCTGGAGATCAGTACACTCCAAAGAGTTTTCATAACAGCCTCGTCAAACGAGCTTTAAATAAGTCCGCAGCGAACGAAATTCGCTGTCGTTTTGATGTCATTCCAGTCCGTAAGGTTAGGCACACCTGTTTGCCACACACTCAATAAATACATCGCCGTTTCAAGGACTTGGAACGTCTCAGGCCCGTGTCGAGCGAAAACCGCTTCTTCCTACACAATTCACCCTAGTTTCAGCCGAAGCGACATCCTGTAGCTTTGAAATAGATCCTTCGAGTACGCAAAGCAGGCATGCCGAGGGTCGGCGTGTCACTTCCTAACGCTGACGGAACGAGCTATTTAGGGGATTGTGCATCTGTCTAAGTGGGAATGGAGTCTTCAGCTCGCTCCAAAATCCTGATTCGGAGAACTTCTATGGTAGCGACATCGGCTGTGTATGCCATCTATCCTCAACGCATCGTGCTCAGTGAAGTTCTGGAAACTCTGGCGCACGGAGGATTCGGCAAGGAAAGTATTTGCCTGATGCTGGCGCCTTCACACCCGGTCGCTGCGATGACACGCGATGCGAACTTGCGCCCCTTCGAGTTTGAAGCGCAGGCCGCGAATGCCGGTTTGATCGGCTGGCTCTCGGAGTTCGGAGCTGTTCTTATTCCCACCTTCGGTTTTTTCATCCGCTCGCGTGAGTTCTTCCACGCGTTGCTCCTCGACGAACAGTCCATCTCTCCATGCGGTCGCTCGGGCACGCTAGTATCTCTAGGCTTCTCTGATACAGACGCGCGGCGCTGCGAACAGCGGGTGCGCGAAAGCGGCGCTTTGCTTTACGTGTCTTGCGCCAGTCAGGCCCAATCGCAGTGGGCATTGGAGTTGATGCGATCCATGGGTGCTGAGGAAGCTGGCCTGTTAGGGCGCGAACCGGAGGAACTTGCCACTACTCCGCACTTGAAAGCGGCGCATGCCAAAGTTGCCGTCGCGATGGCCGCACAGGCGGGGACCGCAGCCTGATTCACCCGTCTTGAATGACGGCACATTCCTTTTTACTGCTCAATCAGCATCAAGTGATCATCGTCACAATCTCGCCTTTATACACTCTGATACGATGATCGGTGCAAATTCCTGCCCTCGATCTTCGCCGTTACTCTCGTAGGCGCGCGGCGCCGGCTGGCCTCTAAGACTTTTCCTCGCGCCTAAGTCAAATAGTTTTCCTTTTTTCAACGCAGGTCTCCGCTCCAATTCCACTTATTCCACAGTTCCGTCAGCGGACCGGGCTAAGACCAAACCGACCACGAGGATTCTTATGAAACTATTAGTGATTGGCTCCGGAATGATGGGTTCGGCAGCCGCATTGGATATGGCGCGGACCCGGGAAGTTGAATCGGTAACTCTTGCCGACAGCGATGCCAAGCGAGCGCGTGATGTCGCGGCGCGCGTCAATCGCATAACCCGAGAGAAGAAAGTCCATCCCGTTACGCTAGACGCCAGCAATGAGAAAGCAGCCGCCAGATTGATGCGCGGTCATAACGCGGCGCTCTCGGCCGTGCCTTATTTTCTCAATCTCGGATTGGCTCGGGCCGCTGTCCAGGCTCGCTGTCACTTTGCCGATCTCGGCGGGAACAACACGGTTGTGCGCCAGGAACTGGCGCTTTCCCGGCAGGCCGAAAAACGCGGTGTCGCCATCGCCCCCGATTGCGGACTCTCTCCGGGGATGGCTTCCATTCTCGGTGGTGAGCTCGTGCGTCGTCTGGGGGGACGAGCCGATGCACTCCGCCTTTACGTAGGAGGCTTGCCGGCTCGTCCTACTCCACCCTTTCACTATCAACTCGTTTTTTCTGTCGAAGGACTGATCAACGAATATGTCGAGCCGGCCCGCATTCTTCGCAAAGGCAAGCTCACCACCATCGATCCGCTCACCGAACCAGAAGAATTTCATATCAACGGATTCTCTCCGCTGATTGCGTTCCATACTTCCGGCGGCACTTCCACGCTCCCTGAAACCTTCGAGGGCCGCGTCGGCGAATGCTTTGAGAAGACGCTGCGCTATCCCGGTCATTACGACCTGCTTTGCGAATTAAAGGAACTGGGACTGTTTTCGAGCGAGAAGCTTAAAGTGGGGAACGCCGAAATCGCTCCGCGCGCGCTGATGTCAAAAATCTTCGAAGGCAAGTTCGCGTCAAAAGGTCCGGACGTCTGCATCATGCGCCTGGAAGCACACGAATCCGTGAACCAGGCGGGCGTGCGCGGATTGCTAGGCGGTCGTTTAAAAGGACGGGTCGCCTCCTTCACCATGATCGATCATTACGACCCGAAAACTGACATGAGCGCGATGATGCGGACGACGGCCTTTCCGGCATCCATCGTCGTGCAAATGCTGGCCTCCGGCGCGATCAGCAAGCGCGGGGCAGTGCTGCAGGAGTGCGATGTAAATGCGAAGCTTTTCCTTGATGAAGTCGAAAAGCGCGGTATCAAGATCGATTACTCGATCCAATGAAGATTTGCCCGCAAGAAAAAACCGCACAGCCTTAGGCTGTGCGGTGAAGGGTGAGATGCGTTCAATAAGAGAAGAAGCACAACTACAAATAAAATTAAGCTTTGCTCACTTTGCGCCGAATCGCGCCCGCCAGACCGATCAGGCCCGTTCCCAATAGGGTCAGAGTAGTTGGCTCGGGTACCGCGCTATATCCGATGTATTCCTGCGGTCCCATTCCCGGCTTGGCGCCAAGCGGAGTGTATAGCACCAATCCGTTGTAGGCGCTGTTGGGATCCGTCTGCGCCAAAGCGAGATAGGTAGCATCAATCCCTGCTCCGCCGATGGTCGTGAAGAACGGATTGTTTTGCGCGTTGCTGGAGAACAATCCCCAGATCGCCCACTGTGCCTGTGCGTAATCGAGGGTTCCCCCCAACATGCTCTTGAAGATGAGGCCGGCGGCTTTGTAGTCCAGAGCCATCGAAGGTCCGAACATGCTGGTCGCGATGCCCTGCAGAAGCGGCGAAACGTTTGCGGTGAAAGTTTGTCCCAAAGAGACGTTGTTATCGAAGCTGTCGCATATCAGCGCCGTGTAATTGCTGCTGCCGTTGATCGAAAAATAGTACGGATAACCGATATATGGGGAACCGTCGATTGCTGTGGCGCCCTGGTGGCCTTCATAGGTCATGGTCACGGATTTTGCGAAGGCGCTGTTAGCAAAAATTAATCCCAGAAGGGCGACGGAGAGGATGAGAGAGGTACGGCTCAAACGCATAGGGTTTGCCTCCCAGCAAACGTGATAAATATTTCGAACGCTGCGCAACCGTCGAATTGCTTTCTACCGGAGGAGATTGGCTGAAGACCGGGGGAATTGGTCCAGCTTTTGGTAGCGTGCGGCGGCGCGCTGAAATCTGCGCCCGGCAAGGGTTCTGCCGTTACGTTGGAGATAGTACCAACGGAATGTAAGCCGGTGAATGGCCCGCTCGTGGTATTACCAGAGTCACCCTCTCCAGTTATGCTGTCGTTGTTCGAGGATTTGTTACTCGTGCCGTTTTCGGAGCGAAGCCCGGCATCCCCACGATAACTTCCGGAGAGACACTGGAGAAATCCAGCAGAGTGTGGCACTCGGAAGTGCTGTTCCCGGAACGTGTGGCGGAATTTTATGCAAAACGCTGCGCTTCTCTGCTACCATGGGCGGCTCCAGAGATATATCTCCTCTGTTTGCACGGCGTTCGACATTCATTAATGGAACTTCAACTGCACTAAACATGTGCAGGAAAGTGTAACCAGGTGCGCGTCGCTAGTTGCGCGGCAGTAGAGGTAGGGATTTGCAGACTCAACCCGAGGCAGGGAACGTTCAGATAGTTGTTCGGCGCCGCCCGACGCGCCGTCATCTCCGCAATCGTCTTATTCGCCGGTTCCTGATTCTTACTTCTCTGGCAGTGCTCACTTTTGCGACCGCCTCGGTCGCGCTCCACTACTTGAGCCCATCCTTGTTTCGTGCCTCTGTGGAGCCGGACAGGCAGGCTAGGGAAGCAAGCCGAAACTTTCTATTGGCGACGCAGGAGGAAACGCTGCGCTCCATGATGCAGCAGCGTCCGGTTTACCCGTACTCGGTGGTTCGCGGTGGCGTACGCGATGTGCACGAGTTGAAATGGGCCACGGAGCACGACCCGGTCGTTGCCGCTCACTACGCGGGGTTCGATTTCGATCATGCGCGGGTCGTGCGTCTCACGCTCGGACGCATGGTCTACGTCTCTTATCGCATCGGCAGTAACATCTATTGGTCAAGGCATCCCATCGCTCTTCACAAGGGCGAGACTCTTATTACAGACGGCAAGATGACCGGCCGCACCCGTTGCGCCAACCGTGTCGAGCAATCTCCGCAACAGGGGACTTCCAACCTGGAACCGCCAGTCGTGGCCTTCGACGAACCTATGGCTCCGGCTATCGGCACCGCGACTCAGACCCCGCCAGTGCCTTATCAGTCTTCGCTTTTGAACCAGCCTCCGCCGGGAACTCCGCCTGAATCCCTCGTTTCCTACGATCCGTTTGGACCGGGAAGGTGGATTCCGTTTTATCCGCCGCCGCTCCCCGGAGTCTGCGGGGTTGGCGAAGGGAAAAAGAATGGTACTTCGACTACGACCTCCGGCACATCCACGGGGAAAAAAGGGAAGGGCGGCAATGCATGCGGTCCCGGCGCTGGTGGAGGCGAAGTTCCAGAACCTAGCACCTGGGTTCTCGTGCTGTCCGGTATGACGCTGATGTACTGGAGCGCGCGTCGCCGCTTCGCTCGCAACTGACTCGATTCAAACTGAGCTGCGTGCTCCCACAGGGCACTGGCCCATTTCGGTCAATGGCCGTGTTCGGGAATTCAACAGCTGTAAACCAAAGTAATCCGCTCCACCGCCGCCATTCGCTGCTACAATCGCCCTAAGAACCTCTCAAAATTTGGGTTTTACGCGCGGGTAGCGATTTGTATCGAACTCCGGGAAAACTTGGCTTGTGTTTAATGGCGGCGGCAGCGTGTGTATTTAGCGCACACGTTCTGCCCGCGCAGTCTGCACCGCAGAGCACGATCCGCAGCGCCCATGTTCTTCCCAGCAAAGATGCGGTGGAGATTGAAGTCGAGGCCAGCGACCGCGTCGTTCCCCAGACGCAGGTTCTTTCGGGACCGGACCGGCTGGTGATCGATTTTCCCAACGCCGTCCCTGGCGATGATATGCGCAGTCAATCGGTAAATCTGGGTGAGGTGAAGGACCTCCGCTTTGGCCTGTTTCAGTCCAAGCCTCCCGTCACGCGTATCGTTCTTGATCTGAAAACCGCGCAGTCATTCCAGGTTTTTCCTTATGGTCGCACAGTGGTGATCAAGATCAGCGGCGCTGCGGCTTCAGATGCAATTGCCGCGATTGATCCATCCCCTGAGCGGGCTGCCGATCCGGCTCCTGCCACAACTCATCCGGGTCTGGTTGTGGCGAACTACACAAATCGCGCTGAGCCGATCCACCCTGACCCTCCGGCCGCCTCGCCCTCGCGGCCTACGCTCGATGTGACCTTCCGCAATGGAATGTTGGCAATTCGCTCCAATAAGGCGACGCTATCGGAAGTGCTCTACGCTGTGCAGCAGCGCACTGGAGCGGAAATCTCGATCGCCTCTGGCGCCGAGCAGGAAAAAGTTGTCGCCGACCTCGGACCAGCGCCCGCGGCTGAAGTGCTGGCACATCTGCTCAACGGATCGAAATTCAACTTTCTCATCGTGAACGCCTCGAAGGATCCGCGGCAAGTGGAAAAAGTCATTCTGACGCCACGCGTTGACGGCATGCCCATGCCTCTACCGCCTTTGCCGCAAGAGGATCAAGCCCAGGAAGAGGAACCAGCGCCTGCTCCCGCTCCTCCGCCAGTCCGAGCTGTGCAGCGGCGAACTCCGATGCAACAAATGGAGCCCCAGCAACAACCGCCCGATACCAATGTTGGCGACCCCCAGCCCGATCAGTAGGGCCTCAGTTTTCGCCCCGGATTGCCGTGGAAATCCCGATTCACTTGTCATCCCAACGCGCATCCTTTTGCGCCGAAGGATCTATGCAACTGTCGCCATGAGCGGCATGGGCTCCGCGCTTTCTACAGAGGCATTTCGCCCGCGGAATGCGCGATTGTAGTCTGTCAGCTATTGTGAGACCAGCCGGATGGGAACCGGCGAGGTGCCGTTAACGCCGGCGTTCGCCGCATTGTTGCTGCATCCCGAGACGTTCAAGACGGTGAGGTTCGGGTTGCCGTTGGGATCGAAGTCGGTGATAAACGCCTGCAAAAAGCCGACGATCGTGACCTGCTGGTGATTGTTAACCAAGATTACGCCCGTGCTGTCGTAGATCGGAATGCTTACGATCGAATTGCTGGTCGTGATCGGGTTATCGTTCGCCACTATCGTCGCCTTTACAAGGGGATTGTTGGTCCCAGCCCAGATCTGAAAAGGATACGTGCTCGTCTGCAGGCTGTCCTGACCGCCAGGTCCATAATTGACCAAACATTGGGCTGCCGTGTTGCTCTCGCCTGTCGCATATGTCGGCGAAACAGGAGCGATATCAAGATCAATGTTCATTCCGGGATTGCTCAGGCCGCAGTTGTACTGCGTCTGCTGATCGCAGCCATCGATTGCCTGTTCAAAACTGTCCGCATTGGAGCATGCGGAATTCGAGGCATTCGCATTTGTCGCGATGGGAGTCCCGGTCACCTGCGCTGGAACATACTGGCCAGCACCCGGAGCGTTGGTGTTTATACCGTTGCCTACCGGCAGGTCGCAGCTGGGCTGACCCTGTTTGCACGCCGACTGCAGGACGAACGACTCTCCGATGACTCCCCCGCCCAGTTGCGCCACGCCGGCGTGCGATATCGAGCCGTCTATCGTACTAACAAACGTACCGCCAAGCACCGGATCGTTGTTTGGAATGATCCACGGTTTCACGCAACGCGGCTGCACTGGAACCAATCCGTGGGCGCCCACACTCCCCGACTTCGATGGGTTATATGCTTCGGCGGTCGCGCTCGCTGCCACGGTCGCGCTCGTGGATCCCCAAATGCGTGCGAAGAAAGTCGGTAGATTCTGCCTCGTGACTTTTACGCTCACCTCCGGATTGATCCCAAAGACAGCGCTGCCCCCTGCGCATCCGGGA
>DATKQB010000084.1:0-6748 GCA_035523795.1 Verrucomicrobiia bacterium | reverse complement strand
GATCGTTGTCCTGCTCAGCGGTGTCTATCTTTGGCTCTCCCGCAGACGGACGCCCATTGAAGACGAGCTGGACCGCCTGGTGACTTTAGAAAAGGATGCGGCTCTCGCCGTAGGAGCTGAAGCTCAATGAAAACACACAATAGCTTTCGCAAAATATACGGCAGCGCCGCAGTCCTGGCCGCGATTACCGCCGCGGGTCTCCTATCTGCGCTCTTCGGCGACGGCTTATGGGACGCAGTTTCCTGGTTAGCTCTCGCCGTTCCTCTGTTCGTGATCGTCTGGAAGATCACCCGAAGCCGCCGCGATGTTCGCAGTCCGGGAGAGGCGGCTTCGATGTAAGACATTCGCCACTTCTTATATGAGGCCCTCACACAGTCTTTTGGCGAAGCATTGTGAGGAGTCTTGAGATCGACCAATCTGCTGGCTGGGCATTCTCTCTCCAATCAAGGAATGAACAGCCTCGGAAATCATTTTCGTGAGGCTCATCGTGTCCCTGTCTGCAACTGCCCGCTCAATCTTCTGCGTCGTTCTCTTTTCTGTTGTCCTCCATGCGCAGAATCTTCCAACCACCAATCCAAATGCCGTCTGCGCTGGAAAGGCGCGCAGCGTGCGGGGCGAGGTGGCCGATACCGCCGGTGCGCGTATTGCGCATGCGAGCGTCCGTGCGAGTTGTGGAAGCAGCGTGCAGCGTGTCGAGACCAATGCGAACGGCGAGTATATGCTCGACCTGAAGCCGGGTTCCTACGTGCTTCAGGTAGAGGCGGAGGGATTCGCTTCGGGCCAGGAGACCTTGGCTGTTCCTGTATCCGGCGATGTACCGGTCGCAAGCACCGTCCTCCATGTTGGTAGTGCGGCGACGAATGTGACAGTATCCGCGGACATGGGGATGACAGAGACCTATGCCGAGACCTCAACAAAAAGCATCACGCCGATCCTGCTCCAGCCCTTTGCCATCGCCTCAGTTACGCGCGAGCAGATGACTCAGCAGAACGCGCAGAACATCACGGAGGCGCTGGCATATACGGCAGGCGCGCAGTCGCTTTCGTCGAACGCTGCCGTCCCGCAAGTGGTCGATTCCTTTATTCTTCGCGGCTTTGATGCGGATGAATACCTGGACGGAATGCGCATTCCGCAAGGGTATAACTCCGTTCAATCCGGGCCGAGTAGCCTGAATCTCGATCCCAACGATCTGGAACGTCTGGAGATTCTGCTGGGACCGAGTTCCACACTGTATGGTCAGAGCAATCTGGGTGGCATCGTCGATGCGGTGAGCAAGCAGCCAAGCTCAACTGCCAATCGCTCGCTTCAGTTCCAGGGTGGAACCTATTCCTGGCTGCAGGGTGCGGGAGACTTCAGTGGTCCGCTCAACCATTCCGGTACGTTGCTGTATCGAATCGATGGAGTGGTTCGGAACGCTGACACCTATGTTTACGGCGTCCAAGACAATCGCTATACGATCAATCCCACGTTGGCCTGGCATCCGTCTGCCTATACTGCACTGACCGGATACGCAAAGTTTCTCCGGACGACAACAGATTCGGTCACCGGCTATCTCCCCGCGGCTGGGACCCTGACTCCTGCCTCTTACGGCATTCTACCGGTGAGTTTTCAGACCGCAGATCCGACCTTCGACCGTTATCGTAAAAACCAGTTCTTCACCGGATATCGCTTCGAACACCAAGGCAGCAGGCGCTGGGCGCTCCAGCATCAGTTGCGGTACGTCCATTCCACAACCGACACCCATTTTATGTATCCGTATGCGCTCGAACCTGATGGCGTAACGCTCGACCGCTTCAGTTACAACCTTGTTCCAGCTACAAATGGCATTCAGAGCGACACGCACGTAAGAGCGCTCTTCAATCTGGGCAAAACCCGACATAGCTTGATTGGTGGTCTCGATTACCAGTGGCAGCGATTCGCCAACAACTACGGCCTCGCGCCGGGATCGAGCTTCGATATCGCCCATCCGGTCTATGGACAGGGAGACACTGTCGCTCCAGTTTCCACGAAACTCAAACAGACGCAGTTCCAGGGCGGCATGTACGGTCAGGACGAGATGCAGTTCGGCCGCTTTACCGTAGTTGCCGGTGGCCGCGCCGACTTTACAGCGCAAAACACGGTTGACGTTCTTACCAACGCTCCGACAGCCTCACAAAGCCCGCAAGCCCTGACAGGCCACACCGGTGTCTCCTGGCATGCCAGTGGCTTTGCTCCGTACTTCAGCTATTCGACCTCGTTTATGCCCACGCTGGATGCCGGTTTCGACGGCAAGCCTTTTGAGCCGAGCCGCGGTTCGAACCTGGAAGGTGGCATTAAGTACCAGTTGCCCGGAACGCCTCTCTCGCTGCGAGTGGCTGGTTTCAGCCTGACAGAGAACAACATCGAAGTGGCAGATCCCCAGCATCCCGGTTTCAGCATGCAAACCGGCAAAGTACATACTCCCGGCGCAGAGGTCCAGCTTAACGGATCAGTCCGCCGGCTGGACTTTACCGCTGCTTTCGCACACATCGAGCCACGCTACGCCGAGGATACAGACTATCCCGATAAACAGCCTGCAACACTTGCCGACAACACCTCGTCTGTATGGCTGCATTACTCGTTCCCGCAACAATGGATCGGAGGGCTCGGCATTGGAGGAGGAGTACGATTTGTGGGCAGATCGTGGGGCGACGCGAATAACTCCTTCCAGGCGGCTGGCTTTACTCTTTTCGATGGCGCCCTGGACTATACCCGCGAACGCTGGCGCTTCGCCGTCAACGCCAAGAACATCGGGAATCGCAGGTATGTGGACGGCTGTTACAGCAACGTGGACTGCGCCTACGGGGCTGCGCGTACCGTAGTTGGATCGACGACTTTCACGTTTTAGGGATACAGATGCTCGGCTGCCATCATCCCGGTTGATGATCTCTATCGTTCATAGATGTCAGGTGAGCGGTCTTCCGTACAGAGCCAAACTCGAAGACGGCATATTGATTCGCTCTGCGCTCACTGGTCCACCTGCACAAATGATCGGACAGTCCTGCGCTTCATTGAATCCCACACTGATTTGTCTTTTGAACCTACACGGATATAACCAGTCATGAACGATCCATGCACGGCTATTCTATGAGTGCTGTCAACCAAGGTGAATCCACGGTGTTAGCCTATGGTGCAAACGCAGAACTCAATTTTAGGAACTCCATTTTAAGGTGGGTCTATGAAAGGAAATCCAAAGGTTCTTGAGCAATTGAATCAGGCACTCCGTGACGAATTAACCGCGATCAATCAGTACTTCCTGCACGCCGAGATGGCGGAGAACTGGGGCTACAAAAAATACTCGAAGTACATTAAGAAGCAGTCGATCGACGAAATGCGACATGCAGAATCGCTCATGGAGCGCATCTTGTTTCTCGATGGTATTCCTAAGATGGAACCAGTGTCGCTGACGATTGGCAAATCCGTCAAAGAGATGATTGAGTCAGATCTCGGCCTCGAGCACGAAGCAGTAGCCTCCTACAACGAATCCATCAAAGTGTGCGTCGAAAACAGCGACAACGGCTCCCGCGATCTCTTTGTGAAGTTGCTGAGGGACGAAGAGAGGCATGTCGACTGGCTGGAAGCGCAGGTTCATCAGATCCATGAGATCGGCTACGAGCGCTACCTGATCACCCAGACCGAAGAAGAGTGAGCCGTGAGAGTGTAAGACCGACTCGCCCAAAGGTTTGACTGAACCAGCGACCAACCCGACCATTCCTCTACATGGGCTTGCGCCCGATGATGACCGTGAGCGGAGGAAATGTGGTAAGGAAGCTCCCACGGCGCTTCTCCACCGAGAATCCAAGCACGCGGAGTTGAAGCGCGTACTGACCAGTGAGCTTGTAATCCGAGAGGATGGCGGTTCCGCCCGGTTTGAGCACCCGAGCGATCTGATCGAGAGCGCGATGCCGTGCATCGCGGTCGTAGATGTTGTGCAGGCAGAGATTCGAGACAACCAGATCGAAGCTAGCGTCCGCGAAAGGCATCTCCTGTGCCGGCATGCTCACAAGCGTACATAGCTGTGCAACCCCTTCGAGCTGAAGGTTCCGTTCAGTGGCGGCGGCTGAGTTTCCAGCCATGTCGGTGTTCGACCAGATGTCGATACCTGTTGCCCGGCCGCCGCCGTTCAGCTCGGCGATTCGTTTCGCTACGCCTGCGATGAGCAATCCGCGGCCGCAGCCCACATCGAGCACGTTCTCGTCGCCCCGCCATCGGTGCATCCCGAGCATGAGATCGCGGTGGCGGGATTTTCCAAATTTCACATAAAGCAGGAATAACAGGCCTTCGCCGATCAGAAAACCAGCTGGCCAGAAGAAACTGCGCGCGTTGATACTGACCGGACCGATGTGGACGATTCGCGGGGCAAAAGTCGCGAATAGAAGGCATGCAAATCCTGCGAGGAAGAAGGCTCGCATGACGCCCGGCGCATCCACGCCATAATCAGGTTGTGCCTGCTTCGCTGTCATGCCATGCTCCCTTGGCCTACTTTCATCCACCTGGCAAGTTCGTGAAACCCCGCCGCGAAATCATCCACGGATCGGAAAACCTGAGCAATCAGTCCCCACACTGCGCTGATGATAAGGGCACAAGCGGCATCTCGATTGAGGTCCGCGCGAAATGAACCATCCAGTTCGCCTCTCTTGAGGATTTCGCCGACATCTTGCCGCCAGCCGTCGTGCAATTGTTGAACCAGCTTTCGAATCATTCGATCGCGCGGCGCGCGGCTCACAAATTCGCGATACACCGCAATCATCTCCGGCCGGCGCTGGAAGTAAAACACGGCGTCCTTGAATTGGCGCTCAAGTGCATCTGCTGCACTCTCGCCTGCTACTGCCGGTGTCTTTTCGAGACGAAAATGGCTTTGAAGATGGCTGGCGACCGCTGCGATGAGATCATCCTTGGTCGGAAAGTGATGGTGTAACGTAGCACTATTAATACCGACCAGTGCGGCTATGTCTCGTGTTCGCAATCCCTCAAATCCGTCTTTCGCAATAGCCCTGAAGGCAGCTTCCACGATCATCTTGCTTCTCACATCAGCGTGGAGCCTTGTCCGCGGTTCAACTCCCTTCGAACTCGTCGGACTCGATCCAGCAGTTTTTGTCCTTCTTGCCTGAGTCATTGGCCATCCCTCATTAATGCATCCTGGAACCTTAGCTTATGAATCTGAGACCGCATTCTCAAAGAGGACCGCCGCGCCGTAGCCATCTTTCGCCTGCACCAGGATGCGGTTCTCATGCATCTGGAAGGCAATCGCCCGCTCTTCGAGCAGGCGTCTAGTGATGTGGAGATGGGAAGAGATCGTCAGGCCCGCCAGGAATGGAACTACCAGTGCCGTATGGCCCGGCAGGACTTGCTCGATATGGTCCGGAGGGACAACGATAATTCGCGACTGCCCGAATTCTATGACCCGTGCATGGCCTAGCCGTTGTACCGGCCGATTCGTGTACGTTCCATATCTTCTGGAAACTTCATCTGGCTCGTGCACGCATACGATCACTTCCTTGATCGAGATCGCGCCATTCGGGTGCTCCATATAGCGTGGCTGCAACACTAGTTCCGGCGTTTCATGTTGCGCAATCTGAAAAAGCGCTTCCGGATTGGTTCCTCGTGGAAAAGAAAGGGTTCGAGCCCGCATCATTCTGGGGCCATCGGGCGTATCCACGAGACGCTGGAATGCATGAATATCAGATGGATGGAGGCCATCTCTTATGAGTCTCGCGCGAACTCGCTCCAGATCCTCGGTGCCCAGGTGAAGCACATGCAAGCCCTCATAGCGGCCAAGAGGTTCATCGAGGTCAAACGGACCACGTTGTTCAGGAGTTATTGAATTCCACCGATCTGAATCGATTACAGCCAGAATTTCCAAATAGCTATCCCTGAAAATTGCGCAGCGGTTCCCCGCTCCAATGGGTTCGGGAACAGCCCCGGAACCCAGGGGAATTCTCGGGACCGAGAGCGGCGTGAAACGAAAGCCGAGCCGTTCGTACCGGCTTACGGCCGCCTCCATGTTCCGGCTGATGATTCCGAGATGATGGAATCCATTGATGTCATTGTTCATTCTGAACAGCCTTTAACGAGCTGGAGTTGATTTCCTCTATCAAGCATATGATTGATTAAATCCATGGATTTGTCAAGCGGATGCTTGATAGCGTCTCGCGTGTTATCTGTCACAAGATCGCCGGCTCAGTCTCCATTTATGAAATTAAGGATCAGCGCTCCTGACCGAAAAAACTCCCAAAAGCCTAAGAGCCCGCTATTCTACGAAAATCCCAGCCCGATCGCCTCTTCTGGCGCCGGCACGAAAGCGCACATCAGCGTGTCAATGCGGCCAGAATTGCCCGGGATGCTTCGACTCTCGCACTGCGAAGCGAAAGGCCCGGCGGGCGTCGCAACACAAGAGCGTGGCCAATGGCTTCTACCATGTTCCCTAGCAGAAAGGCCCGTGAGTCCAGTTTCGTTTGTCCGCCAAGCGCCTTTGCATGCGGGACAAGTGCCTTTCGAAATTCGCCATGTAGTCTGATCGAAAACTCCCGCGATCCATCTGCCCGGTGCGGGACTTCTGAATCGAGGAGAACCGAAAGTGCGGGATCGGCGGCATGGATCTCAATCATGCCATCAATCAGTGAAGAAATGAGCCGATCGAGCGGCTCGTCGGCATTGTCATTGATTTTCGCGTGCATCACCCGATCCACTTCGCGAATGTGCTGCTCATGCAAAGCAAGGAAGATTGCTT
>DATKQB010000083.1:0-5314 GCA_035523795.1 Verrucomicrobiia bacterium | reverse complement strand
CCCGTGCGAGCGGTGGCGGCGACATATCTGGCGCACGATCCCGACCCTCATACGGCAAGAGCGCTTGTGAAAGCCACCGGCGACAAGAACTGGATTGTGCGAGCCGCTGCTGTCGAAGCAATCGGGAAACGGGGCGACGCGTCTCTGCTTCCGAAGGTCGCAGTCAGGTTCTCCGACAGGAGCGAGAAGGTGCGCTACAGTGCGGCCGCAGCGGTGATCCGGTTGAGTGCGCTTGAAAAATCGGCGACGGCCAAAGGGAATTGAGCGGTCCCTGCCGGCTATTCCTTCGCCACTGTCAACACAACGACGCGGTCGACTTCATCTTTCCCTTGCGGCGGAAGTTTCATAACAATTCCGTCGGATTTCTGAGTGAAGTCGATCGAGCTGTTGTCTAGCAAGAAATGCGCGGCACTGATCTTGCCTGCCACCGGCTGTAGTGCCAACAGTGGAGCTCCCCAGTTCAGCACGTGGACGTAAATCTTGTCGGCTTTCTGCGTGGTGACTCCCCAGTCTCCGGGAGGAATCGGTCCGCCCCGAGTTCCGTAGATTGAATCTCCGTACTTGGAGAGCCATTCGCCAATGGCGTGGAGGCGCACGACAAACTGCGGATCGATTTCGCCATTGGGATAAGGTCCGATATTGAGCAACAGATTCGAATTGTTGCCAGCCGCGCGGATCAGGCGCCGCTCGAGATCGGGAGCGCTCTTGTAATTGCTGTCGCCGATGTTGAATCCCCAGGAATCGTTGAGCGTGTCGGAACTCTCGAGCGGCAGCTTGGTGCTGATGTAAGTGGTGTTGAATCCCGCGGTGTTTCCTCCGGGAAGATCGCGCTCGAAAGTCTGGACGTCTTCTCCGGGACGCGGCGTCTGGTGATGATTGGGGATGATGAGCGCGGCCGGCTGCAGGCGGTGAATGAGGGCGTAAGTTTTGGCGAGATGCCAGTCGGCGTCGGGCTTGTCCCACATGCCGTCGAACCAGATGCCGCCGATCGGACCGTAGTTCGTGAGCAACTCCGTGAGTTGGCCGTCCATGTATTCGTCGAGGTAGCGGTTAAAGTCGCCGTGATCGGGACGTCCGTTATCCCAGTTGGTGGCGCCGCGCGGATAGTAGTCGGGATTATGCCAGTCGAGCTGCGAATAATAAAAGAAGAGCTTTATGCCCTGACGATGGCATTCGTCGGCGAGCATCTTCAGCGGATCTTTCTTATAAGGCGTGCGAGCGACGATGTTCCAGTCGGACACTTTGGAATCGAACATGGCGAATCCGTCGTGATGGCGCGAGGTGATGGTGATGTACTTCATCCCGGCGGATTTGGCGAGGGCAACCCAGGTTTTCGCGTCGAATTTTTCCGGGTCGAAGAAGGCGGGCAGCCGGTTGTATTCGTCGACGGTCAGCTTGCGATTGTGGAAGACCCATTCGCCATCGCCGAGAACGCTGTAGACGCCCCAGTGGATGAACATGCCGAATTTCATATCCTGATATTCGCGGCGCGCCTGAAGATTTTCGGGTGAGGGCGTGTAGTCAGACTGCGCGACAGCTGCGCAGGCGGCAAGAAGGAATATGGCGGTAAAGGCGATGACGGTAGATTTCAGAACTGCGGGCTTGGGCCCGTGTGGCATGGTCGTTTCCTCCAGCGGAATAGTCTACTCCGAGGGCGCCGCCGCAGCGCGAACGCCCTGCAACAGTGTCGATGCTTCGAATAGCGCGTGAATCCTTCGCTTTGCGAAGGATGACAGGAAGTGTGGCGCAGTTGGTCAATCCATTAGGGCGCTGCTACACTAAAAAGTTTGGCGAATTGGCTCCGGCCGGTCCGGTTGGAGTTCTGCGAGATCATCATGCTAAAAGCCGGGGATATTGCGATTGTCAGCGGGGCGCGTACGCCCTTTGGGAGATATTGCGGGAAATTGAAGGATTTCACCGCGCAGGAATTGGGTGCGATTGCGGGCAAAGCCGCCATCGAGCGCTCAGGGATCGATCCGAAGGAATTCGATCATGTCGTGTACGGGAATGCACAGCAGACTTCGGGCGATGCCCTGTATGGCGCGCGGCACGTCGGGTTGCGTGCGGGACTGCCGATTGAGACTCCGGCGCTAACGGTGAACCGGCTATGCGGCTCGGGGATGCAGGCGATTGTGAGCGCGGCGCAATTGATCCAGACCGACGAGGCGAAGGTCGTGCTGGCCGGTGGCATGGAGGCGATGTCGCAGGCACCATTCGTGATTCGCGGACGTGATGGATTCACGCTGGCGCCCGGCGGCAAGCTGGAAGATTCGTTGATGGTGGCGCTCCTCGATTCGTATTGCGGGTCGTATATGGCGAACACTGCCGAACTTTACGGATCGCAGCAGGGGATCACGCGCGAGATGCAGGATGAGTTTGCGCTGCGTTCGCAGAAATGCGCGGATGATGCGTACAAAGCCGGACGCTTGCAGGAAGAATTGGTGTCAGTTCCGCTGCGGACTCATAAAGGCGAGCCGACGGGAGAGTCGCTGAGCGAGGACGACCACCGGCGTCCGCAGACCACGATGGAAGGGCTGGCGAAACTGAAGCCTGCGTTCGGGAAGAATGGAACGGTGACTGCGGGAAATGCGAGCGGCATTGTCGATGGCGGAGCGGCAGTTGTGGTGATGTCGCTCGATCAGGTGCGGAAGCGCAATATGGAGCCGCTGGGGCGGATCGTGAGCTGGGGCGTGGCGGGAGTGGATCCGAAAGTGATGGGACGCGGTCCGGTACCGGCGACAAAGATTGCGTTGCAGAAGGCTGGACTGTCGCTCGATTACATCGATTTGATTGAAGTGAATGAGGCGTTTGCGGCGCAGTATCTGGCGGTCGAGAAAGAGTTGGGGTTGGATCGCGAGAAGGTGAATGTGAATGGCGGGGCGATTGCGCTGGGGCATCCGCTGGGCGCGACCGGGACGCGGCTGGTGATCACGCTGCTCTATGAATTGCGGAGGCGGAAGAAAAAGTATGGGCTGGCGACGGCGTGCATTGGCGGCGGCCAGGGGATCGCGATGATTGTGGAGAGTATGAGCTAAATTCCTCGCCAGGGATCTACACGGATTCACGCGGACAAAGAGCCAGAGGCTTGTCGGGAATGGTGGTAGCGGCGAAAGATAGATCACCTCAGTCGGCTACGACTGTCGGGGAAGAATTCTCCGGGGGGAAGCTCAGACTTTGAAAGTGTATAGCGATCGATGGCTGGTTTACGTTTGTCCAAAATGTCATACCGAGGTTGGTTTTGAGTGGGAAGATTTGAAGAAGCACGTTGGAAGCGGCTTCTCGAATCTTGTTTATCAGGACAAGCAAGCAATCGAACGGGAAGCGGCTTCCCGATTGACGAATGAAAATGCGTTCGTCGATTTTTACTGCGCGGGAGGGTGCGGCGGAGCTGTTCGAGCTTACTATCTCTACGAGCTGCCAGAGAGAAGTTATGGGCACTTGGAACTGAGAATTGTTGTGGAGCGCCCTTCGTCGGGTACGAAGCCTAATTGAAGGGGCAGTCGAGACGACGTATGCAGCATGCATTAGGTCCTTCGCTTCGCTGAGGATGACAGGTTAAGTTTTCAAGGAAGCAATTATGGAAATCAAGAAAGTTGGAGTGCTTGGTTGTGGGTTGATGGGATCTGGGATCGCGCAGGTTGCGGCGATGGCTGGATTCGACGTCACGGTGCTCGAGGTTGAGCAGAAATTTATCGATAAGGGATTTGCCGGGATTGAGAAATCTCTCGCGAAGTTTGCGGAGCGTCCGGTCGAGAAGGGCGGAATCACTGCCGAACAGAAGGATGCGGCGCGGGCACGGCTCAAGGGCACGACGGACCGGGCCGTTCTCGCCGATTGCGACATCGTCATCGAGGCGATCATCGAGAACGTGCAAGAGAAGAAGAAGATGTACGCGTCGATCGACGGTATCGTGAAGAAGGACGGGATCTTCGCGACGAACACGTCTTCCATCTCGGTGACGGAGTTGTTAACCGCGGTGAAGAGGCCGGAGCGATTTATCGGGCTGCACTTTTTTAATCCGGTCCCGCTGATGAAACTGGTCGAAGTTGTGCGGACGATTGCGACGGCGGACGATGTGTACGAATCGGCTTATGCGTTCGCAAAGAAGCTGGGCAAGGTTCCGGTGCGGACGTCGGACAAGACGGGGTTCATCGTAAACCGGCTGCTGGTGCCGTATCTGCTGGATGCGATTCGAGCGTATGAAGAAGGAGTCGGATCGATTGAAGACATCGACAGCGCGATGAAGCTGGGCTGCGGGTATCCGATGGGGCCGTTTACGCTGCTGGATTTCGTTGGGCTGGATACGACTTATTACATTACGCACGTGATGTATGACGAGTTCAAGGAGCGGCGGTTCGCGTCGCCTCCGCTGCTGAAGCGGCTGGTGATGGCGGGGTGGTACGGGCGGAAGTCGGGCCGCGGGTTTTATGATTACTCGGACCCGGAGAAGCCGAAGGCGCAGAAACTTTAGCCACGGATTGGCACGGATTTTCACGGATTGAAAGGTGAATGTGAAGCGTTTGAGGAATGGATGAAAATCTTGCGTTTGTTCCGAATCACAGTCCAGTCTGCTGCGGTTGATTCGCAGCAGGTATTTGCCGATCTCACTCCCGAAGAGCGGGACAGGTGTAGGAATTTTTGGTTCAGATTTCGACTGTTGGAGCGCGTTGGATTCACCCTATTGATCATCCCGGCCATTGCGCGCTGGTTGCTGCCGCGCTTCTCCTCACGATTCCCTGCATGGTTCTGGACGGCCTGTATCGCAACCTCGATTGCGAGTTGGGTCTCGCTTTATAACCTTGATTGTCCGCGATGCAGCGCCAAGTTCTCCGGCGGCCTTATCGCCCTGCTTGGCAGCAGATGGCTCTGGAAATGTTACGGCTGCGACTTGAGGCGCGAGGATGTCAAATATATTTCCGAACACGCGAGTGATTTGAACTGAATTCATGCAGTGCAAACGAGGAATGCCTTGCGATCCTTGCGGTTTTGTAGACGGCAGAGGGATCCTTCGACTGCGTGGGCCGTTCGCTTCGCTCACGACTCACTTCGTTCAGGATGACAAAACGTTGAGACGTACATATTTGATCCGTAAAATCCGTGAGAATCCGTGGCAAGGTCGGAACCTATGAACTTTGAAAATATTATTCTCGAGAAGAAGAATGTGATTGCTTACGTCACCGTGAACCGGCCGAAGGTGCTTAATGCGCTGAATATGGCCACGATGGAGGAGCTGCGGGGCGCGTTTCATGACATCAAGAACGATGCGGCGATCCGCGTCGTGATCTTCACGGGCGCGGGCGAGAAGGCGTTCATT
>DATKQB010000082.1:0-12751 GCA_035523795.1 Verrucomicrobiia bacterium | reverse complement strand
ATCGGAATTCGGTCAAACGACCCCGTCACCTGCGCGCATTGTCTGCACGCGAAGTGACTTTGTCGCTGATCGCCTCTGGCTTTCTTCTGAGGCTACGGAGCCGGATGCCGCCCCAACGATAGGGCCCGCTCGATGGGAGAGCGAATGATCGGCCGTTGGGCAATCACAGATTTGCTGAGATTCAAGTCGTTCATTTTGCAGTGTACGTGCTGACCCTGATTCTGTCCTGACGGCTCCCATCGCTTGGTGACCGATCCATTGCGCATTGCACAGTATGAGCTTCCGATTTTCAGCTAAATGACCGGCGATGCCCGGCGATCTGCCGGTTGTCTCTCTGGCCGAGCGGAGTCGGCAAGCCCCTTGAACAGAATCCATCCGCCCACTACCCATTCAAAAGGGATATACGGAATGTAGACGAAGAAAGAAACTTTATACCCTGATATCGCGAGCACAGTCGCAACCAAGACGACAGGCACGGAAACCAAGCCCCATACGGACAGGACACGCGGGATCATGCGTGATTTGTAAAGAAGGTAGTAAAACAGAATGGCGCCGATACAGAAGGGCAGCATGAGCAGCCCGAATCCGAAGTTCATCGTCTCGAGCGCCAGATTGCCCAATGTGCGCAGATCCTCCGGATGCCCATTCGCCGCGTACTCCTGGCTTATTCGCAAGAGCGCGAAGGCTGGAATCCTGCTCACGGCACCCAGCGCAATTTCAAGCAAGTAACACCCCAGGGCGATGAGGGCGAATATCTCGCCATACTTCCGCAGAACCACGAAAAGAAGGACGCCTAAGGCAATAACTCCGACACCGGTAATCAAATCGCCTACGAAGTTTGCCCTCATCAGCCCCGCATGACCTGCAATGTTGATCATGGATTGGTCAATGTTTCCAGGCTTGATTAACGACATCGGAATCATTCCACTGATAAGCGACGTGGTCGCCTGAAACAAGAATGCGATTCCTAAGGCTGCCGACAGTTTTCTTTCTCGGTTCATCGTGCTCACCTACACTCACTTGCGTGCCGCGCTGAAGGAACGGTGATTATGACCTTGCCGCTTCATTCGCGGTCATCTCATTCGACTCCGACACTCAGTCCGGCTGCCGAGAGTCGGTCAAGATCGTCCCACTCGCGCCCAGGAGTTCCGGAGCCATCAGGACTAGATTCCCAATAACCTGGCCGCTTTCGAGGAGCGCATTTGCCCGCGCCGCCTCTAGCAATGGAAACTTGCCGCTGATCATCGGCCGTATCTTGCCTTCATGAAGCAGACGGAAGAGGATTGCCCAATCCTCCAAAAACGGTTTTCGGTTGAAACTCGAGGACGACGATCCGTAGGGTTTAATTTTCCTGCCGTTTGGTAGCAGGTTGAGCGCGATGCATTTAAAAAGAAGACGAGTCATCCGGCGAAAACTCAGGGGATTCCCGTATTCCACGAGCACCCCGCCTCGCCGCAATATCGAGAAGGCTCGATCGATGTAATCACCGCCCATGCCGTCGAACACAGCGTCGAGTCCTTCGGGCTCTGCCTGGCGGATGATCTCTACGAAATCCTCCGTGCGATAGTCGATCGGCGTTGCGCCGAAATCGGCCAAGATCGCGTGCTTGCTCTTTGAAGCGATCCCATAGATCTTGAGATTGGCGAGTCTCGATAGATCCAGGAATGCCGTTCCGCACCCACCACTCGCGCCAATGATGAGCACCTTGTCCCCTGCCTTGACCTTTGCGGATCGATGCATCACCTGGTAGGCCACGAGGTAGTTCAGTACCAGGGTGACCGCCTCTGCTGGATCACAAGACGAAGGGACTGGAATGATTTTATCTTCACGAAGGTAGATGTACTCGGCATATCCGCCGACGGCTAGATAGGCTGCCACCCTAGCGCCCACGGCTGCCAGCGCGACGCCCGGGCCAATCGCGTCGACTTGGCCGATGCTTGCATAGCCTGGTGTGAAGGGCACCTTGGGTGCGAACGGGCTAAGTCCGTAACGGGCCTGAACGTCGGGCAGGCAGACACAGGTAGCGAGCACCTTTACACGGACTTCTTTTGCAGCCGGATCTCGCAGCGGGCATTCGGTGATTTGTAGATTCTCAGGCGGACCACGTTTCGTGACGACGAGTTTCTTGTACTTCATCGGTTTCATTAGGCGTCACCCTATCTTTCACACCGATCCGGACGGATTGTACGCTTTTCGCCAGATGTGCATGATTAATGGTCCATCAGCGCGCGACCGGCGTCTGCCTTCTGTTTGTCTTGCGAGGCCAGCAGAGGATCAACGCGGCCGGGAGCATCACGAGCACCGAAAACAATGAAATTCTCCGGCTCATCTCTCCGTACCCCTGCAAACCGGATGAGCCGTAAAAGCCGAACATCATAAAGCAACTCGTCACAACCAGTGCGATTTGCCTGACTTGGCTTTCCGGGAATAGGAAGTATCGAGCGTCGGGAAGCAGGATACGGAAGAAGTACCAGAGTGCCCACGCGAACGGGAGGCCGGCGACGACAAGCACCCACCACGGAGAGATCTGCAATCCCCTCTCAAGGGTCACCATATCGCCGTGTGTGGTGAAGGTCCGCACCGGCACATAATCAATAAAGTTCCCGGCGTTCATCAGACAAAAGAGGAAGCAGAACAGCCCGGCGGGTTTCCAATCACGTCGCTTGGAGATGAAATAAAGCTTTCTCGATCCAAGGTAGAGAAGAATGTTGGCGAACACTCCCGCGCCCGCAATCAAAGCCGCCAACGTGCCGTTGCCAGCAGCGAAGATGGGGCCGTACTCGATATTCTCCTCGACGTCAGACTGGATCAGAAGATTGGCGGGGGTCAGATGTCCGTAGGTCAACGCAAGAGGGTTGGCCTTGTAGCCCAATGTCCAGGCGGTGAACGAATGCCCGAACTCATGAAGGAAATATCCCAGTGCGTGGGCGAACCAGAACAGCGAGACAAAGGACACACAAAACACGACCGCCGATCGACCTGAGCCGATGGAATGCCTCGATCCCGTTATCACCGATCCTGCCATAATGCCACCTGTGCCTGGGGTGAGGAATCAAAAGGCTTCAACCGTAGTACTGGAAGTGTTTCCAGAACTCGGGCCAGCCTTTCACCGGCGGACCGCAGACGTAAACAGCGTCGTATTTGCCGATAGTTTGGTTTACTACGCCATACGGGTTCTTGAGCTGGCCGGCCTGGCGGCAGGCACTGAAGTTTTGCATCAGGAACTCGTGATTCATTCCGATCGCAATCACCACTTTGGGTGGAGGATTGCCGTAGCCGCGTAGCCAGTTGGAATTCATGCCGCTGATGGCCTCGGGCAGGCCGTAGGCGCGGCCGTAGAGATTGATGGCGCCGGCGCTGCCCTCGTCGCCTGCCAGGACGCCGAGATTCCCCCGATCCCCTGCCGGCAGGGAGTCGCGCACGCTTGCGACCGTGGCGGCTGCTTCGGGCCATCCGATTTGCATGTCAAAGCCGCCTCCATTGGCAGCGTTGGCGAAGCGCCACCACCAGGAGTTGATGGGCGCAACGGGAATGATCAGTGCCGCAACGACGATGGACCCAATCGCCAGCGCAATCCACGTGGACCCCCGCCAGGAGAGTTGCGCGCGAGGGCTGAGCCCTGAGAGCTTGCTTTCGCCCCAGACGGCTCCGGCAGCCAGCAGAATGGGATATGCGGGAGCAAGATAGTAGTCACGTCCGCGTGCGATGAGGAAGAGAACGAGGGGGATGACGAACATCCAGCCCAGCATTCGGAATGGCCTGCCTGCATGTGTGGCGAAGAGATACCAGAGGCCCGCGAACGACAGTGGAACCGTGATCGGGTTGGTGACTTTCCAAAGCTGATTGGGCAGGAACCAGTCGGTGCGTCCCCAGCTTACGTCGCGTGCGTGAATGCTCTTCATCCACGCAAGGCCGGCGAACTCATGCTGGGATTGCCACACCATGACCGGCGTGGCAAGCACAAGCGCGATCGCAACCCCATACCAGAACCAAGGCGAGCGAAGGTATCGGCGATGGGGCGTGAGGATGAGTCCGACCAGAATGCCCGCCGCAAGAAAGAGAATCGTGTACTTGGTGAGTATGCCCATCCCCAGGGCGGCGCCAACGCCGGCAAACCAGCGGGGATCCTGGGTACGGAGGAGACGCGCAACGCACCACGCCGCAGCGACCCACCAAAGCAGATCGAACGACATGTAGGAGAGGAACGTGCCGGCGAAAAAGATGGGACCCTCGATGCTTGCCGCGAAAGCCGCGACGAGCATGGCTTGGCGTTTGCCGCCGAACTCTCGCGCGATGAGGCCGCTGAAAACCGCAAACAAACCGACTGAAATGGCGGCAAGCGAACGAAAGCCGACCAGGCTGGTCCCGAATATCCAGAGCTCGACCCGCGCCAGCCATGCCGTGAGCGGGGCGTAGACTACATAGCACCAATCCAAGTGGCGCGCATTTGAGTAGGTGAGCAGTTCGTCGCGGTGAAAGCCATAGTGGCTGCTGCTGGCGATGTGCAGGAGGGCGAATGCTAATCCGGTGATCCAAATCACCGCTGTGTCGCTCAGGCGGAGCCGTTGCTGAAGAGCCGTTTCTTCCATGGCGTCCTCGGAAATCCGTGAGAACCGGCGATCATCTTAGCGCGCTTGCGACAGTGAATGCAGTGATTTGGCGAACATCAAGCATCTTCGTATCGTACTTGAGAGCGCTTCTGCTCCAGGTCGGCACTCCTGAACACAGCAAGACGCACTACTGCAAAAGATGAGAGCGCTTCGAAGATGAAACTCCACACTGCAGACTTCCAAAGTCCTGCCGGTCACAGAAACCCAGGCGACAAAGCGCTAGAATTCCAATGCGATCGTTCCCGAAAGGGGAGAAGGTTATGGCGGAGCCAGGTGAAATTGAATCTGGGATGGTTTCGACGCAACCGAGCGCTGCTCGCCTGGGATTTTGGACGTCGGTGCTGCTCGCGGTCGTGACGGCGGCGGCGTTCGTGTCTGGAATCACGACTCCTCCACGTTCCGGACCCTTCTGCACAGGGCATTGCATAACGTATCCGTTCACCGACGCCGTCCAATACGTGCCGCGTGACTATCTGTGGGTGTTGCCTGGGATTCTCCTCGCACCAACCTTCGTCATTCTCGCCTGCTGCGCGATGGCCTGTGTCGAGGAGCGGAGGAGGTACCTGAGCACGATATGCATTTGCTTCGCCTCCATCGCAACGGCCATCCTTACGATCGACTACTTCATCCAGTTTC
Organism: Verrucomicrobiia bacterium; assembly: GCA_035523795.1. GTDB lineage: Bacteria > Acidobacteriota > Terriglobia > Terriglobales > Acidobacteriaceae > Sulfotelmatobacter. Next base: position 7,505 of record DATKQB010000082.1, on the reverse strand, counting down.
AGGTCGTCGAGCCGAGCCTGATCCGCGGAGAGGTCAGCGGCCTCGCTCTCTTCACCCAATACAACCCCCACGGCCTCTTCATCGCATTAGAGGACCTGGCCTATCTAATGCTCAGCGCAGCGTTTCTGTTCGAAGGCTTGTCGATTCCCAGCGCATCGAGGATCGCAAAGCTGATCCATTGGCTGCTTGTCCTGTCGGCCGTGCTTACATTCACCACGTTCGCAGGCATGACCTGGAGCTTTGGTCTGAATATCGAGTATCGGTTCGAGGTGGCGATCATCACCATCGTGTGGACTACGCTGATCCTTGCCGGGATTCTGTTCAGTTTCTTTTTTCGAAAGATGGGAAGTCGGGTTGAAACGGACGCCCGCGAGAGCAAGCACAACCCACATCGGCTGATTCTCTCTCGTTAGCCGACTTCATCGAATACCGGCTGCACATCGTTCCAGCCGAGTGATTCGGCCTGCTCGCGTGTGAGATCGAGATCGAAAAAGTAGTGTTCGCCGCGTCTCAAGAGGTCGAGCACGCGCCCGACTTCTTTGCAGCGCTTTTGCCGGGCCAGGATGTCATTTAGGATCGCGACCAGTTCGTACTCGCTGTCGAACGTGTTCTTCCACGGCTGCGATGCTCCTCTTTCCATGATCATAGATTCATACGTATAGGTGCCGTTCTCCCACCCCGAACGGGTGATCTTGATCATTGAGAATCTCATCACAGTTCTCCCATACCGGGATTCCGATTTCCGTTCCTCTGGTCCCCGAGCCATGGCACAGACGCGCAGAGAGGCCCCGATAGCTCTTACTGCTTGGTAGCCCGTCGTCATCAATTTGAGCGCGAAAGATGCAGTGAGTTCCGCTACGCAGTGGCCGCTTCGAATTCAAAGATCCGAGAAGTTTTTGGTTCCTTTGGGAGACAACCGGGACCGAATGAATGTAGGAAGCCTTTTTCTGAGAGGTTCTGTTTCGCCGCCTTGTACCTCGCCCAAGCATCGTCGTAAGTCATTTCCTCTTCGGTAACGATCTGAATGACCTCGTAGAGAAAATGGCCCATTGAGGCGTCCCATCTGCCGTGCTCTTCCATGAAAGAGTACCTGCGCCCATTGCTCGCTGGCCTGGGCGTGAGGACCAGAACGTAGCATTCGGAGTGCTCCTTTTGCGGACGATCCGTCTTGTAAAGCGTCTCAATCATGCATAAATTGTATGCTACGGCCGCTAGATACGGGACTGAAGGGCCGGATTCCGACCGGAGTCCGTTCAGAATACGTGCGGCTACAACGCTGTGCGATTCTGGATCGTGGGAATTCAAGGGTCGGCACTGCAACTCGTCTTCATGCCGGCGGATGCGCTTTGGGCTTCGATGTCGCGCGCAAGACCGGAACCGACCGAGACCAGATAGAGAGCAAGGGCCATCGCGAGGACAGCCCAGCCAATATGGAGAACTTCGCTCTCATTTCGGATTCCGGGAGCGTATCCAAGAACTGCGATCTCGAGAGCAGCAAGAAACAATAAGACCGAAGCGCCGAGGGTCCACGGCCAGAATGTAGCGATAACGCGTCGCAACCTCCTCGGAATCGCTCGCCGCCAAAAGGCAAGCGATCCATGGATGCACGTGGCCACAGCCCAAGTAAAGACAATGAGGGCAATCTGAGCTACCCCACCGCCGGTCAGAAATGAGGCCATCCCGAGAATCAGAAATATGGCTGCACCAGAGCGCGCGTGAAGCCGCCAAAGAGACCAGAGGATGATGAGTACGCCAAGCAGGGTCGCGACCAAGCCAGTTATGAGGAAGTTCGGTATCAAGGTGAAGGCGCCTTCACCTCCGTCCTTCCACGCCGTCCATCGGTATCCTGCGGCGAGCGCGTCGACGATCACGCCGGGCGTGGGGCGATATCCCTGAAGGCATTCGAGAAGGCCGTGCTCAATCGAGCCAATGCCGACCAGAAGGCCCAATGTAGAGGCGAGGACACGGGTTGCGTGGTTCATCAAGGCATTCGATTTTGTATTTGCAAGGTGATTTGCCATCCCAGATGCCATTCAAATATCTGTCCGGAAGATCATGTAAATGCGGGAAGCCTCTACATCCCTCCAAGGATCCTGACCAGCCGATCCTCATTCACACCTGTAGGGAACCCGTTCCGGTCCCAGTGCTTTCGGCAACCCGGATAGTCCAGGGGAAGACACTGCGAAGCGATTCCGCGCCCGAGGATCTCGTAGCCGCCGGGCAGGATGTTCAACATGCAAGCGACCGCAGTCACGCCGACGCCGGGCTCGCGTTGCCAACGATCAAGCCAGCGGCTGAATCCGGTTGTGTGGGGAACGATGTAGACCTGTGCGCCCACCTTGCGCATGCGCCGGGTGATCCGGTTTACCGCGCAATTCGGATCGCAGGCTGTGCAGGTCAGATCCACGCCCTTGCTATGAGCCTTACAGCTGGAGGCCTTCGCGCCGCGCATACATGCCGGCACAAGCACGACTTTCCTGGTAGTGCGCTCAAAGGCCTCACGCAGCCCGCGGTTCATCACCTCGGTAGCGATCATGTTCAGGTGATACTCCGCCGGTTGGCGGCCGCAAAACATCTGATCCTCGCGGAGACTGCGGTGCGCATATTCGTTGAACAGGAATCCCTCCACGCCTTCCGTATATGCGCCAAGTCTCGATTCGGCGTCGCGGGCAAATTCGTCGAAGAGCTCGACGGCCATGCTAAGGGATCTTTGAGCTCGGTCGGGCGATAGCGTCGTGAGATAACTGTTCCAGAATTTCAGGCGAAGAGCCTCTTGCTCAAGTTCGCCCGTCGCTCGAAGCCAGCGGAGTAGTCTTTTGAGTAGTGCCGGCGGAAGCTCCACATTCGACCACTGCTTTCCTCCATTAAACACAGCAGATTCTGTCCGGCGTACGCCTTTGATCGAAGACAGGAAGAAATATCTGGTGATAACCGCCCTCAACCAATCTGCTGGGAGCTTTAAGAGCGGCACCCGCCGACGGACCCAAAGCAGCGCTTGCGCCAGCATCACGACCCACGCCGGAGTCGATTGCGCCGATGCCGCGTACGTTCTTACCGCCATCCCGAGCGTCAGCAACTCGAGGGCGTACTCACCGTCACTGCGCGGCCTTTCTTCACTAACGATACGCAAGTGGCTGCAGTATCCCTTCAGGGTATCGCCAGCGCATTCGGCAATCCTCTCGAGGACCTCGTCCGCAAACTTGGACGCTTCCGCGTAAAAGACACTGGAGTCGCCGGATGTGCTCCGCAAATCGTAGATGTGGGGGAGCTCTGGCGAAGTCTCAGTCTGGGGATTCAGAGGGGATGGAACTGCATTCGAATCCACGCTGATTGCAGCGAGTGCTTCGGTTCGCCCGGTCGATATGCCGGAATCTTGCATGGCGCGATTCTGACTTCCCCGCAGCCCTTTTCAAGGGCGCAGATGGACACAATGGATCATACGTCCGGAAGAGCAAAAGGTTCCCGCGCAACGAATGCACCTGTGAGCTGTGCCACAGTGTGACGAGGATCACTTCTGGTTGAATGCAGTTCACGGGTTTGCAAATTGCTTTCCGAATCGCGAAAAGAACCATGCTCTCATTCCCAAAGCGCAAAGTTCCTATGGGAGGGCGGTGATGGCAGGGCTGCTCCAGGATCTCCGATTTGCCTTGCGGCAGTTACGCAAGAATCCCGGGTTCACCATCACCGTGACGCTGATGCTGGCGGTAGCCATTTGCGCCAACTCGACCGTCCTCAGCTGGATTAATGGCACTATGCTGCATCCGATTCCCGGAGCGCGGAACACGGGCGCGCTAGTGAGCGTTTCGGTGCCTACGCAAATCGAATAACCTGCAGTTGTTGGAAGCCGGCGCGTGGCTAAGAATTGCGGGCGGAACTGGAAGGCTGCGCGGTTTGCGCACGGGCGATCCTGTGACGGACCTCCCATTCGACTGCGACTTGGGTGATGATGGTAGCGGCAAGAGTGATCCAGAATAGCGCCCAACCTGGGTGGGCAGAAGAGACGTACTTGCCGATTCCCAAAAGCCAACCGCCCGTACCGACGGCAGTGCCGACCGCGGTGGCCCACCAAGTCGATCTTCTGACCATTCTGATCCCTCCAATCGGGTGGTACGCAGATTATAAGTCTATTGTTCCGCGATATGGCAGGTCGGTGATCGTCTGCGGGGCCGGATATCACGATCTCATTGCCATTCGCAATTGATCGCGCCGGCGGATAAACTTGAGATCGCGAGGCTTGCGCCATGAACGCTTCCAGCAAGACCGGGCTATTCGGAGCGACCAAAGAAGAGGCTCGGATGGCGTTGCCTGGTGATGAAATCGTGCCAGCGTCGATGCTTGAAGCTACCCACGCCATCACGATTAACACGCCCGCCGAACAGATTTGGCCATGGCTCATTCAAATAGGGCAGGGACGGGCCGGATTCTATTCGGATTCGCGGTGGTGGGACAAGGCAGTTGACCTCTACTATCGCTTGCTGTCGCACGAGCAGGGCTGCGCGCGCATTCGATACCAGAAGCGCGACACCGACGTCGTCTCGGAATGGCAGGAACTCCATCTCGGTGATGCAATCCTCGACGGACCGCCAGGCACCGCCAACTACGTGGTCCGGCAGATCGCCCCGTCGAGTTCACTCGTGCTTTTCACCGACACTCACCTTCCTTACATATTGCCCGCCCGGCTGCGCCAACGTGTAGCGGGCGTGCTGACTGCAGCCTACTTGCTTATTCCAATCGCGAGCGGCACCACGCGCGTTGTCCGGCGAATGAGGATGACCTGTCATCCCTTTTGGTTTCGAGTTCTTATTGCGCCGCTCGTGTGGATTTGGGGCGAGTGGATCACCGCGCAGAACTTCCTGCACGGACTGAAACGTCGAGCGGAGCAGGCAGAGAGAGTTCAGTCTGGATCGGGGGAGTCACGATTGGACATCACAGGAGCTTGACCCAACCCTGAGTTGGGTTGCCGGGCCCCCCACCAGATCCCCACCAGCGCGGTCGTCGTACTCGGAATTTATCGCACGCGATGGCTGCCGCGGTTCGAAATCCAAATTCAGTCTTTGAACCAGAAGATTTGGCTGCTTATCGGACGGGTTGGAATCAGGGGACTGCGGCCGGGGAAGCGCCTTGACGTGCGTGGGCGCCAGGTTTCTACCCCACAGGATAAGGAAGCCTGCTGCGAAGATGAGCGTGGACGGCGCCGTGGCACACAAGCCCAGCGGGGTGATGGCGACAAGGAATAGGATCGCGCCTATGTAGCCGAGCCGTCGCCAGAGATCGGGAGTGAAGGAGAGAATGCCGATGGCAAGTTGACCGCAGGCGATGGCGCCCACGAAGAGCAGCGTATGCCTGGCGAAGGAGCCGTATATGAAGGTGCGGTAGAACCAGAGGGCGTGGGGACCGAAGCCGTCGACGTAGACGTGCGGAGTGGTGAGAGCGGTACGGAGGTTGAAGATTCCGGCGAGGAGAAAGCCAAAGCCCGCGATGATGCGCGCGATGCCAGGGCGGCGCCAGGCAAGCACAACAAAGAGCACTGCGAAGACGTGCGACACGACGTAGGGCGCGATGAATTCGGAGGGCATCTGCGGCGGATTATACGCCGACGGTGAGCACAGAGGTCAGCCAGATTGCGGGCTACTTTGAAGCTCTATTCTCAGGCGGAATGTTGTTTTCAAAGTCGGTCAGATCGTTCACGGCTGAGGTCCAAACAAGGTAGAGCGCCTTGTATTCTGCGAATTCGTCTGGAGTCCATCGCCCTTCATGCGTGTGATTGAATTCGAGCAGTACGCCAAGACTGCTATCGACCTCATGCAGCAACTTCAGGCGATTCTGGGGGGAGTGCGGCAGAGGTTTCTTCATGGCCTGATTATAGGTTGGTTGCTTCATGTCGATCTTTCGATCTTTCAGCCTTCCGCACGTTCTTCTGCCACAGCGCAACCAGGTCTTCCCACATCCCTAAGCATCGCCTCAAAGCAGCCCACTACGTCAAGCGGTGACGGTCTCTTCGAAGTGTTGGGGCAAGGACGTTGCTGAACATGTTACTTCCATCTCCCGCAGGTTGTTGTGAGGAACCTTAGCGACGGTGAGACATACGATCGTTTCACGAAGACAAACGGAGCTGCCTGCGCAATATCACAGCCAAGGCTCAAATGCAGAGCTTCCTGCGAGCAAACCTGGACGGATCGCTGGCACAGAATGCATTCGCTGGATGCAATGCGCAGGGCGAAAAGCGTGGCAGCAAGCGGCAATGCGTGCAGATGGAACTGAAGCCAAATGTATCCGGGGACAAAGGGTGATCGTTGACGCGATGGCCAATCAGAGCAGAACGCAATTGGGTTTTGAAGCGCGCATCGGAAGTGTGGGGTATCCGCTTAATCAGGTAAACGGCTCGCTTACCAAATGCCGGGTAATAACCGGTAGCGCGTGACCAATGAATAGTCGGCATAGCCAGGAAGTTCATGGCGAAGAGTCCGGTCTTCGAGACCTGTCCGAATGATCAGCAAAACCGCCATCGGGATCCCGAAGATCAGTGCGGCGGTCGAGCCCAGCATCCACCCGGTTGCCAGGTACATCAAGATCATACCGACGTACATCGGGTGACGAACGACGGCATATGGTCCTGAGCGAATCACGCTTTGACTCCTCTCGGACTGGATGCGAACCGTGCTTTCGGCAAATGGGTTTGTGGCCAGCGTCCACGTAATAAGGGCCATTGCCAGGAGAAAAAGGCCGGCGGCTGGAAGAATCGTCCAGGACGGCATTGCCGACCAGTGGAACCGTACGACGTCAAGCCCGGCCACAGCTGGTTGAATGACGGTAAGAGGAAAGAATATCGCCAGGAATATCTTGTCGAAGCCCTTGGTGTCCTTGTGCTGCCATTGTGCGCGTCTTTCGAGAAGTTCGTGGTTCGCGTGATGCACAATCATGCCCGTGGCCGCTACGCCCACCAGATAGACGGCAATGCAGATCCACCCTCGTATCCAATCCACCCGACCCGCACAGACAAAAAGCAGCGTGATCCACAACGCCATAAACACGAGCCCCTTTGCCTGTTGGCGAACGCGGCGAACAACGACTCCTGTTGAGACCTTTTTGGGCTGGATTGTCTGGCTATTCGACATTCTCCACTCCGTTAACCCCTTCGTCGTCCCGGGCGGCTGGGCCTTTGCGTTTTCGCGCGAATTATCAAGCAGCTACGGCAGCTATTGCGAAGACTCGGCACGTAGCGCGAGACCGAGCATTTGCTTACGCTCCATGATGAAATGAGCGGGTCTTCCAATCAATAATGCGACCCATTGCGGCAAGCCGTAGGGACGGTAACCCGGCGCGACTCTGCCCCGCACGATCAGCCGCGTTTGTCCCTGCGTCGGCTGCGTGAGCGCGAACGCCCAAGTAGTCTGATACCGACCATCGGGCAACTTCCAGGCAAGCACGAGAGAGCGCTCCGGATCGCAGCGGGCAACGACGAAGACGTCTGCTGCTCCTGGAACCGCAGGCATGACGTCTCCAAC
>DATKQB010000081.1:0-119501 GCA_035523795.1 Verrucomicrobiia bacterium | reverse complement strand
AATTCTGCCGCTCATCGTTCACCTCGAATTGGAGCCAACCTCGAACCTTTTTCGCTTGGACTCCCGATTCATTGCTGACGCCAACCGTACCCTTCTAAGCTCCGGAACCTGCGCCACACGCTGCGTAACTTACTCCAAACGATTTCGCCCGCCACTCGCCAAAGCACTTTTTCCGCACACCACCGCCAGGCACTCTCATCGGTTGCAGACAATGTTTTCGCAGCTGCCAGCTTTCTGATCGGCTGGGAAGTATGGCGGGAACTAAGGTGAAAAGAAATAGTAGACATTTAACATTAATTGCACTAATGTAACGTTTCTTGAAAACGCAACTACTTTCGTCAGCCCAGCGGCCCTCCGCGCAAGCACGAATTATCGTGCACGAACTTGAGGAATATCTGCGAAACACTCGCATTCGACATGTCCATTTTGGGGACGGGACGACTGTGCCGCCGCCTCTCGCTTATGTCACCAACTTTCCCCGGCTTTCATTGCCACTAGCTGGTTGTCACACCATGGAATTGGCCCGCTGCGGCCGTACAGAGAAGATTCGTCCAGTTCGGGGACATGCGGTGTTTGTGCCGGATCATGCCTGGAATAAGCCGGATTGGTCAGGCCGCATCGAGGTTTTAACGATTCTGTTCGGCGTTAAGCAACTGGGAATTAGCTTGGTTCGCCACAAAGGCGGATCGGAGATTCCAACTTTGGCGCTCAAGGCCAGTGTTCCGGGCGGCTACGATGTGCCGACGCACAGCACTCTGGCATCCCTGATGGTGCTAGCGGCAGATCACTCCAATGGGGCTTTGGCGCGGCTTCTGACAGAAGCTCTCCTGCACTGTTGCTTGCGCCTCCTCAAAGCTCCGCAGCAACAACCACAACGCAAAGCAATCCGAACCTATGAATCGATTTGCCTCTATGTGCAGGAACATTTTCAAAGTCCCATCAGCCGCGAAAGCGTGGCTCAGCATTTCGGGTTGGCACCCAATCACATCTCGCGATTGTTCCGCAAAGAAGGCTACATGAAGTTCAACGATTATCTGAATCTGGTGCGAGTCAACCGAGCCAAGTTCATGTTGCAGAACTATGGCATGACACTTAAAGAAATCGCCGCCAGTTGCTGCTACAGCGACCCGGCTTACTTCTGCCGAGTCTTCAAGAAGATATGCAAAACAACTCCAACCGAGTATCGAGCCCGCAATTCGACCCAGGTGTCGTCATGACTTCGAGATGGTGCGTGCGCGAAATGTTATTGCTGTGCAATAAACGTTCCATCTCTCCTGTTTTAACAATAGGACAGATCACACATACTACGAGGCTGTTTTGGATTATGCGTATTCAGGCAGCGAGTTTAGAAAGCCCAAGCACCACAACAAACTTTCTTCCATGCAGAAATCGAATGCCACTCTGGAAAGCGAGACTCGCCCGTTCCCGGGCGCCTCAGTTCCCACCGGCGTGCTACGTCGATTTCCTTCTACGCAGCGAGGCGTTTCTCCGGCACGACCGGAGGCGCCCGTGACGGATGTTCTGAGAAAACTGCGGCAGCATCTGTTGACGGGTGTCTCCTACGCAATCCCGTTCATTGCCTGCGGCGGGATCCTCATCGCCATCGCAACCGCACTGGCAATGACTCCCGCCGGGCCGGACTTCTCGCACTCGCCGCAATTGAAACTAGTGCTAGATATCGGCACTGCGGCATTCGATCTGATGTTGCCCGTTCTTGCCGGCTACATCGCCTACTCGATCGCCGGGAAACCTGCGCTCGTTCCCGGCTTCCTGGGAGGCTATCTTTCTGTCCATGTTCGGGCCGGCTTTCTCGGCGCTATCCTCATTGGCCTTGTAGCTGGATACTCTGTCGAACTCCTCAAGAAACTGCCGGTCTCTAAGTACTTGCGGCCAGTTATGCCGATCCTTGTCATTCCGATAGTTTCGGGAGCATTCGTCGGAGTGCTGATGATTAAGGTCTTAGGCGTTCCCATTGCTCTTCTCATGGATCATGCCACGCATGCATTGCAGTCTATGAGCACGGGGAACGGGGTGATCCTTGCCCTCGTTCTGGGAGCAATGATCGCTTTTGATATGGGTGGACCAATAAATAAGACGGCATTCTTCTTCGGCGCTGCCATGATTCGCGAGGGAAACTTTCAAATCATGGGCGCGTGCGCCGCCGCAATCTGCACTCCTCCGTTGGGAGTGGGTCTAGCCACGCTTCTGCGAAAGAAGCTCTGGACAACGGAAGAGCGCGAAGCCGGCCTCGCCGCCATCGCGATGGGACTCATCGGAATCACCGAAGGAGCAATACCTTTTGCAGCGGCTGATCCCCTGCGCGTTATTCCGAGTATTGTCGTAGGTTCTGCCGTTGCGGCCGTTGTTGCCATGCTTGGCCAGGTTGGCGATCCCGCGCCCCATGGCGGACCTATCGTTGTGTTCTGTGTTCACCATTGGGTGGCCTATGTTGTTGCTATCTTGATCGGAACTATTCTTACCGCCGTCTTAATCCTTCTTCTAAGATTACGAACGAATGGAGTTGGAGAGAAAAAGGAGTCTGCATGAAGATAATTGCGGTTACTGCCTGTCCTACCGGTATTGCTCATACCTATATGGCTGCGGCACGGCTCGAGAAAGTGGCGAAGAATTTCGGCCATGAAATCAAGGTCGAGACTCAGGGTGCCATGGGAATTGAAAACAAACTTACTGAAAGCGATATTCGCCAGGCACAGATCGCTATCTTTGCCGTAGACATTGAAGTTGAGGGCAAGGAACGTTTTCATGGCGTCAAGGTTATTCAGGTTCCCCTCCAGGAAGCACTCAAGAACCCGGAATCTATTTTTTCCAGGATTCAAGTCTGAATGTCACAAAAGTCGGGGACATCCCAGCAATTCGATTTTGAATGCCCGCTGAGCAGCGGCTTGCATGCCCGTCCCGCCAGCCAGTTGGCGGAAATAGCGGCTCGCTGGAGCTCGGAATGCTCCGTCACCAATCTGCGTAACGGTCTTAGCGCCAATCTCAAGAGTGTTCTAGGGATCATTGCCGCAGATATCCGTCACGGTGATCGTTGCGCAGTGCACATCTCCGGAAGCGATGATCTGCAAGCCAAGGCAGCATTACGAACATTCATCGAAAATGATCTTGCTGAGTGTGATGTTCCCTTGGCGAATGTCTACGCTAGGTCGCAGAATGCTGCCCTCCCCCGATCCCTTCAGGCAGCAAATGTACGTGCTATTTCGGGAATTCCGGTTAGTCATGGAATCGGCCGCGGCAAGGTTGTCGCGATGCGGCGCATAAGGCTTCCGGAAAGTATCGGCGCAACCGCCTCACGAAATCCAGAAGATGAGCTATTCAAGGTTGAGGAGTCGCTGATTGCGGTTCGCCAGCGGATGGGAGAGAAGCTTAAATCTTCGCTTACTCCGACGGGGGCGGCCGTGCTTCAAGCAGATCTGGCGATGGCCGGCGACGTCGTATTCATCGAAAAGCTTAAGGAACACGTCGTGAAAGGAAAATCTGCCACTGAGGCCGTTATCGACGCGGGCGAGTTCTTTATCAATTTGCTAGGCAACTCTGAAAATGAATACGTCCGGCAGCGAACCGTCGACATCGAAGAGATCTGCTCGCAATTGCTGGAGGAGATTCACCCCGGCGCGACCCCCACCGTTGCGGTCGAATTAACTGAGCCATCTGTCGTGGTCGCGGAAACTTTAGCGCCACAGCAACTGCTCGCGCTCGATCGACGCTGGTTAAAGGCTGTGATCCTCGAGCACTCAGCCGCAACATCCCACGCCGCCATTCTGGCGCGGTCGCTAGGGATTCCTACGCTGGCGGGAGTAGGCAACAACCGCATCGTTCTCACGGCCGAACGAGAAGTTCTGGTGGATGCCAATCGAGGCTTTGTCATTCCCGAGCCATCGCAGCCTGTGATCAGGTTTTATGAACGCGAGCAGGAAACTCTGGAAAGACGAAACGCCCAGCTGCGGAGCCAGAGAGGTTCGGCCACTACTTCAGATGGAGTCGTTGTCGAGGTTGGCGCCAATGCATCGTCGGGTGAGGAACTGGCTGTCGCTTTCGAAGGCGGCGCCGATGGTATTGGATTGTTCCGTACCGAATTGCTTTTTCTGGGTCGCGATGATGCCCCCTCCGAAGCAGAGCAGTTTGCTATTTACCTCGCGGCGGTAAAAGCCGCCGAAGGCCGCCCCGTGATCTTTCGCACCTTCGATATAGGAGGGGATAAGAAGGCGCCCTACTTCAAAATTCCCGACGAAGCTAATCCGTTTCTTGGTTATCGCGGAGCGCGCATCTATGGCGAATACCACGAGCTGTTGCAGATCCAGTTACGCGCTCTGCTTAGAGCATCTGCATCGGGGAATGTCCAGATCATGGCTCCCCTGATCTCTTCTCTGGAAGAGTTAGTTGAGTTCAAGTCGGCATTGGCTGAAGCCAAGCATTCTCTTGATAACGATCGTTTGTCCTTCAACTCTGAGGTTAAGATTGGCATGATGCTGGAGGTTCCTTCAGTTGCCTTCATCATCGATCAACTCTGCCAAGAGGTTGATTTTTTCAGCATTGGTACGAACGACTTATCCCAATACTTCTTTGCGGCGGATCGTGGCAACGTATCAGTGGCGTCACTCTACGGCGTCCGCCACCCCGCATTTGTTCGTTTTCTGAAGCACATTACGGACCAGGCTCGTCTTGCGGGGAAGTGGGTGGGCATGTGCGGCGAGATGGCCGCCGATCTGCGCAACTTACCCTTGGTTCTCGCCTTGAGGCTAAATGAGATTAGTGTTCCCGCGGCAGAAATTCACAAGGTGAAACGCGCGATTTGCACCCTGCGAGCCGTTGACTGCGCGATTATCCTGGAGCGAGCCATTACCTGCAAGACGATCTCTGACGTGGATGATTTGCTCACGGCGCGTGCAGTGGAACCGCCTGAACCCCTGCTCACCGAAGACTTGGTCATCTTAGATAGCGCAAGCAGCACGAAAGAAGAAGTCCTGCAGGAGATGATCGATGCTTTATATGTGAGCCAGAGAACCGACGACCGGCAGCTTTTTGAAGAAGCTCTGTGGGCGCGGGAAACCGTTTACTCCACCGGGCTCGGCTTTGGCTTTGCTACTCCGCACTGCAAAACCAACGCCATTAAGGCCGACTCCATCTGCGTGTTGCGCCTGAAACAGGCGATTAATTGGGACTCGGTAGACGGAGAAAATGTTCGCATGGTTGTGCTCCTCGCGGTCCGCGACTCAAACGGCTCCGCCCGTCACATGCACGTCTTCTCGAACCTGGCGAGAAAATTGATGAATGACGATTTTCGGCGATCATTGCTGAAATTTGAGACACCCGGTGAGATCACGAGCTATCTCGCCGCAGAATTGGGCGGAGGCCAAACTTAGTTCCGCCGCCTGATTCCTTCATCCTAGAGTTTGATGAACTGACGATGGCCGTCTTTGTTCAGTTGTTGCCGCCGTCAGCAGTTCCCTTTCTCAGGTGTCCTTATTTCGGATGGGTGACAGTTGAGTATAGGAGCGACAGTCGAACCAGCGTGTTAAGGCGCGGGCGTTGGAGGGCCCGGCACTCTAGCGGGATGTGCACTGATACCGGCGTGATGCCGCAGGCTAGAGCCGCATCTGACGCGCGGTGAGGCGAGGGCTGGGGACTAATGAGCAACGGGCAAGCCCCACCGTTGCGACGCTGCCGGATTTTCTCGTAATGAAAGCTCAAGCCCTCGCCGCCAAGGACAAACCGAACCGACGCTCTCGGCTGTTATACCGCAAGTTTGGGCTGAAAGAACTCGGCAAACAGGCTGCCAATAGGCCATTTCCGTCCGGGTTAGTTCTTCTTTCACATTGACGCAGACCGAGACCTGGGGGCAGAATTGTGCCGGTTCTTTCGGCCCCAGTAGAAAATCCCTGCAAATCAATAGATTCAATAAGCCAAGATTCCGTCCAGGAGGATTCGGATTATGCGCGCTTCTCGTTTCTCGAATCTGGTCATCTCTGTTGCGATTCTGTGCCTGCTTTCCGCCCCACTTGCTTTTGCGGCTGCCGCTTCAGACGGCGGTTGCACACCTATGGCGGTCAGCCGTCTCAATGCCACCATTGACGAAACCGCGCTGGTACCGCTGCCAGGCAATCTCCATCCCATGGCGCGCGCCGAATTCGACCAGGGCAAGGTCAGCGATGATCTGCGTCTCGAACATATGATCCTGCTGCTCAAACGCACTCCCGAGCAGGAATCAGCGCTGCAGGCTCGCATCGATCAGATGCACAATCGCCAATCGCCACTCTTCCACCAGTGGCTCGACGCTGACCAGGTCGGCAGCTGTTACGGGGTTTCCGATGCGGACATTGCTGTAGTCAGCGGGTGGTTGCAGAAGCACGGCTTCACGGTGGACTCCGTTTCCGCTGGCAGGATGATGCTGATATTTACAGGTACTGCGGGCCAAATAACTGAAGCTTTTCACACTGAAATCCACCATCTCAACGTGCACGGCGAAAAACACATTGCCAATATGAGCACGCCACAGGTGCCGGCCGCGCTAGCTCCGGTCATCGCCGGTTTCCGCTCGCTGCATGATTTCCTGCCCAAACCCATGATGCACATGGTTGGAGCAGCAAAGCGCGACGCCAAGACGGGCAAGCTCCAGATGATTAAGAGTAACGACAAGCTGCTCTCCGTTGGCCGCGTTATCAGCGGCAACAAACCGAACTCTCTTGTCACCTACAACGATAACCCCTACTGCGCTCCTGGTGACTGCGAATGGTTGGGCCCGCAGGATTTCTACACCATTTACAACGAGAAGCCTCTGTTGACGGGCACGATCTGCGGCGGCCCTTGTAACGGTGCAGGACAAACCGTCGCCGTCCTCGAAGAAACGGATGTGTGCGAGGGCCAAAGCGGCACGACGCCCGACGATTGCGCCGGAGCCAATGATCTGGCGATGTTCCGCTCGCAATTCGGATTGCCTCCCGCACACGCCAAATATTATTTCGGCATCTCCGGTTATTGCGCCGATCCCGGCGTGCAAGGTCCCTACGGTACCGGCGAGGAATCAGAAGCTGATATCGATCTGCAGTGGACGGGTACGACGGCACCGGGCGCAACCGTGGATTACCTCGCCTGCGCTACGACCGCCACTACTGCGGGCGTCGACTTGGCTGGCATCTATGCGGTAGACCGCTTATATAAATCGATCTCCTCCTTTAGCTTAAGTTATGGCGTTTGCGAATTGGGCCTGACCGAAGGGGAATATGGCGGTCTTTACCAGACCAACGCCTTTTACAACAGCCTTTGGCAGCAAGCGGTAGCTGAGGGTCAAACGGTGAATGTTTCCGCGGGCGACAGCGGTGACGATACCTGCGAGCGCGGAAGGGAGGTTGCCACTATAGGCTGGAATGTCAATGGAATGGCCTCGACGCCATACGACGTCGCCGCCGGCGGAACTGATTTCAGCGATAACTACTCGAGTGGTTTTGCTCTCCCACCAAACGCCTATTGGAATACGAATGATTCCGCGCCTTATGGATCGGCGCTCTCCTATATCCCCGAAGTTACCTGGAATCAGACCTGCGGCAGCGCTCTCCTCACCAGCTTTCTGAATTTTGAGTTAGACAGCTCTTTCACTCAGGAGCAGTTGTGTAGCGGGGACACTCCGTATGGCTTCGACTTCACCTATGTGGATGGCAGTGGTGGAGGAGGGATCAGCTCGATCTATAGTCTCCCCACCTGGCAAAGTGTCTACGGCGTGGGCCGGAATTCCACCTCCGGAACCATGCGCAATTTGCCCGACGTCTCTCTATTTGCCTCGGCCAATTTTTGGAGCCATGCCCTCCAGTTCTGCGAGTCCGATGCACTCACCGGAACTGGTGGCGGCTTGCCCTGCGACTATTCCAATGCCGACGAGGGCGGCATCTTGGCGGCCGGTGGCACTTCCTTTGTAGCGCCCCAAATCAATGGCATTATCGGCGTGATCAACCAAACCTGGCGCTCACGCCAAGGCCAGGCGAACTACCACTTTTATGCCTTGGCCAATCACGAGTACGGTTCGATAAATCGGGCGAATACCTCTACGTCCGAACCCAGCGTGTTCACTTGCGAATCCAACTACATCGCTATTATTGCCTTTGGCCACGCTGCCGCGAACTGTATCTTCCACGATATCTACCGCACTCCGGCCATCGCCACCGGGACATGCGTCGGATCCAATAACACCAATTGCGTGGTCGACGGCAACGTGATGCCTTGCCTTACCGGAACCACTGATTGCTTTACCTCCAACTCAGCCGACGAAGTTGGCCTACTCTCCCTTTCCACCTCCAGCTTCGAGCCAGCGTGGTATCAAAGCGCCGGATACAACGATGCGGTAGGTTTGGGCAGTCTTAACATCAACAACCTGGTCCGAGATTGGGTCACCTTGATCCCGGGCTTTCCTAGTACCACGTCCGTTTCCAGCACAACCTCTGCGGGTGCCAAGAGTGCGACCATTACGGCAGTAGTGACCGCTACCGGCCGCGGAAGTATCGCCCCGCCGATGGGCACCGTAGATTTCTATACATCTGCGCCTGCCTCATCCGCGTCGCTGGATTGCGGCAACGCCGCGCACTTGACCCGTCTAAGCACTGTACCCCTGATAGCGGCTGCCGATTGCACCACCAGTTGCCATGCCACTGCGGTGCTCTCGGGACTCACGGCCGCGCAGTTC
The DNA here is from genome assembly GCA_035523795.1 of Verrucomicrobiia bacterium. Lineage (GTDB taxonomy): Bacteria > Acidobacteriota > Terriglobia > Terriglobales > Acidobacteriaceae > Sulfotelmatobacter. Next base: position 110,812 of record DATKQB010000081.1, on the reverse strand, counting down.
GGTGGCTCAGGTTCACATGACGTGATCGCCTGTTTCAGCGGTGACGCCGCAAATGACGCCCCCTCCTTCGATAGCACGACGGTCGACATCGACCACCCGTAGGAAGGCAAGTCAAAATTGGAGTTAGCCGTGCGGGCTAACGCCCTTTAACTAGTACAGAGGAGGAGTTGCGTAGTTAAAGAATCGGGTTAAAGTAATCCTCGACTTTCGGCCACTGGCGAGGGTTTTGGGGCGCCTGCCGTTAGAAATCTATAACTCTGGGAGGCGCCACATGCGTCGCATCACAATTACACTCTGCGTTGTTGCTGCTTTGACACTCAGTGCATGGGCCGCTCAGGGGCCGTTGTCTACGGCCCCGGCGGCAGGCATTACAGACGTTTTGAAAGTTGACTATTTCGCCAATGCCAACACTTCGGGCGCTCCGGACGGAACGCTCCGCGTCACCAACCCGGGAACGGCAGCTGGAAATATCTGCGCCTACATCTTCGTGTTCGATCCCTACCAGGAATTGAGCGAGTGCTGCGGATGTTTGAATACGCCAGATGGCTTGGCTACGCTCTCGATCAACTCCGATTTGACGAGCAATCCACTGACCGGTGTCACGCTGAGCACTGGCGCGATCAAGATCCTGTCCGTTTCGCCGATCGGCAACGCCTGCCCGCTACCTGGACAGACTACTGGCTCAGACGTGATTGAGCCAGCTATCCGTGCGTGGACAACGCACATCCAAAACACCACTTTCGCTGAAACCGAGACGGCTGCTCAGGATGCCACTCTCAGTGCGGGCGAGGTAGTTCGTCTGCGTAACGAGTGTGCAGCGATTGTTCTGGACGGCAGCGGCAAAGGCATCTGCTCTTGCGGCTCCGGAGACTAACGGTTCTCTTGGCTCGTAGTTTGCGGCCCACCACTGTATTTCATGCAGTGGTGGGCCGAACATTTTGGCATCAGCCTGCGGGTCGACATTCCAAACCTGCGGCAAATCCGGACGATCCAGAGCTGTGTCGCGATGCATCAGCGGCATCCCCCGGCGGAGAACTGAAAGCCGTTTCATCTCTGCGGTCACGAACAGTAGTGCGAGTCACGACCCACACTCTCTCTCCGCCAAACTTTAAGCAACGGCTTTGCTTTCAGCTACAAACTCCGCGGCAGAGGCTTGTTTGTGTGGAAGTATTTCTGATATGCGGCGATCCAATCGGTCGCGATATCCTGCTGCGCCGTGTGCAGATCGAGCTGTCCGGTGCAGACCATCTCGTGGAGACGTTGTTCCAGAGAATCTTTCACACGCGCATTCCACACTCGGGCACGGTAGGGTTCTGGCCAGAGATTGCGGATGTCCTCGGTACCTCCTAATCGGGGAGCAATCAGGTAGTCGATCTCATAATCTTCGGGGCGGGCGTTCGTGATTCCATACTCCCGAAAGACCTGTTGCTGTAAGGAAGTTGACACATTTTCAACCACTTCTTCCTGCGGCACCGCGCAAACCTCGCTCATGGTGACCGCGCGAGTTACGCCCGGGGTTAGGTTCCGATTCGGAGCCGTTTCCGTATCGAAGAACTCAGAGCCCGCCTTCAACTCCCGCCGAGAAGAATGACGTAACCAAGCCATTCCGATCGCAACGGCAATCAACGCTACGCATGCGAGTGCCACATGCCGCAGCCGAAGGGGGAACGGGAAAGCACGTTGCCACCATGGCGTTTGCATTTCGGAACTCAACTCGCCCAGACGCGCCAGCAGCAGTGCGCGTGAGCCGGCATTGGGCGGGAGTCGCTGGTCAAACTCCGCGTGATGAGCGCGCGCAAAATCGGTAATCGTAGACTGAATTTCCTCCATCCGCGCGCGACAATCCCGACAGACTTCCAGATGAGCCTCAACTTCCAGGGTGCGTGGCGACGAAAGCTCGCCGTCGGCTGACCGGCTAAGATCTTCATCGGAAATATGACGCATCGACAAAGGCGGATTCTTATCCAACATGTTTCACCTCGCATCCGCACGAACCAGTCGTGCCAGCGATCGGGTCAGGGAAATCGCTACCGCACCCAACGAAATCCCAAGTACCTCAGCAATCTCTCGATATCGCAGCCCCTCGGCGCGCAACCGCAAACAATCCTGATCGTTCTCAGGGAGCGCTTTTACAACGGCCAGCAGGCGATTGCGCCTTTGTGCCGCTGACAATTGCTCTTCCGCACCAGGCGTGGGATCCGCACGTTCCTCGGCCATACTCGCATCCCCTGCCGTTCGTTCACGCGAGGTCTGATTCGCCGTGCGTTGCTTCAGCGCAAGATTGTGAGTCACGCGAAAAAGCCATCCTCGCAAGTTCTGGCGCGAACGATCCAAATGCAAGTGGCGGAACAGGGCCAGAAATACTTCCTGGATTACTTCTTCCGCATCGTGGATTGACAGCCCCAGTGAAAGGCTGTAACGAAGGAGCGGTTGACGAAATTCGTCGAACAGTCCCATTACCTCTTTCTCGATGCGGGATGCCTTTCCGGATCTGCGCACCGCTCCTGCCGCCGCGAAAGCCACATCCTCGTACGACGATGGAGGCATTTCTGGTTCCATAAGTACATTCCCATCGTACCGTTTTTGTTCACGCTTTTCTGAAAGAACACGATTTTCGAAGAACAATGAACTTCCGGAACTTCCACAAAAACCATGAACAAACCATCATCGAATGGGATATTCCATTGACGGACCCACCTCCGTACGATTGGGGACATTTCGTTTGACAGGCCGATTTCACTTCTTTGGGGCAAGAGTTGTCGCCATTCTCTTTTTCTGTTCCTTCGTCCTTTTTGCCCAAAGCAATACCGGCGAGTTGCGATTGACTGTGACCGACCCCTCTGGGTTGGGAGTGAAGAGCACGATTGAGTTGGTCAGCGAGGGGGATCAGTATCGCTATACATTCACGACCGACGATCACGGCTACGTTGAGGCCAAGCGCCTGCCTTATGGAATCTATCAAGTTCGAATCGAGGCGCCGGCTTTTGCCACAGTTTCCGAGCCGGTCGAAATACGTTCCGCGCTTCCCCTGGACCGCACCATTCGTCTGAAATTGGCTTCCATTTCCGAATCCGTGAATGTTACGGCGACCGCCACCTTGGTCGATCCCTACGCAGCGGGTTCGGTCAACAAGATGGGTTTGGAGACAATTCAAAATCTTCCCACCGCTCTGCCCGGCCGTTCCATGCAAGAGATGGTGAACTCTGAACCGGGTTGGCTTTACGAAGGCAACGCGGTCCTTCATCCACGCGGATCGGAATATCAGACACAGTTTGTCGTAGACGGCATTCCGCTCACTGACAACCGCTCGCCCAGCTTTGGCCCGGAACTTGCCGACGCGGATGACGTTGAGTCGCTCACTGTTTACACCGCAGGTATTCCAGCAGAGTACGGCAGGAAGATGGGCGGCGTGGTTGAAATCAATACCCTCAAGAATCAATATCCGGGGTTCCACGGCCAGCTCACCGTTTTCGGGGGTTCCTATGCGACGGGTGGCATCGATACTCAGGATCAATACACATGGAATAAGAACACGTTTGGACTGAGCGCCTCGGGCGGCATGACGAGCCACTATCTGAATCCAGTGGTCCCGGAGAATTACACCAACAACGGCACCACCGGAAGTTTCTCGCTGAATTATGAACGGGATTTAACGCCGAAAGACCGCATTACCTTGATTACGCGCCATGAACTCGCGCGTTACGAAATCCCGAACGAACTGGTGCAGCAGAACGGCGCTTATCTGCCGAACCAGAACAACACCACAGGCTGCCCACCCGCTATTCTTGACCAGGAGCCTAGTGACTGTGTTTTCATCCCCGGCGGCCAACTCCAGACCGGCGACAACTTCGAAACTGCCGGCACCGTCTCCTACCAGCACATTTTTTCTTCCGACGCGATCGCAGCCCTGCGCGGCATGGCCCGCGATAACTCACTCGACTTTAATTCCAACGGCGCCTCCTGGCCTCTCATTGCGACCCAGCACAACGACTTCAAAGAGATCTATTTCAACGGCAGCGTTGCTGTCCATCATCGCAAGCAGGAATGGAAAGCAGGCATCGAATCCGACAACTTGTTTCTGCACGAAAATACGGGTTACGCTATCCCCGACTGTGCGGATCCCAACGATCCACAATGTCCTGTCAATCTGGTGGTCTTGGATTCCGGTGCACTCACTTTCGCCTTCACCGGCAGCCGTCCGGATCTTGAACAATCTGCCTACATCGAGGATGCGATCCGCCTCGGCAACTGGTCGGTCAATGCCGGACTCCGTTGGGATCACTATCAGTTGTTACTAAACCAAAATGCCGTTAGCCCCCGGCTTGCAATTTCGCGCTACTTCCCTTCCGTCGGCGTAAACATTCACGCTTCTTACGATCGCGTCTTTCAGACGCCATCCTTCGAAAACATCCTTCTTTCAAGTTCTCCGTCCGCGGAGGCCATCGACACGAGCGTGCCCGCGCTGCAACTGCCGGTCCAGCCTTCTCACGGCAATTATTACGAATTGGGATTCACGAAGGCTCTTTTCGGAAAACTGCGTGTGGACGCGAACATGTTCCGGCGTCAGATGAACAATTACGCCGACGACTCGCAAATCCTGAGCACCGGAATCAGTTTCCCCATCGCATTTGACCACGCTGTTCTCTACGGGGCCGAGGGCAAAGTGGAACTCCTACCGTGGAAGCGGTTTTCCGGTTTCGCCAGTTATTCCTATATCGTTGGAAATACTTGGTTCCCGGTGACCGGCGGATTGTTCCTGGGCGATGATGCGAGCAATCCCACCACTGGGCATTTTCCCGATTCACAGGACCAGCGAAATACTGTCCGTGCTCGCGTCCGCTATCAAGCAGCCCCACGCTTTTGGTTCGCCGTGGGAGCCGATTACAACAGCGGACTTCCCTTTCAACCCGATCTCACCGCCCAGCAATATGTCACGGAATACGGCCAAGTCGTGATTAGTCATCTCAATTTCAATCGTAACCGCATCCTGCCGTACTTCACGCAGAATGCCTCGGTGGGAGTCGAACTCTACCGGCATGAAAAACGCTCGCTCCGCTTCCAGGCCGACGCCGCAAACCTGAGCAACACTCTCGAACTCATCGATTTCGGCGGGCTATTCTCAGGCAATGCAATTGGCCCGTCGCGCCAATATACCTTCCGACTGGTAACCGAGTTCTAGGCAGTCATCGTAAGCGGACATCAGCGTCGCAAAAATTCTCTTATATATGCCTTGACACGTATATGCGTTGTGGAGTATATAAAAGCAATGGAGTCTGTCTTCGAAATCATTGCAGAGCCGAACCGCCGGGCGATCCTAAGCCTGCTGGTCTCGTCCCAACAATCTGTTGGCGAGATCGAGCGGCAACTTCGTATGCCACAGCCGACGGTGTCAAAGCACCTGCGAGTGCTGCGCGACGCCGGTTTCGTCGAATCCACGGTGGACGCACAGCGTCGTCTTTATCGCCTGAAAGCCGAGCCATTTCGGCAACTCGATGACTGGCTCTCTCAGTTCCGCCGCTTCTGGTCGACTCACATCGATGCTCTCGAGCGCTACCTCGAGCGCATGGATCCATCTACGACGGCAAAAAGCAAAACCAAGAAAACACCCAGCGGCTCAAACCGCGAGCGTAATAAAGGAGAAACGAAATGAAGATCAAACTCACTAGCGTATATGTCGACGATCAAGCCAAGGCCCTCCGCTTCTATACGGAAGTACTGGGCTTCGTGAAGAAGGGCGATTTCAGCCAGGGTTCATATCGCTGGCTCACTGTAGCTTCGTCCGAAGAGCCGGACGGCACTCAGCTGCAGCTGGCGCTGAACAACAACCCGGCGTCCAAAGCCTATCAGCAGGCAATCTTTCAACAGAACCAGCCCGCGGCCAACTTCATCACCGACGACATCAAGGGGGACTACGAACGCCTGAAAGCTCACGGCGCCGAGTTCACCATGCCGCCCACCGATGTGACCGGCTCAACCATTGCGATGCTGAACGATACCTGCGGCAACCTGATTCAGCTTACGCAGCTGAAGCACTGGTAATGGAGTAGCAGCGGCGTCGCGGCCCGTCACGCCAGCCCGCCCGAGAGCGACGAGAGAGAGAGAAGGAGAAAATGATGGCTGAGCGCGCGCAATACATCCCGGGCCCCGCTTTCGGGGCGCAGATGCAAAAGCAAGAAGGCAAGAACTGGACACTTATTCTTGTCCGAGAGCTGCGTCACTCGCCGGAAAAAGTATGGGAGGCGATCACCGACCCGATGCATCTGCGCGAGTGGGCGCCGTTCGACGCCGATGGGGACCTGGGCACGGTTGGCGCCAAAGTGAAGCTCACCACCGTGGGAGCGCCCACGCTGCACGTCACTGAAACAACCGTCACCCGCGCCGACGCTCCTGAAGTGCTTGAGTACAACTGGGGTGACTTCCAGATGCGGTGGAAACTCGAACCCGTTGGCGGCGGCACGCGTCTGACTCTGTGGACCAACATCAATCGCCACTTCATCGCCATGGGTGCTGCCGGGTGGCACATCTGCTTCGACGTGCTCGATCGGCTTCTCGCCGGCCAGCCCATCGGACGCACCGTCGGCCCCGACGCCATAAAGTTCGGCGGCTTTCAGCGACTGCACGCCGAGTACGCAAAGCAGTTCGGCGTAGAAATGCCGAAGTGGTCCCCGAACGCGGCTACGGAGAAATGATCGTATTCGGAGGATTGAAAGGGCGCGGCTTCGAGCCGCGCCGTAGCTTCGCAACATTATTGGCGACTTTAGTCGCTGAGAGTGCTCCATCCTAGCCTTTTTTGTGCAAGCGCGAGATCGGACGCTCGTGCAAAGAAATTCAGAAACGATGAGGCAGAAAATCAAATTTAAGGAGTGACCTCATGGCCACATCAGCTAGTGCAACTAACATCGCCAACCGCAGTATCAATCGTACAATTTTCCGCTGGATTCACATCGTCTTCAGTATTCCGATACTCGGTTACATCTATAGTCCGTTTGAGAAACTTCCGAGCTATGCCTTCAAGACCCGGTATGTCTTCGTGCCGATTATGATTGTTTCCGGGCTTTGGATGTGGAAAGGCCACGTCGTCCGCCGGCTTTTTTTGAAGAGATCTACGGCCCTACTAAGGCGGGCAGCTTGACCAAAACTGCGCTGCATTGTGCCGCCAATTTGTAGACGTTATCGGCTGCGATTACGCAACAACATCGCGGGACAAGGGAGCGGTCCGACCACTTAATGCATAATGACCCTATGAGTCCATCAGAGAAAATTGACCAGTTGATCGCAAAACTCACAGACTGGCGCGGCAAGGCCTTAGCCAGCATCCGGAAGACGATCCTCGAGGCTGACCCGGAGATCATCGAGGAGTGGAAGTGGATGGGGAGTCCCGTATGGTCTCGCGATGGGATCATCGCCGTCGCCACTGCCCTCAAAGAGAAGATGAAGCTCACCTTTGCGCACGGCGCCAACATCCCCGATCCCGACAAGCTTTTCAATGCGGGACTGGGTGGCAATGCGTGGCGCGCGATCGACCTTTTCGAAGGCGATAAAGTTAACGAGCGTGCTTTGAAGAATCTGGTCCGCGCCGCCATTAACTTCAATCAGGCGAAGAAGAAAACCCCAACGGCCACTCGATCGAAAGCACAGAAGAGTAAGAAGGGATGAAGCCGGTAACCAATAAGAACTTGTCGGCAAAGGAAAGCGCAGAACTACTCCGTGCGTTGCAATCCCGGTTTCAAAAAAACATGAACCGTCATCCAGGCCTTGAATGGGAGAAAGTCCAAGCGCGGCTCGAAGCGAACCCTGAAAAACTATGGCCACTCCATGAAATGGAAAGAACTGGCGGGGAACCCGACGTTGTTGGTCACGATGCAAATACCGGCGAATACATTTTCTGCGACTGCGCGGCAGAAAGTCCCAAAGGCCGTAGAAGTCTCTGTTACGACCGGGCAGCGCTAGACTCACGCAAAGAACATAAGCCAAAAGATAGCGCAATCGATTTGGCAGCCCGCATCGGCATTGAGCTTCTCACGGAAGAACAATATCGAGCGCTGCAGAAGGTTGGAGAGTTCGATACGAAAACTTCGAGCTGGGTGAAGACGCCTTCCAATGTCCGAAAACTCGGCGGCGCCCTCTTTTGTGACCGCCGCTTCGATACCGTTTTCGTCTATCACAATGGCGCGGAGTCTTACTACGCCGGCAGGGGCTTTCGTGGCTCCCTCAGGGCCTGAATCTAAGGACGAAGGACGCCGGAGGGACCTCGTGCAGTCAGAAGTATTTCTATCGAACGGCCGCGTTGGAGACCTCCACCATCTTCTCCGCCACGACCGGCAACTGTGCCTCCCGCCACGCATCAAAGCCGCCGGCGACATTCACGACATTACGGAATCCGGCCCGCCGTAACAGGCTGCAGGCGATCATGCTGCGGTATCCGCCCTTGCAATGGACGGCGACGAGCGCATCACGCTCGAAAGGAAGTGCGGCGCCAGCCAATTTGTCCAGCGGGAACCAGAACGCGTCGGCAATGTGCGCGGGCTGAAATTCCGCCTCCCGCCGTACGTCCAGAACATGAACATTCCTGGCCTGCAGCCATTCCTTCAAAGTTCGAACCGGAATTTGTTCCAAAAGGTCCAGAGCAAATCCGGCCTGCCGCCACGCATCGATTCCCCCGTGAAGATAGCCGCGGATATCTTCGATTCCTACGCGCGCTAGCCTGACCCGCGCCTCCCGCAACTGATCGTCGGCCTCCGCCACCAGAATCGGCGCTGCCGATAGTCCCAGCACAATTCCCGCCCACGTGGCGAATTGTCCTGAGAGAGCGATATTCAACGAGCCCGGCACGTGCCCCTCCGCAAAAGAGTCGCCGCTTCTCACGTCCAGCACGTTGGCGCCTTTCTTCAGTTCATTATCAAGTTCCTGTGGCGAAATCGGCTTCAGCTCCGGCAATTCATCCAGTGCCGTCGCGCCCTGCCGATTCAGTTCCGCATCTTGCACAAAGTAGTCGGGCCGAGATGGCAAGCTGGTGGTCAATTCAGCGATGAATGCTTGCCGATCTGCAATCTGTAATGCATGATTTGTCAGACGCTCGGTCCCGATCGTCGAGGACTTTTCCTGCCGCATATTGCGCCCGCACAATGATCCCGCGCCATGCGCCGGATAAACCAGCACATCATCTCGCAACTTCAAAATCTTTTCATGCAGGCTGTCATACAGCATTCCCGCCAGTTCATTGGGAGTGTGCGTCTTCGAAAGATCGGGCCGTCCCACATCGCCAAGGAACAATGTATCGCCGGTAAGAATCGCCCATGGATTCGCAGATTTTTCTTCATCCGTCACCACTAGGCAAATGCTTTCCGGTGTGTGTCCGGGAGTCTCTAAAACTCGCAGACGAATCGTGCCAACCCGCAACTCAAATCCATCCCGCACGGGAATGTGCGGAAAAGCCGCATTCGCGCGGGCCCCAATGTAAATAGTCGCGCCGGTTCGCGCCGCCAACTCTTTGTGTCCGGAGACGAAATCGGCGTGCAAATGAGTTTCGAAAATGTGACAGATCCTCGCCCCGTGTCCCGCCGCCGTCTCGCAGTACATCTCGACATCGCGCTGCGGATCGACGATCACCGCTTCACCTTTCGATATCAAAATGTAGGACGCATGCGCCAGACAACCGAGGTAGCATTGTTGGAAGTACATATGACCATCCTTTCCTTGCCCGAGCCCTTTTCCCACTGCTCCCCTGCGAAGATGGATGAGTGAAGCTTGATCAGTCTTGTTTCTTTTGTCAACTGTGGAAGTCGGCAACGGAATTGTGTTCGAATCGATATTCGGGAGTAGCCCACACAACGCGACCCTCGTTGTGTGGGTAATCTATGAAAAAGGAAAACATGATCGCCAACTTCGCCCGTCCCGACTCAATAGTTGATCATCTGACGTCGCTTTTTCGCGTGAAGTTTGGCAGCGGCGCGCGCATTTTCTTTGCACCTGGGCGCGTCAATCTCATCGGCGAACACACTGACTATAACGACGGCTTCGTCTTGCCCGCAGCGATCGGTTTCTATACCTGGGTCGCTGCGGCAGAGCGCGATGACCGTAATCTGCAGGCGTACTCCGATCTCTACGACGAACAGATCACATTCTCGCTCGATGAACTCTCAGGTTCGCCTCGAAAACATTGGAGCGATTTCGTTCGCGGCGTTGCCGCCGTCCTGCTCGAAGCCGGCCACAATTTATCGGGCGCAAACCTGTTGATTCATGGAGAAGTTCCTCTCGGCGCGGGTCTCAGCTCATCCGCTTCCGTCGAAATCGCCGCCGCGCTCGCTCTAACCGGCGTCAGCGCAATCGATCTGCCGCCCCTCGAACTCGTCAAGCTCTGCCAGAAGGCTGAGCACGAATATGTCGGCACTCGATGCGGCATCATGGATCAGTTTGCCGCCAACTTCAGCTGTGCAGGCAACGCTCTCTTCCTCGACTGCCGTTCCCTCGATTATCGCCTCTTGCCGCTGCCGACGAATCTCCGCCTGCTAATCTGCAACAGCATGGTTCGCCACGAACTGGCTTCCGGGGAATACAATCTTCGCCGGTCTGATTGCGAAGCGGGAGTTAGACTTTTGCGGCCGCAATTGCCAAAAATCACCGCCTTGCGCGATGTCACCATGGAAGATCTCGAACGCTACCGGTCAAACTTGCCGGAGCGCATCTATCGCCGGTGCCGTCATGTCATCACCGAGAATCGACGAGTCTTGCAGGCCGCAGGCGCGCTCGAATCTGCGGACGCGGAACAGTTCGGTCAATTGATGTATCAGTCGCATGCCAGTTTGCGCGACGACTACGAAGTCAGCTGCAAGGAGCTCGACTTGCTTGTCTCTTTGGCGTCCAGATTTGACGGCGTTTTTGGCTCGCGCATGACGGGAGGCGGCTTTGGCGGTTGCACCGTCAATCTCGTGCGCGCAGGCAGCTCTGCCGCGTTCCAGCACGAAATCGCGCAGGCATATAAAAAAGAAACCGGAATCGCACCGACTGTCTATATTTGCGAGCCGTCGCGAGGAGCAGGGGCCTGGGTCGCAGAAAGTTGTGCCCCTCCCGATCGGAATAGAGAAGAATGATCGAAACTCTCACCACCGACCCGCACCGCCGCTTCAACCCGCTCACCCGGGAGTGGGTGCTGGTCTCGCCACATCGCGCCAAACGACCCTGGAAAGGAAAAATCGAAGCACCCGACGCTGCTGACGCTGCCATGTATGATCCCGCTTGCTATCTCTGCCCGGGAAATCAGCGCGCCGGCGGAGCACGCAATCCGGAATACTCTTCGACTTTTGTTTTTACCAACGACTTTGCCGCACTCAAACCCGATGTTCCACCGACGCACCACGACCCTTCCGGCCGCGGACTTCTGCTCTCTGAATCCGAAGCTGGAATCTGCAAGGTAGTATGTTTTTCTCCGCGCCACGATCTCACCCTGGCGCGCATGAACATTCCCGAAATCGTTTGCGTCGTCGACGTTTGGGCGAAACAACACGCCGAGATCGGTTCCCTTCCCTACATCAATTATGTCGAGATCTTCGAAAATCGCGGCGAGATCATGGGATGCAGCAATTCCCACCCCCATGGTCAAATCTGGGCCAATCAGACCATCCCCGACGAACCTCGCAAGGAGCAAGAATCGCAACGGCTGTACCAACAAAAGCATGGCGCGTGTCTGCTTTGCGATTATTTGCAAGTGGAGACGAAGTCCACGGCACGCACCGTCGCCGAGAATCCTCACTTTGCGGCGCTCGTGCCCTTCTGGGCCGTTTGGCCGTTCGAAGTCTTGCTGATTTCGAAGCGTCACGTCGCGGACCTGACTTCTCTTGACGCCTCGCAACGCGAGGCTCTGGCCGAAATCTTCAAGCAGCTCACCACCCGCTACGACAATCTCTTCGAGACCTCCTTCCCTTATTCCATGGGCTTTCATCAGGCTCCCACCGACGGCGAGTCGCATCCGGAATGGCATCTGCACGCGCACTTCTATCCGCCGCTGTTGCGCTCCGCCACCATTCGCAAATTCATGGTCGGATACGAAATGCTAGCCAGCCCACAACGCGACATCACACCGGAAAGCGCTGCCGCCGCTCTCCGGGATGTTTCTGCCGTACATTACAGTGATCGCAAAGCACGATGAAACTCCGCACCCTGTAATGGGCCTGTTGCTCCGAGCATCGCATGCTACGCTGTAAAGAGTGATCCGGCCTCTTAGCGTTTTCGCGAAAAGAATCTGCGCCCTCGGGATGGGATGCGCGTTCGTTTTCCTCGCTCTGCTTCCCGCCCGCGCCGCCAACTGGTCAGTACACGTCCAGCCGGCGCGCATCGTCAACGGCGCTCCGCTTCTTTTTCAAGTAAAGTCTCCGGAGAAGGTCGACTCGCTCAGCGGCACGTGGCTGGGCCATCACCTGACATTCATCTACAACACCGCAACGAGAAATTGGAACGCCTTCGCGGGCGTCAGTATTGAAACTGCGCCGGGCAGCTATCCTCTCGAACTCATTGCTGCGCGCAACTCGTCGGCGCGTCCACTGACCTTGTCCAGGAAGGTCTCCATTAGCCGCGCCAAATACCCCAGGATCAAAGTCGCCCTGGCGGTCGATGAGAAGTTCACCGAACCCACGCCCGAGCAACTGAAACAAATCGAGGAAGCCAAAACAATAAAAGAAGACTATCTGAACCGCGTTACCCCGGACCGCGAGTGGTCGGGGAAATTCACCGCGCCCACCGCTGGCTCCATCTCCGATGTCTTCGGATCCGAGCGCATCTTCAACGGCAAAACTTCAAGCCCGCATCTCGGCCTCGATTTCCGCGTTCCCTCGGGAACGCCCGTGGCGGCCATGAATGACGGCACGGTTCTGCTCGCGCGCCCATTGTATTTTGAAGGAAATTTCGTCGTCCTCGACCACGGCCAGGGACTACTCACCCTTTACCTGCATCTTTCGGAATTCAAAGTAAAGGAAGGCGAGGTCGTAAAACGCGGTCAGATCGTCGGACTCAGCGGTGGGACCGGCCGTGCCACCGGGCCGCATCTGCATGTTGCCGTTCGCTGGCAGGGAACTTATCTCGATCCCGTGCGCATGATGCAGTTGCCTTTGCCTACGGGCAGCGTCCAGAATTCATCCCAGACATCACGACTTGCTCCGCAGTCCTCGCTGTCCTTCGCGCAAAGCTTCGCTCAGGACGTCTTTCAGCGCCAGGTTCCGAATCAGACGGTGCAAGTAATTAGGATGCACTCCGAGAATCTTTGCCGCTTCGATGTAATTGCCTCGGGTTTGCCGAACCGCATCCAGAATTAACTGCTTCTTCAACTCCTTCACGTTACCGTGATACTTCCCTTCCGAAATTTCTTGCGGCTGTTCCTGTTCGGCCAGAGATTCCGGCAGGTCCTCGAGCAACAGCGTATCGGAAGCTCCCAGCACGAGGGCGCGCTCGATGGCATTCTCCAATTCGCGCACGTTTCCCGGCCAGTCGTAATTCATCAACGCCGCCATTGCTTCCCGCGATACCGGCTTCGGCTTCATCTTGCACTTCTTCGCGTGCTTCTGCACGAAATGCCGCGTGAGCGTAGGAATATCTTCCTTCCGCTCGCGCAGTGGAGGCATGGTCACCTTCACGACATTAAGCCGGTAATACAAATCCTGTCGAAACTGTCCTTCCCGCACCGCCTCGGCCAGATTCCGATTTGTCGCCGCCACCAGCCTCACATCAATTTTGATCGGATGCGTCCCGCCCACTCGCTCGAATTCTCTCTCCTGCAAAACCCGCAGCAACTTGACTTGCAGCGCCGGAGCCAGCTCTCCAATCTCATCAAGAAACACTACTCCGCCGTCAGCCACTTCCAGCTTTCCTTTCTTCTGCGTCGTCGCTCCCGTAAAAGCTCCTCGCTCATGTCCGAACAGTTCGCTCTCCAGCAATGCCTCGGGAATCGCAGCACAATTAATCGCCATGAATGGTTTGCTCACGCGATCGCTATTGCGATGCACGGCGCGCGCCGCTAATTCCTTACCGGTCCCGCTTTCCCCTGCGATCAGCACCGTCGAATCGGCTCGCGCAACCTTCCCCAGCAGCGCTTGCACTTCTTTCATCCGCGCCCCGTCGCCGACCAGACCCTGATCCTGGGTAATCTCCGTGTTCAGGCGCAAATTCTCCTGTTCCAGCCATTGCAGCCGCCGCGCGTTGTCCAGCGCCACTGCGGAGATCCCGGCAATCGCCGCCATCAGTTGCAAGTGATCCTCGCTGAATCGGTTGGTCGCGCGCGTGCTGTCCAGATAAAGGCATCCAATCATCCGCTGAAACACTGTCAGAGGTACGCACAGCAGCGATCGAACTTCAGATCCAGCCAGGCTTTCCACCTGGCTCAATTTGCCGCTGCCCAGCACATCCGTGCCCAGAACGGCCACGTTTTCCCGCATAGCCTGCAATGCGATCGTCCGGCTGACTCGAATTGCTTGCGTCTTCTCCTCGGCTCGCGTTCGAGCAAATTGCGAATTGAATTCTGTGCTCCCCGGTTCGGTCAGCAGAATGGCTCCCCGGCTGGCCGGCACAACTTCAAAAATCAGATCCAGCAATTGACTCTGCAATTCATCCAGGTCCCGGATCGCATGCACCACCCGACTGATTTTCACCAGCGCGCTCAAGTTCCGCGCGACCTGCGAGGTCGCCGGCAATTCGCGCAGGAGCCGGTCCGGCTGCAGATACAGCACTTCTTTCGGATGAATTAGCCTGGTCTCAGAAGTGGTATGTCCGTCGTGAAATTCGACACGATCCGAAACAGGGATTTGGTCTTCCTCTTCAATCAGAAAAAGAAAAACCGAATCGCCAATCGCGATCTCGTCTCCGTGCCTTAGCCAGTGTTCCTGGATCGTTACTCCGTTGACGATTGTCCCATTGCGGCTGGCCAGATCTTTAATCTGAAAGCGGCCATCTTCCGCCCTTCGCACAACGCAGTGCTTGCGCGACACCGACGGATCGACGACAGGCACGGCGTTGCCAGGATCGCGGCCTAATGTGGCATCGCCTTGCGGCAACACCATCGTTGAATCCTTCAGAGGTCCGGCAGTGGCAAACAGTCTCGGGCGCAATCGGCTTTCACTCCTCGCAAGGTCTTGCAGCGTGGATTTTTGATCTGGGGGCCCGGGGTGAATCACTCACCAACCGAATGGTTAGCGAGACTATCCGATCGGATAGTTCCTAGCAGATTGCAAGCTGGAGAATGCCACCCAGCCGTGCCGTTCCAATATAGCTCTAAATGCCCGCGAGAACTAGGCTTAGATACGATTTCCACCGCGCCCCCTGAGAACCCAGGAATTTCGGCACACAGCGTGCACTAGCTAGGGCGCGTCGTCTCGGCAAAAGCGATGGGGGAAGCGCTTTTAGATCAGTTCTGGCCGGGATCGTAGGTCGGAAGTCTGGGAGACCCCCTCATCAGACTTCCGACCTTTTTCCTTTTGCGGAGAAATAACCGAAAAGCTCAGGATGGAACTTTTCCGCCCGCGTCATCCCGAGCGAAGCCGTTCTTCAGGCAGAGACAGGGATCTTGCGTGGAGCGTAATCGGCGCGCGAGGCCCCCTAGAATTCAAACTGAACTACCAAAGCTTACCCCGCAACTCGACTCGCTACGACCGGCCCCGCGTTCTCGACGGCAATTCCATCGCGATAGCTTACCGTCCGTCCAGAGATTGCCGGCACTCTTTCGCCGGGCACAAGGATTCCCACTAAGTTGAGCGGATCGGCTGCCGACACCGTAATCGTCTCCCCGCTCAGCGGCAGATTTCGCATCGCACGCACCGATTCGACCGCGACCGGCAAAGCAAACTGCTCGCCCAAAAATCCGTCCACAAAGCGACCGCCGCGAATCTCTCCGCGATTCTCCAGCCGCCGGAATGCCATGAGCAACTCACGCCACGTCGGTAGATTCGATTCCCTCGCCAGCAGATCGCGAATCACAATTCCATACCGACGCAACAGCATCCAGCATGCCGCCTCCACGGCCCGCGTCCGCTCGACCGTCACATCGGCATGGAGGAGGGCCCACCGTCCCGCACTATGCCGCGGACGCGCCACTCGTCCACTTCCTTGTCCCGCTCGCCGCTTGGGATCAATTAACGACCGCAAATTATCGAATCCATCCGCCGTGACCACTCCCGCCGCCACCAACTCCCAAAGCGCTGTCTCGATCTCGGCCTTCAGCTTGCCCGTCCAGCGCACAATATCCGCAAAAAACGACGCTCCTCGCTGCCGTAGGAACTCCATCACCAACTGCGCACCGTGACTCAACCCCGAGGTCGGACCCTCATCAGACGTGGGATGCCCCACTTTTCTCCGCTCTTGGGAGAAGTGGGAATGTTGAGGGTGGCCCATTTCTGGCTGGTTTTGCCAGAAGTGGGGATTTTGACGTAGTCCCATCCAGTCTGCTTCCTCGCGCACAAAAAATGTAATCGGAGCCACGCTCGTCGGAATCACTCTTCGCTGCCGGGTCCCGAATCCGTCTCCGTTCCCACTCGACTCGAGAGTCGCCGGATGCGGCGACAATCTTCCCCATCCTACCGCGCCCGTCAGGCATAGCTGGTCGAGTGCCTTCGCCTCGTAATCCGCGATCCGCCTCGCCAGCACTTGCCGCTCCCACGCATTGGCCGGTATCTCAAATCCCTGCAACTGCTGCAGTACTTCCAGTGTCCCCCGCTCGCCGATCACCTGCGATCCCGACGCCACGTGCTGCCAGCGCAGCAGCCAGCGCATGAACTGAGCCGCCGTGACCGGCTCAATCTGCTTGCGCAGCATCCCCACCGTCAGCCGATGAATCCGCGCCAGCAACCGTCGTTCACACCACTCGGTTTCTTGTGGTGCGGACACTCCCCTCCGCGCAATCCCGTCCGTAAACTGACCGCGCAGCACCGTGCCCGTAGCTTCCATCCTCAACAGCGCCTGCTCGATCTCGGCCGCCCGTATTCCCAGCACCTCTCCCAATTGCGACGCCGTCACCGGCCCACTATGCGCCATCCATCCCGTCACCAGCGTGAGCAAGGCATCGTCACGGGAAATCTGTTCGGTCTCGACATCCGCCAATTTCTGCTCAAACTCTGCCCCCGGGAAAATCACGTCAAAACTCCGCGCCCGCTCCGCCGCTACCCAGTAGTGCTTCCCGCCAACGCTGGCGATCCCCGCCCGCCCTTGGCTCAAGAGGCTTTGGAAGAAGTTGCCCCACTTGGGATGCCCCATGTCTCGCCGACTTTGCGAGACATGGGATTCGCTTTCGAAATCCACCAGCTTTGGGTGCCCCATCCTCGCCGCGTTCTCTGCGGCTAGGGCGGGATGATCGAACTCCTCCGGCAGCACCACCAGTGTATGCAACACGTCGTGCAACTCATCCGCGTCGCGCACATCCGGCCACGCTTCCTCGCGCACCTGCGCAATCGCCCCGGCATCCAGCTTCCCGACTTCCTCCAGCACCGACGCCGGCAGCACGCGCCGCATCTCGACCGCACGCGCCCGACGCTCCTCCAACGGTGCGTCGTCAAGATACGCATATGGATTCGCATTCAATATCTCGTGCGAGAACTGCGATGGAATTGGCGTATCCACCGCCATCACGCGAATGTCGCCCGATGCCATTCCGCGCAGCAGCACCTTCAACCCATCCACGTCCATCGCCTCAGTAAGCACATCCTTCATGACTTCGGCCACAAGCGGATGATCCGGAATCTGCCGGTCCCCCTCGATATTTTCAAAGCATGCCGCCGCATCCGGAAACACCGACGCCAGCAAATCATCCGACCGAATGCGCTGAATCTGCGGCGGAACTTTCTTTCCATTCTGAAAGCGCAACAACGCCAGCGCCCGGTTCGCATCCCAACGCCAACGCGTGCCAAAAATCGGAGAATCCAGCGCCGCCTGCTCCAGGATCGGCTGCACCGTTTCGGCGTTCAGGAAATGAAACACATCGCCCAGCGGAAAACTATGTTGTTCGGCCAGCGCGATATTCAACCCGTTATCCGTCGCCGCCGCCTGCAACTCGAAATTGAATCCCTGGCAAAAGCGCTTGCGCAGCGACAATCCCCATGCCTTATTGATTCGTCCCCCAAACGGTGCATGAATCACCAACTGCATCCCGCCGCCTTCATCGAAGAATCTTTCCGCGATCACGGTCTTCTGCGTCGGCACGGCGCCCAAGACCGCCCGGCCCTCGAGGATGTACTGAATTGCCTGCTCCGCCGCGGAATCATCCATCCCGCATTCTTCTTTCAGCCAACCCACGCACGCCGCCACTTCCGGTTGCGTCGCAGAAAACCCCACCGGGGAAGTCCTCGGCAGCATCTCGCTGATCCTTTCCCGCAACTCGCCCACATGCTGAGACAACTCCTGCGTGCGCGCCGGAGCCTCGCCGCGCCAAAACGGCACACTCGGCGGCGCCCCATGCGCATCCTGCACCAGCAACCGCCCTGCATTCGTCTCCACGCGATGAATCATCCACGACGTATTGCCCAGCAGGAAGATGTCGCCGCGGTTGCTCTCCACCGCGAAATCTTCATCGACCGTGCCCACCACCGCACCATCCGGCTCGGCTACGACGTTGTAAAGTGAATTGTCCGGAATGGCTCCGCCACTGGTGATTGCCGCCAGCCGTGCTCCGCGCCGCGCCCGCAACTTCCCATTCACCCGGTCGCGATGGATGTATGCTCCATACCTTCCCCGTCGCGCCGCAATTCCCTCCGAAAGCATCTCGAGAATCGCATCGAATGTCGGCCGCTCCAGATTGCGGTACGGATACGCCCGCTTCGCCAAAGCGAATAACTCATTCTCATCCCAACCCTCTGATGTGGCGCCCGAGAGCGAAGTAGAATGGTCCTCGCCGGCTTGGGGTGCGCCACTTCTCACCGATTGTGCGAGACGTGGGATTCTTGTGTCCCCTGCTGCGCACGCCGCCACAATCTGCTGCGCCAGCACATCCAGCGGCGCATCAGGAATCATCAGCCGATCCAGATCGCCCAGCTTGATCGCCCGCACGAGCGCCGCGCATTCCATCAGATCATCACGGGTGGTAGCAATGAATCTCCCTTTCGGCACTGCGCCGCGCCAGTGCCCCGATCGTCCCACGCGCTGCAACGCCACCGCGATCGACCGTGGAGAGTTGATCTGCACCACCAGATCCACCGTGCCCACATCAATGCCCAACTCCAGCGACGCCGTCGCCACCAGCACCCGCACCTGGCCTTCTTTCAGTTTCTTCTCCGCCGCCAGCCGCAGCTTGCGCGACAAGCTGCCGTGATGCGCCGCCACATTCTCC
This sequence comes from Verrucomicrobiia bacterium, assembly GCA_035523795.1. Lineage (GTDB taxonomy): Bacteria > Acidobacteriota > Terriglobia > Terriglobales > Acidobacteriaceae > Sulfotelmatobacter. The sequence goes on along the minus strand of DATKQB010000081.1, from coordinate 91,521 downwards.
TCGCCCATCCGCTCGCCCAGCTGATGCGCAATCCGCTCTGCCATCCGCCTTGTATTCACAAACAGCAGCGTTGAGCGATGCTGCTCGACCATCTGAACCAGCCGATCGTAAATCATGTCCCACATCTCGTTGGTGGCCACCGGTCCCAGCGGCATCGGGGGAACCTCAATCCCCAGATCCAGCTTGCGCTTATGTCCCACATTCACGATGACGGGATCAACTGTTTGGGAAGGGCACGAGCTCGATCGTGCCTTAACAGTCGCAGAAAGATCTGCGGCTTCAGCCGCTGAAGATCTCACTCCTGTCAGAAAATGTGCTACATCTTCGATCGGCTTCTGCGTGGCCGACAATCCAATCCGCACCGGCCGCCGTCTTTGAAAGCGCACGGCTTCCAGCCGCGTCTCGTCCCCGTTGAAACTTTGGGGCTTTAGCCCCCGAGAAAACTCGCCTGCTACTAGCGCATCCAACCGCTCCAGCGACAGCGCCAGATGCGCCCCGCGCTTGTCATCCGCCACGGCATGAATTTCGTCGACAATCACCGTTTCCACATCGCGCAAAATCTTCCGACTGCTTTCCGCTGTCAGCAGAATGTAGAGCGACTCCGGCGTCGTCACCAAAATGTGCGGAGGGCGTTTCAGCATCGCCCGCCGCTCATGCATCAGCGTGTCGCCTGTGCGCACCGCCGTGCGGATCTCCGGCATCAGAAATCCGCGCTCATGTGCAAGCGCCAGAATCTCTCCCAGTGGAATCTCCAGATTTTTCTGGATATCGTTTCCCAGCGCCTTAAGCGGCGATACATACAGAACCTCTGTCTGATCGGCCAGTCCTCCGGCCAGTGCCTTGCGTACCAGCCGATCAATGCAGGCCAGGAAAGCTGCGAGCGTCTTGCCCGATCCAGTCGGCGCCGAAATCAAAGTCGTCCGCCCAGCCAGAATATGCGGCCATCCCTGCTCCTGCGGCTCGGTCGGCGTCCCAAACCGCGAGACAAACCACTCCGCCACCAACGGATGCGCCCAGTTCAGCGACTCGGGGATTAATACGGAAGGAACCACAGACATAGCCGCATTCTACCACGTCATATTCGCCAAATATTCGCCGCTGCGACCGTAGGTTTTGATCACTCATTGGCGCAATTTGGCGCTTACTGGCATTCACAAGAAGCCTAATTCTATAATTTCATTTGGATTTCTTTTTTCTCCTGGCGATAGAGGCGTCGTGTTTCCCGTGGGGTGTTTCCAGCATTTGAAATCGCTTAGTAAAAGGCGATGACACCGACCTAGCTGTTGCGAATGAGGTTGGCTGCTAGCCAGAAGAATTTATGCCCTTTTCAGACAAGAAAACTCTGATGTACTACGTGATCGCAGTGCTGGCCGCCATCGCGGCGCTTCTGCTGCGAGAGGTACTCGGAGAAGCGTACCGGGCGCACTATCCCTATCACACCGTCTGGCTGGCAGTTATTTTTGTAGCGTGGTATTGCGGCATTGGGCCTTCGATTCTGGCCGTCGCCATTGATGCGTTAGGGATCTGGTATTGGTTCTTGCCACCCTACCATTCGTTTTTCGGCAAGAACCGTGTCGAATGGTTTGGGATTGTGGGATTCCTGCTTTTCTCTTACGTAATCATCGCCCTGGGTGAGTCCAACCGGCGCCTGTTCCTGAAGCGCACACAAGCCGAGGAGGCACTGCAAGCAGCAAACGAGAGCCTCGAGGCGCGAGTAAGAGAGCGCACACTCGAGTTGCAGCAGAGCAATGACTCAGCCAGGCGGCTCAGCGCGAGAATCCTGTCTCTGCAGGACGAGGAGCGCCGTCATATTGCGCGCGGACTTCATGACAGTCTGGGCCAATACTTGAGTGCCCTGAAGCTTGATTTGGACACCTTTACCCCTGCCGATGCAAGACAAACCAAGATGATCGCGGAATGTTCCGATATTGTGCAACAGTGCCTGACTGAAACCCGCACCATCTCGCATTTATTGCACCCGCCTCTACTCGATGAGAGAGGCTTCAGTTCGGCGACTCGGTTATATGTGGATGGGTTCTCGCGGCGTAGTGGAGTGTCTGTCAAGCTTGATTTGCCCGACTCTGAAACACGACTTCCGCACAATGTCGAAATCGCGCTCTTTCGTGCGGTACAGGAAGCTTTGACCAACATCCACCGGCATTCTGGCGCTTCTGCGGTTGACATATACCTCGCGGTTGGTGCAGCCGAGACTCGCCTTACCATTAAAGACAACGGCAAAGGCATTGCCCCCGAGGCACTCCGTGCTCTTCAAGATGGCACAACGGATGGCGGGGTCGGGATCGCCGGGATGCGCGAGCGCCTGCGCGACCTTTGTGGATTACTGGAAATCCAGTCGAATTCGTCGGGAACCACGATCGTGATTGCCGTCCCAACCATCGAAGAAAAACAGCCGACTGTCATTGTTGCGTAGAAGCGCGGTTGATTAGGAGCCGCGTCTGTTTTTTGCACTCGCTGCCAACGTTGCTTATGAGGTTCGGGTTTACCTATGCAAGTCCTCAGCTGCAGAGATGATTTCTGACGCGGGAGCCCCACAGCCCACCCCGATTTTATTGAGGAATTCATGCGGCGGAGCGCCCCCGGCGAAGATCCAAACGAAATCGTTTTCCAAGGTCTGCAAAGTTCCTTCGGCGCGAAGGACAACAGAATCGTTTTTGAACTCGACGGGCGTCGAATTGAAGATGACATCGATTGTTCCCCGGCGCACGCCCTCGCTGATCAGTTGCGCGTTTCGCTGTTTGATCCTCGTAAATTCCTGTCTGCGGTACGAGATTGTTACCTTGTTGCCTGGCTGATGCGAAAGAGCGACAGCGGCTTCGATTGCGCTGTCTCCCCCTCCGATGATTAAGATGTTCTTGTCGCGATAGTGCTCCGCTTCCATGAGTCGGTACATCACTTTTGCGAGGTGCTCGCCAGGAACTCCCAATTTTCTAGGATTCCCCGCTCGGCCTGTCGCAAGCACTATTGTTCGCGCCCAATATTTTCGTGTCGCGGTCATAACGCAAAAAACACCGGGCAGTGTTTTGCGAATATCAAGCACTCTCGAATCGGCGCAGACATTAAAATCCGCACGATTTAAGATCATGTCCCAGAACGCGAGTAAGTGCTCTTTCGGCAGTTCGGTCCTGTCAAATTTCCCGAACATCGGAAATTCCAGCGGCGTGGTGGTGACGATTTTGTGACGTGGAAACTTCGCAACTGTTCCTCCCACCTCGTCTGCCTCGATCGTGATGTAGCTGAGCTTGTGCTCGATTGCGCGCAATGACGCACTGATGCCGGCCGGGCCGGCTCCCACAATCAGTACGTCGTAAATGCCTGCGATGGATGCGGCCAATCGCTTACGGCTGATTCTCTTCGCGATGATGTCGATGCACTGTCGTCCCTGGTTCACAGCATTCCTGATCAGCGGCAACCCACCGAGTTCTCCGACAATGAATAAATTCTCGATGGTGGTTTCATACTCGTCTGTCAGGCGCGGAGTACTTGGGTCCATGAACGCATCTTTTACCATGGTGATCGCGCCCATCGGGCAAGCTTCTGCGCAGCGTTCGTGCCCGATACACCTTTGCAGGTTTGCGATGACCGCTTTGCCTCTGGCCATAGCCAGAACATCTCCCTCAGGACAAACAGTAGTGCAACTGCTGCACCCGATGCAGCGAGCCGCATCGATCTGAGGACGTAGTACTCGAGGTGTGTCGGATTGCGAATGCTGCATCTCAATCATTCTGCGAGCGCGTTCTTCATTCTGCCTCAGATGGCGTAAATAGCGGCGCACAAAAAACAGCGCGACCGGCAGGGCGATAATGACTGCAATCAAAGTGTCCATAGAAGAGAAGCCTGTTCAGAAAAATCCGAGCATCATCGCGACTCCAATATGGAGGAGCGCTAATATTGCAAAGGCATAGCTAAATGGTTTATGCACCACATGCCACAGTTGGAAAACTCTTTTCGCGTGCGACAGCAGCAGAATGCGCCGCGAAAGCAAGGCTTGCTTTCGCGCCAGACGAATGACTTCTTCGAACGCGCGATCCCACGGTCTGACAAATCCAAACGTTGCACGGATGGCGGCTGCGCTTCCCAGAATTCGCATGCGAAGTCGCATAATCCGAAACGGACGCGAGAGATCAGACCACAGTGTGTAGATTGTCGCCATCAGGGGCGACCATCGCGAGACGCGGACGGGATCAGGCAGTATCGGCAGGAGACGCTGCAGATCAGACTGCGTTATGATTCTCTGCCGTTGCGTTCTGGCTTGAAACTCGCACAACCGCGATTCCGCATCGGCGATATCCTGCAAAACTTGGGCGTACAAATAACGCCCAATCAAGCCGCTCACCGAAACCGCGACCATAAGCCAGAACGCCAGGCCGGCAAGCCCTCGAAACTTGAACGAGGAATGAAGCGCAATACAGACGGGCGCTACGATTCCCAGCATGACGTGATGGTCCAGCCAATGTTTCGAGTGCCCTCGCCTCTGGAGCCACCGCCAGCGTTTTCGTAGCGGATAAAGAAATATCCCACAGAGCATTGCAACGCCCAGCAATCCCAGGTTGATTCCAACTACTCCACTCGGCTTCAATAAATGGTGCTTGGGAGAAAGCGCCCGATCAGGCTGGCTAAGGCGGTAATAGTCTTGGCCATAGAGTACGAGCGCAATTACTCCAGCAGCGGAAATCATCAATATCCATGCTAGTAAGTTTCTGTGTCTTGTTTCGGGCGCATGTATGTCGGAAGCCTCACGCGCGGACGCTACCGGAACGAATGTGCTGGTAGATGCGCTCATTTTTCTTGTCCTTTCTCATCGAAGCGGTAGCCCAGGCTCAGGTACCACTGGCGGTAATTCAACGTAGAGCCGTGTTCGAGGGTGTAGCCGCTTTGCAGGAATGTACGTCTGGTGAAATTGGTATCGATGCTGGTGTCCACAAACATCGAGCGCTGGTTCAAAGTGAATGGGGAGTTGACATTTTGACTTCCCACTTGCGCGTCCCACATCATCTGGTTCGCCAGATGTCTCGATAGCGAAAGAATCTTGTAATTGCCGCGCGCAAAATCACTATCGAACTTCGAATAGTGGATGTCTGCTCGAATTCTGGTTTTCCAGATCTCATTCCAGGTGATCCCATACATCTGATTAAGACTGTGATGAGTATCGCCAGTCGCATCGCTCCGCCCAAGGGTCGTGTAGATGCTGAAGTTCCGCAGTGGCTTGACTCGCACGCTCCCGTTGATCCCCTGATACAACAATTTGTCTACCATGCCAGTGCCGATCAGTGCGGTCGCTGCGGTGGGAACATCGCGAAAGTAGTTATGAAAGATATCGAACGAAATCCATTCTTTCGGATCGATGTGGACCGTGAGATAACTGCGGCTGATTCCACCTCCGGGGGTGATGCCCTCTGTGGTGACGCCTTGCGGCCAGTCGACGATCAGCGAGTGATAGATGGACAAGAATTTGCGCCACGAGACTCCATTCTCGAAAAATACATAAGGACGGTCGAGCTGCCACTTCTCCATGCTGAGCGCAAATCCTGCAGTACTCGTGTAATGGAAGTCATCGAAGCTGCCGCCTTCGAAGTTGACGAATGATCCGCCGAACTGCTGGTCCGGTGCGTAGTGCCATGAGGTCGGATCAGGCGTTGAACCGAAGAAGACTCCAGTGGTGATGCCGTGTGATAACTTTCGTCCCAGGTATCCGCCATCGATCGTATCCAGGCTCACCGCCCATGGCAGATACAAACGGCCAAATCCCGCTACCCAGCTGGAATTCGGATTGTCGTAAGACAACTGAATCAAGTAAGTCCTATCCAGATAGTTTTCGAGCGTCTGTTCTTCAGGTTGGGAATTCGTGGTCCACCTTTCCCGCCAATACCCCTGCAGGTTCCAGTGAGTGCCGGCAATTTGTGTTGTATCTGTGTTGATCGCCAGCCCGAGGGAACTGCTGTGCCCGAGTGTTGATCCGGTGCTCGTGATCCCGCTGTAATCGAATCCAATCCGCGCGCGAATCCGTCTTTCTTCCATCGAAGCTTGCGTCACGCGAGAAAGGGTTGCTGGTTGGGCAGCGGCAACAGGCTGCATGAGCGTCTTGGATGCGGCATCGCTTGCTGGCTCTTCTCCCAACTTTGTGAGCTGATCTTGCGATAACTCAGCCCAGTCGCCGGGCTTCACATCGCGTTTCGCATTGCGAATTTCTGCCACCGCTGAAGTATCCGCAACCGAAACGATCTGCAATTCCGCCATAATCGCGCCTGGCTCGACGTCGGGCTTTTCCGCATCCGCCTGTGCTTCACGCACTACGAGCTTCATGCCTTCTTTCAGCCCGGACCGTCGTCCTCCCGCAAGGTAAGCGGCACCTTCCGCAACATATTTCACCTCGAAACTGACATGGAGGCTGGCATCGGGCGCTGCTTCCTCTGCGACAGCTGGTTGCTTAGCTTTTGCACCCGCTGGACTATTCGGCGCTAATTTTCCGAACAGCGCGCCTTTCGCAGCCGCAACCGGTCCGCGCCCAACGGCGGGTGCAGGCAGCACGATCAGGATGATGGTGCTTCCCTCGGACGAGAAGTTGTAAGGATGTTCGCCATCGAGGTCTATAACCGCACGCGTGACCAGCGGATTGGTTTTGTTCAGACCAACGCGAACGCCAATTACTCCATTTCGATTCACCAAAAAGTGCTGCTGCGCAGGTGGCCCATTGACATTGGGAAGATCCAGAACTAGCCGATCAGGATTCTTAGCAACCGTAACCTCAGGAGTGATCATTTTTGTCAGATCGATAACCAGCCGCACTTCTTCCCCAGATCTGACAATTTTCACTTTTCGAATCTGCGCCACCCCCGCGTTCAGCGTCTGCGCCACGCAACCGCCGATCAGCAATATCAGTAATGAAAGCTCCCCAATTCCCCTCACTTCTGTGCGCTCCCAACATCGGTAATGGTGCTGCGTTCAGTGGTTCTTCAAGATTAACTAGTCCCGTCACCTTCTTCGCGCCTTCATGGCCGTCGCCGACGTCGCCGTTATCCAACTATCGAAGCTGGTATGGCACTCTTGGCAATCCGTAGAAAATCCCAGCGCCTGATGATTCGGCGCCGATGCTTTCTGAAATGCGGCCAAGTGACAGCTCACGCATTCAGTCGAGAGTCCCTGTCGATTGAATTTCCCGATGGCCCCCGCCGTGTGGCAGGAATAACAATCCGCCACAGCGTGCGCGCCAATCAGCGGGAAACGGTCTTGGTGCTCATTCATCGAATGAACAGAAACTTGCCATCCGCTGGCCCGGTGGCACAGGTCGCACTGCGCGCCATTTTTGCGACGATGAATGTCGGCATGGCAGTCCTGGCAATTGCGGCCCACATTCGCGAATACCGGATTCACATGGCACTCCTCGCATGTCACCATTGCGTGCAGCCCGCGTAATGGATACCCAGTCTTGTTGTGATCGAAATCAGGCTTCTTGCGAATCGGCTTCCAGGCTGATGCCGTATGGCATGTTTCGCATGCAATCTGCATTGGCCCGTGAGGGCTGACGCTCGACTCTGCGCCAGCAGTGTTCTGCTGAGAATTCACGACGGCTACTTGCACAAATAAGATCACATGCACCCAGAACATCCCCACTCAAGTCCTCTCGCGAACTTTCAATTGGCTACAGGTTTGAGATTTCGATTTCCGTGACAGCCGACGCATTCCATCGGTGTCGGTTTGTAAAACAGCACAGCTTCTCCGCTCACCATTCGCGTCAACTTGTGGCAACTGTCGCAAGGCACGTTGCGATGTGCACCCTGCAAGGAAAACGAAGTCTGCGTGTCGTGATTAAGAAGCGATGGCTTCCATCTCTTGCTGTCATGGCAGCGCATGCAGGCTGTGGTCCCATGGATTGCAAACTGCTGACCATGAACATCGGCGTGGCAGCCTTCGCATTCCTTCCGCGTGAGTTTGAAATCGACGTGCATCAGCCCGTCCCTGACGATCGCCGGTTTGTGACAACCGGTGCATTTCACCATCTCGTGTGCACCGGTGAGAGGAAAGGCAGTCTCGAAATGATCGAAGCGGGAGAGATCGTTCCAAGTGCGGGCCGAATGGCACACACCGCAGCCTGTTGCAATGCCCTTGGCTTCCACTCGTCGCGTTAGCTCGTTAAATCGCCCCTTGTGCGGATCGGCGTGACAAGTTGTGCAGGTCAATTCCGTCCACCTATATTGCGCCGTTGGGGTTGCGCTGAATTCGAGAGATTGTTTGTGGCAGCTATCACACGGAACCGCCTCGTGACTTCCATTAAGCGGAAAAGATGATTTGCTGTGGCTGAGCAAGCTGAATGTTGATGGCTCAAATCTATCTACGCTGTGGCACTGCTCGCAGCGATTGAAATACGGGGCCGCGGCAAACTGAACTGCATGGGCGTCGGCGTGGCAGTCGGTGCAGTATTGAAATTTCATCTTGTAAGCCGTAGCCGAGCCCTTGGGAATGTGACATTGACCGCATTGCAACGAAGCGTGTTTGCCCTTGAGCGGATAAGCAGTCGTCGCATGTCGCTTCAGTCCGAACGTTGATGGCTTGAATCCGTCGAGAGTGTGGCAGTTCGAGCACCCGCTTCCGCCGGCAAGTTTGTCAAATTGTCCACCATGCGGATCGGGGCGATGGCAGTCCGAACATTTCTGAAAGGCTAGCGGCTTCTTGAAGTCGCCGTGAGCGTGGCAACTATCGCAGTCCACAATCGCATGTTTGCCGAGCAGGGGATATTTGGTTCGCGAGTGATCGAAGACTCGATCCATCTCCGTCGTCGCAATCGTTTTCCACCCGGAGGTTCGGTGGCACGATTGGCAACTTCCGGAAAAACTGCCACGATGCGGATCGGTATGGCAGTTACCGCAGTCGCCAAAAGCGATGCCCCTGTAGCGGGGTTGCTGGTCGGGTCCCGGAGCGTGGCACTGGCGACAAGCAACATCTGCATGCAAGCCAGTAAGTGGATACCGCGTCAACGAATGATCGAACTTCGCGACGTCTTTCCAATCTGTGAAGTCGTGACATTGCAAACAATTCTGGCCGAGTCTTCCTTTGTGGGAGTCTTGATGACAATTGGTGCAGTCCGCGGAAACTCCGAGATAAGTTTTGTTGAGATCTTTTACTTTTATAGTCGCGCGTTCGCGCTCAGAAATCCGTGCTGGCAAGTGGCAGCGATCGCACTCCACCCCAGCGTGCTTGCCCTCAAGCTTGTAACCTGTCTGGCTGTGATCGAAGGCCCTGATGTCGAACTTTATGATGGTGAAATCTTCGCCGTTGTGCTCTGAATGGCAGCCGGCACACTTCTGACTCGATCCTGGCTGCGGATTGTAGAAAGCATGCAGCCCTCTTCGCGCCGCGATCCGCGACGCAATTTCCGTGTGGCACGATAAACACTTGTAAGTTTTCTCTCCCAGAGAGATCTCGTGACAACTGGTGCAGTCGGTTAAACCGTTGATCGACTGATGCGCCCGCGAGAGAGGCCCCGGAGAGATTTGGCCCTCAACCGCAACCGCGCCCCACAACGCGCTCAACACGATGCCTCCGAGAATCCCGGCCTTGGCGAATTTACGTATCTTTTTAGCAATCGAATTTCTTTCAGTCGCGATATTTCCGACCACATTGCGAACTGTCCATATTCGTAGGCGTCTTGCGGGCTTGAACTGGACGACACGCTCAGGAGCTTCCTGCGCACTCCTGAGCGGGCCATCGGATGATTCCGCTCCAGTCGCGAGCGCCAAGTACTACTCCATCGACTCCGCAGCTTGATCAGCGGCTTCCGCCGCTTCGTCGTTCGCTTGAAAATGCTGGAGTTGTTTCTGCTCTTTTTCAAGCAAGTTCAGATCGATTGTGGCGCTGACCGCAACTCCATTCGCATCCGCCGTGAACGATATCGGGTCAGCCACGCCAAGCAATCCGCCGCAGTCGAGAATGTTGAAGCTGGCGACGAAACGTTGCGCCATGAAAGTAAACAGCGAATTTGCGGCGGAGCTGACGGGAGAGGGGCTGGCCGTCAGATTGGCCTGGTTTTGTGCGAGTCTCGGCGGTGCAGTCCAGAGCATGGCGCGGCAATAGCGCGCCGTATCGGCTTCCTCAATGCGGCCAATCTCGTGCTGATCCATGCCGCGCCGGTAGGCGTTGACCTTGTCAATGTTGATTGATCCATCGGTGTTTAAAACCATCGGATCGCCTGCTGGAACGAGCGCCATATGACGACGCTGATGGGCTCGTGCCTGCAGTTCATTCAACGCCAGGCCTGGAACTGTCTGTCCCGGATCAGCTAGATCCGCCACCTTCCATGGCGTGCAATTCATGGCAGGATCGAGAAACCTGTCGAGCAGCCCGTTATCGCTGGGATTACCGAGAGTTGTAGCACCGACCAGAGCTGACGCATTAGCCTTGGTATTTTGAGCAATCAATCCGCTGGCAGTCACGAGATACGTGACGGGCAGGTTGTCGCTTTGGTCCTGATCCACAACATAGAAGTGCCGCACTGTGGGGCACTGCGAGCCATCACTAGCAAGCCCTCTCTCAGGAACTTGCAATTGACCACTGTGTACCGCGTGGTTAGCAGCTTTGAAAAATGCCGGCGCATTGCAGTAGGAAACCTGCCCGAACACACTATTGGGCAATCCATTCACGCAATGAGCAGACTCTAGTGCCCCGGAAGAAGCGCCTTGCTGAACGAGATTTTCTCCGTTGAATCCAAACCACAGCGCCACAATTGCATTCGCTGGCAGAACCGGCAGGACTGGCTTGATAGCAGGGCTAGAACCCGCGTCGATGATCAGAGGGTTATAAATCGAAATCTGTCCAGTTGCAGGGTCAATAATGGCTGCTTGGACGAACGCCGACGAATTGACGTTCGCCTCATCACACTTTCCCTGAGTCGGGTCCGTGGCGGTCAACTGGTAAGGCGTCGCCAGCCCCGCAGCAGTTAAAGGCGCGTCAGGAACGATGATTGTGCAGTTTTGATTTTGAGCGAGCAGAACACTGGGCGCCATCAGGAGCGAGCTCAGACACAATGAATGAAACAGATTTCGGCACTTCATTAGACACACTCCTCCTCACAGAATTAGGTTGCTCAAAGCGAAACTTAGTTTTTGCCCATGGGAGACGAGTTCGTCCCATGTTCGAACTAGCATTCGAACCGGATGTTCGGGCCAGAAATGTAGGCTGTTCAGAATCCGACGTGAAAGAACCAGGTCAGTGGCGCTGTGAGGACATGCGTTCCAGCTTCTCTCACCAGGATTCCAGAAGGTGAGTTCACTGTAGTTTTGGCCAGATTTTAGGACAAGGTGTCAGAGGGTCAACCCGATAGTACAGCACCTAAAGTGGAAACACGCCCGAGCATATTATGCGTGTTCTTGAACGCATCATTCTCATGCCTGTTCGTTTTTGTGGATCGAGAAGCCGATCAACGAAACGCCGCTAAGCCTCAGCCTTACTCACGGATTGCTAATAGTGTCCATTGTCCCCAGCGAAAAGACTCTATTTGTAATTTTTTTCTTCCACACCCGGGATCGGCTTAAACCGATGTACAATTGCAGCCCTTCCAGCCAAATGAGATCACCAATCCGCGTCGTCCAAGCACGAAGAGCCAGAACTCAAGGCTGGATTTCCCCGGGGCACAACACAAGAGGAGGATTCATGACTCGTAGAGTGGGTACATGTTTGCTAACCCTCGCGGCACTGGTTTCCGTCGCTCACCTTTCTTATGCACAGTCACCGGCATTGCTAACGCATCATGTACGCCAAGTCACCGTGAATGGCGAAGCACCTTCGCTAGGCGATCTGCCCGCGACTCGATCCATGCGCCTGGTCGTGACGTTGCCGCTTCGGAATCAGAACACATTGAACAATTTTCTTCGCGACCTCTACGATCCTTCCAGTTCGTCATTCCATCATTTCCTTACCGTCGAAGAATTCACGTCGAAGTTCGGCCCCACTAGTCAGGATTATTCCGCCGTGCTTCGCTGGGCTGATGCCAATCAGCTCAAAGTGGTTGGCACATCTAAAAACCGCATAAACATTGACGTAATCGGCTCCGTCGCGAATATCGAAAAGGCTCTCCACATCAAGATGGGCGTCTACCAGCATCCCACTGAAAATCGTACTTTCTATGCGCCCGATCGCGAGCCGACACCCGATCTCAACGTCCAGCTATGGCACATCTTCGGCCTCGATAACTATTCGATCCCGCAGCCTGCGCTGGTGCATCGCAGCAAGAATCCCGACGCCATCTCCAACGCAACCACGGGATCCTGCCCCGAACAATCTTTCTGCGGCAGCGACATGCGTGCCGCCTACTATGGAGGCACTCTTACCGGCGCCGGTCAGTCGCTCGGACTATTTGAGTTCGTGGGCACCGACTTGACTGACCTTCAGGACTACTACACCGCAGTAGGCCAAACCGAGACCGTCCCTATTAACGTCCTTTCCGTTGATGGAACCAGCACCAGTTGCTTCTATTCGGACGGCTGCGACGACACAGAGCAGACTCTCGATATGACGCAGGCGCTCGGCATGGCTCCAGGGATGTCCAGCTTAGTGATGTATGTCGGATCAACCGATGGCGCCATTTTTAACGCGATGGCCACCGCCAGTCCGCTGAACGCACAATTGAGCGCTTCATGGCTGTGGTGTCCGGCGGATCCCACCACGGACGAACCTTACTTCCAGGAGTTCGCGTTGCAGGGTCAGAATTTCTTTACGGCCTCGGGCGATGACGGCAAATGGCCAACTTGCGAAACTTACCCAGCCTATCCAACCGAGGACCCGTATGTGACGTCGGTCGGCGGCACCGATCTGACTACCACGGGCCCCGGCGGCGCTTGGGCATCAGAAAGTGCGTGGTCGGATGGCGGCGGCGGCATTTCGCCCGACGACTTCGCAATTCCCTTCTGGCAAACTAGCACCGCCGCCGGTTGCACCAATTGTTCCGACTCGTATCGCAATGGGCCGGATGTCTCGGCCAACGCGAATTTCACCTTCTACGTTTGCTCCGATCAAGGCAGTAACCCTTATTTCGGCGGCCAGGAGTGCGGAGCCAATATATTTGGCGGGACGAGCTTCGCCACCCCCATGTGGGCAGGCTATCTCGCTTTGGTGAATGAACAATCAGTCTCGAACAGTGGGACGACTCTGGGCTTCATCAATCCCGCGCTGTACACGATTGGATTGAGTTCCGGCTATGACTCTGCATTCCACGATGTCACCTCTGGCAGCAATGGCTACTCGGCCACCGCGGGCTACGACCTCGCAACCGGTTGGGGAAGTCCGAACGGCAGCGGCCTGCTCACCGCTCTCCTGAATACGATCTCTCAGCCGGGCTATGGTTTGAACTCTTCGATTGGCGCCCTCACCATTGCCCAAGGCGGCTCGGCCAACGGCACAATTACCAGTACCGTGATCAACGGTTTCGACTCGCCTATTGCTCTTTCGGCAACCGGCCAGCCCAGCGGAGTCACGGTTTCATTCAACCCGCCCTCGATCACGGGCGCAGGCTCGTCCAGCATGACGATCAACGTTGCCACATCGGTCGCGGCCGGCACCTACAAGATCAAGGTAGTCGGCACCTCCGGTGGCATCACTGAAGTCGTAGCTATTTCTCTGACCGTGAACGATGTTTACTTCACGATTACTTCTTCGCCGTCGACGCTGAGCATCGCGGAAGGCGGCTTTAAGACGGCGACAATCACTACAACCGCTGCCGCCGGATTCAACTCTGCAATTTCACTTTCTGCCACTGGCTATCCCATTGGCGTGACTGTAACTCTCAACCCACGCACGATCGCGAAGCCCGGTTCCGGCACGTCCAAAATGACGGTTAGGGTAGGAAGCAAAGTTAAGGCGGGAAGATACACCATCACTCTAAAGGGTACAGGCGGAGACGTGACCCATACGCTTTCGGTTCCGCTCACAGTTACGAAGTAGCAGCAATGAACTGAAAGGGGCCCGTGCAAGGGCCCCTATGGTCAGACAATTCTTAGCACACTGCCGCCGGATTTTCGGCGGTTGAAACCTAAACCGTCGCAACAGACCCAGCTTCACTGCAGCATAAATCCCATGGAGGAGGAGCATCGTGAAAAGGACAGGCAGTTCTTTGGCGCTCTTTGCAGCGCTAATTCTCTGTGTTCACTCTGCACTAGCCCAGAATTACAAGGGCGCGCCCAAACCCACGATCCAGGATTACGGACCGTTTACCAGCGAGAGTTACAAATCTTCTGCTGTCCACCCCGCCAGCGGCATGTGCGGCAATCCCGCCAGGCCCTGCTTGTTTTATGGCGGCGACTTCTCCATCAATCTAGTCGGCCCGACCGTCGGCAACGGATTGGCTAACGAGGCCACCTCTCTTGTTCCTGGAAGTCCTTATGGGGCTGCGGTTTGGGTTCCCTTCACAGTACCTAGCGGTCAAACTTGGCAGGTGACTGGACTGTTCACGAACAACTTCATGAGTTACGGAGTGCTCGACCAAGCTCCGAACCAACCAACCGCCGCCGCTTACTGGGCGATCATGGAAGGCGTACTGCCCGGAAATGCCGGGACGACCGTCGCTTCTGGCTCCAACGCGGCAACAGCCACTCTGACCGGACGCAGTTCCTTTGATCTTAATGAATTCACCGTTGAGGTCACTGGACTCAGCGTCACGCTCACGGGCGGAACCTACTGGATGGCGGTGGTGCCGCTGTGCACGAACACAGGCGATCCCTACTGTGAAGAAGTCTCGTTCGTCAGCGATGTCGAATACATCAATAGCTTGCCAAAGAACGCCGCCGGTCCCGCCGAACCGCTTGAGTCGTCATATTTTGACTCAGCCTATTTCGGCGAGACATTCGATCCAACCAACGGCCCTCTGGGTGGGTGCGCCGGAATCGGCTGCGATGCATTCTCAGCCGGTGTTCTGGGACACTCAGTGAAATAATTTTCGTAACAGCCACGAGAAGCCAACCCGTCCTCGTGGCTGAAACATAAACTGCTCTCGTTCTGGCCCTTCACTTCACCGCGGGGCCAGAACGAGGCTAATTATGCGCCTGTTCTGCTCCCGCTCGTATCTAGAGTGAATTACTCTTACGTCGATTATTTTTGCCACCCTCCGCCGAGTGCCTGATAGAGCTGTACCAGTGCGATCAACTCATTTCCTTGAGCCTGGGCGAATCCCAGTTCCGCGGTAAACGAATTCGTTTCGTTCGTCAGCACTTCAAGATAATCCGTCGTACCTGCTTTGAACCTCACTTCGGATAGTCGAGCTGCATCCTGCGCGGACTTCCACAATTGCTCCTGCTGAATCCTGAATTCACGATCCTTTCGGTAAGCGACCAGTGCATCCGAAACGTCGCGAAACGCACCTTGAATCGTCTGTTGATATGTCAGCAGATATTGCTCGCGCTGCGCTTCTGTGAGGCGGACATTATTCTTAATTCGTCCTCCCTCAAAAATCGGCTGCGTCAAAGAAGCTCCAAAATTCCATAGGCCTGCGGGACCAGTGAAAAGACCAGTTAACGCAGGGGTTTCGAAGCCTGCAGAACCCGTAAGAGAGATTTGTGGAAAATATGCCGAGCGGGCGACGCCAATCTGCGCATTGGCGGAGATCAGGTTCTGTTCGGCCTGGCGAATATCCGGGCGGCGCTCTAGCAGTGAGGAAGGCAAACCCGCTGGAACATCTGGCGAGTGCGGCTGCTCGGTCAATTTCAACCCTCTCGGGATGTCGCCAGGATTCCTGCCAAGGAGGATGCTGAGGGCGTTTTCCTGTTGCGCGATTTGCCTTTCAAAGTCAGGAACTTCTTCGGCCGCTGTATAAACCAGTTGCTCGGACTGGCGCACATCCAGCAGTGAGCTGAGCCCGTGCTGCTCCAGTGTCTGAGTCAGCTTCAACGATTCGCCGCGCGATCCCAGGGTTCGCTGGGAAATCTCCAGCTCGAGATCGAGCTCGCGAAGCTGAAAATATGCGCTCGCGACGTTGGCAACCAGCGTCGCCATGACTTGCTTTTGCGCCCATTCATTCGCGAGGAGATTGGCTCTTGCGGCTTCGGTCGCTCGGCGGTAACGTCCCCAAAAATCCAGATTCCATGCGGCGGATGCAGTAACCTGTCCTAGGCTGACCTCATAAGAAGGAATGGGTCCGATCGCGGGGCTGCGTTGGTCGGCGTCGGCGCCGCCTATTGCCAGCGAAGGATATTGATCCGCACGCGTGATCCCCAGCTGAGCCTGAGCTTCCAGGACACGAGTCGCTGCAATGCGAACGTCGTAATTGTTCTTGAGAGCGATGCGAATCAGGCTCTGCAGTTCCGGATCCTGGAAAACTTCCCACCACTTTTCATCGCCGAGGGACTCTGCCGTCGGCTGAGAAGCGGGGGAAGCCTCCGCTTGCCCTGGTTTCACCGCTGCTGTCGGCGTCTCCGACGCGTTGCTGGACGATCCCCGATACATTCCCGGAACATCGACCGCTGGGCGCTTGTAATTCGGTCCTACGGCGCAACCGGTCCACAGTGCGGTAGAAACAATCAATAATGAGATGTAGATACGTCGATTCATATCAGTCTCCATTGCTCTCCTGCAGCGCGTAAGTTGGAATCGGCTCGGGCCGCGGCTCACGCGTGGAGCGGAAGAACGAGAAGCGGTCCAGCACCTTTTCCTGGAGTTCCTCGAGATACAGGTAAATTGCGGGAGTCACGAACAGCGTAATGAACTGGGAGACTATCAGTCCGCCCACAACCACCAATCCCAATGGACGCCGCGAAGACCCATCCGCACCATATCCGAGTGCAATCGGCATGGCCCCGAGCAATGCTGCGGCCGTCGTCATCATGATCGGCCGGAAGCGCTCCATGCTGGCGTCGTGAATGGCTTGCTCGTCAGGAATCCCCTGCCGAACCCGCTGCTCGGCGAAGTCGACGATCATGATTCCATTCTTCTTTACGATGCCCATCAGCATGAACATTCCGATATAGGCATAGAGCGAAGCTTCCGCGCCGAAAATCCATAGCGTCAGCAGGCCCCCAAGAAGAGCGACAGGCAAAGACGACAGCACCGTAATCGGGTGCAGGTAGCTCTCATAAAGAATGGCCAGGATGACGTACATCACGAAAACAGCGACCACCATCAGGATCGCCAGATCCGATACCGTGTTTCGGAAGGTCAAAGCCTCACCCTGCAGCGCTCCCTGCACTCCGGGTGGCAGAATCTGCTTGGCTGCTGTCTCGACAAACTGAGTCGCTGGCCCGATGGCGTATCCCGACTTCAGGTTGAAGAACATGGTTACGCTGGTGAACTGGTTGATATGGTTCACTGCCTGCGCTCCGATCACCGGATGCCAGCTCGTGACCGCACTCAGCGGAATCATGCGCTGACCGTCGTCGCTTTTGATATACAGCTTGCTCAGATCCTCCGGCGCAGAGCGCTCGTTGTCGGCAACTTCCAGAATCACCTGGTATTGGTCCGTCGGTTTCTTGATCAGATAACTGTAGTTTTGAGAATAGGCGTCATGAAGGAGAGTCAGAATGCGAGTCTCAGAAACACCGTAGAGTTTCGCCTGATCTCGCAGAATGTCAATTTGCAGGTTGGGCGTGTGGTTATAGAGATCTGAGTTCACAAACAAGAAGCCCGGATACTCGTGCATTTTCGCCATCATTTTGTTGGCGGTTGCATAGACTTCATCCGCATTGATGCCTGACATGGCGTAAGCGAATTGTCCCTGCGCATTCGCTGTTGCACCTGTGCTGATTTCCAGCGCGGGATTCGGCTGCAGAAAAGCAACGACTCCAGGAACCGCATTCGCTATTCCACCCATCAACTGCCCGGCGACTTGATCGATCGGCGCGCGCTGCGATGGACCCTTCAAGAATGCAATCAGGAAGGCCTGATTCGACCCCAAGAAGTGGGCGTTCCCGCTCATGGTGAAGGTACTTTTCACGGCGGGATTCGCCTTCATGATCTTTTCCGCTTGCGTCTGATACGCATGCATCTGGTCAGGCGACGATCCTTCCGGAGCAACTAACACGCCGCGGATGAATGAACTGTCTCCAACCGGCAAAAACGCCTTTGGCACGACATAGAAGAGGTACGCCGTACCTGCCAGGCAAACCACCCAGGCAACCGCCGAGATCCAGCGATTCCGAAGAAAGAACCAGAGCTGGCGTCCGTAAATGTCCAGGACCCGCCGTTCCAGCGCGCCGAATACGCGCTCCATCCACGTTTTCTTGGCGCCCGCGCCGCGGTTGCTGAGTAGCCTCGATGTCATCAACGGCGTGAGCGTGAGAGAAACGATTCCGCTGGCCAGAATCGAAATCACGATCGTGATTGAAAACTCTCGGAAGATGCGGCCCATCAGCCCACTCATAAATACGAGGGGAATGAAGACGGCGGCCAGTGAAAGTGTCATCGCCAGAATCGTAAAGCTGATCTCTTTGGCCGATTCGATCGAAGCTTCAAGAGCGCCACGACCCTCTTCCATGAGGCGCACCGTGTTTTCAAGAAATACGATGGCATCATCGACGAGAAACCCGATGGCCAAAGTCAGTGCCATCAACGACAGATTATCGAGACTATAGCCAAGGACCTTCATGGCGATGAAGGTTAGAAGCAGCGATAGCGGCAGAGCGACGGCAGGAATGAGGGTATCCGTCGCACGTCCCAAGAATATGAAGATGACCATCACCACCAGCAAGAAGGCGATATAAAGCGTGGTCTGGACATCTTTGATTCCCCCCACGATCGTTTGTGAACGGTCGTAAGCCGGAACGATGAGAACCGAACTCGGTAGCTGCGACTGAATGTCAGGCAGGATCGCGCGGACCGAGTTCGCCACGCTTACCGCATTCACGCCAGCTCTGCGAAACACAGCCACCACGACCGTTGCGCCCGGTTGGGGATATCCACGCACCCAGAAACGCATATCGATGCGCTCGTCCTGAACTCCCTCTCGTGCCCTAGCCACATCCTTCAGATAAACCGGCGCGCCGTTGCTTTGACCGACAATGAGGTCGTTGTACTGATCAGCTGTAATGAGCTGACCTTGCGGCTGCAGAAGAAACGTGCGATGCGGGCCATCGACCTGCCCTGCTCCGGTGTAAGCAGTTCCATTCTTGATTGCGTTGGTCAGATCCTCCAGCGTGATGTTGCGAACCGCCATCTTGGACGGATCCGCCTTAATGCGAACCGCCGATTGTGTTCCGTAAACCGCAACCTGGCTGACTCCAGGCAAAATGCTGATGCGCTCGCCGACTTGCGTATTCGCGTAGTCATAGAGTTGGCCCTCGGTTGCCGTATCGCTGACCATGGCGATATACATGATCGGCTGGTCGTTCGGATTGGTCTTGGTAAATGTGGGAGGGCTCGGCAAATCCACCGGAAGCTGGCCGGATGCGCGCGTGATAGCAGCCTGCACATCGGTCGCGGCGCCGTCGAGGCTCTTGTCGAGATCAAATTGCAGCACGAAGCTCGAGTGTCCTTGGCCGTTGTTTGAGGTCACCAATTCCAGCCCAGGAATTTGCATGAATTGCCGCTCAAGCGGCGTGGCCACATTGTTGGCCATCGTTTCCGGCGTGGCTCCCGGATAATTCACCTGAACCTGGATCACGGGATAATCGATCGCAGGTAAGTCACTGACCGGCAGCCTGAAATACGCAAATAGTCCAAACAGCAGCACCGACACGGTCAGTGCGACGGTCATGACCGGACGACGAATAAAGAGCTCAGAGAGATTCATGACCGGCCTCCCGATCCGACGTTGTTACTACTGCCATTCGACTGCGCGGCTGCCGAGTTGGTATCGACGCGCACCTTTCCACCCGGACGCACCAACATCTGCCCCGCCAGCACTACGCGCTCGTTCGGAGCCAGACCTTCTGTCACGACGACGTCATCTCCCTGACGTTGTCCTAGTTTTATGGGACGGAGCTCAGCAGTGTTGTCACTGTTCACTACGTAGACAAATGGGCCTCTCTGGCTGATCTGCGTGGCTTGATTTGGAATCAGCACAGCATCTTTCTCGGTGTCTAAGATCAGCTTCACATCCACAAATTGCCCGGGCCAGAAGTGATGGTCGGGATTGCTCATCGTGGCGCGCAGGTTCACTGTGCCGGTTCCGTTCTGCACCGCGTTGTCCAGAAATTCAATTCTTCCCATTCGCGCTCCGGACTCAGTCTCGGACGGGAGGCGCACTGCTGCCTTTAGTTCAGATTTCGACATCTGCCTCTGAACCCGGGGAAGATCACCCTCGGTGATAGTGAAGTCCGCGTAAATCGGATCCAGGCGTTGGATCGAAAGCAAGGAAGTCGTATTGGCCTGAACAACATTTCCTACGTCGACCAGACGCGCGCCGGCCCTTCCATCGATCGGCGAGTGGATGTAGCAGTACTCCAGATTCAACTGCGCCGTTTCGAGGGCAGCTGCGGCGGCGTCGACTTGCGCTTGATCTACATCGACAGCGTTCTTTTTCGTGTCGTAATCCTGCCGGGAGATTGCGTGCTCACCGATGACCTCCTGGTCGCGGGCGAACTGAATCCGGGCAAGATCGAGCGCCGCTTTAGCCTGCGCCAGTGTGGCTTGCGCTGCATCGACCTGAGCCTTGTAGGGCCGGGGATCGATCACAAACAGAAGCTGGCCTTTCTTGAGGTTTTCGCCATCGCGAAAGTGGCGCTCGACGATGCGGCCTCCGACTTGCGGCGTCACCGTGACCGATTCAAAGGCCGCGTTTCTGCCAATTTCATCAAGATACTGCGGCACATTCTGAGCTGTTGCCTTCACCACGGTTACAAGCGGTGCAGGCATGGCCGGCGCAGCCTGAACGTTACTCCTGGTGCACGCTGTCGTAGCTGCGATCGCCAGAGCAATGGCCGAAAGCACTACGAATCTCTTCCCTTGGAACGTATTCTTCGCGATTATCAATTCCCCACGCATTGTTATCCCCAATTCTCAGTTTCAAGTCTTTCCGTTAGAAACCGCCAAGACTGGCGTTTGGTTATGCCGAAGCGGCGAACTGTGCGACCGCTGCGTGCCCGAGCTCTAAATCAGCGTTCCCGGCGTCATGTTGCAACTCGTCAAAATGCTTTTTCTCGAAGGTCTCGGCCGACCTGACAACTTCATCCCAAGCTGTAAGTTGCTGAAGAGCCTGGACCCGCCCTTGCGCGACATCGAAGTTCGAGCAATTCAACAGCAGTCTGCAGTCCCGCGCTGCGTAGCCCTCAAGCACGGACATCACAAATACAAAACGCTCGAACTGCGGCAGCTCGATGATCGAGGCGAGTTTTTCCGGAAGGCCTCTGATCTTTTTCCCTCGAGAGCCTCGAGTGAAAGGCGAGGAAATTCCGGGGCGCGGTCCGATCATCCGAATTGCGTTCGTGATGATCGTCCGGCGAGCCCAGGATTGGGCCCATTCCTTGAAAACCGGATTGCTCTTCTTGGAGTCCTCGAGCCCGCGCACAAAGCACTTTTCGGCCAGTTCCGGATCCGCAGTTAGCAGTAGCGATAGCAAGTAAAGCCGATCCACGTGATCCTCGAAGATTCGGCAAAAGTCTGCCCGACTCGCATACAGTTCGCTCGATGATCTCTTGGTCCGTTTCGCGCCGAAGATCTTCATTTTCTCCTCCACAGAAATTGCTTCTTGAACGATGGTTGACGTTCCCATCACAGCGCAGTTAATGCTGACATCGGCACTTGCGAGCTAGCTGCTTGAGCATGTGCTTTGTCAGTACGCCACAGCCGTTGAATTTGGCTCCATCCCGCATGAGGTGCAACAAAGTCTTCTCGCCGTCGAGGCCAATCAGCGTGACGTTGGTGAGATCGACGATCAGCTTGCGTCCATCGAGATGTTCGCGAGCCTGTAGCCAGGCACTCTCCACTTCGTCGGTCCATGGCGCAATCAGTTTTCCTTCGAGCACCAAGGTGCGCTGATCATTGGCGTCGAGTATGGAGAGTCTGAACATTTGCTGCCTTTCGTTTGACTCTGATCTGGGCAAGCCGCAGGCCAAACCAGTCTTCACGCCAAGCTGTTGAAAGCACAAACCGACGATCGACGCGGCGAGAACAACTGTCGAAAAATGTCGAAGCGGATTCGACAATTGTCGTAGGTGTCGAAGATGACGAAAAGCGAGGAAGGTGGCGTGATACGAAGAAGCTGCTTTGGACGAATTCCCGCCGGTTTAGAAGGCCCGCCGCGAATCGATACCGAGCTTCTTCATCCGAGAGATGAGCGTCGTACGCTTAATGCCCAAGCGCGCTGCCGCGCCGTTCGGCCCAGCTACGCGACCGCTGGTCTGTTTCAGAATTTGAACGATCTGGTCTCGTTCGGCGGAGTCCGTCGAGGCTACGATTGAAACTGCCGGCGCATGATCTGTAAGTTCGCCGACCGGAACCTGAAGCGCGCTCCCATGCGTGAGGATCACGGAGCGCTCGATGAAATTCTCCAGTTCGCGGATGTTTCCTGGCCATTGCCATCGGGACAGTTTTTTCATCGTGGACGTTGGAACTGATTCGATCCGCTTCTCCATGCGTCGCCCGTATTTTTGGGCAAAGTAGCGAACCAGCAGAGGAATGTCCTCAGGACGATCCCTGAGTGGCGGGATCCGGATGGGAAAAACGTTCAAGCGATAGTACAAGTCCTGGCGAAACTCACGGTCCTCGATCATCTTCTCGAGATTGCGATTGGTTGCGGCGACCAGACGTACATCGACCTTCTTGGTACGTGTGCTGCCCAGACGTTCGAACTCACGCTCTTGCAACGCCCGCAATAGCTTTGGCTGAATTTCGATAGGGATGTCTCCAACCTCATCGAGAAACAAACTGCCCTGGTCGGCTAGTTCCAGGCGGCCAATCTTCTGCGTGATCGCCCCCGTGAAAGCGCCACGCTCGTGGCCGAACAATTCGCTCTCCAGCAGCCCTGTAGGAATAGCGGCGCAATTTATCTTCACAAACGTGCGATCCTTCCGCCGACTCCGGTCATGAATCGCGCGCGCGATCAACTCTTTGCCCGTTCCAGTTTCGCCGAGTAATAACACTGTGGAGTCGCTCGGAGCTACTGTCTCAACCAGCTGCAACACACGCCGCAGCGCCGAGCTTTGTCCAACGATTCCCTCAAAATCCATCTCGCCACGAAGCTCTTCTTCCAGATATAACTTCTCTTGTGCAAGCTTATCTTTGAGCTCACTAATTTCGCCGTAAGCGAGCGCATTCTCCACTGCAATTGCTACCTGGTTGGCTGCCTGGGAAAGGAAAAGGACTTCTTCCGTGTCGAACGTGTTCTCCTCGTGGCGCGCCACCGCCAAGATTCCCAAAATACGTTGTCGGCTAATCAACGGCACATCGCAAAAAGAATTAAGTCCTTCTGCTTTCGCCTTGTTGTACATTTCCGGCGGCAATTCCGCGGAATCGAGCCGGTTGATGACCATTGGCTTCCCGGTTCGAAACGCATCGCCGGGCATCGTCCCGGGAACCGGGACCATAACCCCTTCCACGAAAATGCCGCGACTATCAGGAAAGTCTAGGGCGTGCACTCGCAGAGATTTGCCGTCTTCTTCCGCGAGCATGATCGCTGCGGCGTCGCAGGCCATCACACCTCTAATATTGGCGGATGTGATCCGCAGCAGCTCTTTAAAATCAAGGTTGGCCACGACCTGATTGGTAAGATCAAGAATCAGTTTCAGCCTGTCCTCAGCGCGCCGCGATACAAAAAAATTCACCGCAGCATCAATGGCAAGAGCGATCTGATCCGCAACCAGACCGAGAAACTGAACGTCGTCCACGAAAGCGCTTGCTTCGGTCTTCCCGAAACATAGAAGCCCGATCCGTCGTTCACCTCTTTTGAGGGGGAGAATACAGCTGGATACAACGCCCACGTCCGCCATGCTTTGGGCGTAGTCGCTAAACTGAAGCTCATCTGCCCAGCGATTTACCAGAAGCACTTCGCCTCGTTCGTGGACATGACGAAGAGGCCCCTCAGGCAGCTCCGACAATTCCAGTGGACCGCGACTGTCCCTTACCCCACCGATGTCGATAAACTGCCAAGCCACTTCATTCGTCCCGCCCTTGAGCGAAACAACCTGTAAGTAGTCAAAGGAAACGATCTCGTGCAGCTCGCGAATCAGTCGGCCGGTGGCAGCTTCGCAATCACCACAAGCAGAAATGAAATTTGCCGCGCGTAGCAATCGTTCGTACCGCCCCGCTTCCCTGCCGGCTGAG
Organism: Verrucomicrobiia bacterium; assembly: GCA_035523795.1. Taxonomy (GTDB): domain Bacteria; phylum Acidobacteriota; class Terriglobia; order Terriglobales; family Acidobacteriaceae; genus Sulfotelmatobacter. The sequence continues at coordinate 67,335 of DATKQB010000081.1, read as the reverse complement.
GATGAAATCGCGCTGGTCGTCACTTGTATGCTCGTCCCCTGGATTGCCGCGTCACTTCAAGATGGGCGCACCCGCTTTTCTACCTACTGATGTACACGACCGCCCAAACGATGCGATTTAAATATTCGAGAAATCGGTAATCTCCAGAGAACTCTACGGCGCAAAGAAGAGGAAACGACGGAATCTGGTTTTCTTGGTTCGCGGGTCTCATGCAGCATTTCTAGCGCACTTCTTGCCACGGGTCGAAAGCTGCACGGGTTTGAAGAAGTATGCCTGCTGAAAAAATTAATGGCGCTCTGAGGTTCAGAGCGATCGCGGTGTGGTATTACGGAATTTGGGGAACCTGCAGCAGGCTACCGCTCGAGCAGGATGTTCCGGGCGTGCTGAAGCAGGGATCGGCAGCATCGACCACATAAACTGACTGAACATTGCCGTTGGTCGTCGTATTACTCACGTACACTTGCTCAGAATATCCATAGTACGTAACACTGCTGCCCTGATAAGTACCTTGAACCGAAAAAGAATTGCCCTGGGCCGGTCCCGTGAGGGTAAGAGAGGTTCCGTCATCTGGACCAGAACTGAACAAAAGTGTTACGGTGACGGTTCCAGATTTTGCGCTGACCGTGGCGGTCACACCATCGGGATTCGAGCAGTTCAACGATGGGGAGCACATTGTTCCCTGAAATTGACCAGTCGGCAAGGAAACAATAGTCCCAGTGATGGTGCCTCCCTGCGTGTCGCAGGTTGTTGTGCCTTGGGGCATGTAAGTACCATTCACGATACTTTGGCCGTCGCCGGAGAGGGTCCCGCTTGCATTGAAGACATTTCCATTGGCGGTGAAGCTGAAGGTGATTGCTTGCCCGAGTCCCGTAACATTGCCGCTAAGCGAATTGTTCGTTGTGGCTGACGCCGAGCAACTCCCGCCGAAGCCGGAACTGTTACTCGTATCGATATTGATGTTGTTGTTAACCGTTTCCAGGTCCACAAAGGCGATCTGCGAACTGTCAGCCGCGATTTGGCCGTTAGGCACGTAAATGCCATTGTCCAGAATTTGTCCCTCTGTGAGCTGAACTTCGATTCCTGTAGCGGCGCCGGTCGATGCGGTCGGAACCGCAATCAATTCCCAGGAGCCATCGATATTTGGCGGAGGAACTTGTCTGGCGTTGTTGTTGCCACTACCGCAGCTTGCGAGAAGCCATGCAATGGCCAAGAGCGTCAGTGCAGACAGAGATTTAATCAGTGTGTCGCGAAAGGAACTGATGTCGATAAGAGCAAAGCACCGCATTCCAAGAGTCTCCCACGTATAACAGAGGTGTTCGGCTGCGTTATGAGCTCTTCCGTTTTGGGCGGGAATCGCCGTTAAACGAATGGAAAACTGGATCTAAGTTGCAAGCCCAGAATTATGTCATTCGAATGGGCGAGACATGTTAATAGTTCATTAAATTGCAATGAGTTGCAATAAGCTACGGCCGCGGTTCATGGGGCAGTTAGTGCAGCCGATCTCCTCATCCGATCGTATGTTCCAATGGGTGGTTTGACGGCTAGAGATTTATGACGGAAGCCTTCATTGCCAGGCTCCGACCGTAACTCCCACTGCAGTTGGCCCTCAGCACACGTCTTCGGAGGCAAATTAACATACGGTTAACATGCCTGTGGTCTCCCTGTAACCTCGGTGCACGTGGCTAGATAACAAGCGCGATGGCGGAGGGAGAGGGATTCGAACCCCCGGTACGGTTTCCCGTACATCGGTTTTCAAGACCGACTGTTTCAACCACTCACACATCCCTCCGCTTCAAGGAAGGAGCGGTTGACCCTAGTTTACAACACGCGATTCCTGTGTCTGAACATAACCGTTCTCCGCGCGCTGAGTGACCTTAGAGCACCTCACATCAATGCCTACGAATCGATGGATTGTTCTTTTTCAACAAGCCAAAAGCGCGGGAGTGAAACTCCATTACTTCGGTAAAGTGCGATAAGAAATAGCCGAGGCTGTGATCACCGGGATAGGGATGATATTCGTGGGGCACCTTCTCGCGCGTGAGTTCGATATCGAGCGCGGCGGCGCCTCTTTCGAATCCGTAGTTGTCTTCTTGCCCGCAGTTGAAGTAAATCGCCTGTTTTCGCAGCCCGATCGCGTGCTCTTTGGCGAGATCAAACACGTTATTTTCTCTCCAATGCTCCGCGTTGATCGGATTCCCGAAAACCGCGGCGAGTACGCCGGCGAGAGGCGAACCGGAACGCATGGCGGAGCCCAGTTCTTGTGGAGTTTCGGTAATCAAAGCCGCACTTTGTGCGCTCACGGCAGAAAACAGTTCCGGATAGGCGAAAGCGAAGCGCAAAGCGCCATAGCCACCCATGGACACTCCGCTGATCGCGCGCCCCTCGCGGCCCTTGCGCACGCGGTATTTGCTTTCGATGAACGGCAGGAATTCTTTCAGGAAAAAGTCGTTGTAGCGAACCTTTCCGTCAGCCGAATTGATATAGAACGTACGGCGTCCGTCCGGGGCGACGATGAGGAAGTCGCCAATCTTGTGCTGATTGCGCAAGTCATCAATCAAAGTCCAGCCGCCGCTGTTAAAAAGTGTCTGTTCGTTGTCGCCGAGCCCGTGAAGAAAATAAAGGATGTCATACGTGCGGAGAGGATTCTGCCGGGTAGCGGCATCATAGCCTGACGGAATGTACACACAAAATTGTACGGATTGTTTCAGTATCCGGCTGTTGAGGGCACTGCAGTCGATCCGGCTTTGCGCGAAAGCCGAGATACTAAGTATGACGCTAGATAGAAGAAATATTTTTCGAGCGTGACATTCAACGATGCTCATTCGTAACGGAGAGCCTGTACGGGGTCCAGACGGGCGGCGCGGCCAGCAGGATACAAGCCAGAAATCAGACTCACGAAGAAAGCGAACAGAATCGAGCTGCCAATCAGCCACCATGGCACCGCCCAGAAATGCTCTGGCGGCAACGACTGCCGTTTCAGATAGATGTTGGTTCCGAAATTGATGACCTGCCCAATCGCCCAACCGAAGACCACGCCAACAATTCCGCCCAAGACTCCCATCGCGCCAGCTTCAGCAAAGAAAAGCTTCTGCACGTCCACATCGCTCGCGCCAATCGCTTTCATGATGCCAATTTCGCGCCGCCGCTCGAGAATCGCCATCACCAGCGTGTTGACGATTCCGATCGAAGCGACCATTAAAGCGAGGCTTCCGAATATTCCGAGAAACGCGTATAAAACCGCGAAGAATTGCCGCAGCCCGCGGCTCGCATCCAAAATAGAGAACGTGCTGAATCCCATTTTCTTGATGGCGTCTTCGGCAGCCTGCACTTGCCCGGGATTCTTCACCCGCACACTCACTGAGGAATAAACAGTCTCATCCTTACCGGAGCTCGCAATCTCGCGCAGATCGGTCGGTTGCATGACGTGGAGGGTTTCGGCTAGCTTCAGTGGGAGAAAAACCTTTCCGCGCGTCGGGCCGCGCATGCTCTCCGGATCCAGATCGACTACGCCAACAATCTTGAGTTTCTGTTCCCGCGAAATCACCGAGTAGGACGCACCGCTGTCTGCGGCTGTTTCGTTTGAACGCAGCGGCAAAGGTTGCGAAGGCGGCGCCTCGCGTTGCGCATAACGCATTGTGAGCTCTTTTCCAAGCAAAGGCTTCGCCAACTCGGCAACCCTAGGTTCGGCCACGCCCAGGGCTGGAGTCTTCCCAAGTAGTTCTTCGGCGAACGACTTCTGCAGAATCGCCTCGGGAGCTGTGGGAGAACTGAAAAAAGTTCCTTGCATGCCCTCAAACGCATCGTTGGACTTCATCGAATCGGGCATAGCGGCGACCATCGTCAGATGCGGCTTATCATCGAATTGCAGTTCGGTCACGAATCGAATATCGGGGTACGCCTCTTGCACGTTCGGCAAGCGTTCGATCTCTTCGCGAGATGATTCGTCCAGGACCCGGCTTTCGCCCGGATTGGGACCGGTGCGCTCCTCTTCGCGGCTCATGCCGCGCAGTTCCCGGCGCGATGTCACCACGATCGTGTCGAACAACCCCGACTTTACGAGGCGGCGCGAGGCCAGCTGCTGCAATCCAATGCCGAGCGAGAGCATGGCTACCAGAGAGGCGACGCCGACTGAGATGCCAACTGTTGTCAGCGAATTCCGTAGCAGGGATTCGCGCAAATTGCGCAGCGCGAGTTCCGTTAAATCAGGAAGCTTCATACCTGACTTCCTCGCATTCCTGCCGGAGTAGCCGCCGCGTTCTCTTGATCATCGACCAGTTTCCCGTCGGCCAGAAAGATCATGCGCTGCGCATAGCGTTCGGCTAACGCTCGCTCGTGCGTCACCATCACGACCGTCATTCCCAGTTGCTGATTGAAGTCTCGCACCATGTTCATGATCTCGGTTCCAGTGCGGCTGTCGAGATTTCCTGTCGGCTCATCGGCAAGTAAGATTGGCGGACGATTGATCAGCGCGCGCGCCAGCGCCGCCCGCTGCTGCTCTCCCCCAGAAAGCTCACTGGGACGATGTTTCATTCGCGACTGCAATCCGACCCGCGCCAACGCCTCGCGCGCCAGAGCATCCCGCTTACTTCGATCGACTTCCGCGAAGCGCAGCGGCAGTTCTACGTTTTCCATGACGCTCATGCTGCCAATCAAGTTGAAGGACTGGAAAACCATACCGACGACGTGCAGACGGTACTGCGCCAGTTCTTCACGCGAAAGCTTGGCCAAGTCGCGATTCTGCACGACAACGCTTCCCGAAGTCGGACGATCGAGACCCGCAATCAAATTCAGCATCGATGATTTTCCGGAGCCTGAGCTTCCCAGCAGCGCGACAAACTCGCCGGCCCGCACCTGGAGCGAAACGCCATCTACCGCGCGAATGACCGCCTCTCCCATGCGGTAACTGCGGCAGAGATTTTCGATGTGGATAGCTAAGCCGCCTGAACCTTGATTAGTCTGTGCTGCGGTCATGAGTTAGCGGATTTCCCCCCGCAGCACGCGCAACGCATCTGCTTTGACCTCGCGATTCTTACCGTTCGAGCCGTTCCCTTCTCCCATAACCGCATCGCCTTCGCCGGGGGCGAGAAACAGATTCTCCTCCACTCCGTGCTGTCGTGTGTAGAGTTCGTAATAGCGGCCTCGCGCGGCGTAAAGCTGGGCATGCGTCCCTCGCTCCACGATCCTTCCCTGCTCCATGACAAGAATCTGGTCGGCGCGGCGAATGGTCGAAAGCCGGTGGGCAATGACAAATGTCGTGCGTCCTTGCATTAGATAGGAAAGTCCCTGCTGGATCATCTGTTCCGATTCCGAGTCGAGGCTGGAAGTTGCCTCATCGAGAATGAGAATGCGAGGCTCAGCCAGAATGGCACGCGCGATCGAAATGCGTTGGCGCTGCCCTCCGGACAACTTGACACCGCGCTCGCCGACGATCGTGTCGTACTTGTCGAGGAACGTTTCCGCAAACTCATCCACACGCGCGATGCGGCATGCTCGGAGAAATTGCTCTTCGGTCGCGTCCGGTCGCGAAAACATCACGTTTTCGCGGATCGTTCCATCAAACAAAAACGACTCCTGTAGCACCACACCCAGTCGCGTCCGGAACGAATCCAGCCGCACCGTGCTCAAATCGGCGTGGTCGACGCGGACTATGCCTTTCGTCGGAACGTAGAAGGCCGAAATGAGACCGATCGTGGTCGATTTCCCCGACCCTGAGGATCCGACGAGGGCGGTCACGGTTCCCGGCTCAGCCCGAAAGGAAATATCGTGAAGAACCTCGTGCACTCGGTCATAACTGAAGCTGACGTCGTCGAACTCGACGGTCCCGATAATGTCAGTCAGGACAACCGATCGCCTGGGATCCTGATCTTCCGGGTGCTCGCGCATGATTTCCTGGGTGCGCTCAAGTCCAGCCAGCGCTTCGGTTAGCTGCGTGCCGATGGAAACTATTTGCATGATCGGTGCAACGAGGTAAACCAACAGAGCCGTATAAGAGAAATATCCGCCGGGCGTCAGCGTCTTCGCTTCCATCTCGTGGCCGCCAACGTACATCGTGGCCGCACCCACGACTCCGAGCAGAACGCTCGCCGAAAGGCTCATGAGCGAAGTCGCAGTAAGCGTTCGCATCACATTGTCGAGCAGACGCTTCACGCCGATAGCGAAGGTTTTCTCTTCACGCTCCTCGGCGTGATATCCCTTTATGACTCGCACGCCACCCAGCGATTCAGTCAGACGGCCGGTCACTTCCGCATTGATCTTTCCGCGTTCCCGGAATATCGGACGGATCGTCGCGAAGGCTTTATTCAACACGAGCGCGAAGCAGGTAAGCGAGCCCACCGCGACCAGTGTCAAAGGGGCACTGATCCGCAATAACAAAATGAGCGCAATGCTGGCTGCCACGATGCCGCCGGCGAAATCGACAAGCCCGGTTCCCAGCAGGTTGCGGACTCCTTCCACGTCGCTCATGATGCGCGACACCAGCGCCCCGCTCTTGTTGGCATCGTAGAACGCGACCGGCAACCGAGAGATATGCACCTGCACTTGCTGTCGCAGGTCAGCAATCAACCGTTGTGCGGCCTTTGAAAGCAATTGCGTCAGAGAAAACGAAGTTACGCCCTGCACGACCGTCGCCAGCAGAACCGCAAAGACCAGCGGCCGCAGCATCGCCACGTGATGTTTGCCAACCACGTCATCGATCAGGAACTTTGAGGAATACGGCAGCACGAACCCCGCCAGCCGATTGATCACCATGAGGAAAAAGCCCAGCGCCAGCAGTGCCCGCCGTGGCCGCATCAGCTTCCAGACTTCCGGCCAGACGGCCTTCAGCCGCTGAATCTTCGCAGGCTTCTCTTTGGGCGGAGAGTTCAATGTAGTGTTTGACTCTGTCAGGTCTCGATTAGCTTCAATATTGTCACATATTGCCGCATCCGATTGTGGCTCTGTTCTCGTTCAAAAAGGGCGATCCCGACTGACAACCGGCTGCCCGCCGATGTATGCTCGGGACGTGGCCCGCACTTCTGCCGCCAAAGGCTCGCCAACTTCCGGCCTGCTGCTGGGATTGCTTATTACTCTCTCGGCCGTCATTGCTTATTCGGTCTATATCACCTGGCAGGTGAATGGTCTGCGTCGGTTGCAGACCGAGATGGTCGACCGCAACCGCAAAGACTCCCTGCAACTGCTACGTATTCAAAACGATCTCAGCCTGTTGGCCGTCGCCATGCGCGATATGGTGAGCGGCGACGAACCCTATCCGCTCACCGCATGGGCCTCGCAGTTCGAACGAATTCACACCGACCTTGATGACGCGATGCGCCTCGAGTCCAGTCTGGCTGCGAGCAGTCGTACTCCCGAACAAAGCGCGTTTTTATCCAGTTCTTTTAATCAATTTTGGGATGCCGTCAATCGTGTCTTTACTCTCGCGCGTGATGGCAAAGACAAAGAGGCACGCTCCGAAATCCAGCTGTCTTTGCAAGAGCGTCAAGCAGCGCTCAGCACCGCGGTTTCGCGGCTGCTCGTGCAGAATAGCGAAAACCAAGAGCAGGCCGGACAGCGGATCGTCATGATCTACGATCGCGTACAGCGGGAAGTATATGTATTTCTCGCGGCAACGCTGCTCGCCATTCTCCTAACGAGTCTTTCATTGATTCGCTGGAACCGGCGCCTGTTCGCGCGCCTGGCGGAGATTTCAGAGCGCCGCAGCGAACTGGCACAAAAACTCATCTCCACGCAGGAATCAACCCTCCGCTACATCTCCCGCGAACTTCACGACGAATTCGGCCAAGTCCTGACCGCGGTTGGATCAATGCTGCGCCGCGCTGGAACGCATGCGCCGGAGGGATCGTCGCTGCGTGCCGATCTACGGGAGGTTCTCGAAACCGTACAGGCCACGCTGGAGAATGTGCGCAGCCTGTCACAGGCTCTACACCCCGTCATGCTCGACGAAGCTGGACTGGAAACTACTCTCGATTGGTACATCCCAACTGTAGAAAGGCAGACGGGCATTGCAATATCCTATGAAAAGCAGGGCGAACCGTTTCCAGTGGATGGCAGCGCGGGAGTTAACATTTACAGGATCCTGCAGGAAGCGCTCAACAACGTGGCCCGGCATTCGGGCGCGAAGGAAGCGCACGTGCGCCTTCGTTTCCTGCCTGATGTGCTTGAACTGGATGTGGAAGATCGTGGAATCGGCATTCCCGATCGTCCCAGCAAGCGCGGCATCGGCTTGGTCGCCATGCGGGAGCGCGCGGAGTTAATGGGTGGCCAGATTGTTTTTTCCCGTTCCCAGGAAGGTGGAACGTTAGTCCACCTCGAAGTTTCCCGGGAGAAAGCAGAATCTCATGGAAAAGAAGATCACAGTGTTGCTCGTCGATGATCATAGTCTCGTGCGCCGCGGCTTTCGGCGCATGCTCGAGGATGAGCCCGACATGGAAGTCGTCGGTGAAGCCGGAGATGGCGAAGAATCCGTCCGGCTCGCAAAGCAACTGCATCCGCAGGTCATCGTTATGGACTGCGCCCTTCCGGGCATTAACGGCCTGCAGGCCACGCGCGAAATTATGGAGGAACTGCCTGACACGTCGGTGCTCATGCTCAGCATGCACTCAGAGAGCACATGGGTCAGGCAGGCCATTGAAGCGGGTGCGAAGGGATACGTGTTGAAAAACGCACTTGATCTTGAACTTGGATCTGCCATCCGCAAGGTCGCCGCCGGTGAAACCATTTTCGATCCGGAAGTCGAGCAGCGTTCGGCGTTGAAAGGCGAGCGCAGCGGGGCGTTGACTCCGCGCGAACTCGAAGTGCTGCAAATGATCGTCGACGGAAAATCCAACAAGGAAATCGCCACCGCCCTCGACCTGAGCGCTAACACGGTCGCCGTGCACCGCGCCAACATCATGAATACGCTTGGCATTCACAAAACAGCTGAACTCGTCGTCTATGCCATCCGCGCGGGGCTGGTGAACGTTCCGTGAATCGTCGTTCCTTCTTATGGGGCATGGCCGGACTGGCGTCGTTCTCGCAACTTGCGGCGCTGCGAGCGCTGGAAGCACAACCCGTGAATTCCCTGGGATTCCGCTTCACCGATGTGACTCGCCCATCTGGAATTCAGTTCCAGCACAACAGCGGTGCTTTCGGTGGGAAATTTCTTCCCGAAACTCTCGGCTCGGGATGCGCCTTCCTCGACTATGACGGCGATGGCTGGCAAGACATTCTCTTAATCAATGGCGCCGACTGGCCCGGCCACAAGCAGCACCGCAGCACGCTTCGTCTCTACCGCAATAATCACAACGGCACATTTACCGACGTCACCCAGCGCGCCGGCCTGGGCGTTGAGCTTTATGGAATGGGCGTGGCGGTTGGCGACTACAACAACGACGGCTTTCCTGACATTCTCATCACCTGCGTCGGACAAAACCGGCTCTTTCGCAACACGGGCAAAGGCAGATTCGTCGACGTAACTCATTCGAGCGGCCTCGGGAAGCGTGAGGGATTCAGCACCTCGGCTCTTTGGTTCGACTACGATCGCGACGGCCTGCTCGATCTTTTCGTGTGCAATTACGTGAAATGGTCACCGGAGCACGACGTTTTTTGCAGCCTCGATGGCAAACACAAGTCCTATTGCACTCCCGAAGCCTATCGCGGTGAAACCTGCTGGCTCTTTCATAATCGTGGCAATGGAACTTTTGAAGACGTGACTGCGGTCAGCGGAATTTTCGACAGCAGTTCGAAATCGCTTGGCGTGGCCCTGCTTGACGACGATCACGACGGCTGGCCCGACCTGCTCGTCGCCAACGACACGCAGCCGAACAAACTCTATCGCAACCAGCGCAACGGTACATTCAAGGAAGCCGCGGTAGAAGCTGGTCTGGCCTTCAGCAACGAAGGCAAAGCGCGCGCCGGCATGGGTGTCGATGTGGCTGACTTCGACAACTCTGGTTCACCGGGAGTGGCCATAACCAATTTCGATAATGAAATGATCGGCTTCTATCGCCTCAACGGGAACAGTTTTGAAGATATCGCGCCGCAAACAGGTATCGGCCTGGCTTCCAAGAACAGCCTGGGATTCGGTTGCGCTTTCCTGGACGTAAATCTGGATGGCTGGCTCGATTTTGCGGTTGCCAACGGCCACATCGATGAAACGGTACGCAACATTCGGGGCAACGTCGGCTACGCGCAACCGCCGCAACTGTTCTTGAACGATTCCAAGGGAGGCTTTCATGATGTCGCCGCGGAAGTCGGGGGCAGCTTTGATCAGCCGAAAGTGGGACGTGGCCTCGCCTTCGGCGACATCGATCGCGATGGCGATCTTGATCTGCTGATCACAACAAATAATGGGCCAGCTTATCTTTATCGCAACGATCAGTTTGCCGGAAATCGTAGCATCCGATTTCAGCTGGCAGGAACTAAATCCAACCGCGACGCCATCGGCGCAGTGGTACGTGTGTTCACCGGTGGCATGACGCAGTTGAGGATGGTAAAAGGCGGGTCGAGCTATCTCTCACAATCGGAATTGCCGGTCACGTTTGGTCTGGAGAAGCGCGACAAAATCGATCGCGTCGTGATCGATTGGCCCAGCGGGCGAACCGAGGAATACAAAGACCTACCGGCAGGGCACCTTTACCTGTGCACCGAAGCGCGAGGGATCACGCCTCAACCGAGATTCTGATTCCAGCGCGTAGTCGTTTTCTCCTGGAAATCTCTCACGGTTCACACCAATTATCGTCCGCTCGCTTTCGAGCCGTCCTGCGCTACGCTGCCAGCCGCAACGAGATCAATCTGCACCGAGTCACTCACCCGCAAGAAAAGCGTACTCGGATTCCTCAAGCCCCATTTTTGATAGGGAACGGTAAAGTGGACGGCTGCCGACCACGTGCCGTTCTCCATGTCCAGCTGCGCCGGAACGGTGATCTGTCGTTCGACTCCGTGCAGATTGAACATTCCACGAACACTCACTGAAGACGTGCCGAAACTTTTCACCAGGCCGTCAATATGATCCGGCCGGAACGAAATTTCCGGATAGCTCTCGCTCTCCAGCACATCTCTATTCATCTTGCGGTCGCGCATCCCGTTCCCGGTCTGCCCACTTTTTGCATCTACCAGAATTTCACCGGAAATTTGTCCAGACACGGGATCGAATTGCAGTGCAGCCGGCTTTAGCTGAAAACTTCCGTGCACCGTGTGAAGGGATGCATCCAACGTGAACTTTAAGGTTGATTTGGCGGGATCGATTTGAAGCGCAGAGCGTTGTGCGCTCGCCAGCAGAGCTGCACATAAGAAAAACGCAACCACCACGAATTTCGTGCCGAGATTCGTCTTCATCGTTTATGCAGTGAGCAATCCCCACCCCAGGGATAAACCATCCCAGATTATTTCTTTGGCCGGCAGGTTCCCCACGTGCAAAGCCAAAAATTTCTGAAAAATCTCGGGGCGCTGCTGGAACGTGCGAAATACGCGATGTTGCAGTCGCCGCCTGCGATCCAGCGTCAGCATGAGCCGCGCCATCCACCATGGGCGCAGCGCAAATCTGTCATGCTCTGTCTGATAGTGCCGCAAATCACCGGATTGAAAACTCTCTACAAGAGCGACTGCCTGACTGAAGCCCAATCCCAAGCCTTCTCCAGTAATGGCATCCACGGTTCCTGACGCATCGCCGATTAGAGCGACATGGTGTTTCCAGACCCGCGTGAATTTTCGGTTTCCCGTTAACGCTCCTCGCACGCTTGAAGTTGCGGGTGCGCCTCGAAGCCGCGCATCCAGTCCAGGCAGCTCACTCAGAGCCTGCTCCATCCGCAGATTGGAATCCGGCGATGCAACAGCAATGCAGACCTCATCGTTGCTCACAGCCGTGGCGTATCCCTGGCAGCGTTCGCCCCAGTAAACCTCCATGTAATCGGTCCAGGGCGCGACTCGAAAATGCTGGCGAAACGCATAGCGTAAACGCGGTTTGGGACCACGGTCCAAACCAGCCCAGCGCCGGACGCGGGAGTTCGCGCCATCCGCACCGATAATCCATCGGGCTTGAATACGGCGATCTTCAAGATGAACGCTACAGTTCGAGATTCCGGTGACACAGCTGCGCCACAAGATTTCCGCGCCAGATTGCTCGGCTCGTTCCGCAATCAGCCGATGCAATTCCGTGCGCCGCAAGGCCAGGCCGCAAGTCCCACCTGGAAAATCGGCCTCTGCCGATTGTGTCTCAGCGACAAATCGAATGCCGCGAAATTTGAAACCATATTCCGCGGGAACTCGAATCCCCAGCCTCTCCAGAGCTTCCAAACTGTCTGGCAGTAGCCCCTCGCCGCAAGGTTTATCTATCGGCGTTTTGGCTCCATCCGCTACGACAACACGCATGCCTCGCTGCCGCGCTGCAAGGGCCACCGCCAATCCCGCCGGACCACCCCCGATGACAAAAACATCCGTTTCGTTTGGCAAGCTTGTGTCCATCATCACCAACGCAGCAATAGCAACTCTGAGCAGAAGCCCGGCCCCATAGCCGCGAGCACACCCAGTGTCCCAGACTCGGGACGCCGGTTTCTCATTACGTCTTCAAGAACGACGAGTACTGACGCGGAAGACAAATTTCCCACCCGTTTTAGGCACTCCCACGACGCGTCCAACTGGCCATCATGCAAATCGAGCGCAGCGGCAGTCGCCTCCAATACCTTCGGCCCTCCCGTATGCAGAACCCAACTTCCGACCTCTTTGCGTGAGCATCCGTTGTCAGCGAGAAAAGCATCCACGTCCTGCCCGAGATGTTGGCGGATGAGATTTGGGACTTCCGGTGAGAGCACGATGCGGAATCCCTTTTCGGTAATCTTCCAGCCCATCATTTCTTCGGTTTCTGGGTAAAAGACAGATCGAGTCGCAAGGATCTCGGGTCCGTTCGCCTCAAGGTCATCGCCGGTCACAATTACAGCGGCGGAGCCATCGGCAAACAACCCCGATGAAATCAAGTTGGCCACAGAAAGATCATCCCGCTGAATGGTCAGCGAACATAACTCGACGGAGACCAAAGCCGCGGCCTGCGAAGGATACGCTCGCACATAGTCCGCACAGCGAGCTATTCCAGCCGCGCCCGCGACGCAGCCCAACCCGAAGATCGGCACGCGCCGGATGTTTCGTGGAAGTCCCATTCGATTGACCAGCAACGCGTCGATCGATGGACTTGAAATGCCCGTGACTGACGTAAAAAATAGTGCTCCCAGTTGACTCGCGTCCACCCCCGAATGATGCAGAGTACGGCAGAGGGCCTGTTCCCCCAACTCCTGCGCAACCTGAATCCAGGTGTCGTTGGCCTGGCCCCACGTGTGAATGTCGTAATATTTCTCGGTCGGCAGCGCCAGATAGCGGCCTTCCACGTTGACGTTACGATGCAATCGCGCCAGCATCTGCGGATTGCGCAGCCGGTCTTTCCAATATTGTTGCAGTTGTTCCAGCAGGAATTTCTGCGAGTAATACTGCTTCGGAAAAGCGCTGGCAGAGCTGGCAATCTTCATCGTCTTACCCCACTTCCAGCCGAGCGTCAGCGCACTATTGCCGGATCTCCGGGTAGCAAGTTAGATGAACAGGCGCTGTCCGCTGTTGTATTGACCGCCACTCACTCCCATTCTGCGGGCAATAGAGGTTGCGTTTGTCATATGCTTGTCAAACAAAAAGCGGCGCGTGGGAACGCCGCAAGAATACGTCTCCGGTCTTGGACTCTACTTCAAGATCACAATGGAAGTCGGCGTTCCTGGTATCGGGTACGCCCCGACCGTAATCAGATTGCTGTTGCCATTATTAAGCTGGAACGACTGAATCTTTGGCGTCGATTGGTTGCCGACAAATACAAAATCGCCCTTCGGGTCGGTGGCGACGACGTCGGGGTAAGCCGCGGTCCCATACTGACCGGAAGCGACCAGCGTCAACCCTCCGCTTGAGTTAACCGAGAATGCGACCAGACTTCCGCTTGAGACGTCATCGGCCGCAAACAAAAAATTCCCCACCTTGGTGATCAGGAGCGCGGACGGCGATGAGAGCGTTCCGCTGCCGATTATAGTGGGATTCGTGTTAAGCGAGCCATCCGGGTTGATGGTGAACTGCGAGATCGAATTATCTGGAGCTGCATTCGCCGTGTATAGATAGCTGCCATTGGAGCTGATCGTGAGCCCAACCGGATTCGTGCCCGTCAGATAAGGCGAATTGGGCAGCGGAGGCTGAACCAGCTTTCCCGAGCTTAAAGAAAATGCCTGTACGTATCCGAAGGTGCCCGACTGACCGGTGACGTAGAGAACATTGCCTGAGCTCGGAATTTGCATCGCCAAAGGCGACACACCGACCGGGAACGGAGAACCTGTAACCGGACTTAGAGCACCACTGCTGGCGTCAATAGAAAATGAGTAGATCGCGCTCGCTACCGCGTCCGCTGCGTAGAGATAGCTTCCCGTAGAATCCATAACCAGCAGGGTTGGTTCTGCATTCTGGGCCAAGAGGGTTCGAGACCCGATTTCCGTGAGATATCCCTCAGTAACCGAGTACGTCGAGATGTCTCCCTCGCCCGCATTCGCCGCGTAAAGGAATTTACCCGACGGAGCCACTGCCAGTGCATGCACGCCCGGTCCTGCGGAGACGGGCCCTGTGGACAACTCGGTGAGAAGGCCCGAGTTCGGGTCTTCCCGGAAAACTGCGATTTCGCTTGCTGCAGGGATTGCCGCGTACAGGTAGTTGCTGACCGTGTTGCCACAACTTGTCCACGTCGCTGCGCTCACCCCCACCAGCAACAGCGCCGCCGCTTTCTTTAGCATCCGTTACTCCTGAAGCAGGTTTTTGAAATTTACGAAAAGGCGGACCTTCAGATCCAAGCCGGTCCCGCCTCAAGCTTTGTTGAGCTGACGGCCGGAGCCATGTTCTTGTGTAATGGAGAAGCCTATCACAAAAATAACACCGCAACGTCGTTCAAGCGCGTCGCCGGTCCGCTTAACTTCCTGCGCGCAGACGCGCCGTATGTGCGATGCCAGGTCGCTGCGTCTGCGTTGCATTTGAGTGGATCTGCAAGGAGTTTCAGGCATGAACGGGCCCGACTTCGGGCAGAACCTCGTCTGCCCCGCCGCGCAACGCCAGCCGCAATCTATCCAGGTAGACATACACGACGGGAGTTGTGAACAGGGTCAGCATCTGGCTGACGATCAGGCCGCCAACAATGGTAATTCCCAGCGGCCGGTGCAACTCTGACCCCACACCACTGCCCAGGGCTAAGGGAAGACCGCCGAGCAGCGCCGCCATGGTTGTCATCATGATCGGCCGGAAGCGCAGCAGACACGCATCGTAGATCGCCTCCACCGGCTTCTTCCCCTGCGTGCGTTCCACATCCAGCGCGACGTCGATCATCATGATGGCGTTCTTCTTGACCAGTCCAATGAGCAGGATGATTCCGATCGTGCCAATGACATTCAGTTCATTATGCGTCAGAATCAGCGCCAGCAACGCTCCTACGCCCGCTGACGGCAGTGTTGACAGGATCGTGATGGGATGGATGTAGCTTTCATACAGCATCCCAAGAACGATATAGACGGCAACGAGAGCCGTCAGAATCAGGATCCATTCGGTCGAAAGCGAGTCTTTGAAAGCCGCTGCCGTTCCCTGAAAACTCGCCTGAATCGTGCTTGGCAGCCCCATCGAGCGCTGAACGTTTTCGATGGCCTGTGTCGCCTGGCCCAAGGAAACTCCAGGAGCCAGGTTAAAGGAAATTGTGACCGACGGGACCTGCCCCTGGTGATTGACGGCCAGAGGAGTGTTCGACGGCTCAAAGTGCGTGAAAGCCGCTAGCGGCACCGGCGTTCCCGCGGTCGATCGCAGATAAATGTTGTTAAGCGCCTCGGGCGTCTGCTGAAATTGCGGCGCCACTTCCATGACCACGTGATACTGGTTGAGCGGACGGTACATGGTCGAGACCTGCCGTTGGCCGAATGCGTCATAGAGAGCATTATCCAGGGTCGCGGCCGTAATTCCCATGCGGCTCGCGGTATCGCGGTCGACGACCAATTTCGCCTGCAAACCTTGATCTTGCTGATCCGAGTTCTGGTCTCGCATTTCGGGCAAGGCTTTGAGTTTCTGCAATACCAGCGGCGCCCAATGATCCAAATCGTCCAGATTCGCGCTCTGCAGCGTGTACTGATATTGCGCGTTGCCCCACCTTCCGCCGATGGTCAAATCTTGCGCCGATTGCATAATCAGCGTCGCTCCCGGCACAACCGCGAGTTTTCCGCGCAGGCGATTGATCACGTCGTCAGCCGTGACATAGTGGCATTGCTCCCAGAAATGCTGCTTCCGGCAGGGCCCACGCTCCTCCAGCGGCTTCAGCATCATGAAGAACCGGCCTTGATTGAGCGGCGATCCGCCACCGGCGAAACCCACCACCGTTTCGACCGCCGGATCTTTCATCACAATCCCGACATAGCGGTGCATCTTGTTGCTCATCGACTGGAAAGACGTGTCCTGGGCAGCCATCACGGAGCCTGCAATGCGACCGGTATCCTGCTGCGGGAAAAATCCTTTCGGAACAACGATGTAAAGAACCACGCTAAATACCGCGATCAGAATGGTCAGCACAAAGGTGGCAAACTGATGCCGCAACACCACGCGCAGCGCATGACTGTAGGAGCGGACTAGTCCATCGAAAAGCCTTTCGCTCGTGCGATAGAAAATATTGTGCTTTTCGCCTTCCGCTTTGCGGGTCCTCAGAAACTTGGCGCACATGGTCGGAGTGACCGTCAGCGAGACTAGCAGCGAAACGCCAATCGCGGTGCTCAGGGTAATAGCAAACTCGCGGAACAAACGTCCGACAATCCCTCCCATCAATAGCAGCGGGATGAACACGGCAACCAGCGACACGCTCATCGAGATGACTGTAAAACCGATTTCCGCGGCGCCTTTGAACGTCGCGGCAACAGCTCCCATCCCCCGCTCGACATAACGGCTGATGTTCTCCAGAACGACGATCGCATCATCGACGACGAATCCCGTCGAAATCGCCAGCGCCATCAGCGAAAGATTGTCGAGACTATACCCCAGCACATACATCACCCCGAACGTTCCGATCAGTGACATGGGTACGGCGATACTGGGGATGATCGTGGCACGTACCGTACGCAGGAACACGAACACCACCATGATGACCAGGAAAATCGAAATGAGCAGAGTGGTCTCAATATCCTTCACCGATGCACGCACCATAACCGTGCGGTCCAACGCAACCGTCAAATTGATGGCGGGAGAAATCGAAGACTGCAGGTACGGCATCAGAGCGCGAACCCGATCGACGGTATCGATGATGTTGGCGCCGGGCTGGCGGAAAATCGGCAGGAGAATGCCCGGTTTCCCGTTGGCCAATCCGATGTTGCGAACATCAGCAACCGAGTCGCTTACGTCAGCCACATCGGAGATGCGCACAGCTCCGCCATTGTTGTAGGCGACAATCAGCGGCCGGTATTGGTCAGCTTTGAAAAGCTGGTCGTTATCTGTAAAAGAATACGTTCTCTCGTGGTCGGAAATCGCACCCTTGGCCTGATTTGCGTTCACCGCGTTTAACGCGTTGCGAACGTTATCCAGCCCAACGCCCAGCTTGTTTAACAGCATGGGATTTACATCTACACGCACGGCAGGCTGCGAGGATCCCCACACGAAGACCTGCCCGACTCCTTCGACCTGGGCCAGTTTTTGCGACAGAATCGAGTCGGCGACGTCATACATGGTCGCGATCGGGACGGTGTCCGACGACATGGCGAGAATCATGATGGGCGAATCCGAAGGATTCACCTTGCGGTAGCTCGGATTACTCGGCAGATTGGCCGGAAGCTGCCCTCTTGCTGCATTGATGGCTGCCTGAACGTCGCGTGCTGCGGCATCGATGTTCCGGTTCAAATCGAACTGCATGGTGATGCCGGTTGAGCCCAATTGGCTCGACGAAGTCATCTGGTTGATCGCGGCGATGCGTCCGAACTGACGTTCCATCGGCGTCGCGACCGACGATGCCATGGTCTGCGGATCCGCTCCTGGCAGACTGGCTCCCACGCTGATCACCGGGAAATCAACCTGGGGCAGAGAAGCTACCGGAAGGAAATTGAAGGCAAGAATTCCCGAGAGTAGCAGCGCCGCAGCCAGCAGCGAGGTGCCGATCGGACGCCGGATAAATGGAGAGGAGATACTCATCTGCAACCGTTACACTAAACAGCCATTGCTAATCTGCCGAGACTGGCTCGTCCTTCGGAATCGGATTGCCGATGCTGTATCGCGCAAAGCGCTGTGCCAGCCGGTCGAACCACAAGTAAACCACCGGGGTTGTGTAGAGCGTCAGCAACTGGCTCAGCAACAATCCGCCGACAATGGTGATGCCCAATGGTCGTCGCAGTTCCGCGCCCGTGCCCGAGCCCAGCGCGAGAGGTAATCCACCGAGTAGGGCAGCCATGGTCGTCATCATGATTGGACGGAAGCGCAGCAGGCAAGCTTGATAAATTGCCTCCTGCGGCGGCTTATGTTCTTCGCGCTCGGCCTCCAGCGCGAAGTCGATCATCATGATGGCGTTCTTCTTCACAATGCCGATCAGCAAGATGATCCCTATGAGGGCCACCACCGTCAGATCATTTTTCGTAAGCATCAGCGCAAGTATTGCTCCCACCCCGGCCGACGGCAGCGTTGAAAGAATCGTGATTGGGTGAATGTAGCTCTCATAAAGAACGCCGAGAACGATATACACCGTGATCACCGCAGCCAGAATAAGGTAAGGTTCCGACGCCAGTGAATTCTGAAATGCGGCCGCCGTTCCTTGAAACGATGGATGAATGCTGGGTGGCAGCTGAATATCTCTTTCGACCTGTTGAATCGCCTTGGTTGCATCTCCCAACGACGCTCCCGGAGCCAGGTTGAACGATAGCGTCACCACCGGAAATTGCCCTTGGTGGTTCACGGAAAGAGACGTCGAGCCCGATTGAATCTTCGTGAAGGTGGAAATCGGGACCGGATTCCCGCTGGTCGTCACCGTAGCGCCGTTCGCCGTGGGTGCGCCCGTGTTCTGGGTTTGCATACTCGGGCGTATATAAATGTCTTTCAAATCCGTGGGATCTTGCGCAAATCCCGGCAAGACCTCCAGAACTACGTGATACTGGTTCAACTGCGTGAAGATGGTCGAAACCAGCCGTTGGCCAAACGCATCGTACAGCGTGTTATCGATCGCCTGCGGAAAAATTCCCAGTCGCGATGCCGTGTCCCGATCGATGCTGACCATCGTCCGCAATCCGTGATTCAACTGGTCTGTGGCCACGTCCCGCAATTCCGGCAGTTGCTGCAGCTTTGCCACCAGCTTTGGAGTCCATTCCGCCAGTTCCTGTGCATCCGCATCCTCAATGGAGTACTGAAATTCGGTCCGGCTCACACGATCTTCCACCGTCAGATCCTGGACGGGCTGCATGTAGAGCGTAATGCCCTGTACCTTTGCCACTTCTGGCTGGAGCCGCCGGATAATCGCGGAAGCGTCGTCGCTGCGCTCATCGCGCGGCTTCAAATTGATCTGAATTCTGCCGGAGTTCGGCGTCGTGTTTGTCCCATCCACTCCGATGAAAGAGGACAGACTATCAACGTCCTTATCCTGCAGGATGATCCTCGCCAGC
This sequence comes from Verrucomicrobiia bacterium, assembly GCA_035523795.1. Lineage (GTDB taxonomy): Bacteria > Acidobacteriota > Terriglobia > Terriglobales > Acidobacteriaceae > Sulfotelmatobacter. Next base: position 47,704 of record DATKQB010000081.1, on the reverse strand, counting down.
GCCTGCTGCCGCTGCGACATAGCCTCAAAGGAAACATCGTCCGGAGCCTCTGAAATTCCCAAAATCACTCCCGTATCCTGCACCGGGAAAAAGCCCTTTGGCACGATCACGTACAAAACCAGTGTTCCCACCAGCGTCGCCGCGGTGACCAGCAAGGTCGCGGTCTGATGCTTCAACACAAACTTCACCGTGCGTCCATAGAACGCGATGATGCGGTTGTAGTAATCCTCGGTGATTTCGTAGAAGCGGCCTTTTTCGCCCTCGCGCTGATGCTTCAGCAGTTTCGCGCACATCATCGGCGTCAATGTTAGGGAAACGAACGCCGAAACCAGAATCGTCACCGCCAACGTCACGGCGAATTCGCGGAACAAGCGACCCACGATGTCGCCCATGAACAGCAGCGGGATCAGCACGGCGATCAGCGACACAGTCAACGAGACAATCGTGAACCCAATCTGCCCCGAGCCCTTGAGCGCCGCTTCCAGAGGGGAATCGCCTTCTTCCAGAAAGCGATCGATGTTCTCAATCATGACGATCGCGTCGTCCACGACAAATCCCGTCGAGATCGTCAGCGCCATCAGAGTCAAATTGTTCAGGCTGTAGCCCAGCAGGTACATCACGCCGAAAGTGCCGATCAGCGACAAGGGCACAGCGATGCTGGGAATCACGGTCGCCGAAAGATTGCGCAGGAACAGAAACACGACCATCACGACCAGCGCGATGGCAAGCATCAACTCAAATTCCACGTCCTTCACCGAAGCCCGGATCGTGATCGTGCGGTCGGTCAGAATCTGCACCTTAACCGCTTGCGGCAGCGAGGCCTGCAATTGTGGCAGGAGTTTCTTGATGCGGTCGACGACGCTGATAATATTCGCGCCCGGCTGGCGCTGAATGTTGACGATCACCGCCGGTGTCAGATTCATCCAGGCGGCAAGTTGATCGTTCTCCGTTCCATCAATCACATTGGCGACGTCGCTCACCCGCACCGGCGCGCCGTTGTGATAGGCAATTACAATTGGCTTGTACTGTTCGCCGGAGAACAGCTGATCGTTGGCGCCGATCGTGTACGACTGCCTCGTCCCATCGATCACGCCCTTCGCTTGATCGACGTTGGCCTGCATCAAAGCCGCGCGCAGATCTTCCAAGCTCAGACCATAAGACGCCAACGCAGTAGGATTCGCCTGGATTCGAACCGCCGGCTTCTGTCCGCCGCTGATCGAAACCAGGCCCACACCCGGCAATTGCGAGATCTTTTGCGCCAGCGATGTGTCGGCCAGATCTTCCACCTTCGAGAGCGGCAGCGAATCGGAACTCAAAGCCAAGGTAAGAATCGGAGCGTCGGCCGGATTCACCTTGTTATAGATGGGAGGATTTGGCAGATCGGTCGGCAGATACGTTTGCGCCGAGTTAATCGCCGCCTGCACCTGCTGCTCCTCGACGTCGATATTTTGATCCAGTCCAAATTGCAGCGTGATGACCGAACTGCCGAACGAACTGGTGGAGGTCATCTGGCTCAGGCCCGGCACCTGCCCGAACTGCCGCTCGAGTGGCGAAGTAACGGAGGACGCCATCACATCCGGATCGGCTCCCGGATAGAAGGTCACTACCTGAATCGTCGGGTAATCGACTTCAGGCAAGGCCGAGACCGGCAATTGCGTAAACGCGACCCCGCCCACCAGCAACACACCAACCATTAGCAGCGTGGTCGCCACCGGCCGAAGAATAAATATGCGTGAGGGACTCATGAACCTGTGCTAGAGGATCTCGGCTCGCCCGAGTTTGTCGCCCCAGAGCCGGGCGCGCCCGTAGCTCCGGCGGTCTGGCGATCGTGTCCGTGCACGCCTGCCGTCGCCGGAGCGCTCACAGGATTGCGCGGCTCGATGCGGCTGCCGCGCTGCAACTTGTCCTGGCCATCCGTTACCACCACATCGCCAGGAGCTATTCCGTCCTTGACGACCGTCGTGTCGCCTTCGGTCAAAGCGACCGTCACCGGTTTATCAATCACGGTTTTATCCGGATTGACTGCGTAAACAAACGTACCCTGCGGCCCGCGCATGATCGCTGCCGTCGGCACCACCGTGCTGTTTTTCCTCGTCTCCAGCAGCAGATCGGCATTCACAAACTGGTTCGGCCAGAGATTATCGTCCTTGTTGTCGAACACCGCCTTCAGCTTGGCCGTGCCGGTGGTTGGGTCAATCTGATTATCGATGGTCAGCAGCTTGCCGCTCGCCAGTTTCGTCTGATCATCGCGGCTGAAGGCATCCACTTCGAGTGTTCCTTGCTTCATGCGCTTCGCCACCGACTGCAGTTGATCCTCCGGGAGCGTGAAGATGACTGCAATAGGCTGTAATTGCGTCAGGATCAGCATGGGGTTGGTGTCGGTCGCGTGAACAATATTCCCGGGATCGACCTGGCGCAGTCCAACTCGCCCGTTGAATGGGGCCGTGATGTGGCAATAGACGATCTGCAGTTTGGCATTGTCGATCTGCGCCTGGTCAGTGCGCACCTGCCCATCCAGTTGATCGACGGTCGACTTTTGCGTATCCACTTGCTGCTGCGCGATGCTGCCCGAGGGAATTAGTGCCACGTAGCGGTCATAGTTCAGTTTGGCGTCGCGTAGCGAGGCCTGGTCTTTGAATAGTTGTGCCTGCATCTGCTCCAACTGTACTTCGTAAGGCCGAGCATCGATCTCGATCAGCAAGTCACCTTCGTGGACGAATTGTCCTTCCACGAAATTCACTTTCATGATTTGCCCATCCACGCGGCTCTTGATGTTCGCTGTATTGAAGGCAGTCACCGCTCCCAGACCCGTCAGGTAGACCGGGACATCCTGCTGCTGCACCGGAGCCACAGCAACAGAAACCGCGTGTGGTCCGGCAGCCTGCGCCTTTTGCTTCGGATCTCCATTGCTGCAGGCGACGGTATACGCGAGCAGGCTGGCCAACGCCAGCATCACCGCAAGGCGCTCAGGCCACGCCTTTAGTGCGCAAAACTCCTTACTAACTCTATGATTTCGATCATTCATAAGTGGTCCGGTGCGGGCGGTATATTCGGCCGACACAGGCCTCATCTATTAGACGTACACATTGTAGGCTGGTTTCGGCAAGTTAACTTCGGCATGTCACTAAAGTTTCGTTGCTATGCCGGAAAAGAATTCAGGAATAAGCGTAGTTGGGCCAAAACCGTGCTATTCCAGCATCAACCGCGGGGATATAAGAGGTCAAGGTCGGACACGACCTTTTACAATTCTTTACCTGGGATGAGTTTTCTGAGCTGAAATCTGTTAGGTATGGAAATTCTCGAGAACGGCCGCAACCGGATGTTCGGCCTCGTATGCGGAAATTTCTGACTCGTGCTGTAGCGTCAATCCGATGTCGTCCAATCCGTTGACCAGACAATGACGAGTGAATTCATCCATCGGAAACTTTGCCCGGAATCCATGCTCGTCGCTGACTTCGCACCCGCGCAGATCAATCGTCAATTGATAGTCAGGAATTTCTTTTGCACGGCGCATGAGCTGGGCAACTTCTTCTTCGCTTAGCCGGACGGTCAGCAATCCATTCTTCGCGCTGTTATTCGTAAAAATGTCGGCGAACGAAGAGGCGATCACGACGCGGAAACCGAAATCGTCCAGCGCCCACACAGCGTGCTCGCGCGATGAGCCGCAACCAAAATTCTTTCCCGCGACGAGGATGCTTGCCCCTTGGTAGCGCGGCTGGTGGAGAACAAAATCCGAATTCTTCTTTCCATCGGCTGCGAATCGCCAGTCATAGAACAGAAACTGCCCGAAGCCTGTGCGTTCGATCCGCTTGAGGAATTGCTTGGGAATGATTTGGTCCGTATCGACGTTCACCCGATCCAGCGGCGCCACCAACCCGCGATGTAAGGTAAATGACTTCATGCTCCCTCTAATTCACTGTGCCGTCATCCCGCAGGCACGCGCTTTTTCCGTCCGGGCCGATCAGAAAAACATTAGGTTGCCCCACGTCTCGCCGCCTTTGCGGGACGTGGAAGTGACGTCCTACCGGAACTTCCAGTTCCTGATGTCCGTGAAATGTCCCACAATTGCCGCCGCGGCCGCCATCATCGGACTCACCAAATGCGTTCGCCCTCCGCGTCCCTGCCGCCCCTCAAAATTCCGGTTGCTCGTCGATGCGCAACGTTCCCCCGGCTGCAAGATATCCGGATTCATTCCCAAACACATCGAGCATCCTGACTCCCGCCATTCGAACCCTGCGTCCTGAAAAATGCGGTGCAGTCCCTCCTGCTCTGCTGCTCGCTTCACCGTCTGCGATCCCGGAACTACCATCGCCCGCACTCTCCCGCTTACCCGATGTCCTTTCGCAACCCGCGCCGCCGCCCGCAAATCTTCGATCCGCGAATTCGTGCACGAACCGATAAAAACCCGGTCAATCTCGATCTCTTCGATCTTCCGTCCCGGCGGCAGCCCCATATATTCGAGCGCCAGTTCCGCCGCCCGTCGCTCCGTTTCCTTCATTCCGCCAATCTCTGGAATCCGTCCCGTCACCGGAGCCACCATCCCCGGATTCGTGCCCCACGTCACAAACGGACACAGTTGCGCCGCATCAATCTCCACAATTTTGTCGAACGCTGCGCCCTCATCCGTCGCCAAAGTCCGCCATTGCTGGACCGACCTCTCCCAATCCGCTTCGCTCGGCCCAAACTTTCTTCCCTTCACATATGCGATCGTCGTCTCATCCGGAGCCACCATCCCCGCTCGCGCGCCGGCTTCAATGCTCATGTTGCACAGCGTCATCCGCCCTTCCATCGACAGCGCGCGTACCGCAGGCCCCGCATATTCGATCACATGTCCCGTCGCTCCATCGGTACCGATTTGCCCAATGATCGCCAGCGCCAGATCTTTCGCCGTCACGCCTTCGCTCAATCCTCCGCGCACATCGATCTTCATCGTCTTCGGCTTCTGCTGGGCAAGACATTGCGTCGCCAGCACGTGCTCAACTTCCGACGTTCCAATCCCGAACGCCAACGCTCCAAACGCGCCATGCGTCGACGTATGACTGTCCCCGCACACAATTGTCATCCCCGGCTGCGTCAGCCCCAGCTCCGGACCGATCACGTGCACAATTCCCTGCTCCGGCGAATTCATATCAAACAGCCGAACTTCAAAATCTTTGCAGTTCGCCTCCAGAGCCGCTATCTGCTTCGCTGCGATCAAATCGGTAATCGGAGTTCCCCGCGGCTCGGTCGGCACATTGTGATCCACCGTCGCTACCGTTCGCGCCGGCTGCCGGACTTTCCGCCCGGCCGCTCGCAGCCCGTCAAACGCCTGCGGCGATGTCACCTCATGCACAAGGTGCAGATCGATATAAAGGATCGGCGACCGCCCAGCCGGCTGCGCTACCAGGTGTGCATCCCAGATTTTCTCGAATAATGTGCGCACGGATTTCATGTATTGAAACGGACTCGTCAGAATATTTGTGTCTCAGTTTTTCACATGAAAGAAGCGTTGGGCAACACGCTCATACGCGGCGCGAGGGAACTCTTATAAGTTTAACCGCGCGCCAACGTCACCGCTCCCTGCGACGCCGACTGCACCAGCGCTCCGTATTTCGCGAAGACTCCCGTCGCATAGCGAGGCTTTGGCGGCTTCCACTCTTTCATTCGCTGCCGCAAAACTTCGTCGCTGATTTCCACTTCGAGCAATCGTTTCTTGACGTCAAAGTGAATCGTGTCACCATCGCGTACTCCGGCGATCGGGCCGCCCAGCGCCGCTTCTGGAGAAACATGCCCAGCCATCAACCCGTGCGTCGCCCCGCTGAATCGTCCATCCGTCAAAAGGGCCACCGACTCGCCCAAGCCTTCTCCCACGATCGCTCCCGTAACGCTCAGCATTTCGCGCATTCCTGGGCCACCCTTCGGTCCTTCATTACGAATCACCACCACGTCGCCAGCCTTGATTTTCTTCGCCGTCACGGCGGCCATCGCGTCTTCTTCGGATTCAAAGACTCGCGCTGGCCCACGCTGTTCCAGACGCTCGTGCCCGCTGATCTTCGCCACGCATCCTTCCGGCGCCAGATTTCCCTTGAGAATCACCAGCCCGCCCGTCGCCTTCAACGGCTTCTCCAACGGAGCGATAACCTCCTGACCTGCCGTTTGCCTCGCTCTTTCGGCTTCCTCGGCAATCGTCTTGCCCGAAACCGTTTTGGCTGATCCGTGCAGATGCTTGCCGCCCATCAGCTTTTTCGCCAGCAGTCCCACACCGCCGGCACGATGCATATCCGCAGCTACAAAACGCCCGGAAGGCTTAAGATCGGCGAGCAACGGCGTCCGCTCGCTGACAGTTTGAAAGTCATCGATCTCAAGATTCACGCCAGCTTCACGCGCAATTGCCAGCAGATGCAGCACGGCATTGGTCGATCCGCCCGTCGCCGCTACCGAAGCAATCGCATTTTCAAATGCATCCCGCGTCAGGATGTCCCGCGGTTTCAATCCATTTTTCAACACATCCATCACGATGCTTCCGCACTGCAATGAGACTTCATCTTTCTTCGCGTCCATCGCCGGAACGCTGTTGAATCCCATCGGCGAAAGTCCGATCATCTCCATCACCGTCGACATCGTGTTCGCCGTATATTGCCCCCCGCATGCCCCAGCCCCCGGACAGGCCACGTCTTCGAGATCTTTGAGATCCTTATCCGTAATCTTTCCCGCGGCATTCGCGCCAACCGCTTCAAACACATCCTGAATCGTGACGTCTTTCCCGCGATAACTGCCCGGCGCGATCGTTCCCCCGTAGAACACAAGGCCCGGAAGATTCATTCTCGCCAGCGCCATCGCGGCCGCGGGAATCGTCTTGTCGCATCCGACCACGCAGACCACCGCGTCGAACATCTGTCCCCGGCAGACCAGTTCGATCGAATCGGCAATCAATTCGCGGCTCACCAGCGACGCACGCATGCCCTCCGTCCCCATCGTCTCGCCATCGGAAATCGCGATCGTGTTGAACTCCATCGGCGTCCCACCCGCTTGTCGAATTCCCTCTTTCACCTTCGCCGACAGCCGCCGCAGATGAAAATTGCACGGCATAGTTTCAATCCATGTGTTGGCCACGCCGATCAGCGGACGTTTCAGATCATCGTCAGTAAATCCAATCGCTTTGAACATGGCGCGCGCGCCTGCGCGATCGCGTCCTTCGGTGATTCCACGGCTGTTGTGCTTGAGATCCATGATGGTTTCCCGATGAAAGATTACAGGACAGAAAAAAACGGTTTCAAAGTTTCAATGTTTCAGCGTGCAAAAAGCCGGACCTTTATCTTGGAAACCTTGAAACTTCGAAACCCTGAAACCTATTTTCCACAAAAAAAGGGAACCGGCGGCTCAGCCGGCTCCCCAAATCTGCATGACCATGCCCAGGAGTGTCATGCGTGCCCAGTTCTGCGCTTTACGAGACTGCACTCTGCAAGAACGAATACCGAAAAACATCACGCGCGAGCCGCCGCCCGCGAATCCAGCCCCACTCCGGCTGGAGGATGCGCTCCCGACCAAGCCGCCGCTTGCGCCGCGCCCGAACGCACATGCATGACATCCGCGATCGCATACCACTCGCGATAGAGCTGTCCCACCTGCTTGGGACTCACATCCAGAACAATCGTCGCCTGATGATCGTGCTCCGACGCTTCCGCGTGCACCGACGGAATATCCAGCCCGCGGCGCGAAGCCGCCGTCAGAATGCGCATCAATGTGCCCTGCGTGTTGCGATAGCGAATCTGAAATGCCTGCATGTTCTCTTCTCCCTTACTCTTCCAACATCATTTCTGACAGCGCTGCTCCTGCGGGAACCATCGGGAAAACGTTGGCCTCGGGAGCGCAATCAAACACCAGCAACTCCGGTTCCGGCGACGACAGGAAACGGTCCAGCGCGCTTCCGGCCTCATCCGCGACTGGAAATTCGCGCATGGCATCTTCATTCATGCGAAATCCGTGAATCTTGTACGCTTTCGCGATCTCCACAAAATCCGGGTTGTCACTCAAATCGGTTTCGGCGTAGTTGCGCGCATAAAACAGCTGCTGCCACTGTCGCACCATCCCCAGATATTTGTTGTCGATGATCACCATTTTGATCGGCAATCCAAGCCGATGAACGGTCGCCAGTTCCTGGATGTTCATCTGGAATCCGCCATCACCCGAAACGCAGAGCACGCATGTGTCGGGTCTCGCCAACTGCACGCCAACCGCTGCCGGAAGGGCGAAGCCCATCGCCCCTAGTCCGCCAGAGGTAATGAAGCCGCGCGGCGAATCCGATCGATATCGTTGGGCCGCCCACATTTGGTGCTGGCCCACGTCCGCCAAGACCACGTTGTTATTCGGCAAACGGCTGAAAAGCTCGTCGAGAAACCGGATCGTTGGCTGTGCCAGTCCTCGCGGATCCACTTCCGCCCGATCTGTTCCGCAGGCAACTTCACGCCACCCGCAAAAGTCCGGAATCGTATGTCTGCGCAACTCCGCCTGAAATGCCGGAATCGTATCCGCCAGGTTTCCAATCACCGGCAAATCGCACGACCGCACTCGATCCAGCTGCGCCGGATCGATTTCAAAATGCACGATCTTGGCATGCGGCGCGAATCGTGTCGGATCTCCTGTCACCCGGTCATCCAGCCGCGCGCCAAAAACCAGCAGCAGATCGGTCTCGTGCAGCGCCAGGTTCGCCGCCCGTGTTCCGTGCATCCCCACCATTCCCAGGTAATACGACGCTTGCGGAGGAACTGCACCCAGCCCATGCACTGTCGCAAATGTCGGGATATTCAGTTGATCGAGCAATCGCCGCAGATCTTCCGTCGCCCCGGAAAGTTTCGCACCCGCCCCCACCAGCGCCACCGGCCTCTCCGCACGTTGCAGCATCGCCACAATCGTGTCGGTGAATCCGCCTTCTGCCTTCGCATCCGCCGGACGTGCATGGGGCGTGAACTTCGCCGGTCCAGAAAATTCCTGCTTCGCTTTCAGGATGTCCGTCGGAATATCGATCACCACCGGCCCCGGACGCCCGCTGCTCGCCCAATGAAATCCCTCCGCGATCACCTCCGGAATTTCGTCAATCGCGCGCACCAGCCGGCTCCATTTCGTCAGCGACAGCGTCACGCCGAAAACATCCGTCTCCTGGAACGCGTCCGTGCCGATCAGCGCACTGCGCACCTGCCCGGTAATGCACACCAGCGGCACTGAATCCATCTTCGCGTCGGCAATGCCGGTCACCAGGTTCGTCGCGCCCGGTCCGCTCGTCGCCAGCGCCACGCCGACTTTCCCCGTCACCCGCGCATACCCTTCCGCTGCGAATACGGCTCCCTGCTCATGCCGCGTCAGCACATGCTTTATGCCGCTTCCTTCCAGCGCGTCATACAGCGGCATGATCGCGCCTCCCGGGTAGCCGAACATCAGTTCGACGCCCTCGGCGCGCATGCATTGCAGCAGGATTTCCGAGCCTTTACGCATTCACCACCTGTTCGGGCCGTTCTTTCTGTGGCTCATCTTTCTGAGTCTCGGCCGGCTTCTTTGCCTCCTTCGGCAGCCAGCTCATCATGCCCCGCAACTGCTCGCCAACAATTTCGATCGGGTGCTGCTTTTCCTTCTCGCGAAGCGCCGCGAAATTCTTGCCGCCGTTCTTGTTCTCGGCAATCCACTCCCGCGCAAACTCCCCGCTCTGGATGTCCCCCAGAATCTTCTTCATCGCCTGCCGCGTCTGGTCTCCGGCCACCTGCTCGCCGCGAGTCAGATCGCCATACTCGGCCGTATTCGAGATCGAATATCGCATGCGCCCCAATCCGCCTTCGTAGATCAGATCCACAATCAGCTTCATTTCGTGCAGGCATTCGAAATAAGCGATCTCCGGCGAATATCCCGCTTCCACCAGCGTCTCGAATCCTTTCTTGATCAGCGAAGTCAATCCCCCACACAACACCGCCTGCTCGCCGAACAGATCGCTCTCCGTTTCCTCTTTAAACGTCGTCTGCAGGACGCCCGCTCGCGTCGATCCGATCCCGTGTGCATACGCCAGCGCATATTCATGCGCCCGGCCGCTCGCATCCTGCTGGATCGCAATCAATGACGGAACCCCGCGCCCCTCGGAGTAAACCCGACGCACCAGATGCCCCGGGCTCTTGGGCGCGATCATGACGATGTCGACATCACTTGGTGGAACGATGGTCTTGAAATGAATACTGAAGCCGTGCGAGAAGCCGAGAATCTTGCCGGGAAGGAGGTATTGCTTGATGTGCTGCTCATAAACCGCAGCCTGCGTCTCGTCGGGCGTAAGAATATGGATCCAGTCCGCCCGCTTCGCCGCTTCATCCACGGCCACAACCGCCATGCCGTCCGCTCGCGCCTGCGCCGCCGTCTGCCGCTGCGGATCGAGGCCCACGATTACTTTGTGTCCGCTGTCGCGAAGATTCTGCGCCTGCGCGTGTCCCTGGCTGCCATAGCCGATAATGGCGATCGTCTTGTTCTTCAGCGCTGAAGGATTTGCATCCCGTTCGTAGAAAATGGTGGCCACTGATTTTGCCTCCTGCCTAGTAGAAAAGAAACCGACCGGTCGGTCAGATTATCCGATCCTAGCTTTCTTCGATTCTGCCTGTCAAGCGAATTTCCCAGATCATCACCTTACTCATAATCTTGCATTCTTCCCTCTGTCGAAACTTTCTCCCAAAATGCAAAACCCACCGCCATCTCTCTGGCGGTGGGTTCGGAAGTCTAAACTTTTCTTTGACTTACCCGTTTCCTCCCAGCCAGAGCGATGCGAGGCATACTCGTACATCTACGCTTACAGCGACGCTAATTCGAATTCGGCTCTGGCTCAGATTAAAGCTCATAACTCGGTGCGCCCGATTCCGGCGTGACCAGACTCTAGCAGTCGTCCCACCGCCAATCCAATGCGATTTTTCGCTGCGACCGATTCATTTTTCAGATTCATCCCACACTCGGCGGCCGGCCCAAAGCAGGTCCTCTAAAGCTCTCCCACTCTTCTCCCGATAACCAGTTAGTAGTAACTTCTTTCTTACTCAGAAATTACCCTCGTCTGAGGAGCACCAATGGCCGACAAGCGCAACTTCGATTCCCCGGCCGCATCAGAACGGGCTTCGCTCACCGCTCCGGCCAGTTCATCCCGAGCGAACGGCAAGGCCTCCAAATCCCTCCGCCTCGGCAAAGATTGCGACTACGAACAGGAACTTCGACGCCTTCAGATTGAACTCGTCAAGCTGCAGGAGTGGATCAAGCACCAGGGCCTCAAGGTCGTGGTCCTCTTCGAAGGCCGCGATGCCGCCGGCAAGGGCGGCGCCATCAAGCGCATCATTCAGACTCTGAACCCGCGCGTCTGCCGCGTTGTCGCCCTCGGCACGCCCACTGAGCGCGAAAAAACGCAGTGGTACTTCCAACGCTACGCAGCTCATCTGCCGGCCGCTGGCGAGATGGTCCTGTTCGACCGCAGCTGGTACAACCGCGCCGGTGTCGAGCGCGTCATGGGATTCTGCACGGAATCCGAATACATGGAGTTCCTGCACAGCTGTCCCGAGTTCGAGCGTATGCTCATCCGCGCCGGCATCGTTCTGGTCAAATATTGGTTTTCGGTCAGCGATGAGGAGCAGGAACGCCGTTTCCAGAGCCGCATGAAGGATCCCACCAAACGCTGGAAGCTTAGCCCGATTGATCTGGAATCACGCCGCCGCTGGGCCGAATATTCCCGCGCCAAAGATGAGATGTTCGCCGTCACCGATATCAAGCAGGCGCCCTGGTACGTGGTCAACGCCGAAGACAAGCAGTGCGCCCGTCTCAACGTCATCCGTCACCTGCTCTCCCTCATCCCTTACGAAGACCTCACGCCCGCCTCGCTCAAGCTTCCCCCGCTCGACAAAACCAAGTACATTCGCCCGCCCATCCAGGAACAGAATTTCATCCCTGAAGTCTACCGGCCGGAGTAACCTTCATCTCCTCCAACACCCAGCCGACTCCCGGGGGCCTGCAACTCTCGTATTGGCATTCCCGCCCGCAACTGTTTACCATGTCACGCGATGCCCCGTGAAACGCTGGTTGATTCCCGCCAGGAAATCCTCCGCACTGCCGCGCGTCTTTTTCAGCAGCGCGGTTACGACGCGACCTCAATGAACGATGTCGCCGGCGCCCTTAAGCTCAGCAAAGGCGGTCTCTACCATCATTTCCAGAGCAAGGACGAAATCCTCTTCGAAATCATGAACCACGCCATGGAGATCACTGAGGAGCGCGTGCTCTCTCCGGTACGCGGTATCGCCGATCCGCAGGAACGTCTTCGAGCCCTCATTCGGCTGCACATCGAAGTCGTCCTCAGCCCGCGCGATCGCGAGATCACCGTCATGCTCCATGAGAATCATCCGCTGCCGCCAGCGCTTCGCAAGCGGATCAACGCTCGAAAGAAGGACTATGTGCACTTCGTCGAGCAGCTGATTTCGGAAGTACAAAGAGAAGTGCAAAAGCAGTCACCGCGCGTAAGTCCTGGCAACCCCGGCGTCAGCCCGCGCGCCGCAGCTTTCGCTCTGCTGGGGATGATTAACTGGATTTATCAGTGGTACAAACCGGAAGGCAGCCTGCAGGCCAACAATCTGGTTCCACAGTTCACGAATCTCGTCTTTAAGGGCATCTTCGCATGAAGACCGACATGAAGACGCTTTTTACAACCGTTCTTTCGGTGGATCAGCATCGGCGCGAGAATGGCAAACCTTATTTCGAGTTCCTCCGCGTTCCAGCGATGAGCGCCGGTCTGTACGTGCTCGCGAAGGGCGCCACCGACCTGCAGCGTCCCCACCATGAAGACGAAATGTATTACGTCGTTCGCGGCCGAGCTCGTTTCCGCGCGGGAGATGACGATCGCGAAATCTCCTCCGGTAGCGTAATTTTCGTCGCCGCCGAAGTGGAACACCATTTCTACGACGTCAAAGAAGAACTCGCGGTCCTGGTTTTCTTCGCTCCGGCGGAAAGCTAAACCGCGCCCTCCGGCTTCGGCGGCGTTTTCTGGCTGGCCACCGGAACCTGCCGCGGAGGCACCCAGTACACTTCCTCTTTGATTGCGTGCTTGTCCAGAAATCCGCGTCGCCGCAGGATCGCCTTGCTGTTGGCAATCATGTCGGGATGTCCGCACAGATACGCCATTGTGTTCGACGCATCCAGTTCCCAGTGATCGGCATATTTCCGCAGCACGTCATCGGCGCGCCCGATCTCGCCCGGCCAATCCGCATGATCCCAAGGCCGGCTCACCGTCGGAACATAGGTAAACCAGGGAGTCTCCTTCGCAAAGACATTCAATTCCTCGCGATACCCGAACTCCCAGGGGCGGCTGGCTCCATTCAGCAGGAATAGCTTGTGCGAGCCGTCGAATCGCCCCTCTTGCCATTCGCGATGCAACGTCCGCACGTAGCTGACGAATGGCGCTACGCCTGTGACCGTCGAAATCAGCAGATGGTTTTTCCGGCCGTTACTTGTATCCAGCCCGAAATTGCCCTTCGCCAGCTTGCGGACCAGCAGTTGATCGCCCGGCTTCAACTGATAAAGAAAAGGCGTCAGCGCCCCTTCTGGTACCAGTTCGATGAAAAATTCCAGTTCATCTTCCGCTGGCGACGACGCGATGGAATACGGACGTTGTACGCGCTTTTCCCCAACCTCGACAGCAAGCGTCGCGTATTGCCCTGGCAAGAACTTGAAATCACCTTCGCAGCGGATGCGAATCATCCACAAATCTTCGGCGAAGTCCGCCCGCTTCGTCACTGTTCCCACGTAAAACTTGTCGCCAGCATTCATCGTTCTTTCTCGTGCTTTGATTCGATCTTTCTCATCTCGGTGGATTGGCGCAACCTAAGAGCGGACCGACCGGTCGTCCGGCCGCAGAGATGCGATATGCTAGCCGGAATTCCTCCATTTGAAAAGTTTTCTTTGCAGAAAATTTTTCGATTCAGAAAAGCGAAAAATCCCTCGGCCTTACTACATCAGATGTTCGGTAGCCTCTGCTCGTCGCAGGCCCTGGATGCGTCGCAGACAACGACCGCATCGGAGGCAACAAACGAATGCTGGCTGTGGTTGGCGCCGTCTTCAGCCGTTCGAGATTCGCTTGCAACTTTTCCCAATCCTTGCGGTTGCGCTTTGTGACCAGGGGTGCATCAGGATTCGAATAGTACCCGAGAATGTCTTCCCGCAACTGCGGCGTCATCTGTTTGAAGTCTGAGTCGGCCAGATTGGCAACCAGATGCGCGTAGGTCTTATCCGCCAGCGCATACTCGCCGGCCCGCGTTTCATGCCCAGTATCGAAATCCATGTCCGCGAGTTCGAGCGTCCCGGATTTCGTCTCCATCAATACCTGGCGATAATGCTGCACCGTCTCATCGACGCTTTTGACGAATTGATCCTCCGCCTTTTGGGGAGGAATCTTGAAATTCAATGCGCTGAACGGCCCTACCTTCGGCACAATCTTCAGAACAAACGCGAGAATGCGCGTCCCCAGGCCCGGCCGTCGATAGTCAGTGCCCCACTCCCGCTCATATCTCGAGCGCGACAGGTAGTACAAATACTTTTTCTTCGCCGCGCTCGGCGTGTCCTTCACAATCTCTTCTCGCCGCGCTAGCAGCGCCACTCGCGTCATCTCCGGAATGACTTCGCTGACCGACCGCCGGAAAGTTCCAATCGCCAGATCCTCATCGTGAATCACATCTCGAAATTCGATTCCATACACCTTGGGGAACGCCCGCTCGAGCAAGTCCTTCGAGATCTCGAATCCTACGAAATCGTGAAACCGGTCCGACGTGTAATGATTCTTCGCTACCTCCGTCATATCGAAGCCAAACTCCGCTCGAATGTGCGACTTCGGCGAATCCTCATACGTCACCGATTTTCCGTATTTCTTTTCCAGGTGGGGAAACTCCATCGCAACTGCCGCATTGATTGCTGGATGCCCGCAATTGTCCGAAACATAGTGCGCCAGCGCTCCCAGCGCAAATGCATATTCATTCGGCGTTTGCGCCTCCTGAATCAGCGTCATCACAAACGTGCCCGTGCGCACGTAATGCGTAAGGTCGCTGAAATATTTATTGCCGAACGGATAGTAGCCCATGTCCTGCACCAGCGAGCCGCCGTAAGCGTAGGCATGCGCTTGCTTCATGTCGTCGCCGGTCATGCCGGGAAACCGCTCTTTCAGCATGGGACGAATCTGAACATCCCAGAGCAGATCCACGACCTGCTCATGGGTCAACACAGAATAGGCACTGCTCGCCTGCGTGAGCGATAACATGGCGAGCCAGAGCACGCATCCGAATCTGGCGAAAGGGTTCATGTGCAAAACAAATTGCAGTTCTGCGTCATCCCGAGCGAAGCGTCCTGTTTCGCGGAGCGAGGAATCTCCGTTACAGACGTCCATTCGCACGAAACCGGATGCTCGGCACGACGTACACCACCATTTACCTGCCTACCACCAGCACCACAAAACTATCCGGCAGGATCGTGTGTCGCGGATGCGGGTTATCCGCCGTGGCCGCCGGGGGCGGCCCAAATTTCGCCGTCACCGTGAAAATATTGTGGGTCTTCCGGTCCAGCGCCATGGTGCGCGCGCCTTGCTCGGTCGGAACATTTTCTGACGAATATTTTCCGGATTCTTCTTTCACCACCGTCAGCACGCCGCTTTCCCCGCAAGAGGCAAACGCCAAGCCTGTCCCCGGATCGTATCTCGTTGCGTCCACGCCCTCGCCAATCGCCGGCGTCGCCAGGACTTTCCCGCTATTTCCATCCACCACGGCCATCATCTTGTTATCGCATCCCACAAACAGCCGCTCCGTTTTGCGATCGATTGAAAGCCCGCTCGGTTCTTCGCACGGCGCCAGCGGCCATGTTGCCTTCACCGCCATCTTCTCCGGATCGATCGCCGTCAACTCGCTCTTATCTTCAATATTGACGAACACCGTTCCCTTTGCGTCCGTCGCCGCAAACTCCGGCTTGCCGTCGAGTTTGATCGTCGCCAGCACTTTACCGCTCTCCGCATCCACCACACTCGAATCGTGACTGCGGCCGTTAAACGTGAACACTCGCTTGGTCGCCGGATCGTACACAA
The DNA here is from genome assembly GCA_035523795.1 of Verrucomicrobiia bacterium. Classification (GTDB taxonomy): domain Bacteria; phylum Acidobacteriota; class Terriglobia; order Terriglobales; family Acidobacteriaceae; genus Sulfotelmatobacter. The sequence continues at coordinate 31,617 of DATKQB010000081.1, read as the reverse complement.
TCGCATCCGGATTCTCGCCCACCTTTACTTTGTTGCTGGTTGCCAGCGTTTTGATGTCGAAAATACTTACCGTACCTTCCCGCCCATTGCTGGTGAACCCCTTCCCCAACTCCGCCGCCAGCGCAATTCCATGCACTCCCGGAGTATCCGCAATGTCGCCAACATTTTTGCCGCTATCCGCATCCAGAACGATCACATGGGTTCCGCGGGAAATATAGACGCGCCTCGCCTCGGAGTCCGCTGTCAAATAGTCCCATCCACCCTCGCCACCGACCTTATAAGTTTTCACCACGTGATATCCCGAGCCGCTGGCGGCGAAAGCAGAAATCGCGATCGACATAGCAAACAAACACATCCCTACTACCGACATCCTCACCGCAGAATTCATGCGCATGATGCCTCCTTAGAATCACATCAGAATTAGAATGGATTTTTTCGGCACTGATTCGCCACGCCGTCTCTGCACGCAGGGCGCGCCACTCTTCAGGGTCCAACCCGGAAGTAACTTTACCCCATTTCCTCCGCGAACCTAGACTGAATAATTATGGATGTTCTGCAATCATCGTTTCGGTCTGCCAAGTCAAGGCTCGCCCGCTTTGCCCCATTGCTCGGGCTCTTTGGCGCGATCTTCGCCTCCGTTCTCGTCGTTAGCATCGGCAGCGCGCACGTTCCCCGGCATTCGGCCAATGCAGTTTCTGAGATCGATCTTCGCGTCCTTAATCGCCTCGAACCGCAGGCCCAGGCGGAAGCTCTGCTCGAGGAAGCCATCGGCCAATCCGATCGCGCCGTCGATCAAATCTCTTCCCGGATGGAAGCATGGCAAGGCAAACTCACTTGGGACTCACAGATCTCCGCTCTCACTACCGCCGCACTAAGCTCCGACGACCTCCGCGTACGTGGAGCGGCCATTCAAGTCGAACTCGCTGCCTATGGCCTGAATGAGAACGCCAAGAGTGTGGAATATGTGCTGAAAACTTCCGAATCCCGCGATCACGCCCGCAAAATCTGGGCGTTGTGGGCGCTCGGGCTGATGGGCAATCGTGGCATTGAGCCTGCCCATGTTGTGCAAGTCTTAACCGCGCACTTGCATGATTCGGATGAAGACTCTCGCCGCTGGTCCGTCGAAGGGCTCGCGCTCATTGGCGCTGATCAGACAATTCCCATTTTGCTGAGAACCATGCATGACGATCCTGCTTCCGGCGTTCGGGAACGCGCGGCATCCGCACTCGCGCAAACCGGAATGTTCACCCGCGATCAGCGCATTTCCGCTGTTCCCCAACTACTGAACTACACCGATGATCCGTCGCTCGACTCTCAGACACATGCCTGGGCATTTCAGGCTCTCGGTCAGATTACTCGCCAGCACTTGCCCGCCGATTCGACCGCCTGGCGCGAATGGTATCAATCCGCCAATAAAGAATAATTTTCCCGAGCACTGGTCATTCTGAGCGAGCACGAGCGCACGCGAGTGCGAGTCGAAGAATCCCTGCCCGAAAATGGTGGGGACTTTGAAACCTTGTAAAAAAATAGGATGCCCTATGTCTCGCCGCCTTTGCGAGACATGGGAATTCAGACTTTGTTATTCCGAGCGAGGCGTGCCGAGTCGAGGGACCTTGTGTTTGTTCGCTTCCCAAAACTGCGGATCGTGGGGAACGCCATCAACACACCCTTACCGCGCAACCCCACTTCCAGCCGCCTCTGGCCGGAAGTGGGGTTTTCGTCGCCGCGCATTTGCTCCACTTCTCCTTAAGAACGAACAATCCCATGTTCCCTTGCGCGCCAAATTCACATCCACGCGTCTAATACAATGGTTGACAGCAGCACGGTGTATTACTCATGTGCCGTTTGCACATCAGTGATGAAACACACCGTGACGACGAAGCGTGAATACGCGCCTCGAGTATTGGGCGAAGGCAAAACATCATTGCGATCCCCCGAGGGACGCGGCTGCAGTCGAATCCGCTGATGAATTCAATCAAAACCACCGCCGCGCAATCCGTAATCAACGAACTGCTTCCGGATTTGCACCTCAAAGGAAATTGCGAGAAGGTCGGACTCACTCGCGAAGCGCTGCAAATTATCCTTTGCGATCTGGCGGCCAAGCATGGACCCTCCGATCATGCCGCACTGCGCGCGTTCCTGCTGACCCTCCGCATCGACGAACTCGCGCTCGCCCGCGCCTGCGCTGCCGGACACAATTCCGCCTGGGAACTTTTCCTTACTCGTTATCGCGAGAAGCTCTACCTTTCGGCCTTGCGCATCGCTCGTGAAGATTCCGCAGCCCGCGAACTCGCTGACACTCTTTACGCCGACCTTTACGGCACCGCCACCCGTGACGGCCAGCGTGTCTCCAAGCTCTCTTCTTATACCGGCCGCGGTTCCCTCGAAGGCTGGTTGCGCACGGTTCTCGCCCAGGAATACGTCAATCGCTATCGCCGCACTCGCCGCCATGTCAGCCTCGACGAAGAATCCGACGGGGGCGTCCAGTTCCGTGCTCCCGAGCCCGAACCCGCTCGCCCGCAAGACAACCGCCTGGCCCAGGCCACCGATGAGGTCCTCGCCTCACTTTCCAGCGAGGATCGTACCGTTCTGAGCGCCTATTATCTGGATGGCCGCACCCTGGCCGAGATTGCCCGTATGCTCGGGGTGCATGAGTCCACCATCAGCCGCAAATTGGACAAGCTGGCTAAAGCCTTGCGTAAGCAGATCTTGGCAGCCCTCATCCGCCGGGGCATGTCCCGCCGCCAGGCCGAAGAGGCCCTCGAAACCGATGTCCGGGACCTCCAGCTTGATATTCGTCGAAGTCTCGCGCAAGAATCCCAACCGCCGGCGTTCTCTCAGAAGAAGGTAGAAGCTCGCGCCCGCGATGTCCCAGACTGATTTGAAAGGGCAGGTTTTAGCACCGGCGGGACGAATGAAAAGCAACTTGAGATTTGAAAGGGCGCGGTTTTTAGCCGCGCAGCAAGCAGTCCGTAAGAGATGTACCTGGGGCTTTAGCCCCTCAAACTAGATGCAGCCGACTCCCAATATCGTGCGCGGGCGCCTGAAGGCCGCGATACCCACTCAGCCCCACCCTGACGCCAACCTTCTTTCCGCCTTCTCCGAAAAATCGCTCTCCGATCACGAACGCGCTGCCGTCCTCAATCATCTCGCTGCCTGCACCGATTGCCGGGACATCCTTGCGTTCGCCTTACCTGCAATGGACTCGGTCCAGCCCGCATTCCAGCCCTCCCCAACTCGCTGGACTTGGCCCCTTCTCCGCTGGGGATTGGTCACCGCCGGAATTGCCCTCATCGCTGCCTTCGCCGTGATGCGGTTCGAGCAGCATTCCCAACCCTCGGCCCGAATTGCGACCGCTCCTCATATCGAGAATTTCAAGGTTGCGGTGAAGAATCCGCCCTCCTTATCAAATTCCGCAAACTCGGCAGACACACTCATCAATTCGCCTTTTTCACCGGAGTCATCTTCCGCTCAGAAAAACCTTGCCCAGCTTTTGACCCCGCGTGCTCATGCGCATTCCGCATCTGTTTCAAAAAAGTCGCGCCCAGGGGACACTCTCACCCCTCAGCCGCCTGCGCAGTCCGAGCAAGCCGCAGAACAGCCAGCAGAAAATCAGCTGGTCGCATCTGCCAACGATTTCTCTGATCGCGTAGGAAAATCCAAAGATGCCACTTCTGCAGATGAAGCCGCATCCTCGGCCCCCGATTTCTCCCAGCTGGTCGCATCCGCTTCCGGCATCATGCCTCGCTGGGGCATCAACTCCACCGGCAGTTTGCAGCAGTCCTTCGATCAAGGCGCCACTTGGCGTGACGTCGACATCACTGCTTCCGCTGTCCCCGTCGGAGGCCCGCTTGGCGCTCCATCGCCCGTCCCCCTTGCCGCGCCCCATGCTCCGCAGCCCGTGCGTCCGAATTTTCGCGTAGTTGCGGCGAGCGGTCCTGACGTCTGGGCCGGTGGCACGGCTGGCGTCCTTTACCACTCCTCTGACAACGGCGACCACTGGAGCCGCATTGACGTCTCCAACTCACAAGCAGCGCTTACCGGCGATATCGTCAGCCTGGAAGTCCTGCACCCAACCGTGAAGCTCATTACCTCTACCTCCGAACTCTGGACCAGCTCTGACAACGGCCAAACCTGGCAGAAGCAATAAAGCCCAATCGAAAATGTTGCGATGCCATCCCGAAGGGAGCCTTAGCTTTCCGCTATTTTGTCTATTACTTCAGTGACCTTTACGGAATACTAGGCGAATCTTACGATCGATTCGTGGTTGGCAGTTCTGGGGGAGGGCTGCCGGGCGTCCTGCACTGCAAGGTCAGGGCGCTTTTCTCTTTTTAGGAGGAGCCGAACTTATGCGCGAGGCGAGTTGCGCAGGGTCATATGCTCTTCGCCAACATAGGATTCTCCAATTTTGAGAGCATTCGGCTCTCTGCCGAAACTCTCGAACCCAAGTGATCGATAAAGGGCAACTGCAGCCTCCTGCGTCGTTGTCACGGAAATCATAATTTGTTCCAAGCCGCCGACCTTGGCCGCGCGTCCCAGCACTTCTTGCAGCAGCTTCCTTCCGACGCCCTGGCCACGCTTGGCCGGCGTCACGTAGACTCCCCAAACCATTCCCTTATGACGCCGTTTCGGTCCGTTCTCTCTTTGGAAACCAGCCATTCCAACCAGCAATCGACTCTCGAACGCTCCGATGACGAACGAATCCGGTCGGCCGAAGCCCAATCTCTTTTTGATCTCCTCCATGCCGAGCGTTTGGTGCTCTTCCGGAGACGAACTGAAGGCGTAAGGATCGCCCTGCAGTCCCTCCAGTCGGAGCCGCGACCATTCCATGGCGTCGTCACCATTGAGTTGCCGTATCTCAATCATCTCTCGCTCAGCGGCTGCCTTGCCCCGCCCGGCACGAGGCACAGTACCCCCCGATCTCCAGCCGGGAGACCAGCACATGAAAGCGGCAATCTTTTTCCACCCGCTGCTTCAGTCTTTCAAAATCGTCGCTCACAAATTCCGTGATCTTTCCGCAGCGCAGGCAAGCCATGTGGATGTGGTCGCGTTCCAGCCGCCGCTCGTAATAGTGCCCTTCGCCATTGATGTGCATCAGGTCGAGCTCATCGATCATTCCGTTGCGTTTCAGCAGTCGCAGCGTGCGATAGACTGTGCTGCGATCCACGCTGGCATCCAGTTTCTGCGCCTTGCGAAGGATCTGGCTCGCATCCAGATGCTTGCTCGCCGTCTCCATCACTTTCAAAATGGCTCGGCGCTGTTCCGTCATGCGGATTCCACGCTCGGCGAATTGCGCCTGCAACCGTCCCGGAATTTCAGTTTGCGGAAAAGGCATAAGCGTTTGTCATCCTGAACAGAGCTTTTTTGCTGCGCAGAATCAGCTCGCATCCTCACTACTGTCGCAACTGGTCGCAACCACGATGCGACGAAATCTTTCGCGGAAACTGGACAGTCCTCCCCCACTTCCGGCAAGATTTTAATGCTAACTCTAGATGCGACCGGGTTGCAACTAGTTTGAAACTTCCTTCGAGTTGGTTCGCACCTGACTTAAGGAAATAAGTTGGAACTTCGATTTAAGAAGAAAGTTTTTCAGTTTTTGCGACTCGGTCGCATCTGCTGGCCCGAATTGATTTCATATCAGGTTAGGCCCGACGAACCGTCTTCCATGAACCCTCGCGGAAAAATCCGGCACGCGTTCCTTTCATGGGCTTTCCTCGCCACCATTGCACCAGCTCTGACTGCGATGCCTTCCCCCGGAATTGGCGGCAGCATTTCCGGCACAGTCAAGGATCAAACCGGAGCGGTCATTGTCGCCGCGGCGGTTACCGCGACCAATGCGAAAACGGGCGTCCGCAACGTCGTCGCTACTGACAATCACGGCAGCTATAGCTTCCTGGTTTTGCCGGTCGGACGCTACGATCTCGAGATTGTTCGCACGGGATTCAAGCCCTATCGGCGAATAGGCATAACCCTGGATGCTTCCAGTTCCCTGGTAATCGATGTCACTCTGCAACCCGGTGAGCGGACCGATTCCGTCACCGTCACTGACAATGCAGTGCACGCGGAAACCGTCAGCTCTCAAATGGGAGAGGTCATTAGCAGCAAACAAATGACGACCGTTCCTCTGGATGGTCGAAGCTACACCGATCTTCTGGCATTGCAACCGGGCGTTGTTCCTGAGACTTCCGTCACTTCCAGCACGGTGCAGGACGTGGGCGCAAGCGCATTATCTCCCTCTGGCGACTTGAATCCCGGCACAATTTCGATCAACGGCCAGCGCGAGTTTGCCAATGCCTTCATGGTGAACGGTAGCGACGTCGAAGAAGATGTCAACATGGGCGCCGCCATCGTTCCTGACCTCGACTCCATCGCGGAGTTCCGCATTCTCACCAACAACTTTGACGCCGAGTATGGCGAATTTAGCGGCGGTCAGATCAGCGTCATCACAAAGTCCGGCAGCAACGACTTTCATGGCGATGTCTTCGAGTTCTTGAGAAATACAAATCTTGATGCGCGCAACTATTTTTCGCCGGCGCGAGGAGCCTTCGATCAAAACCAGTTTGGCGGAACTTTTGGCGGACCTGTGCGCAAGAATAAAATCTTCTTCTTCGCCGACTACCAGGGCACGCGCTTGACGCAAGGAGTCGATACGGCGCAAGCTCCGGTTCCCTCATTCCAAGAACGTACTGGCAATCTTTCCAGTCTCGCCGGCGCATTTACCACGACCGGCAGCAGCGGAATGACGGTTCCGACCACGGTGAGTGGCTCCTATTGGGCGAGCCTTCTTTCCAATCAGCTCGGCTATTCGGTCACGGATGGTGAGCCTTACTATTTTTTCCAAGGCGAGCATGCGCCCAACACGAATCCCTCAGTCACTTATTCGTCGTCATGCATGAATACGTCGCAGTGTGTGCTGCCAACGCTCACCATTCCGCAATCAGACTGGTCGGGACCCGCAACTCATCTGCTCCAATACATCCCCGCACCCAATAACCCAAATGGCACTTTTTCCACTTCCGCCTTCAATCAGACGCTGCGCGACAATAAAGGCTCCTATCGTCTGGATGCGAACACCCGCTGGGGAATGCTCACCGGCTATTACTTCCTCGACGACTTTTCCCAGGACAATCCCTATCCCGTCGCGCAGGGCGGAGCAAGCGTCCCGGGCTTCAATGCCAGAAATACTGGACGTTCGCAGCTTCTCGGGCTGAGCGATCTCAAGACTTTAGGCCAGACGGCCGTCAACGAATTTCACTTCAGCTATCTGCGCGATTCAACCGTGCTAGGCAAACCAGAGGGGGGGCTGGGCGTGAGTTTGATCTCGCAAGGCTTCGTCACAGCCACAGGAACGCCCAGCATCGTCGCTCTTTCGCCGCAAACCGAAGGTGTCGAAAATATCGTATTCAACAACTTCTCAATTGGCACCAATACCAACGAATTAAATCAGGTCAACAACACTTATCAGTGGCTCGATAATTTTTCGAAAGTCCTCGGCAATCACACGCTCAAGACCGGTGCCGAATTTCACATCGACCAGGTCAATACCAATGCCATCGCCCAATTCAACGGCAGCTTTCTTTTCTCGGGAAGCGAGACCGGGGTCGACTTCGTCGATTTCCTCCTGGGCATTCCCAGCCAGTACAACCAGAGCCAGCTGAATCCCTTCTACGGCCGCAACAAATACACCGGCGTTTACGCCCAGGACAGCTGGCGCGTCAGTCACGAACTCACTTTGAATTATGGTCTACGCTGGGACCGCATCGAACCCTGGTACGAGAAATACAACCAGATCTCAACCTTCGAACCCGGCCGGCAGTCGGTCGTCTTCCCCGGTGCTCCCGCCGGCATTCTTTATCCAACCGATCCCGGCGTGCGCCGGACCTTAGCTCCTCCCGGCAATGAGTTCTCCCCGCGCATCGGACTCGCTTATTCTCCCCACTCCGGCACAGACTCTTTATTCAGCAAGCTTCTCGGTGGCCCTGGAAAAACCAGCCTCCGGGCAGGTTTCGGAATGTTCTACACCGCGATTGAAGCTCTCACCCTGAGCGTGTTAGCTGCTAACGCGCCTTACGGAACAACCTACAGCAGTCCCGCTCCTCCTTTGTTTAGCGATCCTTTCATCACCGCTTCGAGCGGTCAAAACCGCGGCCAATATTTTCCGGTCAGTCTCGCGCCCCTCGACTCTTCGGCCACGCATCCAGACAGCCATGTCGATTGGTCGCAGTACGTGCCCATCAGCGGAATTCCCGGCTACTCCCTTTCCAATCGCATTCCCTATACAGAGGAGTACATGTTTTCTGTCGAGCGCCAGCTCGGCGACAACACTTTGTTCAGCGTCAGCTACGTTGGAACCCAGGCGCATCGCCTGCTCGTGCTGCGAGAAAGCAATCCCGGCAATCCTGCTCTCTGCCTCGCTCTGAGCCAGTCCACCGATGTTGCCCCCGGCTCGCCCACCTGCGGCCCATTCGGCGAGAGCAACACCTTCATCACCGCCTCGAATCAGACCATCAACGGAACTCGCGGACCGCTTGGCTCAAACTTCGGCAGTGACACCGATCAGACCACGATCGGCAACTCCAATTACAACTCGCTTGAGTTAAGCCTCCGGCATGCCGGCAGAAATCTGCAATTCTTTGCTGGATACACTTACAGCAAGTCCCTCGATCAGTCCTCGAACCTCGGGGAGGAAGTGAATCCAGTCAATCCTGCTCTCAGCCGCGCGCTTTCCGCCTTCGACATCCGGCAAAACGTGGTCATCAGTTACAGCTACCAGATTCCTCTCGAACGCTTGATCGGCACAAGCAGCCGATGGACCCAAGGCTGGTCCGTTTCCGGTATTACCCGCTTCGCCAGCGGCTTTCCCGTCACGTTGTACAACTACAGCGACAACTCCCTGTTGGGAACCGAGCCGAACGGCGTAAACAACTTCGGCGTGGACGAACCTCAGTACTCGGCCGGCAATCTGGCCTTGAACCTCAATTCGCGCAATGGTCGTCCTTACTTCAACACTGCTCTTTTCAGCCTGCAACCCCTCGGGCAGCCAGGCAATGCGCGCCGGCGTTTTTTCTCCGGCCCAGGGCTCACCAACTTCGACTTTGCACTTTTGAAAGATGTCCCCCTAACCGAATCCAAAGCGCTCCAGTTTCGCCTGGAGGCCTTCAACGTCTTCAATCACCCCCAGTTCTATGGCCCCGCATCGGTCGACGGCAACATCAACGGATTCACCTTCGGACAGATTGTTAGCGCGGCCCCGCCCCGACTGATGCAAGCGGCTCTCAAGTTTTCCTTCTGAAGCGCAGGACTTCACCCGGATCGGCGGCCAGCATTTCCAGGCTGGGACTGGCCTATCCACTTCGCTCCGCAGCCTTTGCGACTTCCATTCCTCCCCATACATCTAATCTCAGTGATACGATAAGAGTTTGCTCCCTGTCAGGGATGCACTCATACAGATCGCCACTCGCGGCCAACTCTCAAGGGTCCGCCGACTGTGCGACGTTTACTTCAGAGGAGAAAGAAATGGCAGAGTTACGGCAACAGCCCGCAGTGGAAAGCGCCAAGAGCGGGCACAATGGCATCGTCGAAGTCACCGATGCGAACTTCGACCAGGATGTTTTGAAATCAGACAAGCCTGTTCTGGTGGACTTCTGGGCCACCTGGTGCGGCCCCTGCCGCGCGATCGCACCCATCGTTGAAGAACTGGCCGCCGAGTACCAGGGCAAGATCAAGATCGGCAAAATGGACGTCGACGCCAACAGCGCCACGCCCATGCGCTACAAAGTCACCGGCATCCCCACGCTGCTGGTCTTCAAGGGCGGGCAGGTCGTCGAGCAACTCGTGGGTTACAAGCCCAAAGACGCCATCGCCCAGGCGCTGAATAAGCACATCGGCTAATCGTCGCAAGGTCTCATCAGCCCCATCGATTGCGCGGGTTCAGCGCAGACGATGGGGCTTTCTTTTCCCCTGAATGCTTCCGGAAGTTGCAGGGTGTTCCTTCAGGAACACTTCGTCAGCACACTACTGTACAGACAGATACGCTGTTCATATTGTTGCAGTTGCGGACGACAAACGAAAAGCCTCTTACCCATTCTTCGCAGAATTGGGATTTTGCGGGTTCCTACTTCTGGCCCGCTCGGGATGAGCGGGTTGGGAACAGCAGATTCGTTCGGGCCGCGTGCTCCACTAGCCGCTTGCGGCTGAGGATGCAATGAGACCAGAACCGCTGTGGAAGAGCGGCGCTTTCGCGGCCCTGAAGGGCCGCTCTTCCATGTCAGCGCGTCAAAGGGGGATTAAATACTTGGGCATCCCGACCCGGCCCTAAGGGCCGCTCTTCCACGTCACTTCTTAAAACCATGTCTAAGGTGGGGCGGGCGACGAGCGAGAGGAGGAGAGGGCGCACGCCCCACACACAGGCTTAGCTGCACCCGCTGGTGCTGCCGCAGGACATGCAGCGGTAGCAACTGCCGTTACGGGTCATGATCGAGCCGCAGAAGCTGCAAGTGGGCGCGTCTCCGAGGTCGACGATGCTCGATAGCGCATCGGCGGCGTGGACGGAGCCTGGCCTGAGTCCCGCGTCGCGAGTCGGAAGCGATTCTTGTGTACTGGTTCCCGAAGCGTCAGGACTCAAATCTCGGGATTCGGGACTTGCCTTCAGCCTCAGATTTTCAAACAACATCTGCTGCTGGCCGGTCAGGAAACGTAGCTGCAGCCAGCGGAAGATGTAATCCATGATCGACTTGGCATAGCCGATGTCCGGATTGCCGCTCCAGCCACTGGGCTCGAAGCGCGTGTGTGCGAACTTTTCGCAGAAGGTCTTCAGCGGAACGCCATATTGCAGCGCCAGCGAGACGGCAAGCGCGAAGCTATCCATCAGGCCGGAGACGGTCGATCCTTCCTTGGCCATCTTGACGAAAAGTTCGCCAGGGTCCCCGTTCGGATAAAGGCCGACAGTGATATAGCCCTCATGATCTCCGACTTTGAATTTGTGCGTGATCGAAGCGCGCTCTTCCTGCAACTTGTGGCGCGTGGAGCGGGGAGGCGCGTTGAAATCTTCTTCTTCCACCTGCACAGCAGCGGGCGAGACGCCGGCGCTGCTTTGCGCGGTCTTCGTTCCCGCGGCGGAAAGCGGCTGCGCCTTCTTGCATCCATCGCGATAGATGGCGACGGCCTTGAGGCCAAGTTTCCACGCCTGAAGATAGGCATCCATGATGTCTTCGATGGTGGCGTTCTCGGGAAGATTGACGGTCTTCGATATAGCTCCGGAGATGAAGGGCTGCGCCGCCGCCATCATCCGCAGGTGTCCGAGATAGTGGATCGAGCGTGTTCCCTTCGCCGGCTTGAACGAGCAATCGAAGACGGAGAGATCATCTTCCTTAACGTGCGGTGCGCCTTCGATCGTGCCGGTCGCGTCGATGTAGCTGACGATGGCGTTGGCTTGCTCGTGCGTGTATCCGAGCTTGAACAGCGCGGTGGGCACGGTGTTGTTGACGATTTTGATCATGCCGCCGCCGACCAGCTTCTTGTATTTCACCAGCGCGAGATCCGGCTCAATTCCGGTGGTGTCGCAGTCCATCATGAAGCCGATGGTGCCGGTGGGAGCAAGCACGGTGACTTGCGAGTTGCGATATCCGAATTTCTCTCCGTGCTGCAAGGCTTCGTCCCAGCAAGACTTCGAGGCTTCGTAGAGATTGGCGGGGACGTTCCCTTTGTTGATCCCATTCACCGAAGCGCGGTGCATGCGGATAACGTCGAGGAACGGTTCGCGGTTGATGTACCAACCCGGGCAAGCGCCGCCGGGCATGAGGTTCGAGCCGAGATTTGTTTCTGACAATGTTTTCTTTGTCGCTTCAGTTGCCGGGGCGAGAGCTGGGCACAGCTCGGCGATGCGGGAAGATTGCAGATAGGCTTCGCCGCACATGATGGCGGTGACGCATCCGGCATAATCACGGCCAGCATCGGAATCGTAAGGCAAACCGGCCGCCATCAGAAGGGCGCCGAGATTGGCGTAGCCGAGGCCGAGCGGGCGATAGTCGTGCGAGTTGCGCATGATCTGCTCGGTGGGATAGCCGGCGTTGTCGACGATAATTTCCTGCGCGGTGATCAGGACATCGACGGCATAGCGATAGGCGTCGACATCAAAGGTGCCGTTGGGGGCGAACTTGAGCAGATTCAGACTGGCAAGGTTGCAGGCGGAATCGTCGAGGAACATGTATTCGCTGCAAGGGTTGGATGCGTTGATGCGAGCGGTATTCTTCGATGTGTGCCAGCGATTGACGGTGGTGTCGTACTGCATGCCGGGATCGCCGCAATGCCAAGTGGCTTCGGAGATCTTGTGCAGCAGGTCTTTGGCTTTGTAGGTCTTGATGACCGAACCATCCTGGACGGCGCGGGTGGAGAAGTCGGTGTCGCGAACGACAGCGTACATGAAATCGTCAGTGACGCGAACGCTGTTGTTGGCGTTCTGGAAAAAGATGGACGAGTAGGCGTCAGAGTCGGGATGAGAACCGTCGTATCCCATGGCGACGAGGGCGTGGGCCTTGGCTTCCTCTTTCTGCTTGCACTCGATGAAGTCGATGATGTCAGGATGGTCGACGTTGAGGATGACCATCTTGGCAGCGCGGCGCGTCTTGCCGCCGGACTTGATGACGCCGGCAAAGGCGTCAAATCCTTTCATGAAGCTGAGCGGGCCGCTGGCAGTGCCACCGCCGGAAAGGTGTTCGTTCGATCCGCGGAGGGGAGAAAGATTTGTTCCGGTGCCGGATCCCCACTTGAAGAGCATGCCTTCGGTTTTGGCGAGAGTAAGGATTGAGTCGAGCGAATCCTTCACCGAGTTGATGAAGCATGCGGAGCATTGCGGCTTGGTGTATCCAGTGATGCCGAATTCGACTTGCTGCGTCTTCGGATTCCAGTGCCAGTTCCGGCCATCGGAATTAGGCTCGATGCGATCGCATCCGACGTTGAACCATACGGGTGAATTGAAGGCGGCATACTGCCGAACAAGAATGTGCACGAGTTCGTCGTGAAAGGTGGCGCCGTCTTCGGGAGTCTTGAAGTAGCCTTGGGAAAGCCCCCAGTCGCGGATGGTTTCGGCGACGCGAGAGACGAGCTGGCGGACTCCGGTTTCACGATCGGGCGTGCCGAGTTTTCCGTGAAGATACTTTTGGGCAACGATGTTGGTTGCGGTCATCGACCAGTCTTTGGGGATTTCGACGTCCTTCTGCTCAAAGATGACGTTGCCTTGCGAGTCGGTGATTTGAGCGGTACGGAACTCCCATTCGACTTCGTCGTAAGGAGAGACGCCGGTCTTGGTGAAAAAGCGACGGAACGAGAGGCCGGAGGCCTTCTTGGCATTTTGCACGGCGGGTGCGGACGAAGGGGTGGGGGACGCAGTCGTCGTTGTTTTCACATCAGGCATTGGGGCTCTCTCCTAAGTTAGATTCTTTCTTTCGTGCGCCGATTCGTGGCCAGCGGCGGATCGGGTGAAGCGTTCTCGTTTGGTGCCGTCCCTATATGGGACTTATTCCTCTTGTCGAAGTCCGTCCCCCCGCCTTACGGCGTGGGCTGCATTCTTGCGCCGCCAGGCGGCTGACCTCAGCGGCTAGAGCCGCATTCCCGATTTCCTCGTCGGTACGACATGGCTAAAGCCATGCCCTGATACGAAAATTCGCTCGAAACCTTTTTCCCTGTCTCCGCAAAAGCGGCGAGACATGGGGGCATCCCGTTTTCCCCCCCAATCCCTTTCAAATCTCACCTCTCCGGCTGTCACCTGGGATCAAAAGCCGGAGGGGAATGGTGGACAGTGAACATTGCTGGCCGAGCCATTTGAAGCCGGGCGGAGCAATAGCGCCGCCCCTGCAGGGTTCTTGGCGGCCGCTGGAACTGGAATCTCTACGGCAGCAGAAGCCGGTTGCTCAGCAGATTGCGCGGACGAGGGCGTCCGCACCACATTGCTTTCGGTGAATTCGAGGGAGGTAGCGAAGTGGGCGCCGATTCCGGTGGCCTTCTCGGTGGAGTTGGCGATCCACTGATTCAGAGCGCTACAAATGGAGCGGCGTTGAGCGGCGTCCTGGATAATGACGTAACGGATGAAATAGCGTCCGGAGCTGAGACGGACGCGCATGGGATTCTGCCAGGTCAACATGCGATCCAGCGTGAACGCCATGTCGTCGTCCTCGAAAAATTGGGTGACGGCGAGCATATGACGAGCGGAGTTAGCGTTCTGCGTCGGGCCTACGGCGCCCGCAGCGGCTAAAGCCGCATCGCTAAGAGCGCTGTTTTCGGCACGACTGAAGTCGTGCCCTTCCCGTTTTGTGCCTAAGGCCGCAATTTCCTCCGCAACCGCGAAGACACCGGGTTTGCTGGGAACCTGCAGGAGACTGCGAAGCGATTCGCAGCGGAACCACCGGGACCACTGAAGGCGACGGTAGTCGAGCGGACGATCAAGGCCATGGCGGGCTAAAGATTCGGAGACGAGGCGGGTTAAAGTTTCCAATCTGGGCTCCTCCTAAATATGCTCGGCTGACGTCAGCGGCTAAAGCCGCGTTTATCTGTTGCGTTTGTTCGGCACGGCTAAAGCCGCGCCCTGATATGAAGACGTTTGCACCGTGCCCTGATACGAAACCGCTGCTTTCGCAGCAGTGCGAACGTGCTGCAGGTTTCTGTTGCTGTCGCGCCCCGGGGGAGGGTCGGGGAACGGCCACCGCATTATTTTGAAAACCGCTGAAGGATCGGTGTGCTGACCGACTCGTCTATGCTCCTTCAGGATCGCTCCGCGCCATTACGGGCGCTCGTTTCCTTAGAAAACCGCTAAGCGTCCGTGGCGTGACCGGAACTTTTCTTGCTCCTCCGTCCCGCTCCGCGCCATTACGGGCGCTCATTTCCTTAGAAAACCGCTAAGCGTCCGTGGCGTGACCGGAACTTTTCTTGCTCCTCCGTCTCGCTCCGCGCCATTACGGGCGCTCCGCTTTGTTAAGAGAGCCCGGTCACGGATATCGGGACGCGGGCTCCCAGTTACGTGCAACCGATCGGCCTCAGGTCACCTCTGCCTGAGGGGCCGGCACTTGTCTCGGCACAGCGCGTTAACTTCTGTCCTACGCTCCAGAAAGCCGACTCATTCCCGTGAGCCGGAATTTCTGTGCTCTGGGATTGCAAAGTTACTCCCGCCCGTTGGGCCTGTCAAGAGGGAAACACTATAGGTTGTATCTCCAGCAATGACGGCCTTGATGCGCGATTGCCGACCTGTTTTCCACATTGAGGCGAGAGCTCGATTCCTGGAAGGGAGTAACAAGAAAGAGTTTCGGGCGAAGAGGGCGATGAAGCAACGGGAAAAGGAGGGCGGAGCTGTGACAAATTGCAGATTTCTGTGAATGGCTGTGGGAAGCTGGGCGGGAGGGTGGGGGCTCGGTTGAACTGTCGATCGGGGGCTAGCCAAGGCGAGGAGATAAATGACTGTTAACGCCTGTTAACGACACCTAGGGACGGTTTCTTAATAGAGATACTCGTGCGCGACGAAAGCAAGTCGTGTTGTTCTACCTGTTTCCCTCGCGAAATAGAACCGCGTTGCCAGAATTCGGGCCTCGTGCCATCACTAGCCACTTGCCGTCCGGCGAGTACCGCACATAAGCACCCTCGCCAGTTGTGTAGTGCGTGATCTGTTTCTCCGGGCCTCCTCCAAGCACCGGCAAGGCCCACAAATTGCTCGCTCCCGATCGCGCGTCCTGCACTACCACTGAACGATTGTCCGGCATCCAAGTGATTCCGCCGTACCAGATCGCGGAAGGCACGGGATATTCCGACTCGACTTTGCCGGTCGCCGTCGAAAGCGTCACGTAGACCCGAGCACCGTCTTTGCGCGCGGCGGCAAAAAGCAGGTGTCTGCCGTCGGGCGACACGCAGGGACTGTCCACGGGCGGTTGTTCGGAGAGTTGCACGGGCGTGGATCCCGCCAGGGACATTTTGAAGATTGCCTTTTGCCCGCCGGAAGTTCGGCCGATGTAATAAATCGTGTCGCCTGTAGGGGCGCAAGCTGGATCCGATTCCCCGGCTCCATTGGTGAACTGTACGGGCGAACCACCCCTCACTTCGAGCTTCCAGAGGTGCTTGACGCCTAGCGAATCGGTGGCGTACACGACGCTTTGCCCATTCTCGCACGCGGTTGGGGAATCGTGATAGCGTCCGTCAAATGACAACTGGCGCATATTTTGTCCGTCCATGTCCGCGATGAAGAGATCCCAATTTTCCGCGTGATCCCCGGTGTAGACGATGCGATTGTCGGGGAGAATGGTAAGACTGTGCCCCCCATCCATGAATCCAGTGGTGATTTGCCGCGCCACATCGGGCGAACCAGCTGGCGCGGCCCAAAGGGTGGAAGATGAGTCCCACTGTGCGCCTACAATTGAATTGCCGTCGGCCGACACCGACACCGACCTATACGCCATTAAATCGTTCGAGAGGCGGCGTCTTTCCCCTCCGGGATAAGTGACCAGCCAAAGCTGGTCCTGAACTCCGGTTTTTTCCTGAGACGCCAGCAGCAATCCGCTCCCATCAGGAAGCCAGGCGAGGTCGCGAATGGTTCGCCAGCGTTTGCCAGCTATCCGCTTGACGCTGCCGGTGGCCACGTCAACTTCCGACAGCGAAGCCGCCAATCCGCCGGGATCATCCGCATCCGACCGGTTGACGACCAGACGTTTGCCATCGGGCGACCAGCCGACTCCCACGAAGCCTGTATCGACACCGACGGCCTTTTCCGACGCCACCAGGCGCCCGCCGCTGCCATCCCGGTTGGCCACCATGATTTTCATCTCGCTGGAGCTTACCTCGATGAGCACGTATGCCACCTGGCTTCCATCCGGGGAAAAGCTGAGCGAGCTGTCGGCGAGGTCGATTAAAGGTCGCGGCGTACCGCCCAAGGTAGGAATTGTATAGATGCTTCCGTGTATCCTTCCTGCCCGGAAGACTTCATAGTTCAAATAGTTGCCATCCGGGCTGAAGGTTGGAGCCCACAGAATCTCGACGGTGGGAGGAAGGATTTGAACGGCGCTGGCAGTTTCGATCTGTCGCACCCACAGACTGTATTTCCCACGAGCTGTCGAAACATATGCCAGGTACTTTCCATCCGGAGAGATTTGCGCCGAGAGTACATCCCCCGAAAAGGTGAGACTGGTGATCTTGAGGTTATGAAACCCATTCTCCGCGAGGCCACCGCCCCGAAAGTGCTTTCGATAGACCAGCCCCAATGTGAGCAGCAGGAGGGTTACACCCACTCCCGCGCGCAGCCAGTTTTTTCGCGACGGCTTTGGCGCGATGGCAGCGAACCGAGAACTCTCAGCCGCCACTTTGCTGATGCCCGCTATGCTCGCGCCTGTCCCGCTGTCGGCCATCGCGGCTTTGCCCGAACTGGTGTCCCTTCGGAGACGCTTCAGGTCGGTACGCAAGTCTTGCGCCGTGCGATAGCGCAGATCGCAGTCCTTCTCCATAGACTTGCCGATGATCCGTTCCAGTTCCGCTGGCACGGCTGCGTTCAACCGGACCGCTTCGGTGGGTTGCTTATGCAGAATGGCATCGAAAACTCCTCCAGCGCTTTCTCCGACAAATGGCAGCCGACCCGTGGCCATTTCATAAAGAACCACTCCGAAGGAGAACAGATCGCTCCGCTCATCGAGGGTCTTGCCTAGAACCTGTTCCGGAGACATATAGGCCACCGTCCCCAGCGCTGTTCCCGGACTCGTAAGATGCTCGTGAGATTCGACGGTGGCCGCGCTCATGGCGGTACCCTCAGTAAGCGAAACCTTTGCCAATCCGAAGTCGAGAATCTTGACGTGACCGCGCGAGGTAACAAAGATGTTCGCCGGCTTGACGTCGCGATGAACAATTCCCTTGGCGTGCGCGGCCTCAAGCCCATCGGCAATCTGGATGCTCAAGTCGAGGACGGTTTCGACCTCCAGTGGCACACCAGCAATCCTGTGCTTCAGCGTCATTCCTTCCAGATACTCCATGGCGATGAAGGCCTGGCCGTGCTGGTCGTCAATCTCGTAGATGGTGCAGATGTTGGGGTGGTTCAGCGCGGACGCAGCCTTGGCCTCGCGCTGGAAGCGGGCCAGCGCTTGTGGGTCTTTGGCCACATCGTCGGGGAGGAACTTTAGGGCGACAAAACGGCCAAGCTTCAAATCTTCGGCTTTATAGACGACACCCATCCCTCCGCCGCCAAGCTTTTCGACGATGCGGTAGTGCGAGATAGCTTGGCCAATCATTGGGCTGAAATCTTAGGACTGGGGCTAGGGCAAGTCAATGGAGGGGTGGAGGTTGGCGGTCTCTCAGCACGATGGTTGGCGAAACATCGCCATATCACTCATTGACCCGGCGGTCTGGACCATGGCCCAGTTAGATCTCACGCCGAGGTGCCGAGGTAGCGGTATTCTTCGCCGTTCTCGTCGGCGAGGAGGACCCAAAGCGTATAGATGCCGAGGGCGGTTCCGAGCGGAGGATGGAACAGAGCCAGGACGCCAAGAATGATAGCGGCGATGCGAGCCCAAGGCTGATGGTCCTTCAGACCCAATCCCACACATACGCCTCCCGCACCGAGGATCAAGAGAGTGGCGCCGATAAAGTAAACGGCGATGGGGAGAAGAGTGGCGAGAGGCTCCTGCTGATGGACGACGATGTGAAGACCGCCTCCGAAAAGAAGAATTGGAACAGCAGGAATGAGGAAGAGGGCGCCGAGAATGATCCAGAGAATGCCGAGGGTCTGGAGATGTCCTTGGAGACGCGACTGGGCGACGGGGCCGACAGGATCTCCGAGACGGCGACCGCAATTAGAACAGGCGACCGAGTTGGGTTGAAGTTGCGCTCCACAGCGGCTGCAGAACATGGGAGGCTCCGCGCTCTCAGATGAATATACGACGGGAGCCGGGGAGAAGTTCCGTAAGCGGGGCATGCTGGCAAGCCGTCGGCGCTCTCGGGGGGGATCCCTTCGAACCCGCGGCATCGCCGCCCCCCGGCTGAAGCCGGGAGTCTGCTTCGGAATGCGGGTTCTTCGGGATGAGGCCGGGGAAGGTGGCGGGCAGAAAATGGTGCGGATATAAGTCTCCAGGTTATTGGCGCCGGAGGTACATGGTCTTTGTGGCCGTTGAGCCGTTGTCCGAATTCCAGCAAAATCACGTTGGACGGTGGACCGTCCTGCGGAGAGCGTGTGGGTAAGAGAATCGCAAGCTTGGGGCTGATGCTGCTGATGAGCGCATCGATGGCGGCGGCGCGCGATCTGGCGCTGGTGTCGAACAAAACGAACACCATTACGGCGATGACGTTGGCGGATCTGATGAAGGTGTGCAAGGCACAGACGAGCCGCTGGCCGGATGGCAAGCCGGTGACGTTCATCATGCGCGCGCCTTCGGCGCCGGAGATGAAGATGCTGCTCGAAAAAGTTTTCGAGATGCCGGAGTCGCAGGTGAACGAGATGATTGCGACGGCGAATCATGGGCGGGTGAATCATCCGGCGATCATGATCGCGGGATCGGACGAGGATCTGGTGAACAAAGTGGCGTCGATCCCAGGAGCGGTAGGGGTGGTGGATGTGTATTCGATCAACAGCAGCGTGGCGGTGGTGAAGATCGGCGGAAAGCTTCCGCTGGAGCCCGGATATCTGCTGCACGGGAATTAGGACGGGAGCTGGAATCCGCTGCGCAAAATAGGCTTGCTCAGGCTGACAAGCGAGCTGGGTTGTCTTGAAATTCTCCCCGGGCAACTCGATCAGAACGAAAAGGTAATGGCCACGGGAACTGAGAAGAAAGCTCGGGCAGCGGCAGCATCGGCAAGCACGACGATGGCATCGTCGCCGAGGACGAACAAGTATGCCCATTTACGGAGATTTCCGCGATTCGCGCTGGATGTGCGGCTGCAAGTGAAGATGTTTCAGAATGGCGAGCACTGCAGCTGCTGGGGACGATCGACGGAAATCGGACAGGATGGCATTGGAGCGACGCTGACGGGGAGCCTGGAGACGGGAGAGATTGTGACGATGGATATTCCGCTGCCACTGACGCCGTATCCGATGAAGGTGCGGGCGATCGTGCGATACCGGCAGGGGTTGAAGTACGGGTTTGAGTTTCTGACCTTGAACCAGCAGCAGCGCGATACTTTGCGGCGGGTCAGCGATTATCTGGCAACGAAAGCTTAGGTTTTTCCTTCCAATTCTCCTGAGTGCTGCTGATCTCAGGCGGTGTTTCGGGGAATCAAGCCAACAGCTCACTTTCTGTGGGCGTCCCAACGTAGACTAATCGTAAATGATGCGTGCTCTGGTTCTTGTAGTGTCGATGGCACTGGTGTGGGGAAGCGCCAGTGCACAGACGGCATCTCCGCCGATGATTTCTGTGGTCGATGAAAACGGCGTGGCGGTGAGCGGGGCGCACCTACTTTTGCAGGTGCAGCCAACGGGGACGACCACGCAACTTCCGGCGGTGCGGTGCGAGACGGATTTCAATGGGCGATGCTCGTTTCCGGGGCTGGCGGCAGGAGCGTATCAATTGAAAGTGCAGAAGCCCGGGTTTTATGAAGTGACGCAATCGGATGTGCAGATGGCTCCCGGCGGGACGGTGGAAGTAGCGATGTCGCATCAGCAGGAAGTGCGGGAAGTAGTGAATGTGAAAGAGTCACCGCCGGAGATCGATGCGGCGCAGGTTTCGGCGCAGGAGTCACTCAGCGGGATCGACATCATTGATATTCCCTACGCGACCACGAACGATTACCGCAATGTTCTGAATTACATTCCGGGCGTGGTGCAGGACCAGTCGGGGCAGCCGCATGTGGCCGGAGCCGAGACGTATCAAACGGAAACGCTGCTGGATGGATTCAATGTGACGCAACCAGCGAACGGGCAATTGCTGGTGCGCATCAGCACGGACTCGTTCCGGTCGATTCAAGTGGAACCGGCGCGAGAGCCGGCAGAATACGGGAAAGGTCCGGGCGGCGTATTGAGTTTGAACACGGGCGTAGGAGACGATCACTTCCGCTTTCTAGCGACGGATTTCATTCCATCGGTTCAGGACAAGCATGGGCTGCGGTTTGACGAGATTGTTCCGCGCCTGACATTCTCTGGGCCGATTGAGAAAGGGAAGGCATGGTTTTATGACGCGTTCGATGGCGGCTTCACCAACGTTGTTTATACCGAGCTGCCGGTAGGACAGGATAACGATCATGTCTTGAGGATAGGAAATCTGTTCAAGGTGCAAACGAACGTAACGAACCGCGACATCCTGACGACGCGTTTCTTGATAAATCATTTGAACGATGAGTACGACGGCTTATCACCATACAGCCCGCAATTGAGCAACCCTAAAGATGCAGAGTCCGTGTATGTGGCCGATGCCAAGAACCAGCACTACTTCAAAGGTGGTGAGTTGCTGGAAACGGGATTCGGGTTCGATCAATACAACGCGGCGCTGACGCCGTACGGAACTCAGCCCTATTACACGAATACAGTTCTGGGGGCGGGAGGAAATTATTATCTGACCGACGCCACGCATGCGCGGCGATGGCAGGGGCTGGCGAATCTATTCCTGCCTTCGCACCAGTGGCATGGCCGGCATGACTTGAAGATGGGAGTCGATCTGGACCGCATTTTTTATGATGCAGAGTTCTCTCGGCAGCCGGTGTGGTTTTTGACGGATAGCAACGCGTTAACTTCTACCGATGAGTGCCTGACGGCGACGCAGAATTCGAGCTTCCCATGCACCCGGTATTCGACATTCAGCCCGGCGCCATTGCACACCCAATACAACGCGCAGGTGAGCGCATACGCCGAAGACCGCTGGGGCGTGACGAATCGGTTACTGATAGAGCCGGGAGTGCGGCTGGATTGGGATGAGATTGTGCGGCATGCCGAGATAGCTCCGAGGCTGGCCGGAACGTATGTGCTGGACAACAGTGGAACGACGAAAATTTCCGCCGGGATTGGATTGTTGTATGGCGAGACTCCGATCTTTCTTGTGGCGCGGCCGTTTACCGGAACGCGGCAAGACACGTTTTATACGCTCACCAGTGCGACCTGCAGCGCGAATTGCATCAATGTGACCGGACCGCTGACAACGAGTTTTCTTGCAAGCACAGGCACCCTGCAGGTTCCGCGGTTCGTAAACTGGAGCCTGGGCCTGGAGAAGAAACTTCCCAAGGCGATTTACATGAAGGCGGAGTTCCTGGAGAAACGCGGGACGCGGGATTTCGTCTACAACACGCTGAATGGGGCAGCGGGCGGGAATTTTTTTCTCGAGAATACGCGCGACGATCACTATGACGCGTTTCAAATCACGCTGCGGCACAACTTTCGCGAAAGCTACATGCTGATGGGATCGTACACGCACTCGCGCTCGTGGGCGAACCAGGTGCTGGATTTTAATGTCGACAACCCGATCTTGAGCGCGCAGCAGGAGGGAGTCTATCCGTGGGACACGCCGAACCGGTTTTTATCCTGGGGATATCTGCCGTTTTTCAAGCTGCCAATTCTGCACAAGACTGAGATCGCGTATTCGATGGAGGCGCGCACTGGATTTGCCTTCAGTGACCTGACAGATCAGCAAGAGATTATAGGAGTGGCCAATGCGCACCGGTATCCGGAATACTTCACGCTGAATGTGCAGCTGGAAAAGAAATTTCATTTTCTTGGATACTATCTGGCGCTGCGCGGAGGGATGGACAATATTACGGGCCGGTGCGATCCGTATGTGGTGAACAACGTGATCGATCCGGTGACGCATCCGGAGCCAACATTCAGCGGTTGCATCGGGCGAGCGTTCACGTCGCGAATCCGGTTGCTGGGGCGGAAGTGAGGAGCCTTCGCGACGGATTCGCGCGGATTAGCACAATTAGTTTCACCACAGATGACACAGAGGGACTGCGATGAGTTCGGGACAGGCTATTGGGCATTCCGTGCGAATTTGAAGTAAGTCAAAATCCCCACCCTGTCGCACGAAACGCGACAAGGGTGGGGCACCCGCTTTCGAGATGGATTCGACACAAAGCAGAACAGAGCTTTCCCACGGAGGACAGAGCGCTATGAAATCGGTAATGCTCACGATGGCGTTGATTTTGTGCACGGAATTTTTCTGTGTGGCGCAGAAGGCAACACCGAGCGCCCCGCCGCAGGCTCCCGTTCCAGTGCAGATCGTGAATGCGAAAACGGTATTCATTTCGAATGCGCAGGGTGAGGAGCCCGATCCGCGAGTGACGTTTCTGAAAAGTTTCGATCCGAGCCGTCCTTACAATGAGTTTTTCGCGGCTATAGAGGGCGGAGGAAGATTCAAGCCGGTGCTTGCGCCGGCGGACGCGGACCTGATTCTGGATTTCCGCTTCCGCACATACGTTGGCGCACCGGCACCGGGCGGGCTGCGGCTGGTGATACTGGATCCGAAGACCCACGCGGTGCTATGGGCGCTTTCCGAGACGGTGAAGCAGCAGGGCGGACCGCATTATCAGGAGAAGACAATGAAAAATTTTGATAATGGGATGTCCGCGCTGGTGGCGGATTTGATGCGGCTGGCCACTCCGAGCGGCACAACAATGGACGACACGCGAAAGTAAAGCTGGACGGTCAAAATCCCCACCTGTCGCACAAAATGCGGCAAGGGTGGGGCACCCGCAGTCCTCGATCGGCCTTCTGACCCATTTCTCTACTTGGCGATATAATCGCTAAATCCGACTGCATCAAAAATCCGTCATCGGTCATCTTTAAACTGGCATCTTTAAGTCTGGAGGACAATCATGGCTCATCAAGTACCACCGTTGCCGTATGCCTATGACGCCCTGGAGCCGATCATCGACAAGCAGACGATGACCCTGCATCACGACATGCACCATGGCGCTTATGTGAAGAATCTGAATGCCGCATTGGAAAAACATCCCGAGCTGGCCAATAAATCCGCCGATGATCTGATCCGCGATCTGAACGCCGTGCCCGAAGACATCCGCGGCGCGGTCCGCAATAATGGCGGCGGACACGTCAATCACACAATGTTCTGGAAGATCATGAAGCCGAAGGGCGGAGGCGATCCGAATGGACCGATCGCGGAAGTGATCAACAAGACTTTCGGCAATTTCAAAGATTTTCAGGCAAAGTTCAACGATGCCGGAGCGAAGCAGTTTGGATCGGGATGGGTTTGGCTGGTTGGCAAAGCCAACGGCGAAGTGCAGATCACGACGACGCCGAACCAGGACAATCCGATGTCACAGGGGTTGTATCCGATCTTCGGCAACGACGTGTGGGAGCACGCCTATTATTTGAAGTATAACAACCGCCGGCCGGAATATCTGGCGGCGTGGTGGAACGTGATCAATTGGGACGAAGTGAATCATCGATATGCGTCACTGAAGGCCGGGAAAGAGATGCACGAGCCTTCGCTGGCACACAGGTAACAGTCGCTGGAAAATTTTCAATGGCCCTCGCTGCGGCGAGGGCCGTTTTCTTTGCAGGAGTACCGGATTGTTGCAGACGTCGGCGATCGGGATTGCCGACAAGTGGCGAGGCCGCGCTCTATGCGGCGGTTTGGACGTAATTTTCCGGATGCTGCTCGAACTGCCTTCTGCATTCGTCGGAACAGAAGTAATACTTCTTTCCGGCAAAGCTGGTTTCGGCTTTCGCGTTGTTCTCGTCGACTTTCATTCCGCACACTGGATCCTTGGTCATATTCCACCTCATTATGAATTGCAAAGCGGCACTTGCCTGCGGTTTGGATGCCGTTCAGGACGAAGAGGCGAGAGCAATTTCGAATTGGATTCTTGAGTTTGATCCGGGCTGTTGTGCACCTCGGGGCTAAAGCTCGCGATCTGTCTGCTCTCATTTTCGTATTTCCTGTGAACGGGCTGTGGAGATTCTGAAATGTGAAGTTGATTGCGATGACAACCGAGGAAAGAGCTCGGGGAAAAATCTTAGTGCTTCGCGGCTTGAGAGGCAGTGCTTGAGAGCACGCTTTACTAACTCGAATGGTCAAGAATCAACGGACTTGTTTTTCCTCATGTGCACCAAAAATATTGAATTGACCGGCGGCAGTTTCGCTCGTAGAGTCAGCTTCGCTCTCTTACAAAAGAAATTGCAAGCATCGCGTTTTTCGGATCGAACTCAGTATTCATTTCGGCAATATTTTCTACACGAGACAGATGGAGCATTGGGAAATTCGCGCCATGAAATCAGGGGAATGGAAGACGTATCGCACGCGTTTTTTGGTCAAGGCCAAACAACTCAACTCAAGCCTCAGCTTTGTCGACCCGCTGGGGCGGCAGCATGTAGGACATAAGGGGGATTATCTGGTGGAATCGGTGGAGGGAGTGATCAGCATCGCGCCCCGACGAATTTTTGAGGACGTCTACGTCCCGATGGGTATGCAAATAGAAGAGGCGAGCGTCGGTGCAAAAGCGCCAAGCTGTGAGATAAAGAAATTGCCTCAGGCTTGCCGGGAAAGGCGCGGCGGGCGTCCCAGCCTGGGAGTGATGTGAGAATCGGAGGTGAAGTCGGAGATTGTCTGCGTTCCCCTAATTAGAATTTACTGGGGGAATCGGTGTAGGAGTTCGCACGGCAGTTAAGGGGATGGGCAAGAGGGTGGATATAAGGTAGACTGTCGCTTCTTAATAAAGCCTCTCGTGGATGAGGACTATCTCCTATGACGAATCGCATTAGTTTTCCTCCGCAAGATTTCCAAAAGATGTGTGAACAGGCCGAGAGAGATCACGAAGCGCGGAAACTGCAAAGACTTATGGAACGGTTGAAAAAGCAGATTGCGGCGAGCCAAAATCCGGGCTTGCGACTGGAACCGAAGCCGAGCGTTGCATCAGCAAGTCTGACGGGGCAGAAGTTGCCCAGCCGTCCCGCGCCATTCGACCGCTGATAGAGCAATAGAACATAAGGATGGGCCGAGGAAAAGATTCTCAGGTTTGCACAGGCAAGTGCGCTAGAATGTTCCGAATAGTTTACCGGCAGGCCTCCAGTGCGGTCACAGACGAGGTTTCCGGTTTGCCTTCCCCCAGGAGGTAGTAGATGTATCGGCCGTACTCGACTGGCCCAGCGGATCTGCGTCCGCTGAGAGACGTGGAGTCTCAACTCCGCGATGCAACCCAAGATTTCGCAACCTCATTCAACACAGGAAATTACGATCAGGCGGCGGCGCTGTTTGCAAACGATGGCGTCCTGATAGCTCCGCGGCTGGAAGCGGCGTATGGCCAAAAGGCCGTCGAGCGTCTGCTGCGGCAGCTCGGCGAATCGGGCTATAGCGATGTGCGGCTGGAAACGACGCGTATCGATCATTCCGGAGACATGGCGATGGAGTTAGGCAGATTCACGGCCGTGCTGCGTCAGCCCGATGGGAAGATGGTCCCGGAGCACGGGAAGTATGTGAAGGTTTGGCGTCGGCTGGGTGCGTGGTTGCTGGTCGCGGATTGCTGGAGCCGATCAATGGCAGCAGCAAACGAGATGGCGGCCTAAGGACTTGCCTTCCAAGAACCGGGATTTCTGCGGAAGTCGGGTTGGTGGCTAGAAGAGTGTCAGAGACCAAGGCGACGAAAATCGGAGAGCCCGCAGTTTCGGTCACAAGCGAGCGCGGGCATGGGGCGGGAGCGGAATCGAGAAATCTGTCGTCTAGAGATCCAGCGCAGTATTGCCCGAATTGTTCCGTGAAGTTGCATGAGAGCCGTTGCAAGCTGAAATGTTCGCAGTGCGGATTCTACTTAAGCTGCTCGGACTTCTACTGAAAACCAGTCGTCAGCCTTCAGCTGTCAGCCTTCAGAAAAACCAGCAAAAGGTTGTAGTGATTCCCCGCGCAGTTGCGGACCGGGACGCGTGGGCTCGTCTCCGTCTACAATAGCTGAGCGTTTGTCGAAATCTATCTTGAGCAAAATCAGGCAAGGAGAATGAAATGCAACGCAAGGCGAGTGCGGTTTGGAAGGGTGGGCTGAAGGATGGCAAGGGAATGATTTCAGCTCCGGGAGGAGTGCTGAACAATACGCCATATTCTTTCACTACGCGATTTGAGAATGCTCCAGGAACGAATCCGGAGGAACTGATTGCGGCGGCGCATGCGGGATGCTTTTCGATGGCGCTATCGGCACAGTTGGGCGGAGCGAATCTGACGCCGGAGAGCATCTCGACGAATGTGACGCTGACGATGGAAAAGCTGGATTCTGGATGGACGATCACGGCGAGCCACATTGATGTCGTGGGCAAAGTGCCGGGCGCGGATGCGGCGACGTTTCAGAAGTACGCTGAGGCAGCGGAAAAGGGATGCCCCGTGTCAAAAGTGCTGAACGCGAAGATCACGATGAACGCGAAGCTGGAATAAGGCAGGCTTCTGACATTCGGTTCTCGGCTTCCCGCATCGGGACGTGGTTCGTAACAGCGTTTCACTTGGCGGGCAGGTCCGAGTTCCAGGTATCGACGGCGCATTTCCATGTGCCGTCTTTCTGTTTTTTCCAAATTTCGAGGTATTTTCCGCGGTCTTCCGTAGGATTGCCGGCTGGTCCAGAGAAGTTGAGTTTGTAAGTCCCGTAGGAGTATGCGATATCAGCCGACTGCGCCACCTCGACCTTGGCTGGTCGCCACGCAATGGAAAGGTCCGGTAACGATAACAGGTCATTGATGCTTTTTCGGATGGCGCTCTTGCTTTGAGCGAGTTGGTCATTAGGTGGCAGGACAGTGGCGTCCTCGGAGTAGAACGCCATCCACGCCTCGACTTTCTTGGTTTGGGCAGCTTTCGCCCAGTTTGTGTCGGCTTTTCGGATCGCAGCTTCATCAGCGGATTGTTGGGCGGCTGCGAAGCCGCCAAGAAGGAGAGAGCATAAGAACATATCGAGAGCTAGGGATCGTTTGTTCCGTTTGCCGCCGAGCACGGGGCGATTCATCGAGGTCTCCAGAATCCGTAGATAGAAATTTCGAAGGAACTATAACAGAGCGGGCGGTTTGACAGTCCGCCGCTCGCCTGTAAAATAGGAAACGCAGGTCTTCCTGATGCGGCGGCTTTCCGGCTGCCGCGATGAAGTCCACTTGCCATCGTGGCGGAATTGGCAGACGCGCATGGTTCAGGTCCATGTACCGGCAACGGTGTGGGGGTTCGAGTCCCTTCGATGGCACCAGGTCCAAGCAAACTTTCGTGAAGCGTGAGGTCCCTCGCTCCGCTGAGGATTTCGCCTGGCGACTCCCGCTTCCGCTACGCGGCGCGCTCACGCCGCCAAATCGGCTCAAGTTCGAGTCCCTTCGATGGCACCAGAAATTTAGTTCCCGGTGAGCTCAGCGGCCAGCTGCCAGCCACATGGCAGCTTAGTTTTGTGTTCGCTTCTGCCTGGTCGACTACCAGCCCTTCCCGCTGTACTTCTCAGCCCGCGGATTCCTGGCAAATCTCGGTTGATCCCTAGTGGCAGTTCCTATCCCAAACCTGTCGACCAGCGCTGAACACAACTGACTTCCCATATCTCAACTAGTTCTATGCAGAAAGCGGGAAATGGGGGACAATCTACGCTGGACGGGAGGTCGGGCCACTTTGAAGATTTCGCAAAAAGGTTTGTATGCGTTGCAGGCCATGATGACGCTGGCGCGGCGCTATAACCAGGGCGCAATCAAAATTCGTGACATTGCCGGAGAAAGCGATCTGCCGGAGAAGTTCCTGGAGCTGATTCTGCTCGAATTGAAGAATGCGCGCATGGTGGATAGCGTACGCGGCGCACGAGGAGGGTACCGCCTGCGGAAAAATCCGGGAGAGATTCCGCTGAGCGATATCATCCGCTTGATTGACGGTCCACTAGCTCCCTTAGGCGATGCCGAGCAATTGCGCGGCCTGATTGCGAATGATGCCGATCACCGTGCGCTGTACGAAGTTTTCCTGGCTGTACGCGATGCCGCTGCCAGAATCCTCGAGAACACTACAGTCGCCGATCTGATCGGCAATCAAGGCAAAAGGGGGGGCTCCAAGGGCGTTGCGGCTCCGGCGAGGCGAAAAGCGACCGGAGCGTAACGGGCACGTCTGCGATTTTGAGCGCGGCGCTCTCACCTGTTCCGGCTTCTGCCCGGCGCATACTCCACGAGCATGATGCGGGAATCGACTGAGCGGCAAGCAATGAGTTCGAGTTCGGTTCTCCTGCAGTTCGCGAATGCTGGCTCTCTCCCTAATTTTCCGAGGATGACCGGAAAAAACATGAGCCGCAGTCGATCGACAAGGTTCAATTCGATCATGCTTCTCACCAGGCTGATGCTGCCGATTGAACGAAGTACTTTTGTACCTTCCCGCTTCAACTGGGGAATCTCATGCTCCAGCGTACCTCTCACCAGCTGCGTGTTCTCCCACTGCAATGGCTCTTTGAGAGTGCTGGAGAACACCAGCTTTGGAATTGCCTTCATTTTCCGACTGACTTCGTCCTTGCCGTTGGCCGAGAATCCAGCCAGAGCGGTATAGGTCACACGTCCCATAATCAGGTATTGGGGCGGGTCAAGATTCTCCCGGACCCAGGTTTCCAGTTCTGGACCCAAACAACCGAAGTAGGGCTTCTCGCCCATACCCGAGGCGAATCCATCCAGGGAGAGAAACAGGTCAGCGATGAGCTCTCGCATTTGGGATTCCTCCGTTACCGAGTGTTAAGGCATTCGGCTGAACGGTACGCACGGGACCCTATTGGTTGACAGCGCGTTGTGCACTCGTAGCATCGTCCGGCAAAAGTTCTTCCAGCCGAACATAACTCATCTCCATGCCACGTTCCATTCCAGTTGCAAGCATGGCCTTGCGGGTTTGAGCGTCCGGAAGGGTCATTCGCATCTTCATGAGAGTGCCACTCCCGTCCGCCTCGAAACAGGTTTCGATGTGATTCTCCGGGGTCGGTTCCGGAAGAAACATGCGCTCGACGTGAACGATCTTGCTGTAAGGAACAAGCTCGATGTATTCACCAGTCAAATGAAAGCCTCCCTGTTTTGGATGTGTCCACTCGTAGCGAATTTTGCCGCCTAAACGAGGCTCGCTGACGCAGACAGGCATCGTCCAGCCCTCGGGACCGAGAAGCCACTGCTGAATCAGTTTGGGATCAGTGTGTGCGCGATAGACTGCTTCGGGGGAAGCTTCGAAATGGCGACTCACGATCACGTGAGTATCGCCTTCAGTCGTCAGAGTGAGCTTATTCATCGCTTTTTCCCTTCTTGTGTAATTCCATTCGAGCCAAAACATGGTCGAGACGGTCGTAATTCCCTTCGAGAGCTTTCCGGAGCATACCCAGCCATTGATCCATGGCTTCGATTCCTTCCTTTGCTAAGCGCCGTGGACGCCGGGATCCGTCGACCCGGCTGACGATCAGACCTGCGGCCTCGAGCACCTTGAGGTGCTGAGAGATGGCTGGTTGCGTGATGTTGAAGGGCTCTGCCAGCTCATTGACCGTCGCCTCACCTGAAGCCAAGCGCGACAGAATCGCCCGGCGGGTGGGATCGGCGAGAGCTGCGAAAGAAGTATCGAGCACATTCATAAGTAAATTATTATATAAGTACTTATTTATTGTCAAGAAGAATCGATATTTTATGGGCCATCTTTCCTGTTTCATGAGATATAGGGTGCAGCGATGGGCTATCCAGGATAGCCGCGACTCGCCGCCGTGGTTTCACGATGGCTGGCTACGGGGCAAAGTCTACGAAAACAGCAATCCATTCCTGATCGCCGACGACGCGAAAAGTATGTCCCTTGCCGGTAAGGTCCTCG
Organism: Verrucomicrobiia bacterium; assembly: GCA_035523795.1. Lineage (GTDB taxonomy): Bacteria > Acidobacteriota > Terriglobia > Terriglobales > Acidobacteriaceae > Sulfotelmatobacter. Next base: position 928 of record DATKQB010000081.1, on the reverse strand, counting down.
GCAATCCAAATTTGGCCCGGCTCGATGGCAGCCTTCCCTCCTGCAGAGAGTTCAACTTCCGCCTGGCCACTGACAGGGACGACATAGCGGCGAGCGTTCGCGTTGTGCCAGCTTTCAAAGTAGCCGGGCTGAAGACGGACGACGTAAGACTGGGCGGCTTTCACCGGTTCGGATTGCTCTCCTTCAACCGATCCCGGCCTCGGCGAAAGCTTGATTTCGACTTGGTCGACATGCGAGAGGCCATCCGATCCGGTAAACAATCGCATTGCCTTCATGGGTTCTCGAGCATGAACAATGCTCTGCCGATCGTGCATTATCAATGCGAGAGATATCACAACGAGAATTGGCAGTAAGTAGACGCGGAGAAACTTCTTGTGCATGGGATCCTCCAGGTCGAGATCGGCGCATTATAGGCGACCACGGCGTCTGATTTATGAATTTCAAGTCCAGGAAACCCCTCGCCCCACGCGGGATGCACGCGATATTCACAGCCGCATAACAAGGTTCGTCGTCGTTGTTGGCACTGATCTGACTCGATGCATTGTGCGGAAATATCGTGCCTGGCACCGGTTCTGCGAGGAATGGTAGTTCCCGGTGCACTATTTTCTGGCACCGGGCTGTGAACGGCGTGCACTCGATTGATTTTGCGGATAGTTACAGGCGCGTATTTTTCGTTGACCGGAAAATTAAAAAGAGTAGAAACATACTCGTTCTTTGACAGCTTCTTGAGTTTTTCCGGTTGGTGCGGCGTCCGGGGCTCAAGCCCAGTCACCTTCTGATCGAAAGATTGGAAGGAGGGCAGGTAAGGGTCTATAGCAAAGTGCTGGTCGAGGAGAACGGGAAGACCCAGTCGAAGGCAGGATAGAGTTCCGAGGCGTAGGGTAGGTTTATCCGGTTGGCGGTGAGCCCGGAGCCCGAGCGATGATCG